>JAJYMB010000060.1 GCA_021787365.1 Actinomycetes bacterium | reverse complement strand
CAACGAGATCGGGGTCTCCCAGATGCAGGTCTCCCGTATCATCAGCCGGGCCGTGGCGCACTTGCGCCGGAGCTTCGTAGACACCTGAGGCCCGGCCCACGCAGCCAGGGGTGTAACAGCGGCCCGGAAGGGTAGTCGGGGGCCATGAGCGAGACGGTCTCCACTTTCCTGCTCCGACGCCTGCGGGCCTGGGGGGTCGAGCAGGTCTTCGGCTACCCCGGCGACGGGATAAACGGGGTGCTCGCGGCCCGGGCCAAAGACAAGGCCAAAGACGACGGGGGCGGCCTGCCCCGCTTCGTGCCGGCCCGCCACGACGAGATGGCCGCGTTCGAGGCAGTCGGCTACGCCAAGTTCTCGCCTCGTGCCCGACGAGGACGGGGTGAGGCGCGCCGCCGAGGTGCTGAACGCGGGCAAGAAGGTGGCCGTCTTGGCCGGCCCGGGCGCCCGGGGGGCAACCGGCCAGCTCGTCGAGGCCGCCGAAGCCCTCGGGGCAGGGGTGGCCAAGGCCCTGCTCGGCAAGGACGTGCTGGCCGACGACCTCGGTTTTGTCACCGGCCCTATCGGCCTGCTCGGCACGCGCCCGAGCTACGAGATGATGCGCGACTGCGCCACCCTGGCTGACCGTCGGCTCGAGGCTCCTCGGGTACCGGCCTTCCTGGCGGGGGTGACCTCGCCTAACCCGGGGAGCGCCTCCGCGACATCCTCGTCCACGACCCGAGAGTTGGTGTGCAGGACATTGTTCCGGACGCGCGTCACACCCGTGCCCGCCGCCGCAGGGCTCCTTGCGACCGCAGCCGCGGCTGCCTTGCTCATGTCGTTCCTCCGGGGGCACGGTTCCCTGGTCTCGGTAGGCATCGGGCTCACCGGCCTTGGCGTCGGCGCCTCTGTGTCACCTGCCCTCTTCACGGCGGGTTTCTCCATGCGCTCCCGCCAACTACAGCGGGTCTTCGCCTTGATCGAATTGCTCCGGGGCGTGACCGCCTCCCTGGTTGCCCCAGTGCTCGCCTTCCTCGTCGGCGCCCTCGCCCGCACGCCAGCGGCAGGCACGGCCACGGCTTTGTGGATCTGCCTCGGTATCGCGGCGGCCGGCTTCCTCGGTGGGATGGCTTGTTACCTGGCCGGCAAAGGGGCGCTCGAAGCGCCCGACCTCGAGCGGTGGCGGGCCACCGACGAACCGGCATGGAGGTCGCCGCCCGTGCTGTCGAGGCTGCGGAGACCGTTGTTGGGGGCTTCACAAGGCACCGGGGACGCGCCTTGAACGTCCCGCTCGTAGCCGGCGTGCTCGGCGGCATCGCCGTCGGTGCCGTGGCAGCCTATAAACCGATCGTCCACCTCCTACACCGCCAGGTCGACCACCGCGCTCATCCGACCGCGCGCTCGGTTGTCCGCCACCTCCACCGGCCCGCCTACTTCGCGGCCTTGCTCATCGCGCTGGAGGTAGCGTCGGTCAGCCTCCCACTCAAAGGAGCGCTCTCGACTGTCTTGGCCCACGTTCTCGGCGCCGGCATACTGATAGGCGTCTGCTGGCTAGCCCTCGAACTGACTTACGTTCTCTCAGACGTCGTACTGGCCCGCTACCCGCTCACCACCGAGAACAACCTGCGGGCGCGGCGGGTGCAAACGCAGTTCGAAATGCTCCGCCGGGTAACGCTGGTCGTCGTTTCAGTTGTCGGGCTCGCACTTTTCCTGCTCTCCTTCAAGGCGGTGCGAGCAGTCGGTGCAGGACTGCTTGCGTCGGCCGGCCTCGTGGCGCTGCTCGCCGGCATCGCGGTCCAACCGCTCGCCTCCAACCTCGTCGCCGGCATACAGATCGCGGTCACCCAGCCCATCCGGACCGACGACGTGGTGGTCATAAGCGGCCACTGGGGCCGCATAGAGGAAATCCACCTCACCTACGTGGTGGTCCAGGTCTGGGACCTCCGGCGGCTCGTCCTCCCCATCTCGTTCTTCACATCCCAGCCGTTCGAGAACTGGACTCGTTCAACTGCAGACATCCTCGGCTGGGTACTGATCGAGGTAGACTACAGCGCACCCGTGCAAGCTATACGTGACGAGTTCAACGAGATCGTCGCGGCCTCCACCAACTGGGACGGCAAGGTCGCCCTACTCCAGGTCACCAACCTCGGCCTCACCATGCAGCTACGAGCCCTCATGAGCTCGCCCGACAGTTCGCGCTCGTGGGACTTACAGTGCGAGGTAAGGGAAAAACTGATCGCCTTCCTTCAACAACACTACCCCTCAGCGCTCCCTCGGCTCCGTACAGAACTTGCCGCGCCGGCCAACGGGGCTGCAGATAGCTCCGATGGAGGGGCTATACGCTTTGAACCCGGCACTAAGGGGCCCGGCAATTAGTAAGCGATCTGTAGCAGCTCGGGTGAGAGTTTTTGGGCACCCCCGATCAACCGGCCTCGAGCTCGCGGCCAGGTTTCTCCCGCCGCGGGCCCAGCTACCGAAGGTGGCGCGGTGCCCGGGGACTTCAGGGTTCGCGCGTGTTACCCCGGAGGCCCCCTAAAGTGATGACTACCGGGTTCCTGGCCGGCCGGGGACGAGGCAGATATATGAGCCTGCCGACGGGCCCAACGAGCTCAAGAGCCAGCCAACCTCACTGCCAAGACGCACACGTCGTCTTCCGGCCCCTCACCGGTGAGGCTCGCGACTACCTCGTCGCACCAAGCCTGCAAGTGCCCGACCAAGGGTACCGGTGCCTGGCTCAAGGCGTTGAGGAGCTCTGCCAAGCAGGCGTCCAGCGATGACCCGCGCCGCTCGATGAGGCCGTCGGTGTAGAAGAACAGGGTCGTCCCGATGGGGAACAAGGCGCAGCGTTCGGTGCGCGTGGGTGCCGGCGCCCCGATGCAGACCGGCACAGAGAGCCCACCCTCGAGAAAACTGGCCCGACCTTCCGGGCCGATCACCACCGGTGCGGGATGACCGGCGTTGGCAAGGAAGAGCTCACCGCCAGTCCCGACTGTCGCGTAGAGCAAGGTCGCGTAGCTGTCACCGACCAGGGCCGAGCACAAGTTTTCCACTCGGTCGAGTACCCCCGCCGGCGAGTGGCCCTCGAGGGCGTAGGCGCGCACCGCGATGCGGAACTGGCCCATGATGGCGGCGGAGAGGACATCGTGGCCCATGACGTCCCCGATGACCAACCCGAGACGGTCACCTGGCAGCTCGAAGGCGTCGAACCAGTCGCCCCCGACGCTCGCCCCAGGGTGGGCGGGGATGTAACAACTGGCCAACTCGAGGCCATGGGCGCCCCGGGGGGCTAAAGGCAACAGTGACCGCTGGAGGACGACCGCAATGTCGCGCTCGTGCTCGAAGAGCCGGGCGTTAGTGACTGCCACGGACCCGAGCTGGCTCAGCTGGCGGAACAAGGCCCTGTCCAGGTCCGAAAAGTCGTCGCCTTGCTTCCATGCTGCTATCACGGGCCCGGCCCCAATGGGAGTCGGGGCGCGCGCCACCAGCAGGTGAATGGGACCCGCGTCGCTCATCCACGAGGCCCGGACGAAGTTCTCCCCGGCCTTGAAACCCCTGAAGGACTCCCGAGCGTCTGGTGGCAGCTTAGCCAAAAGCTCCTGTTCTTCTTGGTCGCCGGCAGCGGTCGCCACCGAAGCGCCCGAAAGCGATAGCGTCGCTGCCTCCTCGAGGAGCAAGAGCCTGTCGTTAGGGTCGAAAGTGGAAAGCATTTTGAAGGAAGCTTCGGTAAGCGCGCGCAACTGCTCTACCTGCCGGTGCCGGAAACCGAGTTGTTCGCGTACCTCCTTGAAGCCCAACCTTGGGGCATCGAACGGCGCCAGGGCCTGGAGCAAGAAGTCCAGCGCCGGGTGAGCCTCTTCGCCTGCCCTCTCTCCTACAGGCTCGCGCGGGAAGCCCGCAGCTGCGAGCACCTTTTCGTGCGTGACCACGACCTCGAGCACCCCAAGGCCCTCTCGTAGCGCTCGGCGGCCCAGGTCCTGGGCCGCGTCCAAGCCCGCCTCCCCGGGGCTTCGAAGGTGGCCCCCCAAAACGCTGGCATAGCCCTCCTCGAACGTGGCCACCCTTGGAACTTCGAAGCGCCGCGCTCAGGCGCCTCAGGCGCTCTTGCGCATCTTGACCGTCGTCCCGTCCCCCGCTCGAGACACGACGCTGAACTCGTCCATCAACCGACGGGCGCTCGACAGCCCGAGGCCGAGGCTGTCCGCCGTCCCGTACCCGTCTTCGACCACCAGGCTCGGGTCGGCGATCCCCGGACCCGAATCTATGGCCTCCACCGTGAGCGCCGGCGTCCCGTGAGAGTGCTCCGCCCTCAAGACGACCACGCCCGACCACGCAAAGCGGGCGATGTTGCGGGCCACCTCCGAAACCGCAGTCGTCACCCTGGTGGTGTCGGCAAGCGTGAAGCCGAGCTTCACGGCCATCTCTCTCGCCGCCTTCCTCGCCGAAAGGACGCCTTCGTAGCCCGCTACGTGCACCCTAACCTCGTCACGCGGTGCCGTATGCGGCACTTGGGCCATGACCCAACCTTTCGCTGCAGCTATGCAAACGACATTTTAGCAATAGACGCCGGGGCTGTCTAGCCCAGCTCGAACCGATGATTACCACTCAACGCGGTCAGGCGAGCCCTGCAGATCACGAGCGGGGCCTGGCGGAACGTCCTCGGGCGACGTGGTCAGGGCCACGACGTGGCCTCCCGGCCGGGACCTCGAGATTGAAAAGTTGCCTGTTTGGGTACCCAATAAAGATCGGGGATTTGTCTCAACACGCTTCTCGAACATTCCCACGGGCCGCCGAGAGTGCCGCGGCGTCCCGACGCTTCCTGAGCGAGGTGCTGGCGCCAATCGCCAATGCCATCGATTTCGACACGGCGGTCCTGCTGACCAGCGAACTGGTGAACAACGCGATCTTGCACACATCCGGTCCGCGGATCAAGGTGGAGGTCATCGTGGCTGAGGACAGCCTACATATCGGCGTAGTGGACGGCAGCCCGAAATCCCCAGCCGTGCTCCCGGCCGGCGCAGGCGACTTAGGAGGGTGGGGGCTGCGCATAGTGGAGCAGATGTCGGCGGGATGGGGGGTAGAAAGGATGGAAAGGAGGCAGAAGTGCGTCTGGTTTTGCATACCCGTGACACCACATCTCCTTGGCCGTGCCCCTCTCCTTGGCCGTGCCCCTCTCCTTGGCCGTGCCCCACCTCGCTCGCCTCGCTGACCGAGGCATCCTGTCGGGCACGCCAGCCTGCCGCCAGGGCCATCGCCGGCACACATCGCCTCGCGCCCCGTCGCGGGGCCGGGTCATAGCTCACTTCGACGTCATCATCGACCACCCGCTGGCCCGACCTTTCTGACACTTTCTCGTACCGGACGCGGGAACCACTACTTTTCTCGATCTGGTGGAAATGAGTGCCATGGCCTCTCACCGCCGCGTATACCTCCACCGCAATGTTGACCAGCCCGAAACTGATCGAGCCGGATCGCGCCGAGCACCAGCGCTAACTGCGACCTGGCTTTCGAGACCCGGCGGGATAGTGGGGTACTCAAGCTCCCGGCGTCCGCCGCGATCTGACGGTAACATAACCTATTACTTACCCCACGCGAGCGGGTGCCAATCGGGCGTGGGTGGCCTCAGCAGTTTTTCAGGTTAGCAAACTACGTGCGAGCTACCTGGTGGTTTGCACCCACATTCAGCTCGGGTGGCCAGGACCTATCAAACGGGCGATTCACCGCTTGGAGCATGGGTAACATACGACAGAACCATCAACGCCATCCAGAAAGGAGACAAACAAATGGCAGCGAATGTACTGAAAAGACTGGCCCCCGCTGTGCTCGCCTTTGGCATCGCGGGAAGCGGGATCGGGTTGGGCCTAGGGAATGCCACGGCCTGGGCGTCCACGCACGCCCCCAAGGCCATCTCACCCAAGGCCATCTCCACCGTGAAAGTCGGCGACCCGTGCACCAAGGCTGAGCTCGGTAAGACCGTGGTAAAAACCATAAAGAGCGGCAAGCTGGGCTTGGTTTGCAAGAAGTCCGCCAAAGGCTTCCGATGGGAGATCAAGCCAGCCAGAAAGACGCATGCCAAGAAGTAGCCAAGCCGAGCGGCCAGGGGTATAGGGGAACGATGGTGCAAAAACCAGCACCCTAGAGACAGACCACAGAGAAAGGAGGCGGAGATGAGCCAAGCAATCACCGAGGTCATGACGCCTGACCCGGTCACCGTAGCAGCTACGGCGACCGTGGCCGAAGCGGCCAGGCTCATGAGAGACGAGAACATCGGGAACGTCGTCGTGACCGAGGACTACCAGGTATGCGGCATCGTGACCGATCGTGACATCACGATCAGGGCGGTGGCCACCGGCCAGGACCCAGTCCGCACCAAGGTGCGCGACATTTGCAGCGGCGACCTCACCTACCTTGGGGTGGACGACACCGTCGAAGATGCCATTCGGACGATGCGGGAGAAGGCCCTGCGCCGGGTACCGGTCGTGCAGGACGGCCAGGCGGTTGGCATCGTGTCATTGGGGGACTTGGCTGTCGAGCGTGACGAGAGCTCGGTCCTAGCTGACATAAGCGCCGCGCCCGGCAACCCCTGAGCTGCCGCTCGGAAGCGCTCGACCTGCCCGCGCTCACCGGTGCCCGATGCGACTTACCGAGAGCGTTGTGGCTCGGCCGGGCGCTGTGGGCCTACCCATGCTGGGCGAATCTCGCCCAACTCGCTGTCGGCTGCGTCAGCGTAGCCGACAGCGCCCTGGCCGTGCTCGTCGGGGGTGGACCATGCCGAGACCGAGCGGCAGCCGCACCGTCCATTCGGGCGGGAAGTCAACGTCGTCACCGCCTCGAACCGAGGAGTTGGTAACGGTGGAGGAACCCTGGCGAAGGGCATCAGGGCGAAGGGCATCAGCCTGGCCTGCGAGGTAGTCCCACGCCGGCGTCCGGTACGAAGCACGCGCACTTGCGAAGTATGCTCAAACGTCTCCGAGGAGGTACTCGACCACGTCGCGAGCCGTATAACGACTTTTTTGTTCCATGAGAGCGGGAAGGAACGAGAGCTCTTGGCCCAGCGTGACCACGGGCGGCTCCGTGCTACCGTCGCAGCGTCTTTGGGCGAGGCCAATCGTTGCGATCAGCCCGTTGCAGAGGCAGAGCCTGCCCTCCGTGTCCTCCGGCTGACCGCCCTTGCGAAGATAGTCGGTGACCGGCTCGGCAGGACAGCGGTACCCGATCCGTCCATTTGGCTTTCGGTAGGCGACACGCAGGTAGCCGAGGTCGCAGACGCGGCCGCGGGCCGTGGCCACCTCGTGATCGCCTAGCGTCCCTGGCGCGTCGGCCACCTTGAAAGGAAAGCCGGTCGGAGAGGCCCGCAAGTCCACCCGAACCTGGAGCGCGCCTGCCAGAGCCCGCTCGATGACCACCCGGCGCAGCGTAGGGTCGAGATTGGACTCCTCGCAGAGGGCGAACGCCGAACCCACTTGGACACCCGCGGCACCCGCGCGCTTCGCCAAGGATAGGCCCTGAGGGCTGGCGTAACCGCCGGCGAGCCAGAACGGAAGGCCGAGCGCCGACATCTTGGCAAGTTCGACCGCGTCCCGGGGGCCATAGACGGGCTGTCCCGCAGTGTCCACAACGAGTTGGCCCCGCGGCCTGGCGCTGTGGCCACCCGCGACGGGGCCTTCTACCACGAAGCCTTCCGGCCGGGTGCGACGGTCGCGCGCCAGGTAGCCGGCCAACATGTTGGACGAGACAATCGCTATGAACTGGGGACGGCCGATATGGGGACGTGCGCCGACGACGTTCGCTGGGTCGAGCACCAGCCGGGCCGGCGTACCTCCGGCGCCCTGTAAGTCGACGGTCAGCTCTCCGGGCATGCCAGCGGCAAAGGCATCGAGAAGAGCGGGGATCTGGGCGGGTATGCCGGCTCCCATCAGCACGTAGTCGACTCCACCGAGCATGGCGCCGTACAGCGCAGCCGGCGTGGCCGCCTGGAGCTTTTCCATGTAGTTGACACCCACCGGCCCGTCATGGCCCTCCTTGGCAAGGAAGACCTCGACGAAGTTGGCGGCGACGGCCAAGTCGACCCCGGGACGTCCGGGGGTGAGCGTCACCTTGGGGACCAGGCGGAACGGGGCATCGCGTTCGATGCCACCCTCGACGTAGTAGCGCTCGATGACCCGCTCGGCAACAAGAGGGAGGGGGAAGTCCGCGAGAGCCCGGCGGATGTGGCCGCCCGGATCGCCGAGCTGAAGACGACGAGCCATGAGCGTGTCGAGCCCCAAACCTGAGACCACGCCAAGCTGGCCCATCGAGGCGACCGCCCTGGCCAAGCGCCACCCCGAGACGCCAACACCCATCCCGCCTTGGATGATCTCAGGCAACCGGCCCGACCTTCGCAATGTCCCTCCCATGCCCCCCACACCATGGGTCGCGGGTTGGAACCCCGGTACCGGGCCCGAACCGGTCAAAGGGCTTGCCGGGACAACTTGGCGCCCAGCGGACGCACCACGTCATCGCCCCGCCACCGCCACATGAAGCTCACGGCACAAAGTATAGTGAGCCCCTCCGCGGGGAATACGAGGCTTCGCCCCACACCAGCGAGGTAGCCCCTGAACTGGGACTTTCCTGGCGCCCCCGGGGCGACTCGAACGCCCGACGCACGGTTTAGGAAACCGACGCTCTATCCTCTGAGCTACGGGGGCTGATGCCCGTGACAGGTGGTCACAAACCCGGCTACAAACCTAGCCGAGCACCGGCCTGCCAGTGACCAGGCTAGCGGGACTGGAGGTGCCGGCGCGCCTGAGTTCCCAAACCGGACATAAGGTGCACAGCTATGCACCCTGCTGAGCCGCGATGCGCTCGGCCACCCGCCTCAGGCGAGCGACCCAAGCCAGAAGATGGTCGCGGGCGCGTTCGGCCGTGGCATCGAGGCCCTCGACTTCTTCGACGCGCCAGTGGTTGACGACCACTGGCACTACGACCTGCTCATAATGGACGCGAAAGTCGTATATCCCGGCTGCGGCGATCGCAGCGGCATGCGCGGCAAAACCTTGGATCTCGGCGCCGGGCATGGTGAACTCGGTCACTTGGCGGTCCATGGCCTCTACCGTGCCCGAAGGGTCGGCCTGCAAAGCAGCAGTAACCAGGTCGCGGTAAAAAAGGAAGTGCAAGTTTTCGTCGGCCGCGACGCGCTTCAACAGAGCGCAGCCGACATCGTCGAGTAGGCGCCCAGTGTTCCAGTGAGATATACGCGTAGCGAGTTCCTGTAAAGACAGGTAGACCAGACCATCGGTCAGGCTGCGTCCACGACCGCCTACCCGGAACCCCGCCGAGACCTGGCCCATGCGGGCCCGCTCCAAGGCGATGAGGTCGAGCTTGCGAGTTACGGAGAGCCAGTCGCGAAGCACCATGGCATGACGTTGCTCCTCGGCAGCCCAACGACGCGCCCATTCGCCCAACACCGACCCCCCACCGAAGGCCTTGGAAATTGCATGGAAATAGCTGGGTAGGTTGTCTTCGGTCAAAAGGTTGACGAACAACGCCGAGGCGACGCCCGGAGCCAAAGGCTCGCCTTCTGGTTGGAAGGGCTCTCCAGGCACGAACCGCCGCCCGAGTTCCCAGGGGACCAGTTCGTGGGGGAACCACTCCTTTGAGCGCGCCAGGTGCCGGTCGAGGAGGCAGCCGGCGTGCTGGTCCAGCTGCTCGCGAAGTGCCCCGGAGGTCATGGGTTACCCCTCGAGGGGAGCGGGGGCACAGGCCGGCGCTCCAACACCAAGCGGTACAAGGTGCAAACTCGCCGCTGGAACATGACTCTCGAGAGCCGCAGGTAGCGCAAATAGCGGCGGTAGACAGCGGGCCCGGCGAGCTCGACCGCCCGCGCCCGACCCGACTCGAGCCGCTGCTGCCATAAGAGGAGCGTCTGCTCGTAATGGGTAGGGTCGTTACGGAACCCGACCACCCGGAACCACCTTTCGGCGGCCTCGACGATATCGCTCAGCTGAGGGAGGCCCGACTCGGGGAAGATCTCCTCGGTAAAGAACGGTGAAGCCGCTGAGGTGGCGCGGTCGAAGTCCTCGTAGGCGATGGTCTGGAGAGACAGGCGCCCGCCTTCCACCAGCCAACCTGCGCACCGCTCGAAGAAAGCCCGGTACACCTGACGCCGTTCGGCCCTCGGCAGGTCGTCCCGGGCGAAGTGCTCGAAAGCGCCGATCGAGACGACGGCGTCATAAGGGTGCGCCGGTTGGTGGTCCCGCCAGTCCTCGAGCCGGACCTCAGCTCGTTCGGAGATAGGACCGGAGGAGGCCTGGTCGGCGCTCAGCGTAAGCCCGGTTACGTGACCGACCCCCCGCTCCTCGACGAGGTAACGCAACATGGCGCCCCACCCGCAGCCGATGTCGAGGGCCCGGGCCACGCCGTCGGCTCGGGCCGCTGTAGCGTGCCAAGCAAGCTTGGCCAGCTGGGCGCCCTCCAAGTCGTCGTCGAGGTCACCAGTCCACAGGGCGCATGAGTACACCATGCGGGCATCGAGCCACAGCCGGTAGAACTCGCGACCGACGTCATAGTGATGCTCGATGGCGCGCCTGCTGGCTCCCGCGCCTGCTGCCGTAGCGGTGTCTACCGCCATCACATACCTACCACCCGGAAATCGTAGCCGAGATCGGCCGCCCACTGAGCGATACGCTCAGGCTCGTCACCGCCGGCGCCGGTCGAGCAGGTCAGGCACCCGGGTGCGACCACGCTCCGTGGCAGCAAGCTGAGTACCAGGAGGTCGGATGGTGGGTTACCGCCGCCCGCCCCCTCTTCGAACGCGTCGTCCAGCTCCTCTCCGGCGCAGAGCCCCCGGGCACAGCCCACTACGCCCTGCTCCGGCGCCTCATTCGGTCGCGATCGCTGCCAGCACGTCCAACCTAGCTGCCCGCCGGGCCGGCCACGTGGCCGCCACGAGGCCGAGCAATGCCGACAGTACCAAGAAGACGACCAAGCTCGGCACGGGCACCGAGGTGGCCGTGAGCTTCAGGGCCGAGACGAGGGCGACACCCATGCTGGTGCCGATCAGTATGCCTATGAGGGCGCCGAAGACCGACAAGATCACCGACTCGGACCGGACCATGGCACGGACCTGGTGCCGTTTCATGCCGACGGCCCGCAACAAGCCGATCTCCCGGGTGCGCTCGAACACCGACAGCATGAGCGTGTTGACGACCCCGATGAGCGCTACGAGCACCGCCAGCGCGAGCAGGGCGTAGACGAGGGTAAGGAGCTGGTTGACGCTGGAAATCCGGGACTTTTCGAACTGGGACCTGGTCTGGACCTGCACGGTCGGGTAGGCGGTGAGCACGCGCTCCACCTCGCTTTGCACCTTCGCCGTGTCATTGGCCGACAGCAACACGGCCCCTGGGAGCGGCCGGCGGTAGTGGGAGAGGTAGAAGTCCTGGCCCACGAGGTAGCTCCCAACGAGGGCGTTGGGCTTGTAAATCCCGCCGATGCGGATGGTAGAGGGTCCTGTAAGGGCGAACTTCACGGGCACGGCGCTGCCTACAAAGAGGTGGTCGGACTTGGCCGTCGAAGAGTCAACGAGGAGCTCGTCATGCGCCAGCGCCCCGGTGCTGCCCGCCTTCATGTGCAGGCTCACCGTTTTCGCCAGGCCCGAGGTCGATACGCCCTTCAGCCTCTCGAGACGGCCAACGCGGGCTACGGCCTCGCTGGGATGCGCGAGCGCCTGCTCCTCATCGGCGGCTCGTTGCTCGCTGGGCCCGACGGAGGGGACAAGTGGGTCGTGACCGCGCAGGTGCCCCAATGAGCGGGCCAGGGGGCGAGCCGGCACCGCTACGGGTCGTGGTGGCCGACGACCAGGCCACCGTCCGCGAGGGGCTCGTGCTCATGCTCGGGCTCCTCCCAGACATAGAGGTCGTCGGTGCCGCCGCCAACGGGCAGGAAGCGATCGACCTCGTCTCCCGCCTCGAGCCCGACGCGGTACTGATGGACCTCCACATGCCGGTCCTGGACGGCGTCGAAGCGAGCCGGCGCCTCACGCGCGAGCACCCCGACGTCGCCATCGTTGTGCTCACGACTTACGCAGACGACGCTTCCGTGCTGGCCGCGCTCGCCGCCGGCGCTCGGAGCTACCTGACAAAAGACGCCGACCGCAGGGAGATAGCCCACGCCCTCCGGAGCGCCGTAACCGGGCTGGCCGTCCTCGACCGCGCGGTGCAGGCGGCGCTGGTCGCCGCCGCGGCCCGGGGCGGGACTGTCGCGGACCAGCCGACGCCGCTGCCTGACAAGTTGCCCGACGGGCTCACGAGAAGGGAGGCGGAAATCCTCGTCATGATCGCCCGCGGCATGACCAACCCGGACATCGCCAGCAGGCTCTACCTATCCTCGGCCACGGTAAAGACCCACATCAACCGGATTTTTGCCAAGACCGGCTCTGCCGACCGCGCCGCGGCAGTGGGGTACGCCCGAGAGCACGGCCTCGCCTAAGCGTTTCAGATGGCCGCAGCGCCGCGCTCCCCCGTCCTCACCCTCACCAGTTCTTCGACCGCGACCACCCAGATCTTGCCGTCGCCGATCTTGCCAGTCCTGGCCGTTGACTCGACCGCCTCGACCACCCGCTCGGCCTCCTCGTCTTCACACACCACTTCGATGCGAACTTTTGGGACAAAGTCGACGCGGTACTCTGCACCACGGTAAACCTCGGTATGGCCGCGCTGGCGGCCATACCCGTGGACTTCGCTCACGGTCATCCCGACCACGCCCGCCAAGCGGAGAGCCTCCTGGACCTCTTGCAGGCGGAACGGCTTTATGACTGCCGTGACCAATCGCACTCTGGCACCCTCCTCAGTCCTTCTCCGTTTGGGCCCTGCTCGGCGGCCTAGACGTGAACGCCCTCGCAGAAAGGGCGCTGCTCGTCAGGGCCTCGAAGTCGTACGCGCTCTCTTCGTGCAAAGACACGTCGAGGCCTGCCAATTCCTCTTCGGGGCCCACCCTCATGCCGACCGTCTTGTGGACGGCCCACGCCACGGCCGCCGTAGCACAAAATGCCCAACCGACGGCGACTCCTACTGCGAGGGCCTGCCGGCCGAGCAATGCCAGGCCGCCTCCATAAAAAAGCCCGTTGGCGCCGCTCACCGCGGAAACACCGAAGAAGCCCACCATGAGCATCCCGACAAAGCCGCCCACGCCGTGCACGGCGAGCACGTCGAGGGAGTCGTCGACCCTGAACTTGAACTTGAGGCTCACGGCAAGGGCACACGCCGCGCCGGCGACAAGGCCTATAACCGTAGCCCCGACCGTGTTTACAAAGCCACAAGCCGGAGTGATCCCGACGGCGCCGGCTACGGCCCCCGAGGCAGCCCCCAAGGTCGTGGGCCTCCCGTCCCGCAGCTTCTCGACGAGGAGCCACGCGAGGAGCGCCGCCGCGGTTGCAGTGTTGGTGTTTACGAAAGCGTCGACGGCGCGCCCGGCCGAGAGAGCAGAGCCGGCGTTGAACCCGAGCCAGCCGAACCACAAGATGCCGGCGCCGAGCACCGACAAAGGCACGTTGTGCGGGCGCATGAGTTCACGTGGCCAACCTCGCCGCGGCCCGACCACCAAGGCCAGCGTGGCCCCGCTCACCCCGGAGGTGATCTCGACGACCGTGCCGCCGGCGAAGTCCTCGGTGCCCCTTTTGGCGAGCCAGCCCTCCGGCGAGAAGACCCAATGCGCGATGGGGTCGTACACGACGACCGACCACACCAGCACGAAGATGCAAAAGGCAGCGAAGCCGAGCCGGTCTGCCGAAGACCCCGTGAGAAGCGCAGCCGTTATCACCGCGAACATCATCTGGAAGGCGACGAAGGCGAGCTGGGGAATGCTCTGGTGGGCCAGGCCCGGCACAGCCCCGGATATATGGGAGAGCGCCGCGAAACGAAGGTCCCCGAGCAGCCCGAGGCCTCCCCAGTCCGGGCCGAAGGCGAGGCTGTACGAAAACCACACCCAGGCCAGGCAGACTATGGCCATCGTCACGAAGTTCTGCATGAGCATGGCGAGCACGTTTTTGCGCCTCACCATCCCCCCGTAAAAAATGGCGAGCCCTGGCGTCATAAACAGCACGAGCGCGGCGCTGGCCAGCACCCAGGCGGTGTCCCCCGAGTTGTAATGAGGCAACTGCGTACCCTCCCGACCTGCTTTTCCTTGCCCGACGACGGCCACCACCTGGCGGGCGCACGCAGCCGCACGCCACCAGACATGGACGATAGCAGCTCACCCCCAACCGGCCTGGCGGCGGCCCCCGGCCCGACGACGGCACTATCCTCTAGCACGTGGAGGTGGACCTGCTGTCGGGGCCCGAGCGCGTGCCCGTCTCGCCGGTCGCCCCCGCCCTGGAGGCAAGGCGGGTCTCCAAGGTCTTCGTCGGGCGGGCCGGCGAGGCGACGCTCGCTTTGCGCGACGTGGGCCTCGAGGTGCAAAGAGGCACTTTCGTGTCGTTGATCGGGCCGTCGGGGTGCGGCAAATCGACCCTGCTGCGGATCCTGGGGGGCCTCGAGCAACCCAGCACGGGCGAGGTGCGGTCGACGACGCGCCAGGAGCGCGGGGGCCTGCCGGCGGTCGCCTTCGTGTTCCAGGACTATGGGCTCTTCCCCTGGTTGAGCGTGGTCGACAACGTCGCGTTCGGCCTGCGAATGGCCGGCATGGGCAAGCGGGAACGCCACGACCGCGCCCGGGCGTGGCTGGCCAGGATGGGCCTCGCCGGCTTCGAGCGTTCCTACCCCGAGCAGCTCTCGGGCGGCATGCGCCAGCGCCTCTCGCTCGCCCGCGCCTTTGTCACCGACCCCGAGGTGCTGCTCATGGACGAGCCCATGGCTGCGTTGGACGCCCAGACCCGCCTACTGCTCCAAGAAGACCTGGTCCGATTGTGGGAGGAGACCAAGAAGACCGTTGTCTTGGTGACACACTCTCTCGACGAAGCGCTCCTCTTGGGCGACCGGGTCGTGGTGATGACGGCGCGCCCGGGGAGGGTGAAGCTCGACCTCCCCGTCGGGCTCCCGCGCCCGCGCAACGCGAGCTCTGCCACGGGCGTCGCCTTTTCACGCATGAAGGCCGACTTGTGGGCCGCACTACGCGACGAGGTGGAAAAGTCGCTCGAGCACTCGTGACCGGGGTAGCCGCCGAAGCAGGCGACGCCGTCGACGCCGTCGATGCCGCGGTCGCGGTGCTCCGCGCGGCGGAGCGCCGTAGGCACCGCCTCGACCTCTCCCTGGCGGTCGCAACACCGGTCTCCCTGCTCGCGCTCTGGCAGGCGGCGGCTGACCTGCACTGGGTGGACCCGCGTATCTTCACTCCCCCGGTCGAGATCGCGCGGGCCGCCGGCCAGCTCATCTCCTCGGGGACCCTGCCGAGCGACCTCGCCGCCACCTTGGCGCGCCTCGTGGTTGGCTTCGTCATCGGGGCGGCCGGGGGCACCGCCGTAGGTCTCCTGCTCGGGATTGCCCGTCCGCTTCGTGCCGCGCTGTCCCCACTGTTCACCGCGCTGTACGCGATACCCCAGATCGCCTTGTTGCCGCTCCTTCTCGTCATATTCGGCGTCGGCGAGACGGCCAAGGTCCTAACCGTTGTCGCCGTGACCTTCTTCGTCCTCGAGATCAACGCCCTGTCCGCCGTAAGGCACTTCGACCCGCGCCTGGTCGAGGCTGGGCGGGCGTACGGTGCCTCGGGCGCCAAGATGTTCCGCTACGTGCTGCTACCCGGCTCCTTGCCCGCCATCTTCACAGGTTTGCGGGTGTCGATCGCGCTCGGCCTCGTCGTCATCACCGCCACCGAGTTCGTAGCCTCCAACAATGGGCTCGGGTTTTTGGTCTGGAACTCGTGGCAGCTGTTCGAACCGGACCAGATGTACGTCGGCATGGCGACGATCGCCCTCCTCGGCGTCGCTCTCACGGCCGTGATCGCCGCCTTGGAGCGCGTCGCCGTCCCCTGGGTGCACCGCAGGAGCCGCTGACAGGCCCCCTGGGGGGGTCAGCTATGCTCATCTCCGCAAATAGCCAACCGGAGGGGGGGACGTGGTTTTCCACCAAGGGGACTGCGTACACCGCCAGCCGAACAACAAGGAGTGTGCGATGAAATCTGTCTTGGGACTTGCCCACGGGACCGGGACCGCGGCAGGCGGCCGCGGCCGAGGGAAGGCAGTCCGCAGGGCTACGGCCGGTGCTGCGCTCGCGGGCGCACTGACCTTGGCAGCCCCCCAGGCGGCGCTGGCCGAGAGCCACGCCAAGGCCGGGTCGAAGACCGTGACAGTGGCGTACGTCCCGCTGCCGCTGTTCGAGCCCATCTTCATCGCCATGCACAACGGCTACTTTGCCCAGCGCGGCATAAACGTGAAGCTCACAGTGGTCGCTTCGGGGCAGAGCGCGACAGTCCTGGCCGCCACCAACAAGGTGCAGGTGGTGCTCGGGGGGTTCTCGGCCGGCCTGTTCAACGCCGTGCACCAGGGCCTCGACTTCAAGGTGGTCGGCTCCATGGCCGAAGAGGCGCCCGGCACCGCGGCCAACGGCCTCGTCGTGGCCAAGAAGCTGAAGGCCTCGCGCAAGCTCACCAACCCGGGCGACCTGAAAGGGATGAAGATCGCCGTCGACGGCGGTGCCGGTTCGACGGGGGCGTACCTGACGGCGCTCGCGCTCGCGCCCTACCACGTGACGCTCAGCCAGGTGACGCTCGTCAACTTGAACTTCCCGGAGATGCAAAGCGCTCTCTCGACTGGCGCCGTGGCGGCGGCGTACATGTCGACGCCGTTCTTGGGGGCGGCGCTGTCCTCGGGTGCCGGGGTGCTCCTCGCCGGCGCCCCCGTGCACGTGGCGGTCACGGGCGTGATCTACGGAGGGCCCTTCGCTCGTTCTCCAGAAGCGCAGCCATTTTTCGACGCGCTCGCGGAGGCCGCCAAGCACCTCCAGGGCAAGGCAGCCAACTCGCACGCCAACCTCGAGATAGTGGCCAAGGCCACCGGCGAGAAGCTCTCACTGCTCGAGGCGGAGCCGCCCAACGTGTTCAGCCCCGACCTCGCCCCGCCGGTCGCGACCTTGTCCCACATGCAAAGCGTCTTCCTCGCCAACCACAACCTCACCTATAGTTCGCCCATCCCGAGCTCTCGCTATGTGGACACGACCTTTGCCACCAAAGCCGGCTGAGGGCGCGCCGCGGTTACGCCGTGAGCCGGCTTACATCTCGGCGGCTACGGGCTCCCCCGCCGCATGGGCGGCCACGCCGGCACGCTCGCTCCTCGCACTGAGGTCCGGCACGGGGCTCCGCCCGCCGGGGACCAAAACCCGGGGCACGAGGTTCCCGGCGGCGGCCGCCACCACGCACAGCGCGGCGGCGACCAGGAACGCCCGGTCGTAGCCAGAGGTGAGCGCCCGCTCTCGCAGCGCCTGCGAGGCCGCGCCGCGGCCGGCGAGCAGTTGGGCCGTGCGCGAGGTAGCCAAGGTGGACATGGCCGCCAAGCCGAGCGCGCCTCCCACGAACCGTGAAGTGTTGACGATCCCGGAGGCAAGTCCCTGCTCGCGGTGCTCGACGCCGGAGGTGGCAGCGAGCGTCATCGGCACGAAGCAAGCACCAATACCCACGCCTATCAAGACGAACGGGCCCAGTATGTCCTCGAAGTAGGTTGCCCCTGGGCGCAGCTGGGCGAGCCAAGCCAGCCCGCCGGCGGCAAGAAGAGGCGCGAAGCGCAGGATCGGCCGCGGCCCGGTCCGGCGGACCAGCCGGGCCATGCTGAGCGAGGTCACCAGCGTGACGAGCGCCTGGGGGAGGAAGGACATGCCCGCTCGCAGGGCGCTGTAACCATCCACCTCCTGGAGGTAGAGAGACTGGAAGAAGGACGCCCCGAACAGCACGGTGCCGACCATGAACGCCATGCCGTTGGCTGCGCTGAGCGAGCGGTTGGCAAACACCCGCAGCGGCATCAGAGGCCTGGACGCGAGCCGCGCCTCAACCGCCAGGAAGGCGGCCAGGAGCAGCGCCGCCACCAGCAAGACAACGACCGTCCGAGCCGAACCCCACGGGTGGCTGTCGGTGCTCACGATGCCGTACACGAGCACGGTGAGCCCGGCGGTCCCCGTCAGGGTCCCGGCCAGGTCGAGGTCCCGGATGCTGGCCACGGCCCGGCTGGCGGCGGGACGAAGGGCCCGGCTGGCGACCACCAGCAGGGCGGCCCCGATCGGCACGTTGACGAACAGCACCGAACGCCAGCCGACCAGTTCGGTGAGCACTCCTCCGAGCAGCGCCCCGGCGGCCGCGCCGCTCGCGGCGGTGGCCGACCACGCACCGAGGGCCCTGGCGCGAGCGTGGGCGTCGGTGTAAGTCGTGGTGAGGAGGCTGAGCGTGGCCGGGGCCAGGACGGCCCCGCCAAGGCCCTGCACGGCCCGGGCAGCCACGAGTTCGGCGCCGCTCTGGGACAGTCCCCCGGCCAGGCTGGCGAGGGTGAACAGGCCGAGGCCGGACATGAAGACGGGCTTCCTCCCGAGCAAGTCGGCCGCCCGGCCCCCCCACAGCAAGAAGCCGGCGAAACTGAGCGCGTACGCATTGACGACCCACTGAAGGCCGGCAGGCGACAGCTCGAGGCTGTGGCGCATGGAGGGCAGCGCGACGTTGACGATCGAGAAGTCCAGCACGACCATGAACTGGGCGGCGCAACTGACCAAGAGCACGGCCCAGTCGGGTAGGTATCGATTGCGGCTCATAACGCCCGACACTAGCCGAGCTACTTCACTTAAGTGAACAAAAATTTTTGGAGAACTTCAGTAACCCGGTTCACGCAGGCGCTTCGTCGCCACCGGCACCCGTGCCCGTCATCTTGGCCAGCAGGTCCCGGAGCTGGCGCTGCTCCTCCGCGGTCAGGGTCCTGAACGCCGCCGGCGGCTCCCAGAACAGGTCCTCGGCGTGCTTGGCCACCGCCAGTCCCTCGGAGGTAGGGACGACAACCTTCACCCGCCGGTCCCTCGGGTGAGCCTGGCGCTCGACCAAACCGTGCTGCTCGAGGCTGTCCACGACGCTCGTCACGTAGGAGGCCTCGCAGCCCATCGAGAGCGCCAAGTCGTTCATGGTGGCACCCTCGTGGCCGGCGGCCCGGAAGAGCGCTTTCACGTGCCCGAACGGCATACCGAGCTCCCCCGTCAGCTCGCGCTTTCGCTGGTCGTTGTCGTGTACGACCAGCGCGTGCATGGCCTTCCAAGCCTGGCGGGCCGGCGGCTCCTTTTCCTTCACCAAAGTTAATGGTACAGCTGGCGCGCGCCGAGTGGAGCACGTGGGTTTTCGAGCGTCCCTCCGGAATTATCGCCGCCGCCCAGCCGGAGGAGGATGGCCCGCCCGAGCACTTCGGCCAACAGCGGGGGGACGGCGTTGCCCACCTGGCGGTAGCGGCTCGAGCGCCGCCCGGCGAAGCACATCCAGCGAGGGAAGCTCTGGAGGAGGGCCGCCTCCTCAGCAGTAACACGCCTGGCGCCCGGCACGACGCCGGACCGAGGCTTGCCTCCTGCGAGCAGGTGGGCATGGTAGGCAGGCACGACGCCTTGTGTGTCGAGCCATGGTGTCTTGTTGCCCCCCATGGACGCGAGCAACGTGGGCGCGGGGGCGGTGAGGTCGATAGGGCGCCCGCCGCCGTTGAAGACATGCCCGGCATAGGGGCCCTTCCGCAGATCTGGCCGGGCCGCGTAGGTGACAAGGGAGGTGTTGGGCTCGCCCAAAGGCTCGGCCTTCACCACGCTTCCCGCTCGTTTCCAAGGTTTCTTCCGTCCCGGGCCGTGAGTGCGCACCGGGAACGAGTACGGCTCCCCGTCGCGCACTCCCACCACGATGCACCGGCGTCGCTTTTGGGGCAGGCCGTAATCGGCGGCGTTGACCACCTTCGCGCTCAGTACGTAGCCGAGCCCGGCCAGTTCATGTAGCAATTCGCCCCAGCGCGACCGCATGACCCCCTCGGTCAAGCCGGCGACATTTTCGGCCAAAAAAGCGCGGGGCCGCAGACAGGCGAGCGCCGAGACGAAGGCAGGCCACCCGTCGCGCTCGTCGCTCTGGCCACGACGAAGCCCACCGATGCTCCAAGGCTGGCAGGGTGGGCCGCCGACGACCAGGTGGACGCCGTCGAAGCGACGCCACTGGACGCGGTTGGCGTCACCGTGGACCAGCTCGGCCCCGGGATGGGCGCCGGCCCAGGTGGCAGCCGCGTCCGCGTCCAGCTCGACCCCGGCGACCACGGTGACGCCAGCAGCCTCCAGCCCGAGCGAGAGCCCACCAGCCCCACAGAACACATCCAGCGCCTCGACGCCGGTCACGGCACCATGCTAACTACACGCGTGTAAGCAGTCCAGCATGTCCGCCGTGAGTGATGGTCGTGAACGACGGCACACGCCCGCACGTGCCTGGCGCCTACGCTGTGGTGCCGTGGTCAAGCTGGGCGACAACGCGTTCCAGGCGGCGTTCTGGGAGGCCAAGCGCGCCCTGGCATCGGCGTCCACTGCGGCGTTCTCTCGCCATGGCATCCACGAGGGCCAGCAGTACGTCCTGTCCTGCCTCTGGGACGAGGACGGCTTGGCGCCCGGCGAAGTGGCACGCCGCCTAGGCATAGCCACCCCCACCGTGACCAGGGCAGCGACACGGATGGAGGCTGCCGGCCTGTTACGGCGCGAACCTCACCAGCACGACCGGCGCCTCGTGCGGCTGGTGCTCACAGACAAGGGAAGAGAGCTGCGAGGAGACGTCCTGCGCGAGATGGCCGAGCTCGACGAGCGGGCGTTGACGGGTTTCACGCGTGCCGAGCGTGCCGCGGTGCTCGGCGCCCTGGAGAGGATCCGCGCCAACCTGGCCAACCGCTGAGCGCCCCGTCGGCAGGGTTGGGCAGGGCTCCCCGTGGGCCTGTACCCAGCGAGGCCCACCGAGGCCATAATCTGCAGACGTGACCAGGGCTCCTAGGCGCGCGAGCCGACTGGCTCGCGCGCCTCGGCCGAGGCGCCAGACAGGCACGCCCGGGCCCCGACGCTCCGCTCGGTCGCTCTTCGGCGGCCTGGCCCTGGTGGTCGTGGCATCGGCCGGACTGTCGGCGTGCGGCGGGCCATCTGCCTCCAAGAAGCTCACGTTGTCGACCTCCTCGGGCCCGCCTGGGACCGTCGTAACCGTGAGCGGCAAGGCCGGGAGCGGCTGCAACGCAGGGACCAACTGGTTTGGCTTCGACTTCGAGCGCCCCGGTGGGAAGGGGCCGCTCACGCAGATGACCACGCCCGTCCAAACCAACGGCTCCTGGTCGGTCAGCTTTGTGGTCCCGTCTTACCTGGGCGGAGCGGGCAAAGCCGGGCTGGGCGCCCCCACCACCCCAGGCCGCTACGAGCTCGTGGCCAAGGCGTGCAAGAGCCACGTGGTGGCCACCGCGACCTTCAGTGTTACCTCGGGCCAGCTGCCAGCTTCGACGGCCCGGCAGTACGTGGGCATCGTGTCGACCCGTGACGGGCAGGGGTACTGGCTCGTGCGGGCGGACGGGGCGGTGTCGGCCTTCGGGGACGCCCACTTCTATGGTTCGCTGCCGGCAGGCGAGGCGGCGGCGGGCGGCCGCGTCGTCGGCATGGCGCGCACCTACGACGACAAGGGCTACTGGCTGGCAACGGCCAACGGCGCCGTTTACAGCTTCGGTGACGCCCCCAAGTACGGCTCGCTCCTGATCCGGCACACCAAGCCCGCCGGCCCGGTGGTCGGGATCACTCCCACCCCCAACGGGCGGGGCTACTGGCTGCTCTCCGCCGCCGGCCACGTCTACGGCTTCGGCAACGCTCGTGTCATCGGGATGCCCACCAGCCACCTGGCGCCCTTCGACGCTATTGTTGCCCGCCCGGCCGGGGGCTACATCGTGACGGCGGGCGACGACGGTGCTGTTTTCCTCTACCCGGGCAACGAGTTCGTCTCCGGAGGCCCGGGGACGGCGCAGGCGACCACCTTGGTCGGGACGGCCGTGACGCCATCAGGCAACGGTGCGTGGCAGGCTGGCATGGACGGCGGGGTGAGCACCTGGGGCGACGCGGGGTTCTACGGTTCGGTGCCGGGCCAGGGCGAGGCCCTACCCGTGCCCGTGACCGCCATTGCCGCCACGCCCGACGGGCGGGGCTACTGGCTGCTCGGGGCCAAGGGCCACATCTACAGCTTCGGCGACGCCAAGGTGTTCCCGGCTTCGCCCTAATGAGCCGGGCCCAAGTGAGCCGGGCCCTAGTGAGCCGGAGCGTGGTAGTGGCTCCGCTCGCTCGCCCATTCAGCCCTTGACCTTCTCGGGGGCCTTCGGCTGGGGGGGCGGCTCGGGCTGCAGGGTTTTGCCGTCGAGGTGATCGAGCGGCCCCGGGTAGGCGCGCTCGGCCCTCTCGGCTAGCTTCGCGACCGACCGGCGCACCACGAGAAGGAGCGCCACGATGACCACCACTGCCGCGCCCCCCAATCCGAGGTCGATCTTGCCGGAGAAGTGCTCGAGGGACTTGCCGGCGAAGTAAGAGGCGGCACTGTAGATCGCGGCCCACACCACGCCTCCGAGCGCGTTGGCGGGAAGGAAGATGCGCCAGCGCATGCGGCTCGTGCCAGCGAGGAACGCCGCGTAAGTCCGCAGCACCGAGACGAAACGGCCGAAGAAAACGACCTTGGCACCCTGGCGGTCGAAGACGTAGCGAGCGACCTTGAGCTCGCGCTCTTTCAAATGGATCTTGGGCCCGTAGCGGCGGGCGAGGCGGTAACCGCCCTTGTCGCCGATCCAGTAACCGATGTTGTCGCCGAGGATGGCCGCCGCGGAGGCCACCAGGAAGATCAACCACGCAGAGAGCCGGTGGGTCGCGCCGGCGTAGGTTCCCGCTGCTATGAGCGCGGTTTCCCCGGGAAGGGGGACGCCCAGGCTCTCGGCCATGACGAGCAAGAGGACAGCCCAGTACCCGTAGGTGCTGACGAGGTGGTCGACGTTCATGTGGGGAGCCTCAAAGAAGCGTACCGGGCGCTGCGCCGGCCTCTGCCCCCCTCTCGGGGCCCTAGTAGGGTCATCTCCGTGGTTCCCCCGACCAACCCGCCGGCGCTCCGCCTCGCCGTGCTGGCCTCCGGGAGCGGGACGCTCCTCGAAGCCCTGCTCGCGGCAGGCCTCCCGGTGTGCGCAGTCGTCGCGGACCGGCCGTGCCGGGCGCTAGAGGTGGCCGAGCGGGCCTGCGTGCCTGCAGAGCTCGTGGCCCGGAAGAGCTTCGGGCCGGGGTTCGACCGCGGCGCCTACACGGCGGAGGTGGTCGGAGCACTGCGCCGGCACGGCGCCGACGTGGTCGCCATGGCGGGCTTCGGCACGGTGCTCACGAGCGCGATGTTCGAGGCGTTCCGGGGGCGCATCTTGAACACTCACCCGGCACTGTTGCCCGCGTTCAAGGGATGGCACGCGGTCCGCGACGCGCTCGAAGCCGGCGTCGGCGTGACCGGCGCCACCGTCCATATCGCCACCGAGGAGGTCGATGCCGGGCCGGTGCTCGCGCAGGAAGAGGTCCCGGTGCTCCCGGGCGACACCGAAGAGACCCTCCACGAAAGGATCAAGGCGGTGGAGCGCCGGCTGTACCCCGAAACGATCAAAGAGTTCCTCGCTCGCTTGCAGGATAGAAAGGAGCCGTCCATGAAAGCCTTGCTCTCGGTCCACGACAAGACCGGCCTCGAGGAGCTCGCCAGGGCCCTCGCCGGCGCCGGTTACGAGCTCGTGGCGAGCGGCGGGACAGCAGTAGCCCTGGCCACGGCCGGCCTCCCCCACCAGAGCGTGGAAGACCTGACGGGCTCGCCCGAAATGCTCGGCGGCCGCGTGAAGACCCTCCACCCCCGCGTGCACGCGGGCATCCTGGCCGACCTGTCCGACCCAGCCCACGAGGCGGACCTCGCGAAGCAGGGGATAGACCCGGTGGGGGTCGTGGTGTGCAACCTCTACCCGTTTTTCGAGAAGCCTTCCGTCGAGACGATCGACATCGGAGGTGTGACCCTCCTGCGGGCGGCCGCCAAAAACTTCGCTCGCGTCACCGTCGTCTCGGACCCCGCCGATTACCGAGAAGTCGCCGAGGCAGTGAAAACCGAGGGGGGTATAGGCGAGCCGTTGCGCCTGCGGCTCGCCCGCAAAGCCTTCGCCCTCACCGCCGCGTACGACGCGGCCATCGTGTCGTGGCTGGACGGCCACCTGGAGGCGACAGGGGAGGCTGCGCCCCCCCGGGCGAGCGCCAGCCAGGGGGCCCTCCCGCCTACGCTCCACTTCTCCCTGGAGCTCGCAGAGACCCTCCGCTACGGAGAAAACCCGCACCAGCTTGGGGCGCGCTACCGCAGCACCGGCCGGGCCAGCTGGTGGGACTCGGTCGTCCAGCACCAGGGCATCCCCCTTTCCTATCTAAATCTCTACGATGCCGACGCGGCCTGGACGCTGCTCCACGACATCTCCGACCTCGGGCCGGCAACGGCCGTCGTGGTCAAGCACGCCAACCCCTGCGGCGCCGCGGTCGCGCCAACGCTGGTCGAGGCTTACCAAAAAGCCTTCGAAGGGGACCCGATGTCCGCGTTCGGGGGCATCGTCGCCCTCTCGGGACCGGTAGACGAGGCAGTCGCAGAGGCGATGGCTGCCAACGCGCAGGCTGACGTGGTCATAGCTCCCAGCTACAGCGATGCCGCCCTCGCCCGCCTGGCAGCCAAGCGCAAGGCGACCCGCGTGCTCTCTGCGCCGGCCCCGTCGGGCGAAGCCTGGCACGTGCGCCAGGTGAGCGGGGGCTGGCTGGTGCAGAGCCCGTACCGCTTTTCCACCCGGCCCGAAGACTGGAAGGTAGTGACGAAGGCCCACCCGAGCGAGCAAGGCTGGGCTGACCTCGAGCTCGCCTGGAGGGTGTGCGCCGCGGTCAAGTCCAACGCCATCGTGCTCGTGAAGGACGGCGTCGCCGTCGGCATCGGCGGAGGCCAGCAAAACCGGGTATCACCGGGCGAGCTCGCCACGTCGAGGGCGGCGGGGCGGGCCAAGGGCGGCGCGGCGGCGAGCGACGCCTTCTTCCCTTTCCGCGACGGGCTCGACGCGGTGGCAGCCGCGGGAGTGGCCTGCGTGGCTCAACCCGGTGGGTCGGTGCGCGACGCCGACCTCATAGCAGCCGCCGATGAACTGGGCATAGCGATGGTGCTGACCGGCGAACGGCAGTTCCGGCATTGAGCGCAATCATCATGTCCGGGGCGCCGGTCGCCGAAGCGGCGCTGGTTGAGGTGGCCGAGGGCGTCGCCAAGTTGCGGGCCGCCGGCAAGGGCGTCGGCCTCGGCACGGTCCTGGTCGGCGACGACCCGGCGAGCGCGCACTACGTAGCTCGGAAACACGAGATGAGCGAACGCTACGGTCTCCGCTCGGTCGACGTGCGCTTGCCGGCCGGTGCCTCTCAAGCAGACTTGCTGGAAGCCGTGGACCAGCTCAACGAGGACCCCGGCGTGGACGGCTTCCTCATCCAAAACCCGGTGCCCGCCGGCTTCGACTACGCGGAGGCCCTCACCCGGGTCCTGCCTTCCAAAGACGTCGACGGGTTGCACCCGGTCAACCTCGGGTACTTGGCCCTGGGGGAGCCGGGGCACCCCCGGCCTTGCACGCCGCTCGGCATCAAGGCGATGCTCGCCCACTACGGGGTGCCGGTCGAGGGCCGTTCCGTGGTCATCGTGGGCCGGGGCCCGACGCTCGGCAGGCCGCTCGCCCTCCTGCTCTCGCTCAAAGAACCAGGGGCCAACGCGGCCGTCACGGTGGTGCACACCGGGGTAAAGGACTGGGCCGAGCACACTCGGCGGGCGGACATAGTCGTCGGTGCCGCCGGTGTGCCCAACATGATCACCCCGGACGTGGTCGCGCCTGGGTCCTGCGTGGTTGGCGGCGGCATGACCTGGGAGGGCAAGCGGGCGTTCTCCGACGTGGACGAGCGCTGCTCCGAGGTAGCGGGTTGGGTCACCCCGCGCCTCGGTGGCGTGGGCGTGACGACGGTGGCGATGCTGCTGCGCAACGCTGTCCTGGCGGCAGAGGCTGCCCTGTCAGCGGCGGTCCGATGACCAAGGTGTCCGACCTGCTGGCGCGGGGGAGGACCTACAGCTTCGAGTTCTTCCCGCCGAAGAACGATGCCGAGCAGGCCCGGCTGGTCCAGACGCTGCTCGAGCTGCAGCCGCTCAGGCCCTCGTTCGTGTCGGTCACCTACAGGGGTGGGCCGTCCTCGCGCGAGCGGACCACCGGCCTCGTCGTGTCGATGCTCCGCCTCACAGACTTGAACCCGATGGCGCATTTGACCTGCGCCGGCCACACCCGCCTCGAGCTCGCCGACATCTTGGTCAGTTTCCGCAAAGCGGGGATCGAAAACTTGATGGCCCTAGCCGGCGACCCGCCTGGCGATGCTGCTTTGGAGGGGCGGAGCGAGCTGGCGCACGCCTTGGAGCTGGTCGAGCTGGCCAGGGCGGTGGGCGGGTTCTGCATCGGTGTGGCTGCGCACCCCAAGGGGCACCCGCGTGCGAGCAGCCTCGCCGAAGACCGTCGCTACCTGGCCCAAAAGCTGAGGGCAGCCGACTTCGCCGTGACCCAGTTCTTCTTCGAGGCGGAGGACTACCTCTCCCTGATGGACGACCTGGGTGGCCATGGCGTCGATAAGCCAGTGATACCCGGGATAATGCCGGTCACGAGCCTCTCGTCGGTGCCCCGCATGGCCGAGATGGGGAGCGCCGTCCCCCCCTGGTTGGTGGAGCGCCTCGAGTCTGCCGCCGAGCGCGGCGGGCCGGCGGCCGTGGCCGAGGCCGGCGTCGCCGCCGCCACCGAACTATGTGGCCAGCTGCTCGAAAAGGGGGCTCCCGGCCTCCACTTCTACACCCTGAACCGCTCTGAGGCGACCCGGCGGATCCACGCCAACCTGGCCCTGTCCTAGGGACCTAGGCTGGCCGGTCATGCCCGAGAAGATCACCATGGGCCCCGGGGGCAAGCTCCGGGTCCCCGATGAACCCATAATCCCCTTCATCGAAGGCGACGGCACCGGCGTAGACATCTGGCCGGCGGCCAGGGCCGTCATCGACGCCGCCGTAGCCAAGCGCGCGAGTGGGCGCCGGATCACCTGGAAGGAGGTGCTGGCAGGCGAGAAGGCCTTCAAGCAGACAGGCGACTGGCTCCCGGAGGAGACGCTCGACACTTTCCGGGAGTACCTGATCGGGATCAAGGGGCCGCTCACGACCCCGGTCGGTGGCGGCTTGCGTTCGCTCAACGTTGCCCTGCGCCAGGTGCTCGACCTGTACGTGTGCCTGCGCCCGGTGCGCTGGTTCCAGGGCGTGCCCTCCCCCGTCAAGCGCCCAGAGCTCGTAGACATGGTGATCTTTAGGGAAAATACAGAGGACATCTATGCCGGTCTCGAGCTCGAAGAGGGTACGGCCGAGTGCAAACGGCTGATAGAGATGCTCCACGACGAGCTCGGCTGGAACATCCGCCCCGACTCCGGGATCGGCATCAAGCCGGTGTCCGTCACCGGGAGCAAGCGCCTGGTGAGGGCCGCCCTCCAGTACGCCGTCGACCGGGGCCGGCGCTCGGTCACGCTCGTCCACAAAGGCAACATCCAAAAGTTCACCGAGGGCGCCTTCCGCAAGTGGGGCTACGAGGTGGCGCGCGAAGAGTTCGCCGACGTGGCGGTGGCGTGGGAGGACTGCGGGGGCAAGCCCGGCGAAAAGATCCTCGTTAGGGACAACATCGCCGACATCACTTTGCAGCAGGTCCTCACCCGCCCGGAGGACTTCGACGTGATCGCCACCACCAACCTGAACGGCGACTACCTCTCCGACGCCATCGCCGCCCAGGTTGGCGGCATCGGGATCGCACCGGGCGCCAACATCAATTACGTGACTGGCCACGGCATCTTCGAGGCAACTCATGGCACGGCCCCCAAGTACGCCGGGCAGGACAAGGTAAACCCGGGGTCGGTGCTCCTGTCGGGTGTGCTCATGCTCGAGCACATTGGTTGGCAGGAGGAGGCCGACGACATCGTGAGGGCGATGCAAGCGACGATCGCCGACAAGGTGGTCACCTACGACTTCGCCCGCCAGATGGAGGGGGCCAAAGAGGTAAAGACCTCCGAGTTCGCCGCCGCCATAATCGAGCGACTATAAGGTGGCGGCCATGTCAGCACTCTCGAGCGGGACGCCAGCGCGCCCGCTGAAGGTTGCGGTCACCGGGGCCGCCGGCCAGATCGCCTACAGCTTGCTCTTCCGGGTGGCCAGCGGGGCCATGCTCGGCCCGGACCAGCCGGTCGCGCTCCAACTCCTCGAGATCCCCGAGGCCCTCGGGGCTCTCCGCGGCGTGATGATGGAACTCGAAGACTGTGCCTTCCCACTGCTCACGGGGGTGACCACCTCAGCCGACGCCGAGGAAGCCTTCGGCGATGCGGACGTGGCCCTGCTGGTGGGGGCGAGGCCGCGCACCAAGGGCATGGAACGCCGTGACCTCCTCGAGTCCAACGGGAGCATCTTCAAGACCCAGGGCAAGGCGCTTGCCGCGGCCGCCAAGCGGAGCGTCCGGGTGCTCGTTGTCGGCAACCCGGCCAACACCAACTGCCTGGTCGCCGCCCACAATGCCGGCCAGGGCGCTTCCCCCCTGCCCCCTCAGTCCTTCGCCGCGATGACCCGCCTCGACCACAACCGGGCCGTGGCGCAGGTGGCAGCTCGCGCCGGCGCTGCCGTCAGCGACGTGAGCAACCTCGCCATATGGGGCAACCATTCGGCCACCCAGTACCCCGACGTTTTCCACGCCAGGGTCGAAGGCCGGCCCGCACTCGACGCCGTGGGCGGGCTGGACTGGGTCGAAAAGGAGCTGATCCCCACCGTGCAACAACGTGGGGCGGCCGTCATCGAGGCCCGGGGGGCGTCCTCCGCCGCGTCGGCGGCCAACGCGGCCATCGACACCGTCCGCGACTGGGCGCTCGGCACGGCCGAGGGTGGGTGGACGTCGATGGCGGTCTGGTCCGAAGGCGCGTACGGGGTCCCCGCTGGGATCTTTTCCTCCGTGCCCGTGACGGCGGGCGGGTGGTCTTACCGGGTTGTCGAAGGCTTGGAAGTCAACGACTTCTCCCGCCAGCGCATCGAACGGAGCACCGCCGAACTGGTCGAAGAGCGCGACGCGGTCGCGGCCCTCGAGCTGCTCACCTAGTGAGCCTGGGAGGCTAGTGGGCTAAGGCCGGCGGGCTGACCAGGCCCAACTGGTGGAGGTAAGAGAGCTTGCGCTCGATGGCCGCCCGCCAGGCGGCCAGATCACTGTCGAAGTGGGCCCGGTCGCCGTCCTCGTAAGCGTGCTCGAGGTCGTCGAAGGCCTCGTCCTCGGCGTCCAGCAGGGCGCGGTACTTGGCGAGGAAATGGTCGTCCACCACGTCACAGAGCATCTTGCGCTGCACCTCCATGGGCAGGAGCTGGGTCGGGGTTAGATCTACCACTATCCCGCCTAGGCGCCCCTCGCGCAACCCTTCAAAAAAGTTCTTCGCATATCCTCAGGGCCTTCGGGCCATCCCGAGACTGGTCAGGGCAGGGATGGCTCGAGACTGCAAGCGGTGACCCGCAGGTTGGCGGTGAACTGGTCGGCGAAGGAGGCCCAACGATCTGCTTGTTGACGAGCGCGTGCAGCCGCGGCTGTGGCGCGCGAGCCGAGCTTGCGCGACGAGACCTGGCCGCCATCCCGCACGGGACGACCGATCCTCGCCGCGTAGCGCCGCTCGAAGTCGGTGAAGTGACGCCACGCCCCGAGCCACTCGATCACGGTCGCGCTGGCCAGCTGCGAGACGCGCAGCGAAGAGAGCCGGGTGCGGAGCCGGTCGACCTCGGTGGCCGCAGCCGCGACGGCGGGCCCGTTGACGCCCCTGGCCAGCACCTCGCGGTACTTGGGCAGGACGGCATGGCAGTCCGCGTTGGCCAGGGTGGCGAAGTGAGAGTCAGTTCGGGCGGTCGCCCGCTGGACGGCCATCTCATGCCTGGCGTAGGGCGACATGAAGGCCACGCTCGACACGACCACGGCCACCGCCACGAGCACCAGGCAAACCAGCGCGAGGAGCGGTCGCCGGGCCGGGCCGCCCTTGGCCGTGGGTTGGGGCCGAGCAGCCCACCCCGTGCTGGCGACCCCGCTGCTGCCCCGGCGGTGCCAGGCCACGATGGGTGGGTGCCCACGCCAAGCGAGCCACTCGCGCGACCACGCCCCGCTGGCCACGGGCTGGCGTAGCTCCCGCGGGTGGACCGGCCCCTCGATGGAGCGGTCGAAGTCCTCGCAGCCCACCTCCAGGGCCTCGGCCCGCGACGCCCAAGGTGGCTGCCTCCTCGCCCTGCCCGTCCAAGACGTCCCGTCCCAGTAACGCAGCTTCCGCGGGTCGTCAGGGTCCCTGTACCAACCTGGCCTCTCGTGCGGGTAGACAGCCATCCCGTTCAGAACCCGCTTAGAACGTCGTGGCCGCCCGCAGTGCAGGCGGCAGGAGGTCGAGACCGGCCAGGTGACCGGCCAAGGTGTACAGAGCCGAGGCGTCGCCCGAGACCTTGGCCCGGCCCGAAGCCAAGGCGTCGGCAGCCGACAGCTGGCCCGAGGCGATGCCGGCGGCGGTCTCGTAGTCGGTGGCCAGGCGCAGTTCGGGCGGCCAAGCACCCTCCCCCGCGGCCACAGCATGGACCTGCTCCCCCTCCACCACCAATTGGTAACGTAGCTCGCCTTCCGCCAGTCCGGCGACCGCGACCTCGACTACCAAGTCGGGCCGGCGGGGCGCCGTACCGGCCGGGCCGGCGCCTTGCTCGGCGAGCTCTGCGAACCACTCCGGCGAAAGGAACCGGGCCACCCCGACAGATCTACCAGCGCCCAGGCTCTACTACCAGAGGGTTACCCGGCTTTCGTAGCTGTTGGTAGAAACGACCTCGCCGGCGCGCCAGAGGACAAGCTGGAGGCGCAGCCAATTCGAGCCGGCAGTCTCATCCTGGGCCGCGCCAGGACCGCCAGAGGAGCGATCGCCTCGCTCCCCGCCGGCACCCGCGCCTTTCCCGTCTAGCTCCGCCCGGGAGGGCAGCGTGACAACGAAGCGGCCGACGAAGCGGCAAGACGCCTTCGGCGCGCGACCGGCGAAGCGCGACATGGTGCCTCCCCCGGGCCAGGTCGCACGCGCCTCGAAGACAAGGTCTTCTTGGTCCTCCGAGAGGTCATTGACCACGTGCAGGTCGAAGGCAGCCCTGGTCCCGGCCGGGTAGGCGGGCGCCGGCCAGCTGGCGACGGCGAGCAACGGTGAGCACGCCCCCGCGAGGGCGAGCCACGCCGCCTTGGGCCGGCGGTCGTGGCCGAGCAGGGAACAGCTCACCGCCGGCTGCGTGTCGTTCAGGCGGTGGACGCAAAAGCCGCCTGCCGGGTGGGAGCGCAGCCGGCGGAGGGCTTCCGCGCCAGAGCGCACCAGTTGCGCCTGAGCCCGTTGGGTGGCCTCGCGCCAGGCCTCGAAGCTGGCATAAGAGGCGGGGGGGAAGCGGCCCAGGAGCTCGGCCCGGTCCAAGCCGAAGTGGCCCTCCAGCTGCTCCCAGTCGAGCTCGGGCCAGCGCGCCGGCGTCATGAAGGAAGCCTCTTCGGGCACCGCGGTCGCGGCGCGCAAGGCCACGAACCGTACGGCCGACGGCCACAGCGATGCCATCCGGAGCAGGCCGGCCGCGTTGGCTGGCCTCGGAACGAGCCGGCTGAAGCCGGCGGTGCCCGGGTGAACGAGGGCTGGGCGAGACCTGTCCGCCCGGTCGAAGGCTCGCCGGACGGCGGCGTCCGCCAGCCACGAGCCGGGGGCACCAGCGACCGCGCGGGGCAGCACCCGTAACGCCGGCGCGATGCCCTGCTTGCCCTGGGACAGGTAGTCGGCGCCGGCGGACCAGGCGACCACCGAGGGGTGGTGGCCGAGCAACCCAACCGCCTTGTGGGCCTGGCGGACCGCTTGGCGGCGCGCCACCCACCGGCTCGCTCGGTTCGAAGGCAAGTCTTGCCAGAGCAGCAGGCCCGCCCCGTCGGCGGCGTCGTAGAGCTCGCTGCGGCCCACGTGGTCGTGCACCCTCAGCAGGTTGAGCCCGGCCTCGAGGGCGAGACCCACCTCACGGGCTATTTCCGGCCGGGTCGCGCCTGCGGGGTCGCGCCTCGTGGGCACCAAGTCAGCGCCCCGGAGGAACACCCTCTCGCCGTTCACCTGCCACGACATCTGGCCCATGCGCACCTGACGGAGCCCGGTGCGAAGCACCCGGGAGTCGCTAGGCCCACCGCCCGCTTCGACTCTCACGGCCACCTCGTACAGGCGTTGGCCCCCAAGGCCGGCGGGCCACCAAAGCTCGGGTGAGGGAATTTCCAGGTGCCAGCTGGCCCGGTTGTGCCCAGCGATGAGGGGGAGCCGCTTCGTGGCGCTCGCGACGACCGCCCCGCTCGGGCCGGCTGGCCCGTTCCCCGTGACGAGCCAGGCTTCGCTCACGACCTCGGCACTGCCCCGCAAAGCGCTGTCGAAGACGGCCGACAGCTGGAGCACCGCCCGCCTCTTGGTCGCCTCGGGACAGGCCAGCCTGAGCGAAGCGATGTGGACCGGCCCGGTCGTGGCGAGGCGCACGGGTGCCCAGATGCCACCTGGGTTGTAGGCGGGGTCGATGCAACCGGGGTCGGCCCAAGACCCGAGCAGTGCCCTCCCGGCGTCGCGCCCCGCCGGGCTCGACACCTCGATCGCGGCCAGGTGCTCGCGGCGGGCGCCGATCAAGCTGGTGACCTCGAACTCGTGGGGAAAGAAGTAGCCCTCGGTGTCGCCCAGGTAGGACCCGTCCAGCCACACGTCGGACTGGTAGAACACGCCCTCCATGACGAGCCACGCTCTCTCCCCGGCCGAGAGGGGGGCGGCGTCGAAGCTCCGCCGGTACAGCACGGGACCGTCCGAGCCGGCGAAGGCCGGCTCCTGCCTCCAGTGGCCCGGCACCGAAAGGGCGTGCCAGCAGCTGTCGTCGAACTCGGGGGCGGGGAAGCTCCGGCGGAGGGCCTCCTCCGAGGGCATGGCGGCCCAGCGCCCGCCCAGGTCCTGGCCCGGCGCCCCCATCAGCAAGGCTCCTGGCCAAGCCGCTGGGGGTCGCAAAACCAGCAGCGGCGGCTATAAAGGAAACGGTTGAGCACCCTCGGCAATCCCCTGCCCGCGACGCTAGGCGAGCTGCGCGCCTCCGGTTGGCGCTCCCGGCCCGTGAAAGAAGAAGTGAGGGCCAACGCGGCGGCCCGCATCGCGGCGAGGAAGCCCGTCGTCGAAGGCCTCGTCGGCTACGACTCGACGGTGCTGCCCGCCCTGGAGAACGCCCTCATAGCCAGGCACGACATCATCTTCCTGGGCGAGCGGGGCCAAGCCAAGACCAGGCTGATGCGCGGCCTGGTGGACCTCTTGGACGAGGTCCTCCCCGTGGTCGCGGGTTCGGAGATCCTGGACGACCCCTACCACCCGGTCTCCCGCTACGCGCGGGAACTGGTGGCCGAGAAAGGCGACGACTGCCCTGTCGAGTGGGTGGGTAGGCACCAGCGCTTCGGTGAGAAGCTCGCCACCCCGGACACTTCGATCGCCGACCTGATCGGGGAGGTCGACCCGGTGAAGGTCGCCGAGGGTCGCTACCTCTCCGACGAGCTCACGTTGCACTACGGGCTCGTCCCCCGGACCAACCGTGGGATCTTCGCTATCAACGAGCTACCCGACCTGGCGGAGCGCATCCAGGTCGGCCTGCTCAACGTGCTCGAAGAGCGTGACGTGCAGATCCGCGGCTACAAGATCCGCCTTCCCTTGGACGTGATGCTCGTGGCCTCGGCCAACCCTGAGGACTACACGAGCAGGGGGCGGATCATCACCCCGCTGAAAGACCGCTTCGGCGCCCAGATCCGCACCCACTACCCGCTCGACACCTCCACCGAGGTCGAGGTCATCGCCCAAGAGGCAGAGGTGGCCGGGATGGACGGGGTGAAGCTCGACGTGCCTGGGTACATGGCCGAGGTGGTCGCCCAGCTCTCCCAGTTCGCCCGCCAAAGCCCCCAGGTCAACCAGCGCTCGGGCGTGTCGGTGCGCCTGGGCGTGGCCAACTACGAGACCCTCGCCGCCGCTGCCCTACGCCGGGCGCTCCGTCTGGGAGAGGCCGAGGCGGTGCCGCGGGTGAGCGACCTCCCCGCTCTCGTCTCCTCCAGCGCCGGCAAGATCGAGCTCGACAGCCTGGACGACGGGGGGGAAGACGACCTGGTGGCGCGGCTCTACCGCCAGGCCGTGCTCGGGGTCTTCAGGGCCCGGGTCGACCCTGCGGAGCTGGCGCAGGCTGTCGCCGAGCTGGACGACGGCTCGAGCGTCGAAGTGGGCGACGACGTCGCCTCCTCGGATTACGTCGAAGTCCTCGCGAAGCACCCCGGCCTGCGCCTGCCTGCAGGCAAGCTGGCCGGCTCCGAGAGCCCGCCGGCGCTCGCCTCCGCCGTGGAACTGGTCCTGGAGGGCCTCCACCTCTCCAAGCGGCTCAACAAGTACGTCCGCGACGGGGTCACGAGCTACCAGGCGCGCTCGAGGCAGTAGCACCGTGGCCCGAGCGAGCTACTCCCGCTGGGACGGCAGCCAGCAGGTCGGCGACATGACCGGCGACGACGTCCTCAGGCGTCTCTCCGAGGAACTGCTCGAGCACGGCGACGTCGACCAGGCCCTGCGCAGGCTCATGCAGCGCGGCTTCGTGGACAGTACGGGCCGGCAGGTGAAGGGGCTGCGCGAACTGCTCGAACGGGTGCGGGCGAGGCGGGCCGAGCTCGCCAAGGACGCCTTTTCCAGGATGCAGCAAGCCCTCTCCAACCTGCGCCCAGAAGACCTTGCCCGGATGCGGGAGATGCTCGGCGAACTCAACTCCCTGGCCGAGCGGCGCGAGGCGGGAGAAGACGTGCAGGCGGACTTTGAGCGCTTCATGGAAAACTACGGCGACCTCGTGCCCGGCCGTCCAGAGACCCTGGACGAGCTCCTCGAGGCCATGGCGCGCCAAGCGGCTGCCGCAGGGGCGCTCATCGGGTCCCTCTCGCCCGAACAACGCGCCAAGCTGGACGAGCTCTCTGAGGCACTGCTCGAGTCCGAACAGGGCCTGCTCGGTGAACTCGCCCGGCTCGCCGCTCACCTGGGCGCGACTTCGATGTTCGGGGACTTCCCGGACATGGCCCTTGGCCTCGGCCCCGCCAGCGCCGCCGTCGCGGACTTGTCCGACATCACCCAGCTCGAGCAGCTCCTCGCTGGCGCTCCGAGCCCTGGCGCCCTCGCCGAAGTGGACATTGCCAGGGCGAAAGAGCTCCTCGGGACCGACGACGCGAGTTCGCTCGAAGTCCTCGGGCGCGTCGCCCGCCAACTTCGCGAGTCCGGCCTAGTCGAGCAGAAGGAGGGCCGCCTGCGGCTCACCCCGAGAGGGCTCCGTCGCATCGGCGACCAGGCCCTGGCCGACCTCTACGCACGCCTCGCCCCCTACCGCTCCGGCCAGCACCCCTTGGCGCGCCCCGGCCTCGGCCACGAACGCGCCGGGGAAACCAAGGCCTACGAATGGGGCGACCCCTTCAACCTGTCGATAGAGCGGACCGTACGCAACGCGCTCGCCCGGCGCGGGCCCGGCACCCCGGTCGAGCTCTCGCCGGTCGACTTCGAAGTCGAGCGCACCGAAGCGCTCACCCGCTCTGCCACCGTGATAATGCTCGACCTGTCGCTCTCCATGCCCATGAGAGGTAATTTCGTCGCGGCCAAGAAAATGGCGATGGCGCTCCACGCCTTGATATCCGGCCGGTTCCCTTCGGACTACCTCGGGATCGTGGGCTTCGCCCGCTACGCCCGCCAGATCTCCTTCCGCGACTTGCCCGAGGTTTCCTGGGACTACGACTGGGGGACCAACATCCAACACGGGCTCTGCCTGTCCCGCAAACTGCTGGCCCGGCAACGAGGTACGAAGCAGGTGATAATGGTCACCGACGGAGAGCCGACGGCGCACTGGCCCGCCGGCGCGCCCGCGCCGGTCTTTGCCTACCCGCCGACCCAAGATACCGTCGACGCGACCTTGGTCGAAGTTGCACGCTGTACTCGGGAAAACATCCGCATAAACACCTTCGCCCTCGACCCGACCGGGCACTTGCGCCGTTTCGTCGAGCAGCTCGCCCGCCTCAACAAGGGCAAGGCATTTTTCACGACGCCGAGCACGCTTGGCGATTACGTGCTCTCGGACTTCTTGGAGGGCAAAAGGACCACCCGCGCCAGGCGCGGGCGCCGCCCGGCCTGAGACGAGGCGCGGCGCCCACCGGCCCCACGGGCCAGACCTAAGCGGCGGCCGCCCTTGCACTGGCCGCCCGGATGCGGCAGAATGACACTGATGTAGTTACGCTTCAGTAGTTACATCATCTGCCATAACGCTGCGGGCGGGCCGTCCGGCCGCAGCGGTCCGGACCCAACAACAAGCGAGGGAGCTGCCGGTGACAGACATCGTGCGCTTTTTGCGCCTACCGGCCGATTACCAGGGGTCCCGCTGGGAAGCAGGACCGCCGACGTGGCAAAGGTACGCCAACTGCCTCGGGGTCGACCCAGATCTCTTCTTCCCGGAGAGGGGCGGTTCGACCCGCGAGGCCAAGGAGGTCTGCCGTGGCTGCGTCGTGCGCGAGGAGTGCCTGCAGTACGCCTTGGACAATTCGGAGAAGTTCGGCATCTGGGGTGGCCTGTCCGAGCGCGAGCGGCGCCGCCTCCGCCGAGGGAGGAACGGCGCCCCTTACAGGGTGAGCCAGGCTTCCTAAACGCCTACAGCCAGGGCCTGCAGGCCGCGGGACTTCCCCCAGCGAGGCACGTCCAGGCGTGCCTCGCCGCCCGCCTTACCCCGGCGGCCCTGGTTCGCGTGGTGGGCGTAGACGGGCGGCCGCCTCGGTGCCGCTTCGGCGCCCACTCCGCTCTGATAGGCGTGCCTCGATCGTGAGGTTTGCCGACAGGCCGAGCTCGGCCCAGCGGTCCTCGGCGGTGGCGGCCAGCACCGTCCTCGGCACGAGACCGACGACCTCGCCCCGGCTGACCCGGGCCCATCGGCTCACTTCGTCCCACACCTCCGCCGGGCCCACTTGGAGCGGTCGGATGAGGTTGCACGAAACCTGGAAGTAGGCCCCCACCTGGAAGGCGAGCGCCCGCACCTCCGGCGCGCGCAACCTGGCCACGATCGCCTTCGCCTCCTTCAGGCCGACCTCCTCTGCCATCCACAGGTTGTAGGCCACCATGAGAGGCCGCCACCCGGCCGCCACCGACCCGGCCGTCGGGTGAGGAGCCGGCGGGCCGAGATCAGGGGCCAGATGCCTCCAGGCCGCCCGCCTGACGTCGGGCAGCGAACGTTCCGGTCCGTAGAGGAACACAGGGAGGCCGAGCTCGCGGGCAGCCCACGCGGCAAAGGAGTCGCGGGCAGCTACGGCGGCCATGGCCGCCCGGCCCCCGGGCCTGGCGTCCCGGACCGGCCACCCTTCCAGGCCGACAAAGGGGACGACGTCGAGCACGCCGAAGCGCGGGTGCACCCCGCGGTGTCGGCTCAGGTCCAACTGGCACACCGTGACGCGCGCCAGTTCCCGCACCGCCGGCTCCACCTCGCCAGGGGGACCGGCCAGGGTGAGCACGCTGCGGTTGTGATGGACGTCGCTGTGCACGTCGAGTAGGCACGGCCCGCACGACCCCGCGAGCAGGGCGAGTACGCCCTGGTCGCGACCCTCGCTCACGTTGACCACACACTCGAGCAGGCCGGTCGTACGAAGGTGGGCCGTCCGCCCAACGACCCTGCTACTCACGGCGGCCCACCGGAGAGCGGCCCACTGGAGAGCGGCCCACTGGAGGGCGGCCCACTGGAGGAAGCCCGTGCCCCGCCCGCCCAGATTGCCCGCTACACAGGACCGGTCGCACGGCGGCTACGATATTGGTCGTTGGCCCTGTTGTCAGGAGGTGGGCTGTGCTCGCATACGCATTTGGTTCGGACTGGATCTGGGTTCTCCTGGTGGTTGTGGTGCTGTTCGGGGGGAGCCAGCTACCGAAGCTGGCAAAGAACGCCGGCGAGGCGATGAAGGAGTTCCGCAAGGCCCACGACGAGGCCTCGGACACCGCCCAGCACGTTGCTTCGCAACCAGCGGAGCCGCCGGCGGTCACGTCCGGTCCCGCCCCCCAGGTGGCAGTCCAGCCTAGTGCGACCGCCCCGTCGGTCCCCCAGGCGTCGCCGCAGCCCGCGGTGAGCGCCCCAGCTTCCTCGGGCCCGGCCGAGCAGGTGACGCTCAGCCGTTCCGAGCTGGACGCGCTCCTGGCCGTGGCCAGGGAGAGGGCGGCACACGCGAGCGAAAAGCCCGAGAGCTGACCCACACCAACCCCTCTGCGGGGCTGGACAGCTGCTCTCCGTGGTTTAACGGCTGCTCTGCAGGGCTGAGCGACCAGGTTTAGAAGTCGCGGCCGCTCCTGCGCCCAGCGCTAAGCGCACCGGCCAGCCGGCTCGGCCGCGTGTCGCCGGGGCCGTCCAGTGGCCCTCAGTGGCGGACGGGGAGCTTGGAAGGAGTCGGAGCAGCCGGCCTGGGCTCGGCGGCCCCGTTGGGCACGGGGGCACCAGCCGAGCGGACCGGTATGCTCTTGCGGCTGCGTGCGATCCGCCGGCGCTCGCGCTCGCTGGCCCCTCCCCACACCCCGTGCTCGATGTGGTTTTCCAGGGCGTACTCGAGGCAAGGCGCCTTCACGGGGCACTCGGCACAGTAGCGGCGGGCAACTTCTACCCCCACCCCGTCGCTGGGGAAGAAGATCTCGGGCGGCAAATCACGGCAGCGCCCCTGCACCATCCACGATGTGTCCAAGTTGACCTCCGTCAACGCTTCACCTTCCACCGGGCTGGGAGATACGCCCCGATCTATTCATACGCTTCCCACCTACGTCGAGGTTCACGCTCAGCTCGTTGCCTAGTAGCCTAGAGCTTCCTAGACCCAAAGTAGGACGACGTCAAGGCAGGCTCACATGATCTTGACATTTTGCTCAACATGGGGGACCATGGGGGTGACCATGATCGAGCTGCCCTCCGACATCCTCCTCCTTAGCCCTTAGGCGAGCTCCCCGCCCGGTGCTCGCCGAGACCTCCTGTGCCGCTGGCCAGGAGGTTTTTTCATCTTCACGAATACCCTAGAAAGGCTGCAGATGCCGGCACCCGCCAAGTCGACCACCCAGATGCCCTACTACAAGTACCGCCCGACACTACCTCTCGTGCTCGCCGACCGCACTTGGCCCTCCCGTCAGCTCGCAACCGCCCCGACCTGGTGCAGCGTGGACCTCCGGGACGGCAACCAGGCTCTCGTCGAGCCGATGGACCCGCCCCGCAAGCTCGAGCTCTTCGGGGCCCTCATCGACATCGGGGTAAAGGAGATCGAGGTGGGCTTTCCTTCCGCCTCCGCCCCGGACTTCGACTTCGTGCGCCAGCTCATCGAAGAAGACCTGGTCCCAGAGGACGTTTCCATCCAGGTCCTCGTCCAGTGCCGCCAGGAGCTCATCGAGCGCACGTTCGAGGCCCTGAAGGGGGCCCACCGGGCCATCGTCCACTTCTACAACTCGACCTCCGAGCTGCAGCGCCGGGTCGTGTTCCGCCAGGACAAGGCGGGCATCGTCGACATCGCCACCAGCGCTGCGAGCCTCTGCCGCCAGCTCGAGGGCTCCCTCGCCGGCACCAAACTGCGCTACGAGTACTCGCCGGAGAGCTTCACCGGCGCCGAGCCCGAATTCGCCCTCGAGATATGCGAGGCCGTGGCGCAGGTCATCGAGCCCACGCCCGAGCGGCCCCTCATCCTCAACCTGCCCTCCACGGTGGAGTGCTACACGCCCAACGTCTTCGCAGACGTGATCGAATGGTTCGGCCGTCACCTGCAAGACCGCCAGTCGGTCGTCCTGTCCGTGCACCCCCACAACGACCGGGGCACTGGGGTGGCGGCGGCGGAACTCGCCCTCCTCGCCGGGGCGGACCGCCTCGAAGGGACCCTCTTCGGCAACGGGGAGCGCACAGGCAACCTCGACATCGCGACTGTCGCCCTCAACCTGTTCTCCCAGGGGGTAGACCCCGGCCTCGACTTCCACGACATAGAGGCGATAAGGCGCGTCGTCGAGCGCTGCACGCGCATGCCCGTCCACCCCCGGCACCCTTACGTGGGGGACCTCGTGTACACCGCCTTCTCGGGCAGCCACCAAGACGCCATCAAAAAAGGCATGGACGCCCTGCCGGCGGGCTACGACAAGTGGGAGGTCCCCTACCTGCCGATAGACCCCAAGGACACGGGCAGGACCTACGAAGCGATCATCCGCGTCAACAGCCAGTCCGGAAAGGGGGGGGTGGCCTACGTGATGGTCACCGAGCACGGCCTCGACCTTCCCCGCCGGCTCCAAGTCGAGTTCTCCAGGGAAGTGCAGGCCGTGACCGAAGCGACGGGCACGGAGATCAGGCCGGCCGAGATGTGGGGCGTCTTCGAGAAGACCTACCTGTCAAAAGAGGGCGCCTTGTGCCTGCTCGGGGCCGAGGTGACGGCGGAGCGGGCGGGCGAGCCCCACTCGACGGCCCTTCGCGCCCAGCTCCTCGTCGACGGCGAGCACCGGACGGTTTCGGGCAAAGGCAACGGTCCCATCGACGCGCTCATCGACGCCCTGGGTGAGGTGGGAGTGAAGATGGCTGTCCTCGACTTCCACGAGCATGCGCTCACCTCTGGCAGCGGCGCCTCGGCTGTCGCCTACGTGGAGGCCGAGTCGGGCGGGACTGTCGTCTGGGGTGTCGGGATCGACTCGAGCATCCTCGACGCCTCGCTCCAGGCCACCGTCAGTGCGGCCAACCGGCTCCTAACCGCCTCCTCGCCCGCCGGCCCCACTAAGTAAGCTCGACTTACATGTCCAGCCAGCAACCCGAGCCGTCTGGCCCGCCGCGGGGCCACGTCAGGGTCGTCTACCTCGGCCCCGTCGCACCGCACTGGAGGGTCGACTCGGACTTCGGGGAGCGCAACCTGATCGAAGACCTCCGTCAGCGCATCTTGGCCCGCCTGCTCCTGTTGCCACCCCACGACCCTCAGTTCCGCCGCAACAGGGAGCGCATCATCCGGGATGCCGAGCGCGAAAACGTGCTGCTCGAGTGGGATCTCGGCGTCCCTGAAGATGAGGGGGACGAGTTCATGGTCACGGGGGAGAGCTAAGGGGGAGGGCCCCACGGCGAGGCGGCGTGCTCGTCTGCGCTCGGCGCACTGGCGGGCGATATCAGGCCAACCACTGGGCTTGCCAGGCCGTTTGTCACCGCCCCTTCGCGGTAGCGTGATGCGCATGTCACAAGGCCCCGCGACAGTCGCCACCGGCGCGAGCCGAGACGACGCCGCGGGCCCGGCGCTCGTCGCTGCCCCCGACCTACCCGAGCGCGCCGGCGTGAGGCGCTACATCAACCGCGAGCTGTCGGTCCTCGAGTTCAACCGCCGCGTGCTGGCCCTGGCCGAGTCCCCCGCCCAGCCGCTTCTCGAGCGGGCCAAGTTCCTGGCCATTTTCTCCAGCAATTTGGACGAGTTTTTCCAGGTGCGGGTTGCCGGCCTGAAGGACCAGATGGCGGCCGGGCTGTCGGGCACCGCGCCCGAGGGCTCACCGGTTTCCGACCAGCTACGGGCGATCAGGGGCGAGGTCGAAAAGATGCTCGTGCGCCGCTCGGAGATCTATAGCACCTCCCTCGTACCTGAGCTGGCGGCCGCGGGCATCCGCCTGGTCCCGTGGGGCTCGCTCGGGAAGGCCGACGTGGCCTACGCAGAGTCCTTGTTCGAGTCGCAGATGTTCCCTGTGCTCACGCCGCTGGCGGTCGACCCGGGCCACCCGTTCCCTTACATATCCAACCTGTCGCTCAACCTCGCCGTCATGGTGCGCGACCCCCGGCGGGGCGAGCGCCGCTTTGCCAGGATCAAGATCCCGCCGCTCCTGCCCGGCGTCGTCGGCCTGCCCGACGGCGAGCGCTTCGTCGCCATAGAGGAAGTGATCGGTGCGTTCCTGCCCGAGCTGTTCCCCGGCATGGAGATCGAGAGCTGCCACGCCTTCCGGGTCATCCGTAACGCGGACCTTACCTTGGCCGAAGAAGAGGCCGACGACCTACTCGAAGCGGTCGAGATGGAGCTGCGCCGGCGCCGCTTCGGGCGGGCGGTGTGCTTGGAGGTGGACTCGTCTTTCGACCCCGAGGTGCGGGATCTGCTCGCCCGCGAGCTCGACCTGCACGCCGAGGACGTCTACCAGACCGAGGGCCTCCTCGACTATGGGCGGCTCTGGGCGCTCCACGACCTGGACCGCCCTGACCTGAAAGACGAACCCTTCTCGCCGGTGACGCCGGCGCGCCTGCTACCCGTGGACAGCGAGCCACCCGACATCTTCGCCGCCATCGCAAGCGACGACATCGTCGTCCACCACCCCTACGAGAGCTTCGCCACGTCGACCGAGGCCTTCATCCAAAGCGCCGCGGACGACCCCAACGTGCTCGCCATAAAGCAGACCCTGTACCGGACTTCGGGCGACAGCCCGGTCGTGACCGCTCTCATACGTGCGGCAGAGAAGGGCAAGCAGGTGGCCGCCCTGGTCGAGTTGAAGGCGAGGGGAGACGAGGCCGCCAACATCGGTTGGGCGAAAGCGCTGGAGCAAGTGGGCGTGCACGTCGTCTACGGGCTGATCGGCCTCAAGACGCATGCAAAGGTCGCCCTCGTCGTACGCGAAGAGCCGGGGGGCATCCGCCGCTACTGCCACATCGGCACGGGCAACTACAACTCCTCTACGGCCCGCCTCTACGAAGACATCGGCATCTTGACGGCATCGCCAGCCCTCGGCGAGGACCTCACCGACCTTTTCAACTTCCTTACCGGCTACAGCCGCCAGGAGACCTACCGCCAGCTCATAGTGGCGCCTCTGGCCGTTCGTTCGAGGATCGTCGAGCTGATCGGGAGGGAGAGCTCTCACGGCAGCGCCGGCCGGATCGTCTGGAAGCTCAACAACCTGGTGGACGCCCAGGTGATCGACGCGCTCTACTCCGCCTCCCGAGCCGGCGTGCAGATCGACCTCGTGGTCCGGGCGATGTGCTCGCTCCGGGCCGGCGTCCGCGGCCTCTCGGAAAACATCAGGGTGCGCTCGCTCGTCGGCCGCTACCTGGAGCACTCGCGGATCTTCTATTTCGGCGAGGGTTCGCCGGCCGTGGGAGGGAGCAGCAACGGTGCCGGCCCCACCGCTCCCGCCGCCCTGCCGCTCGGGGGCCGCTACCTGATCGGCTCGGCCGACATGATGGAGCGCAACCTCGACCGCCGGGTCGAGGCGCTCGTCGACGTCGCCTCGCCCGAAATCCAGGCCCGGCTACGAGAGATCTTGGAGACCGAGCTGGCCGACGACGAGCTCGCCTGGGAGCTCGGGCCGGACGACAACTGGCGCAAAGTACCAGTCATAAAGCACTTCAACGCCCAGCGTCATTTCCAGCAACTTGCTGTGGCGCGCGCGAAGCGCGGCACCCAGAGCAAGCTGTAGCGATCGACCTCGCACCGCCCCTGAAGAGCCGCCGGCGGGGACCCGCAAGCGTTTCTTCCACCACTTACTGCTACAAGCACTTAACTGCTACAAGAACGCGAGACGGAAAGCTTGCCCCTTGTGCAACCCTAGAACCTAGACCTAGAAGTTGGCCGGCAAGAGGTCGACGGCCGCCCCGAAGGCAAACCACAAGGGCACGAGGCTGACCAAGGCGCCGGCAACCAGCAAGGCCACCTTGGCGTAGCGGTGCCGGCGGCCCGCCAGCAGCCGGGTGACCACCCATACGGCGACCGCCAGGGCACCGAAGCCGAGAGCGCTCGCCCACGTCCAGGCCCCAGGGCCGCCCAGGGTGACCGCAGCACTGCCCACGACAGGTGAGCCCGGGCCGGGCCCGCCCTTCGAGGCACCCGGACCGGCCCCGCTCTGCGAGGTGCGGGCCCCGCCCTGCGAGGCTCCGGCGCTAGCTCCGGTGGTGGCCGTGCCACGCGCCCCAGAGGCGCTGGAGGAAGCCTGCGGGGCGGTCGCCGGCGGGGCGCCGGCACCACCGCTTCGGGCTGGGCGGGGCGTCTCGAGGCGGACGGGCAACCCGCCGGCGAACTTGGCCCCGCGTGCCAAGTGCTCCACCAGCACGGCCCTCACCACCAGGCGCGTCGTCGCCCAAAACCGGGGGTTGCAGGTCGTGAGGGTGAGGTCGGCACCGCGCGTCGGGTCGAGTACGGCTACGTCCGAGGGCACGACCACCCACTTCTGGCGCACGCTGTAGACCCACGTAGTTCCCGAGAGGTCGGTCAGGTAGATCAAGTCACCCTGCCTGAGTTCGTTTAGGCGGAAAAAGGGTGCCCCGAAGGTGGTCCTGTGGCCGGCGATCCCGACGTTGCCCCGCTGGCCGGGGAGGGGGGAGCCCGGGTAGTGCCCGGGGCCCAACTGGAGGTCCTGCTCCTGGACACCTTCGACGACGTAGCGGTTGACCCCGATGGCCGGGATCACCAGGTGGTCGAGGGCGCCACCAGGAGGGGCCGAGATCGAGACGTCCTGGACGGGCTGGGCCTGGTGGGCCGGGCGGCCGTTTTGGGCCCGCCGGCCAGGACGGTGCGCCGAGCCGGCGCTCGACCGAGCGCTTGGCGCCTGCTTTGGCTGGTTGGCCTGGAAGTGCTGACCGGCATGCGGCCGGTTGGTCCCCTGGTTGGCCTGTGCGACCTTGCCCGAGCTGGCCGGCCGTGAACTGGCCGGACGCGAACTGGCCGGCCGCGAACTGGCCTGGAGCGTGGTGCCGGGGGCCGGCGCCGAGGTCGCAGCAGCGGAATGGGACAGGGCCGCACTGAACTCATGAGCCAGGCGGGCCTGGCTCTGCTGCTCGGCGAAGTTGGTGCCGACCAGGTCGTAGGCCACGAACAGCAGCACGACCACGCCGGCGACCACGAGAGCCAGGCCGATCTCCCTGACCACGCCGTACCAACCGCCCTGCCCTGGGGCTCCGCGACGCACGGGCATGTGGACAACGCTAAAGGCACCAGGGCCTCGCGTCGTGTCAGCCCCCGCCCGAGCCGGCAAGATGCGTTGCTTTCGCCGTCAGGGCGCCCTTCCCACCACGATCAGCGCCCTCACCCCTCCTGAGCGCGGTAGACCCCTGTAGGGGACGGTTCCCGCAATCGCCACAGGTCTGTAAAACTTGGGACCAGTGGCGTTACTGCTCATACGGCATGCCCATGCCCTGGCCCGGAAGGAATGGCCGGGGCCAGACCACAAGCGTCCCCTCTCTCCGCAGGGCTTCAAGGAGGCGGAGGACCTCGTTGGCGTGGTGGGCCAGTTCGCCCCCGTTTCACGCGTGCTTTCGAGCCCCTACCTCCGCTGCGCCCAAACGGTCACGCCCCTGGCCAACGCGAGGGGCCTCGAGGTAGAGCTGTCGGACGACCTCGCCGAGGGCCAACGCGCCTCCGCCGTCAAGCTCGTCCGTTCCCTGGCAGGCGCCGACGTGGCCGTCTGCACCCATGGGGACGTGGTCGCCGAGGTACTAATGGCGCTCGCCGACGAGGACCGTCTGGACCTCGGCCCTAACCCGCGCCAAGCCAAGGGCTCGGTCTGGTGCCTGGAAGGAGCCGATGGCTCGTTCAGTTCGGCCCGCTACTTCCCCCCGGTGACCACGGAGACGGTTTGAGCGCGCCGGCCACCCCGCGGCTTTACGAAGGGGAGGCCGGGGAGTTCTTCGAACTGCTCCGCCAGGCGGTGGACCTGGCGAGCCAGGGCATGGTGGTCTCTGACGCGAGCGGCAGGGTGGTCTTGCGCAACGCACCTGCGCGCGACCTGGTCAACGCCCGGGAGGGGGACCTGCTGGCCGACCGCGCCGTCGAGGCCGCGCTCAGCCGGGCCCTCGCCGGCTCGTACCACGAGGAAACGCTCGACCTCTACTCGCCGACGAGGCACACCCTGGAGATCAAGGCCTACCCCCTCGGCGCCACGAACCCGCCCCTCGGGGCCGTGGCCCTGGTGGACGACGTGTCGGAGCTGCGCCGCCTCGAAGCCATGAGGAAGGATTTCGTGGCCAACCTGAGCCACGAGCTGAAGACCCCGCTCGGCGCCCTCAGCCTTCTTGCCGAGACCTTGGAAGGAGAGGACGACCCCGAGGTGGTCTGCCGCCTTACCGAGAAGCTGGGGGCCGAAGCGAGAAGGATCTCCCGCATCGTGGACGACCTGCTCGACCTCTCCCGGGTCGAGGCGGGCGCCACTGGCACCCTGGTGCCGGTCCAGTTGGCAGCCGTGGTCGACGAAGCCGTCGAGGAGTTCCGCCGGCCGGCCGCCGCCCGTGACATCAACCTGGACATCTCGCGCTCAGAGGAAGGGCTCTTGGTCCTCGCCAACCGGCGCGACCTCGGCTCGGCCATCGCCAACCTCATAGACAACGCCATCAACTACTCAGAGCCGGGCGGGACCGTCTACCTGAGCACGGCGCGCCACAACGGTAGGGCGTGCCTATGGGTGCGCGACGAGGGCATCGGGATCCCCAAGCGCGACCAGGAACGGATCTTCGAACGGTTCTACCGGGTCGACCGCGCCCGGTCACGCTGGACTGGTGGCACGGGCCTCGGCCTCGCTATCGTCCGCCACGTGGCCGCGTACCACGGCGGTGAAGTGAGCGTGCAGTCAGTGGAAGGCGAGGGCTCCACTTTCACCCTGTGCCTGCCACTGGCCCCGCCGGCCGGGGACGAGCCGGCCGCCGAGGGGCCCGCCAAGGAGCACGGCAGTGGCTGACCAGGTGACCGTCCTGCTCGTGGAGGACGAGCCCTCGTTCGTCGACGCCCTGGCCGTCGGCCTGAAACGCGAAGGCTTCCGGGTGGAGGTGGCCTACGACGGGGCCGAGGCGCTGGAGAAGTTCGCCACGGTCCGCCCCGACCTCGTGCTTCTCGACCTCATGCTGCCACGCGTCTCGGGTATCGACGTGTGCCGGACCATCCGGGCCAAAGGCTCGCGCGTCCCGATAATCATGGTCACGGCCAAGTCGAGCGAGATCGACACGGTGGTCGGCCTGGAAGTCGGCGCGGACGACTACGTGAGCAAGCCCTACCGCTTGCGTGAGCTCGTAGCCCGCATGCGGGCCGTCCTGCGCCGCACGCCGGCGAGCGAACAGCAGGCGGGCTTGGGCGAGCTCGAGGTGGGGGACCTCCGCCTCGACCCCGAACGTCACGAGGTCTACCTCCGGGGCTCGGCCATAAGCCTGCCCCTGAAGGAGTTCGAACTGCTCGAGCTGCTCATGGCCAACGCGGGGCGCGTGCTCACCCGCGAGACGCTGATAGACCGGGTCTGGGGCTCGCATTACGTGGGCGACACCAAGACCCTCGACGTGCACGTGAAGCGCCTCCGGGCCCGCATCGAAGACGACCCCTCGCACCCTCAGCGGATCACCACCGTGCGCGGGCTCGGCTACAAGCTGGAAACGGCGAAGCCCGAGGCCGAACAGCCGGGGGCCTAACGGCCTAAAGGGGGGACCGAGGGCAGGGCCTGGTTCAGCGCCAGCGGAAGCTGAAGGCCCTCTTCCGGGGCGCCGGCAAGATGTCGTCGTTCTGAGCCTCGCCGGCGGCGGGACCACTTGTAGCTACCTCGCTGTTCTCTGCGCTTCCGGGGCCTGGCGGTCCCGCTTTGCCTGCCGGCGGAGCGCTCTTCTCCGTACCGGCCTGCTCTTGCTCCTGGGCAGTACGTGCCCCCGGGGAAGCCAAGCTCAGGGTCGGGCCGGGCGGGTTCGGGCCCGACCGGGGCCGCCCGCCGCTCCCCGCAGCCGCCGCCGACGTTCCACTGGTGCGGGGCGCGCGTTCCAGAGCATTGGCGCCGGCGAGGGGTGCGCCGGCTGCAGGACGGCCGGCCGTTGCCGCTGAAGGTGTGCTGCCAGCAGCCCCGACGGGAGAACGAGCAGCGAGAGGGGTGGCGGAAGAGGTGGCACCCGGCACCGGCGAGGTCGTGGTCGGAGGAGCAGGGTCCGGCTCCGAGAACACCATGCCCTTCAGCGACGCGAGTATGCGGTCCGCGCCGGCCCCCCCAAAGGCCGGTGCCGCGGCCTCGTCACGCCGGGAAGGGAACGCAGGCGGGGAGTACGGGACGACGGGCACGTCGGCGCCTCCCGGCTGGAGGAGACTGGCCCACACGGGCCGCTGGACGGTGCCGGTGGGAACGGCAGGGGCGCTATCGGCGCTGTCGGCTGGGGTGGAGGCGGGGCCCGCCCCGTCGGCTTGGGTGGCTCCGATGGCGACTTGTGCCTGCTGCTCTGTCATGGATCCCTAATTCGACCAGCCGCCCCGGCTACTTGAGGACGGTGCCCGAGGGACAGGCACCCGCCGGCGCCGTCCTCCGGATCCTCCGGCTTTGCGCGCTTTTACCTTTTCGCATCGGGCAGAGGAAGCCGCGAGCTCCGCAAGGGAAGCTGCCGCCGGCGTCACCGCCGGCCGGGTGCTCGCTCAGCGAAGCTGCTAAGAGGGCAGTTCGAGACGCGCCAGCCAGAGCCCAGGAGCGTCGATCTCGGGAGGCGTCGGCAGGGTCTCCTCGGACTCCCACAAGCGCGCCAGCACCGCCTCGGGAGCGCGTTGGCAGACCCCGCTCACAAACGCGTGCCCTCGGTCGACCGTCGCCTGGTCGACTTCCACCCCCAACAGCTTGGCGAGCACCCGCTCGCCTGCTGTGGCTTCGAGGCGCCGGCGCCGGAACGCCTCTGACACAAGGGCGTAAGAGCCCACGAGGCGCTGGCCCACCTTTTCGATCACGAAGTCTGTGTAACCGCACAATGCAGACAGGAAAGCCCGGAGAGGCACCAAGACCTGGCGTTGCTCATCGGTCTGCATCTCACCGAGGAGCGCCTCGGGGTCGCCTAGGGCCTGCTGGAACGAGCTCGGGTCGCTCGGGTCAAGGCCCGAAAGGCGCGCCTCGATGGTGCCGATCTCGACCCTGAACCCGCCTGCATAGGCCGTCAGGTGCTCCTCTAGGTACTTCGACACGTGCGGCCGGCTGAGGACGGCGTGGTAGGCGACGTCTCGCAGGCACAGGTACATCCTCGTGTCGTCTGGAGCGAGCCCCCACGCGGCCGAGAACTCGTCCACCGTGGCGGGCACCGAGAGCAACTCGTCGCCAGCCGGCGCCGGCATGGGGACGTCGTACTGGCCCATGGCGCGGCGGGCAAGCTGGCCGACCATGGTGCCGGCCTGGGCGCCGAACACGAGCGGGCCGACGACCTGGGGCAGGTTGCCGAGAAGCTGGTCCATGGGGCCGCCGTCAGGTGGCTCTGCGGCTTGGGCCACCCCGGGGCCGCCACCGAGAGACGTGGCCACTTGCGAGAGAAGTTCGCGCCACGCCCCGAGCATCACCGACGCCCATTCGCTCCGACTGACGGCGCGCACACCGAGCCAGCCTCTGCGGGAGGTCGGGAGGCCAGTGGTCTCCGCCACGTGCATGTCCGCGATCCTGAGCAGCTCCTCGGTCCGCATCCTGGCCATGGGCTCGGGGTTGGCCTCCGCCTGGCCCTCGGTGGCCGCCCACGCCGCGGTCTGGCGCGCCACCTCCCAGTTGAGCGGTCCTTGCGCCGTGAGAAGGCGGGCCAGATCCCGCAGCAGGTCGCCGAAAGGCCCTCCGCCCGCATGGAACGGCACTTCGCTCATCGCCTCGTCTCCCTGGGCGTGACCTGGCTCATTTCTAAAGGCTACCGGCCCGAGGTAGCGTGTTCGCGCCCATGGGCACAGTCCTCGTAACAGGAGCAGCCGGCAACCTTGGCCGCAGGGTTGCGGAGCGCCTCGCCGCCCACGACCGGGTCATCGCCGTCGACCTGGCACGCGCGCCGAAGGGCGTTCCGGGCATCGAGGCCCATGCGCTCGACCTCGCCGGCCCGCGCGCCGAGGAGGAACTGGCCTCACTTGGCTCCGACGCGTGCGCCCTGGTCCATCTGGCCTGGCGCCCGGGGGGAAAGCACAACCTCACTGCGACACGCCATGTCCTCGCCGCTGCGGCGGCGCTCGACGTGCGCCAGCTGGTCCATGTTTCCAGCGCCACCGTCTACGGTGCCTGGCCGGACAACCCCCTGCCGCTCACGGAAGAAGCGGAGCCCCGGCCCAACCCGGAGTTCGCTTACGCCGTTGAAAAACGCGCGTCGGAAGTCCTCGTGGAGCGCTGGGCGCGAAACCACACCTCGACCGGGGTGGCGGTGCTCCGGCCGGCCTGCACCCTCGGCTCGACGAGCGACGAGCCTGTGTACCAGGCACTGGCAGAACCCCGCCGGCCTCCCCTCGGCTCCGACGGCCGCATGGTGCAGTTCCTTCATATAGACGACCTGGCCGGGGCTGTGCTCCACACCATCGCCGAGGACCTCTCGGGCACGTACAACGTCGCACCGGACTCTGGGCTCACCGAGGAGGCGGCCGGGGCGCTCGCCGGCGGATCTGCCTCGCTCCCCTTGCCGGCCTCGCTGCGTGCTGCCCTGGCCGCACTTCATTGGCGTTCGGCCCGTCAAGGTGCGCCGCCAGGTGCCGAGGCCTACGCCGAGCACTCCTGGGTCGTCTCGGGCGACAAGCTGCGCCTCACCGGTTGGCGGGCCGAGTACAACTCCGAGCAGGCGCTCGTCGCGAGCGACGAGCGAGGCCGCTGGGACGACCTGCCCCAGGCGCGCCGTGTGGCCCTGACGCTGGCTGCGGCGGGCCTGGCCATTGTGGCGACCGGTGCCGGCGGCGCCGCCTGGTGGCACCACAGGCGCTGAACGCCTCAATCCGGTCTGGGCGCGGCTACTGGGCGCGGCTACTGGGCGCGGCTAGGTGGGCGAGGCTAGGTGGGCGAGGCTAGGTGGGCGAGGCGGACGCGGGTTGCGTGCCGAGTGAGATGTTCTTCGAGTAACGCCGGCTACCAGAGAGCCAGTCCACGCTCACCACTTGGCCGGGCTTGGCTGTCGCCAGCCAGTTGACCAGGGCACCGACCGACCCGACCGGATGGCCCCCTACCGCGGTGACGAGGTCGTAGTCGGCAATACCCGCCTTCGCCGCCGGGCTCCCGGCCGCCACCGACTCGATTTCGACGGCCCCCGACACCCCGAGGTGGTGAGCTGTAGGGCCCGAGAGGTCCGTGGCACCCAGTATGCCGAGCCAGGCGTGCGGCGCGGGCTGGCCGTTTTTCATCATGGAAGTAGCGTCGGCCATGGCCGTGTCAATGGGCGTGACGTAGGTGAGCCCGGACTGGCTGGACTGTCCGGGGACCGGGGTGATGATACCGAGCAGGTTGCCGTTGGTGTCGACCAAGGCCCCGCCGTAAGCCCAGGAGCTCACGTTCATGCTCGCGACCAGCATCGAGAACATGCCATTGTCGGCGCCGTTGGCCGGCTGGATGTAGTTCAAGATGTCGCTCATGTAGCCGGTGGTGAAGTTGGGGCCGTTGTTGCTGCCCGCCATGTAGAGGGAGGAGACAGCGATCACCTGCTCACCGTCTTGGATGTTGGCAGCGCTCCCCAGCGTGGCGGTGCTCACGTCCTTCAGGGGCGCGAGGGCCGCCTTTATGAGGGCGATCCCTGCTGAGGGGTCGACCGCGACGACGTGCGCCTTGGCGACGTACCCCCAGTAGGCAGTGACCTGCACCTGGGTGCCCGAGCCAGAGCCGGAGAACTGGGCGCTGTCGGTCAATATGTAGCTGTTTTCGCCGGTCACGTTGACGATGACCCCCGAACCGAGTTCCTCGCCCTGAGGCCCGTTGACGGTCACGCCCACGACAGATGGGTCCACGGACTGAAGGAGCGAGGTTATGCCCGCGCCGGCGGGAGTCGTCGGCGCCGAACGCTGCGGGGGGGCCTGAACTGTGGTCGTGATCGGCGTGGCCGTGGGTACCCCGCCGGAAGCAAGCAGCACTCCAGCGGTCACGAGGGCCCCGGCGCAGCCCGAAGCCAGCCCTACCAGCCAAGTACCCACCAGCGGGCTTCGGGCCCAGCGGGTGAGCCGGTGGCCGCGCCCGGCGCCAGCCACCGCCGGGTGGGACCTCATCTCGGAAGGGTGCCTCCACAACCGGTCGTCGGGCGGGAGCCAGGGCGCGGAGGGACTTTCCTCCTCACCAGGGTTGTCGGGTTGTTCCTCTGCTGCTCCCATGCTGAGCACGAGGTTATATAGGCGCTTGGCCTGGCTGAGGTCGCCCCATGCTCGGCGAACTCTCCGGCCCCCTGCGCGGACATGCGCCACGGTCTCTCCTCCTCGGGACGCCTTTAGACGCAGGCTGGTGGGCCGGCGTAGGATTGGCCGGTGGCCCAGGCCCAATGGGTGACCCCCACCGGTGACGACTGGATCGAGCTGACGAGCGAGCCGCTCCCGCTCGGTTTGGCAACAACCTGGCCCGTGCTGCCCCGCAGCGGGGCACTAGTGGTGTTTGCCGGCACTGTCAGGGACCACGCCGAAGGGAGGCCAGGGGTCGTGTCCCTGGAGTACGAGGCCTACGCGGGAGCAGCCCGCCGGCTCATGGGCGAGGTCGCTGGCGAGCTGCGGCAACGCTGGCCGGAGAGCGGCCGTGTCGTACTCTGGCACCGCACTGGCACGCTCGTTCCCACCGAGATCTCAGTCGTGGTGGCGGTGTCGGCGCCCCATAGGGCCGAAGCCTTCGAGGCCGCTCGCTTCACCATCGACGCGGTAAAGTCCCGCGTGCCGATTTGGAAGCGGGAGACCTGGGAAGGTGGCAGCGACTGGGCGCTCGAGGCGTGCTCGCTCGAGAGCACTGGCGCTCACGTGGCCAGCACACCGATGGGAGTTTGAAGCCGTGGTATACCTCGCGGCTGCCAAGGCAGCGGGCACGAGCATCCAGTGGGCGACGCTCGCTTGGATAGGGGGCGCCGTAGTCGCGGCAGCGCTCATCATCACGGTGATAGTGCTGGTGTCGCGCAGGCCTAAGTCCATGGAGGACCGTATGGACGAGTTTGCCCGGTCGCTCCAGGCCGTTGCTCCGAGCCACCGGCCTGCCGGTAGGCAAGGCGGCGCGCAACCAAGGGGTGGGGCCGCGAAGTTACAAGAGCAACGCCCACCACGCAGAGGGGAGGCCGAACCTGTCTAGGGACCTCGCAATAGACCTCGGCACAGCCAACACGCTCGTGTACGCCAAGGGCCGGGGCATCGTCCTCAACGAGCCGACGGTGATCGCCTTGGACAGCCGGACCAACACCGTGCTCAACATGGGCCGGGAGGCGTGGCAGATGATCGGCCGTACCCCTGGCTACATAGTGGCCGTCCGGCCTCTTCGCAAGGGCGCCATCACGGACTTCGACATAACCCAGAGGGTGATCGAGCTACTGCTGAAGCGCGCCGGTATCTCGCGTTTTGGCCGCCCCAGGGTGCTCATCTGCGTACCGTCCGCGATCACCGCGGTCGAGCGGCGCGCCGTGGAAGAAGCTGCACGCGCCGCCGGCGCCAACAGCGTGAGCTTGCTCCAGCAGCCCATGGCGGCGGCGATCGGGGCAGGGCTCCCCATCCATCAACCCCTCGGCAACATGATCTGCGACGTAGGCGGTGGCACCACCGAAACGGCGGTGGTGTCCCTCGGCGGCGTGGTGGCTCTGGAGGCCATCCGGGTGGGCAGCTTCGACATCGACGCGACCATCCAGGCCTACGTGCGGCGCGAGTACGGGATAGCCATCGGGGAACGGACGGCAGAAGAGATAAAAGTGGCCATCGGTTCGGCGTGGCCCCTCGACGACGGGGTCAAGGCGGAGGTGCGTGGACGTGACCTCATGAGCGGACTCCCGAAGACGGTGATCCTCGCCCCAGAAGAGGTGCGGGAGGCGATCGAAGAGCAGGTCGGCTCGATAGTCGACGCCGTCCTCCGCTGCCTGGGCTCAGCACCCCCCGAGCTCTCGCAGGACCTGCTTAGCCAAGGATTGCACCTCGTCGGGGGAGGCAGCATGCTGAAGGGCTTGGACAAGCGGCTGTCCGAGGAGACGGGGCTGCCCGTGCACCTCGTGGACGCCCCTCTCGAGTGCGTCGTGAAGGGCGCGGGCAAGTGCATCGAGAACTTCGATGCGGTCCGTGACCTGCTCATGACCTGAGAGGGGCCGCCTGAGAGGGGCCGCCTGAGAGGGGCCGCCGGCAGCGCCCGCCTCGGCTCCGGGCCGCCGGCAGCGCCCGTTCGCGTGCAGAATTCTGACTGAGCTGACTCTGCCGAGGCCACATCTACCAGAAATGTGAACACTTTTATCGTTCAAAACCTGTGAACGTGGCTTTCTTGGAGCAACGTTCACCGGCTTTTTGTACTGGGCCAGCGGCGGAGGCGAAGACCTGAGGCCTCAGGGACGCCCTGGGCGCCGGCCGAGCAGGTCCTCGGCCACCTGGCGCACCTGCCAGTCGCGGTCCTGGGCCGCTCCCTCGAGAGCAAGCTCAGCTTCGGGCGCTTCAAACGCCGCCAAGGCCACGGCTGCCCGTCGCCTTACAGCTGGCTTGTCCCTCATGGCCGCTAGTACAGCCCTGAGCCCGTCGGGATGACCGAGCGCGCCCAGGGCAGCCACCGCCGCTTCCCTGCAAAGGGGCTCAGGGTGAGAGGTGGCGATAGCCGCGAGCGGCCCCACAACTTCGCCAGCACGCGCGTCCAGCACCTCACCAGCAGGCGCGCCTCTTGCAGGCGCGCCTCGTGCCTCGAGGGCCAGGTCGCTCTCCTCCTGCCAGGGGACATCGCCGGCGCCCAGCTCACCCAGGGCGTAACAGGCAGCCTCTACGACTGTCGGGTCCGGGTCCGACAAGGCCCGGGTCAGGGCACCGCCGGCGACCGCCCAACCAGAACTCCCCATCCCCGCAAAGCCAGGGCGCCCGGCCAGTTCACAGGCTCGCCGGCGGACGAGTGCCGCCCGGTCACCCAGGGCGGCCCGGAGCTCCTGGGGCTCGAGCATGCGAAGACGTGCGAGGGCGCTCAGCCCCGCAGCGCGCACCGCCGGCGACTCATTTGAGAGGGCCGCTCTCGCTGCCGCTCCGTCGCCGGTGTAACCCGCCACCACCGTGGACCTGCGTACGCTGGCCCCTGTCCCGGCGGGGTCGCCGGCACCCGAAGATGAGGCAGTGGTCCCGATGAACACCGATGAGACTGTAGCTGGGCACGGCCCCGGTGAGCGCGCCCACCCCTGGTGGCGTCAGAAGCCCGTCCTCGCGACTGCTGTAGCCCTTCTCGTTGCCGTAGGCGTGCTGGTCGGCATCGCCGTGCACTCGGCCGGGCAGTACTTCGTCTTCGCCCCGGGCACGGCCCCGCTCGTCACTACCAGCTCGAATTGCAAGCCTCAGGGCGGCGAGCTCGCGCTGCCCGACGGCACCCCATGCGTCCGGCTGGTCGTCCCGCGCTCCAAGGCGCACGCCGTGAGCGGCCGCTTGTTGATGGTCGACGTGGAGGTCAGCCAGGCCAGCCCGGTCGACTGGGCCGAGTACGAGCTGGGGCTGCTCGGCTCCCAACGCCAGTTCGTGAGTGTCGTGGCTTATGCCGGCGACACCCCTACCTCCGAGCTCGGCTGCCAGGACACCCAGCAGATGGTCTCGGCCAACCAGGACGCCGCCATGGCCGCCTTCCGCGCCCTCCACTACCCGGTCAAGGAAAAGAAGCTAGGCGCCCAGATTGAAGCTGTGCTTTCCGGCACTCCCGCTTGGAACGCCGGCATCAAGTGCAACGACGTCATCACGGCCGTGGACGGCAAGCCCGTCGACAGCGCCACCCAGTTCGTCACGGTGCTCCGTCGCCTTTCCCCCGGGACGACAGTGACCTTGACCGACCACCGAGACGGTGCCAAGACGGCGAAACAGGTGAAGGTCCGGCTGACCACCCCGCCGCCGGGTTTAGCCAGCCGCGTCTACCTCGGCGTGGCGGTGCAGACGATGGTGAAGCCCGAGCTCCCCTTCCATGTCTCGGTCAACGCCGGCGGGATCGGCGGGCCTTCGGCGGGGCTCGCCTTCACCCTCGCCATCCTCGACACGCTCACTGCCGGCGAGCTCACAGGAGGCCACACCGTGGCGGCGACCGGGACGATCACACCCGACGGGCAAGTGGGCCCGGTCGGCGGTGTCCAGCAGAAGACGATCGCAGTAGAAAGGGCGGGCGCTCAGGTGTTCTTCGTACCCGCAGCCGAATACAGCCAAGCCAAACTCGTGGCGAGCAAGCGGCTCCACGTGGTGCCAGTTTCGACGCTGCAGCAAGCGCTGCGAGTCCTGAAGGACCGCTACGGGGGCCACCTGCCCCAGTAATTGCGCAACGCCCGGCTCTCGCTCAGGAGGCAACTCACGCTGCCCCTGCCCGACGGTCTTACCCGAGGGTGCACCAAGGCGTGCCTGGCCACGCCTAGGCTGGCTGGGTATGCCCACTGAGCGTGTCCAACATCGCCGCACAGACCTGCCGGACATGTCGGTCGAGACGATAGCTGGGCGCCGTTTCGCACAAAGCTGGCGGGGCTATGACCAAGAAGAGGTCAAGCAGTTCCTAGCCGACGTGGCGGAGCAAGTCAGGGCGCTCAAGCAGCGCGCTGAGTCAGCGGAGGCTGCGAGGCGTGACGCGGAGGAGCGCCTCGCCCACCCCCAGCTGGATGAAGCTACCTTGACTTCTGCCCTGGGGGAGGAGACCGCCGCAATACTCCGCAGCGCACACGGCGCCGCAGCCGAGGTGGTGGCCAAGGCCGAAGCCACCGCCGAGCGCCTTGTGGCCGAGGCGCAGTCCAAGGCCGACGAGTTGATCACACGCGCCGAGTCGCTTCTGGCCGAGCGAACGACCGAAGCGGAGAAGGCGGCAGCAGAGGTCCTCGAGCAAGCCAGGTCCGAGGCTGACGAAACTCGGAGCAGCGCCGAGGAGCACGCGGCCGCCCTTGCCGCGGAAGCTGCCCGCAAGCACGACGAGTTGGTGCAGTCGGCCCACGACCAACGCGAAAAGGTGCTGTCGGACCTGGCCCGCCGGCGCAAGCTTGCGACAGTCCAGATTGAGCAGCTCCGAGCGGGTCGCGAGAGGCTTCTCGGCGCCTACCTGATAGTCCGCCGCACCTTGGACGAGGTCACCGAAGAGCTGCAGCGGGCCGACGCGGAAGCCCGGGCGGCGTCCGACGCCGTCGGGCGCGACCACGCGGTCGAACTCGAGGAGCTGAAAGGAGACCTGGCCGACGTGTGGGGCCCCGGCGACCAAGTGGGCCCTGCAACCGGGGCCGTGGTGCTGGCACCCAAGGTCGGTCAGCTTCAGCAGGGAGAAGGGCCCGGGAACCAAGCCCCCGCCGGCGCCAGCCAAGGAGCGAGCCACGTAGCACGCCCGCAGGTCGAAGGTTCAGCGAGACGCGCCCAAGCCGAGGATGTAGAGAGGGGAGCCACGGGGAAGGCCGGCGGAGATTGGGGAGGCATGGCGTCGGCTCAGCACGAAGCCGTGGTGGCACCGACCGCAGCGTTCGAAAGCGTGCGCATAGTCAGGACCTCGCAGGCTGAGGCGCCGGCGGCGGAGGCCCCACCCGCGGCTGAGGCTGAGGCGCCGGCGGAGGCTGAGGTGCCGCCGGAGGCTGAGGCGCCGGCGGCAGAGGAGATCGAGACCGCGGCTGAAGCCAAGGCAGAGGAGGCGGAGGCCGCCGAGGAGGCCGAAGCCAAGGCTGACGAGGCCCCAACCGCGGCTGAAGGCAAGGCTGAGGCGGAGGCCGCCGAGGAGGCCCCAACCGCGGCTGAAGCCAAGGCAGAGGCGGAGGAGGCGGAGGAGGCGGAGGAGGCGGAGGAGGGCGAAGCCAAGGCTGAGGCGGAGGAGGCGGAGGAGGCCGAAGCCAAGGCTGAGGCGGAGGCGCCCGGTGGCTCGCCCGACGTCGAAGATCTCTTCGCGCGCATCCGCGCCGGGCGTGCCGAGGCGACGAGCAAGGCGAAGAAGGCGTTGGAGGAGGCCGGAGAAGGCCCGGCGGCTGACGGCCAAG
>JAJYMB010000100.1 GCA_021787365.1 Actinomycetes bacterium | reverse complement strand
CGGCGGCGCCCAGTATGACCGGCGGCGCCCAGTATGACCGGCGGCGCCCAGTATGACCGGCGGCGCCCAGTATGACCGGCGGCGCCCAGTATGACCGGCGGCGCCCAGTGTGGCTGCTGTACGCCAGCGAGCCTGTAAGCGGCCCGGGGGGCCGTTGCCGCGCGAAAAACTGACCGATCTGAAATCATTAGCCGCACATCGGTAGGTTTTAGGCGCGAATTCGCGCCGGCAACCGACAGATGTGGCTTTTGCTGGAGCACATCGGTCAGTTTTTCGCGCGCCCATGCCGTACGGAGACCCTCGCCCCAACCGCCGGCCGCACCTTTGCTTCGCTCCGTGTTCTAATGACGACTTAGCGTGGTAGCCAGCGCCGGCACGGGCGGGCGGCCACCGGGCGGGGCCTTCTCAGTAGCTCGCCGGCGCCGGCGCCGGGCCCGTCAGCTCAGCTCACGAAGCGGAGATCGCCCACTCGACTCGGACCGAGCCCTCCGGCGGGACGCGCCACAGCCCGAGGCCGTTGTTGAACGCGTTGGGTGCGCACGTGTACGGCTCGATGGCAAGGCCCTGGCGCTGGAACTCGGCAGGCAGCGTGTCGCCGCTGTAGACCTGCACGTAGTTGACTGCCGGCCCGTACGTGCACGTGATCTTGGCCTCGCCGGCGGGTGAGGCAAAGCTGACCGCGACGTTGCCGTCGTCTCCTCTGAGGAGGCCAGCGAATGTCACGTCCAAATGGGCGGGCCCGACGGGGCGAGGCTTTCGGAAGTCGAACGAAGTGCCCTCCACGGGTTTCGGGGGCCCGAGCGGGTTCAGCGCTTGGTCGGTCTCGAGGTAATGGTCTGCCGGTATGTGCAGGACGCCTTGGTCGACGGTGGGTAAGCCGACGGTGAAATAGGGGTGGCAACCGTACCCGAACGGGGCGGTCCCAGTGCCCGTGTTGGTGGCCGAAAAGGCCACGACCAAGCTGTCGGCCGTCCAGGTGTAGGACTGCTCGAGGTCGAAGCAAAACGGGTAACCCGGGCGGGCGAGCATCCGGGTCGCCATGGTCAGGCGGCCGCCGGCGTGGTCCTTGGGCGACCAGCTGAGCCAGCGCGCGAAACCGTGGAGCGCTGCCTGCTTGGCGTAGTCGTCCACCGGCAGCTGGTAGCTCTCCCCGTCGAAGCTGTACAAGCCGCCGGCGATGCGCCCAGGCCAAGGGACGAGGATCTGGCCGTGCCCGCCGGCGCCACCGTAACCGTCGTCGTTGACGGTGTTAAGGAGCTCGACGCCGTCCCAGTTGACCTGGAACAAGGTGGCGCCTGCCTCGGCGACGACCGCTGTACGGCTGCCGCTCTTCACCTCGAAGAGCCGGCCGGTTCGTCTTTGCTGCGCTGGGGAGACGGGTGGCACGGGCACAGGTTAGCCTTCAGGCATGCCGGGAACAGGTGAGCTTGCGTGGTTGGAGGACATTACGGAGGCGGCGCTCGACCTCCGGTGCCCGACGCGTGCCCAAGCCCTGTCGGTGCTGCAGTCCGGCGACGATGTGCTGTTGGACGTCGTAGCCGCGGCCGGGAGGGTCCGGCGGGCCTTTTTCGCCAATCGCGTCAAGCTCAACTACCTCGTCAACATGAAAAGCGGGCTCTGTGGCGAGGACTGTGGTTACTGCTCGCAACGGCGCGGCTCGGAGGCCGGCGTGCTCAAGTACACCTGGCTGACCCCCGAGGTGGTGGCAGAGGAGGCGGAACGGGCGGCCCGGCGCGGCGCCAAGCGGGTCTGCCTGGTTGCGAGCGGGCGCGGGCCCAGCGATCGGGATCTGCAACGGGTCGCCGGCACGGTCGCCTCCATCCGGGCCAGCCGGCCCGAGCTCGAGATTTGCGTGTGCCTCGGGCTCCTCGCGCCAGGACAGGCGGCTCGTCTCAAGTCTGCCGGTGTGGATGCCTACAACCACAACCTCAATACGGGCGAGGCCCATTACGGCCGGATTTGCAGCACGCACACCTTCTCCGACCGGGTGGGGACCGTGCGCAGTGCCGCCGAAGCCGGGCTGTCCCCGTGCTCGGGCGTGATTGTTGGGATGGGGGAGACAGACGCTCAGCTCGTTGAAGTGGCCTTCAGCCTGCGCGACCTCGAGCCAGAGTCCGTGCCGGTCAACTTCCTCATGCCCTTCCCCGGCACGCCCCTCGCCGGGATGAACGAGCTCACGCCCGCGAAATGCCTTCGAGCCCTGGCCATGTTCCGCTTCGTCTTCCCCGACGTCGAGGTGCGCATAGCGGGTGGCCGGGAAATGCACCTGCGCAGCCTCCAGCCGCTCGGCCTTCACATCGCCAACTCGATCTTCCTCGGCGACTACCTGACATCCGAGGGCGCGCCCGCCGGCGACGACCTGCAGATGATCAGGGATGCCGGCTTCGTCGTGGAGGACGCCGGCCAAGGCACCCTCCCCCCACACCGCCAAACCGTGATGCCGGCGCTACGCCGGCGAGGCCCCGGTACCCGCCGCCCGGCCAACGCCTGAGGCGGCCTCGCCGGCGCCTGGCCGGCGGAGCGTGACCACCATGCGGGTACCGCCCGCCGAACCCGCGGGTGATTCTGCTCTCACCTTGCCTCCCATGGCCGTTACCAGTTCGTGGACGATAGCGAGGCCGAGCCCCGAGCCGAGCTTGCGTGAAGCGGCGGACGCCGACTGGTAGAGCCGCTCGAACACCCTGTCCAAGTCGGCGGGGGGGATGCCGGGGCCGTCGTCTTCCACCACCAGTTGCGGCTCGCCGCCGGCGCCGTAGCTCGCGGTGACGGTCACGCGCTGGCTCGCGTACTTGAGGGCGTTCTCGACGACGTTGGCGACAACCTGGGCGAGACGGTCCGGGTCGGCGTAGCAAAGGACACGGTCCGGCAGGCGGCTCGGCTGGTGCCCGAACCTCGGGCGTCTCCCCGACGTGGCTCCGGTGGGGAAGGTGGCTGAGGTGAGGGCCCCTGCAGGGGCCATGGCCCTGCTCGCGGCCATGGTCTGCGGGGACTGAAGCTCGATCGTGAGGCCGAGCGAAGCCGCCGCCGGCTCGAAGCCCTCGACCGTAGCGTGCACGACCTCGAAGAGGTCCACGGCCGTGCACGAGAGGCCGAACGAGCCCGCCTCCAACTTGGCCAGTTCCAGCAGGTCGCCCACCAGGCGCTCGAGGCGCCGAGCCTCGGACAGGACGACGCTTGCGGCGTGGGGTACGTCCTCGGCAGCGCCGTCGGCCAGGGCTTCTGCGTAGCCCCGGATCGACGTGAGGGGAGTGCGAAGGTCGTGGGACACCGACATGAGGAACTGCCGCTGGGCACCTCGGGCGGCAGCCAGGCTCTTAGCCATCTGGTTGACGCTGTCGGCCAGCGAGACCAGCTCGTGGCCCTCTCTCGCCGGCACCGTGACGCGCGCCGAGAGGTCGCCGGCGGCTATGCGGCCAGTCACCGCCTCCACCTGCTGGAGCGGGCGGGCGATCCGTCTGCCGAGCCGGGTGGCCGCGAGCAGCGAGACCACCACTGTCGCTGCCGCGGCGATGGCGAACCATGTGCCGGCGCTGCCCAAGCCGACGGGGGCTCGCCTGGTCAGCACGACTACCAGGTTGACGTCCTGGCAGCCCGGGCAATGAGGCGCCCCGGCTACCGGCCTCTGAGTTGAGAAGAGCAGCGCCGCCCAGGCCAGGTCGCCTCTGTGGCCCGTGACCGGGAGCCCCTCGACCAGGCTTGCTGATTGAAGCTCGCTCTGGCGGAGCCCGCCCGGCAGCACCACGGGATGCTTGGGCTCGAGCAGGTTGTAAAAGGTGAAGTTCGTCCTCACGCCATAGACGGCCTCGCCTTGCAGCTTGAGCGGAGCCTTCAACATCTCGAGGATGCTATGAAGCACGTTTGCGGTGTCGTGGTGGTTGCCCGCCACCACCTCGTCTTGGACACCTGTGGCTAATTGCTTGGCCTCCACGACCAGCTGGGACTCGGTCTTGCTCACACTGTCGAGCGCCGTGAGCCCCAAGGTGGCGAGACCAGCGAAGACGAGCGCCCCTACGACCAAGGCGAACATCGTTACGCTTATCCGCCGGCGCACCCCGCCTCACCCGAGCCTGTAGCCCATACCCCACACAGTGTTGAGAGGCAGGGCGTCGCCGAGCTTCTTTCGCAGCTGGCGGACGTGGGCGTCAACCGTGCGGTCGTCGCCGTACCATCCAGGGCCCCACACCCCGTCCAAGAGCTGCTGGCGAGACAGGGCCCGCCCGGGGCGCTCGGCGAAGAAGGCGAGCAGCTGGAACTCCCTCGAGGTGAGCGCCACCACCTGCCCCTCCACCCGCGCCTCTCGCCTGGCCAGGTCCACCTCGACACCGCCTGCGGACAGCACCTCGGGGCGCTCGGCCGGCCCCTCCGAGCGGCGCAGGATGGCCTTCACCCGGGCCACCACCTCTCTCGGGGAAAACGGCTTGGTGACGTAGTCGTCGGCGCCCATCTCGAGGCCGAGTACCCGGTCGACCTCGCTGTCCCGGGCCGTCAGCATGAGCATCGGGAGGGGGTTGGACGCCCGCACCCGCCGGCAGACCTCGAGGCCGTCCATGCCGCCCGGGAGGCTGACGTCGAGGATGGCGAGGCGCGGGTGCTCTCGCTGGATGGCGTCGAGGCCGGCTTGGCCCGTGTTGGCCTGCAGGACCCTGAAGCCCTCGCGCCGCAGGTAGAGGTCGAGCAGGTCGGCAATGTTGTTGTCGTCTTCGACGACCACTATGGTCCCCTGGTCCTCTGCCACATTGCCAGCATGGCACAGGCGGGGGCCCCAGCCCCGCCCGGGGCCGTCTACGCTGGGGGCGGGATGGCGACTTACCTCGACCGGATCCTGACGTGGCACCGCGAGCGCGCCCAGTCAGATAGCCGCGACCTGCCCGGCTTGGTAGCCTCGGCACGAGCGTTGGCGCCGGCGAGGGGGTTTGCGACCGCCTTGGGATCGCGAGAAGGCATCGCCGTCATCGCCGAAGTCAAGAGGCGGAGCCCCTCCAAGGGCCCGCTCGCCCCCGACCTCGACCCCGCCGTCCTGGCCAAGACCTACGCCGCCGCCGGCGCGGCGTGCCTGTCGGTGCTCACGGACTCGGAGTTCTTCGGGGGGTCGCCGGCGGACTTGGCCGAGGCGCGTGGGGCCGTCGAGGTGCCTGTGCTCCGGAAGGACTTCACGGTTGCCCCCGCAGACATTTGCGACGCCCGGCTCATGGGGGCCGACGCGGTGCTGCTCATAGTCAGCGCCCTTTCCGCCGGCGAGCTCGCCGAGTTGCTTGCCCTGGCCGACGAGGTCGGCCTTGACGCACTGGTGGAGGTCCACGACGAGCAGGAGGCGGAGCGAGCCCTGACCTCCGGGGCCAAGGTGGTGGGCGTCAACCAGCGCGACCTCTTTACCTTCCAGGTCGACACGCAGCGGGCGGTGCGCGTCGGAGCCGGCCTCCCCGCCGGCGTGGTCAAGGTGGCCGAGTCGGGTATCCGTTCGCGAGGCGATGTCGAACGGCTGGCCGAAGCGGGCTTCGACGCCGTCCTGGTCGGCGAGGCGCTTGTCACGGCGGCTGACCCCGGTGCTGCTTTGGCGTCCCTGCTCGCGTGATGATCATCAAGATTTGCGGCACGACGTCAGAGGAGGACGCTCTCTTGGCTGTGGCCATGGGTGCCAACGCCATCGGCTTCATCTTTGCCCCCTCGCCACGGCAGATCTCAGTTCAGCTGGCGGCCGACATCGTGAAGCGCTTGCCGAGAGAGGACATTTTGACGGTGGGCGTTTTCCGTGACGAAGCGCCTCGCCGGGTCGTCGACGCCGTCTTTTCCGCTGGGCTAGGTGCTGCGCAGCTTCACGGTCACGAGCCCCCCGAGGACACCCGCTGGGTTCGCGAGCGGGTGCGTATGGTCATAAAGGCGTTCCCGGCCGGCGACCCACTCGTCACGCGCGCCGCTGACTACGGAGCGGACGTGATCCTGCTGGACGCGCCGAGCCCGGGCTCGGGCCAGGTGTTCGACTGGGCCTTGGCGGGCGACCTGCCCGACAGCCAGCGCCTCCTCGTGGCCGGTGGGCTCACGCCCGACAACGTCGCGGCGGCGGTGACCAAGGTGAAGCCCTGGGGCGTCGACGTCTCCTCGGGCGTAGAGGCGTCCCCCGGCCACAAGGACCCGATGAAGGTGAAGGCCTTCATCGAGGCCGCCCGGGGGGCCGAAGCGCAGGTCCTGGCAGCGACACCACAAGCGGCCAAAGGCGCGTCCACGGGCCCCTACGACTGGGCCGAGGACGAATGACGGCGCAGGAGCGTACCGAGACCGGCGCCAAAAGAGACCCGAAACGGGCGGGGGCCGCCGGTGTTGCGGGGGAGCCGCACGTGGGTCGGGCCGCGCAGCTGATGGGCGAGCCCGACGAGCGGGGACGTTTCGGGAGCTTCGGCGGCCGGTACGTCCCCGAGGCGCTGGTGCCTGCCTGCCAGGATCTGGAGAGGGCCTTCCGGTCGGCTTGGGCCGACCCTGCCTTCAAGGAAAGGTACCGGTCGATCCTGGCCGATTACGCCGGGAGGCCGAGCCCTCTCACCGAATGCCACAACCTCTCCAAGCACCTCGGCGTGCGTGTCCTGCTCAAGAGGGAGGACCTCAACCACACCGGCAGCCACAAGATAAACAACGTCGTCGGCCAGGGGCTGCTCACCTTGGAGATGGGCAAAAGCCGCCTCATCGCCGAGACCGGGGCCGGCCAGCACGGCGTGGCGACGGCAACTGCGGCTGCTCTTTTTGGCTTGGAGTGCGTGGTGTACATGGGCGAAGTCGACATGGCCCGCCAGGAGCTCAACGTCTTCCGCATGCGCCTGCTCGGTGCGGAGGTGCGAGCCGTGCGTTCGGGTAGCCGGACGTTGAAAGACGCGGTCAACGAGGCACTCCGGGACTGGGTCGCATCGGTGTCCTCCACCCATTACTGCGTGGGCTCGGTGATGGGGCCGCACCCGTTCCCCTGGATGGTGCGCGAGTTCCAGGCTGTGATCGGCGAGGAGGCGAGGGACCAGTGCGAGCGGCTCCTCGGCGGTGCGCCCGACTTCGTGGTCGCTTGCGTGGGCGGGGGGAGCAATGCAGCTGGGACGTTCAGCGGGTTCGTCGGGACGGGCGCGCGCCTTGTAGGCGTGGAAGCGGCCGGTGGCGCGGCGCTCGGCCCCAAGGGGGTCCCCGGCGTCCTGCACGGGATGCGTTCTTTCCTCCTACAGGACGAGTTCGGCCAGATCCTGGAGGCCGAGTCGATCTCCGCCGGCCTCGATTACCCCGGCATCGGGCCTGAGCACGCCCACCTGGCCGAGGTAGGCCGGGCCCGCTACGAGTCTGCGGCCGACGCCGAGGTGCTCGAGGCGCTCCAGCTCCTGTCGCGCACTGAAGGGATCATCCCCGCCCTCGAGCCGGCGCACGCCCTGGCCTGGCTGGTGCGAGCCACGGCGAGCGGCGAGGTACCCGCCGGTTCGACGGTGCTCCTCACCATGTCCGGGCGAGGGGACAAGGACGCTCAGCACGTCATGATGTTGCTGGGCTTGAGGTCCAAATGAGCTCGCCTCGACTGCGCCCGGCCGGCGCCGGCATCGCCTCCCCCCGCTCGGCCGGCACCAAGAGCACGTCTTTCCTGTCACCCGAGGCCGGTGTGACGCCGTCGCGGCCGGCTGACCTCGAGGCCACGCTGAGGGCAGCCCGCGCGTCTGGCCGCAAGCTGCTCGTGCCGTACGTCACGGGCGGCCTTCGCGACGATTGGGTGGCGCTCCTCATCGCGGTTGCCGACGGCGGGGCTGACGCGGTCGAGGTGGGCCTGCCGTTTTCGGACCCGATGATGGACGGCCCGACGATCCAAGAGGCCTCGTACCGTTCGCTCGAACGGGGCACCACTCCGGCTTCGGTCCTGTCGGAGCTGCGGGGGCTGGACGTGGGAGTGCCCCTCGTCGTAATGACGTACGCCAACCTCGTGCTGCGAGCGGGCACCAAGCGTTTCGCCAGCGAGCTCGTCGGCGCCGGCTTCAGCGGTGCGATCGTGCCCGACCTGCCGCTCGAGGAGTCCGAGGAATGGGAGCGCGACGCGGCCACCCAAGGGCTCCAGACCGTGCTCCTGGCCGCCCCGGTGACCCCTGACGAGCGCCTTTCCAGGATCTGCGAGCGCTCGCACGGCTTTGTGTACGGCGTCAATTTGATGGGCGTGACGGGGGAGCGCCAAAGCCTGGCCGCCAGTTCCGCCGTGCTCGCCAAGAGGCTGAAGGCGACGACCGACAAGCCCGTCGTCATGGGCTTTGGGATCTCCGGCCCAGAGCAGGCGGTGGCAGCCGCGGAGTACGCGGACGGCGTCGTCGTGGCTTCGGCTCTCATGAGAGCGGCAATGGCCGGTGCCCCGCCAGAAGAAGTCGGGGAGCGGGTGGCCGCCATCCGGGCGGCACTCGACCGGGGGCAGCCGTAAGCGGCGGCATCGCGTTTCTCCCCTGACTTCCCCGAACTGGCGGCCCCAGGGTGAACGCACCGGGGAACCCTCAGGGGACCGGAAACGAGATGGTGGCCGCATGCCAGCTACCGCATTTACCGGACCAATTACCGGAGCATTTACCGGAGCCATCAGCAACGAGCACCGTGGCGGCGCCAAGCTCCCGGTGTTCGTGTCCCTCGAGCGCGAGTGGGAGTACCTGGCAGAGACGCCTGCAATGCGGGCCTGCCAGCGGGACTGGTGGGCGGCCGAGCCAGCCCTGGAGGGGCTCGGCGCGAGCGATGTCGTCGAGCGGGCCCGGTGGGAGGGGTACCGGATATCACCAGAAGGCGCGAGTTTGCTGTCGGCGCTCCTCAGGCTGGCGGCTTGCCGCTCGGCGTCGCGTTGCCTGCTGCAGGCGCTGCTGCCGAGGCTCGCAGCTGAAAACGTGTACACGCCTGCGTTTGGTCACGGGGTGGGGGAAGGCTTTCGCCGGCGGGCTGACACCGCAGCTGACTTCGTGGCGGAGTGCTTCGCAGCGATCTGGCGCCACGCCGGCGAGGACCGCCCTGGCCACGACGTCGGCCGGCTCCTTGTAAGCGAGGCCGCGCGGCGGCTCCGCACGGCCCGGCAGGCGGAGCGGCGCCACCAGCTGAGGACGGTCGCCCTCGGCCCGTGCGACGCCGGGCGCCTGTCCGCCGGGCTGTTCGGCGCCCGGTCGCGGGCGGAATGGCTGGCCAGTGTCGTCGTGGAGGCCCGGAGAGAAGGCAGGCTGAGCGCCGAGCAGGCGGCGCTCCTCTACGCCACGAGGGTCCAGGGCGTGCCTGCGAGCGAGGTGGGGCGCCGGCAGGGCCTGGCGCCGAGGGCGGTCTACCATGCCCTCTCCCGGGCCGAGCACGCGCTCGTGTCGAGGGCAGCATGACCGCCGGCACGCTCGCAGCGCGGGTTTTCGGACGAAGCCCGCTCGTTGACGGGAGAAACCGCCATGGCTTCGCTTCCCGCCGCCAGCTCCTGCGTGAGGCATCCGCCATGGCCGCTCGCCGGCGCATGGCGCAAACTCGGCCTTCGCTCGCCCGGGCTCGGCGTTCTGCCGTGAGCCGCAATGAAATCGGCTACCCGCTCGGGTGGGCCTACCCGAGCGGGGTCGAGCTTTGGCCGAGCTGGGAGGCTTCGCTCAGGCTGGTGGCGCCGCCAGGCGAGGGCAAGACGTTCCGGGTGCTCGCACCCATCCTGCGCCAGCACCCCGGGCCGGCACTGGCTACGTCCACCAAGCCCGACCTCTTCGAGCTGACCGCCGCCGCCCGCCGGCGCCTCGGGCCGGTCTTCGCCCTCGACCCGGACTTCTTGGTGCCCGCGGCGGAGCCGGTCCGCTGGTCGCCCGTTGCCGGGTGCCAACGAAGCGAGGTGGCCGAGCGGCGCGCCGCTGCACTGCTCGCGGCAAGCGGCGACGACTTCGACGTCCAAAATGGGGCGTTTTTCCGAGACTCGGCTCGTGACCTACTGAAGGCCTACTTGCACGCCGCCGCCATCTGCGGCCTGGACATGCGGGCCGTGCTCGAGTGGTCGCGCCGCCCCGAGGACACCACCCCCATAGATTTGCTCGCCTCTTCGCCGTTTGCTTCGCCCGGCTGGGCCGACATTGTCGACCTGCATACGAGCGGCGCCGCCGAGACCACTTCAGGTGTCTTGCGGTACGTGGGTAGGGCGCTGGCATGTTTCAGCCATGAGCGCGTGGTTGACGCCTGTTGCCCTGCGCCCGGTGACGAGCTCGACATAGGAGAGCTGTTGGCCGCCACCGGCACCGTTTACCTGCTGGGCAAGGGTTCGCGCCTCGGCGCAGTGGCACCGTTGATGACGGCGTTCGCCGACGAGGTCTTCGACTGCGCCGAGCGGGTGGCTGCCCGCATGCCGGGCCGGCGCCTTGACCCTCCGCTTCTCGGGCTGCTCGACGAAGCGCCGAGCATTGCCCCGCTGCCGACGCTCCCCGAGTTGCTGGCTGATGGACGAGGCAGGGGCATCGTGGTGGTTTATGCCATGCAGTCGTTCTCCCAGGCCGTGACCAGGTGGGGCGCGCACAAGGCAGAGACGATGGGCAACGCCACCACGATCACCGCCGTCATGGGAGGCTTGACGTCTCCGAGCGACCTCTCCGACCTGGAGCGCCTCTGTGGGCAGCGGCGAGTACGCCGTGAGTCCACGCACCGCGGTGTAAGGGGCCCGGGGGGAGCCGACCAGTCGCGCACGCTCAGCTGGGAAAGCGAGGCCGTTCTACGGGCGGACCAGATCAGGACCTTGCCGGCCGGGACCGCCCTCGTGTTGTGGAGCCGGTTGCCACCCGTTCTTGCCCGGGTACCCCTCTTGTCCGAGCGGCGAGAATGGCCTCAGGTGCGGGCCGAGGAGGCGGAAACCAAGCGTGCCAATGACGATGCCCGTGCGCCAGTTGCAGGGGCGCCCGGGGGCTGGCGGCCTGCTCCCGCTCCCCCAGGCGGGATCGGGCCCTTCTACCAGCCAGAGATCGAGCCGCAACTTCTTGCCGGGAGCACCGCCGGTCGTCCCGAGGGGGTGGGCGGAGATGCATAGTTGCCCACCGCCCTATCGCCCCTTCCGAGGTGCCGACCCGCCGCATTTCGTGGACAGGACGAGCGAGGAGGAGGACCTCGGTACGTCCGGGGTCGTCGGCAACGCCCTCGAGGCTTACAAGCACGGCCCTTCCGATGTGCGCTTTCACCGCCTCGTAGCATCCGGGCCGGCCATGGGCAAGACGGCCTTGCTCCGTGCCTTGTGCCGCCAAGTACAGGCGCTCCTCGGGTGGGCTGCCGTGCTGCACCGCTGCCGGGCCAAGGAGCGCGCCATGGGTTTGGTCCGTACCCAGGTCGGCGCCCGCGTCAGCCGTCAATGGGGAGACGCACGGGCGGGTGCAGGGGGTTTCGTAGACGGTGATGCGGCCTGGTCCGAGCTGAAGGCCGTCCTCGAGCATTGCGGGCGTACGGCCTCCGAGCTCGGCCGTGGGTTGCTTATAGCGCTGGACGACGTGGACCTGCTCGGCGCCGGCGAGGCCGAGGCGTTCGGGTACCTGGCGCGGCGGTTGACGCTCGAGCGGCTGCCCGTCGCCTTCGTGATGACCTGCAGGCCCTGGTTGGCACGCCGGTTCGAGCGTACCGGCAACTTCTCGGGCACGGTCTGGACGAGCGCGCTCGGGCCGTTCGACCCGGGAGAGGCCCGAGAGGCGATCGTGGTGCCTGCTGTGGAGCGGGGCGTCGAGTTCGAGGACCGGGCGCTCGAGCTGGCTTGCGCTGCGGCTTGCGGTTCGCCTCTCGCTGTTCAGCGCATTGGCTTCGCCAGCTGGGCGGCGGCGAGCGGACGGCCGAGCGTCGGGGCCGCAGAAGTGGAGGAAGCCCTGGCCGGCCAGGTTGACCCACCTACCTCCATGGCGGCCGCTGGCTTGGACGGGTGGTTCCCCATTGACCGGCCCGCCCTGCCACTAAGGTCTCCGGGCGTGAGCAAACACGCGAGGCCGGTCTTTTCGTCTCGGGCCGGCGTGGGCCAGGGGCCGAGAGAGCTGGCGGCGCCGGCCCGGTGAACAGCCCCTATTTGGGCCGCATAGACACGGCCACAGCGAAGCTTCTTTCGACTGTCCTACGCATGGACGACGTCGTGGTCGCCCAGCCCAGCCTCCTTCCCGGGTGGGACAGAGCAATGGTGCTGAAGCACCTGAGCGCCAATGCCGTTGGCCTCGCCCGCGTGGTCGAGGCGGCGACCCGGGGCGAGGTGGCGGAGCTTTACCCGGGCGGGCGGGCCGCTCGGGATGCCGAGATCGAGGCCGGCCGAGGCGCAAGGGCCGCTGACCTCTACCGCGAGATCCGGCAGTCGTCGGAAAGCGCGATGTCTGCCCTGCGGGCCGCGCCGGACGAGGTCCTGCGCGCGCCTGCCGTCCACTACCGGATGGGCGAAGTGCAGATCGGCCAGCTGGTCATCGCGCGCCTCCGCGAGGTCGAGGTCCACCACGTCGACCTCGACTTCGGCTATTCACCCTCCGATTGGCCCTCCGAGTGGGTCTTGGAGGAGATGGACCGGGCCATGGTCGACCTCCCGCCGAGGCTCCCCAAAGGGGTCGCGGTTGTCCTTGCAGCTACCGACACGGACCAGCACTGGGTGGCAGGCAGTGGCGAAGCAGTGGAGCTACAGGGGACGGTGGGGGAGCTGTTCGCCTGGGTGACCGGGCGCGGCATCACGGTCGGGGGGAGGCGAGCTCCCGAGCTCGGGCCCTGGCGCTGACGCACCCTGCCGGAGTAGATGAGCTTGTTGGCCTGGCGCCCCTCAGCTCCAAGGCCAGCGGATCCGAGGACAGCCAAGTGGCTCGAAACGGAGCGACCGGAGATGGGGAAGAGAGAGGCGACTTCACCCGCCGCCCGCCCGCCGCTGCTCAGTTTGGCCTTTTGTGCCACTAGTATCCAGTCGATGGCGGACCGTGCCCGGGCGGGCGTGCGTGGTGTCGTCGCTCTGTTGGCAGTGGCGCTCGGGACGTCCGCTGCCGGTGTTGCCCCTCCAGCCTCCGTAGCTGGTACCCGTCCGGCGGCCTCGGTCTTGCATGGCAGCCAGCCTGGTGCCCCAGCCGCTGGCCTTCCTGCGCCGGTCAGCAGGCGTCTGAGCGGGAGCGGGCAGGCCCCCAGCCCGGCGCACCCGTGCGGGACCCTGAGCGGGCGCCCGAGGGTCGACCAGGTCCTCGTGATCTGGGAGGAAAACCACAGCTTCAGCTCGATCATCGGCAACGCGGCCGCCCCCGAGATCAACAAGCTGGCGGACCGCTGCGGCATGGCGGTGGACTACCTGGCCGTGACCCACCCTTCGCTGCCCAATTACATGTCGATGACGTCGGGCCTTTCCTACGCGGGGGCGCCGTGGGACACCGACTGCTCACCAGGCGGCGCCTGCAGCACCCGGGCACCGTCGATCTTCAGCGAGCTTGCTCGAAACGGCAAACAGTGGCGCTCCTACGCCGAGTCCATGGCGGCCAACTGTTCTCTCGTGACCTCGGGGACGTACGCCGCGCGCCACAACCCGGCCGTGTACTACACCTCGATCCGCTCGAAGTGCCTTTCTTGGGACCAGCCCATGGGGACCCCCGACAAGGGCGCACTGCACCAGGCGCTGCGGGCCGGCCCGGTCGCCGCGCTCACCACGGTCACGCCCAACGTTGACGACGACATGCACAACGGCACCGTCGGTGAGGCCGACAAATGGCTCGCGGGTTGGGTGCCCCAGATCGTTGCCAGCCCTTCCTACCGCTCGGGGAGGCTCGCTGTAGTGATCGTGTGGGACGAAGGCTTCGGCTCCGGTAACGAGCCCTCGAGCGCTCCGCTCATAGTCATGTCGGCGTACACCCACCCGGGCACGAGGGCCACGCTTCCTCTCGATGATTACTCCGTCCTCCGCTCGGTGTCGGAGCTCACCGGGGTGCGGCCCCTCGGGCAGGCAGCCCATGCCCGAAGCTTCGTCCGTGCCTTCAACCTCTGAGCTCGCCAGGGACAAGGGGAGCGCGGTGGGTGAACTCGCCAGCGCGCAGCGGAGGCGAGTGCTCAAGGCTGAGCTCGCCAGGGTATAAAGGCTGAGCTCGCCAGGGTATAGCGGAGCGCCGTAGCCCGGCACAGCGGGTCAGGGCACGCAGTTCTATAGGCCGAGGGCAGCGCTGCACGCCGGCCACGGGCTCCACCCCTGGATGGCCTGGAGGCGTTGGGCAGCTTCGTCCTGCATCCAGTACGGCTCTAAGTCGGGGCGGCCCGGGAACCCGAGCCCGGACCACGTGGACCACGAAAACTGGTAGGCCCCGTAAAACCCGTTGCCCGTGTTCGCCTGGTAGTTGTCCCCGGACTCACATAGGCGCAGTTGCAGCCAGACCCCGCCGGCTGGTGGCGGGTGCCCTCCGGCTGCTGTCGAGGCCGCCGCGCTCGTCCCCGCCGCCGGCGAGGTGGTGGCCTCCGGTGGTGCCGTTGTCGTGGCCGGCACCGTCGTGGCTGCCGGCGCGGGGGTGGTAGTGGTGGGCGGCAGCGTTGTCGTGGCCGGCACCGTCGTGGCTGCCGGCGCGAGCGTGGTAGTGGTGGGCGGCAGCGTTGTCGTGGGCGCCGTCGTCGTGGGCGCCGTCGTCGTGGGCGCCGTCGTAGTGGGCGCCGTCGTAGTGGGCAGCGTTGTTGTTGTCGGCGGGATGGTGGTTGTTGTCGTGGGCGCGGTCGTGGTGGTCGTCGCTACCGGCAGAGTCGTTGTCTTGGCCGGCAGTGCCGTCGTGGTCCGCACGGTCGTGGTCGTCGAGGGGACAGTGGTCGTAGTGCTCGGCGGCACCGTCGTCGTCGTGGGCCGCGTCGTTGTCGGCGATGCGACCGCGGTCGTTGGTATGGGGGCAGGCTTCGTGGTCGCGACAGTCGCCGCCGTCGTGCCGGCAGCCGCGTCGTATGTGCCGGCCCGCTGGCTCGGGCCGGTGCCGGTGGCGAGGCCCATCGAGGTGGCGATGGCCTTCACGATGCCGTTGCCTACGGGCGGCCCCACGCTGGCCTCGTGCTTTGCGGCCTCAGCGGCCAGTTTGGCCCGAGCCTTGGTGAGCATCGCTTGGAGCGACGCCGCATCTGCCAGGGCTCGGCGCCTGCTGGCGGCGACCAGTTGCTCCGCTTCGATGTCGCGCGCCAGAACCCGCTTGTAAGTAGCGAGAGCGCGCTGCAGGCTCGTTTGCTCCATCCGGTAGACGGCGATGGTCACGGACAGGTCTCCCACTGCGACGCGTTCGTAGGTGGCCCGGTCCTCCTCGGATATGTACTCGCCGGGCCCGGCCGCCCGCCCGCTCGCAGCTGGGACGCCTCCCACATAGGCGACCAAATCCTCCTGGCGGAGGAGCGACACCGTGCGCAGGTACCTCGCTTCGAGGGAACGGGCCCCGGCTCGGGCTACTGCCGCTTCGTCCTCTGTGTAGCTGGCGTTGGCGACATCGGCCTCATAGAGGGCGGCCAGCGAGTGAGCCCGTCGAGCCGCAGCCACCTCCGAGCGCTGCAACTGAGAGAGCTTTTGCCTGCTCTTGCCGGCCGGGGTGGCAGCCGCGCCAGCGAAGGGCGCGCCGAGCATGGCCGACAAGCTCGCCGCGAAAGCCACGGCTGCCACAAGGCGAACAGGGACCTTGCGCAGGTACCCAGCCGCCTGCAGCGCCCCAATTGCCCGTTCGGGCTGGTGGCAGGCCACGACGCTCGGAGACTAGCGGTTTGCACGGCGTGGCGCCAGTGGTTGCACGGAGGTATACCAGTGACAGGCCGCGCGAGGTGCCCTTTAGCTCGCCACGGAAGGCGTGTGGCGGGCTGGGCGAAGTGGCCGGGGAGGGGCGCGCTAGGGCCCGGGCCAGACCAGCTTGCGGCCGTGGTAGATGGCGTCCACGTAGCGGGGGTCGATGATGGAGGAGAGGTCCACGCTGCGCTTTATGTAGTGGTAACGCCGGAGCAGCTGGTAGTCGGGCTCCCACTGGGCGGTGTCCTCGTAGCCCACCCCGTGGCCGGGCAGGAGCGTCTTCATGACCATGGAGGACTCCACCTGCCAGCGCTGGATGTTCTGGTGCACGTTGTAGCCCAGCTGGTACTTGGCCGCGTCGCGGACGCAGGTGGCGGCGTGCGAGAGGCAGAACGTGAAGGCCTTGAAGGTGGCCCGCAGGAAGTCCTCGACCGCCCCGGGGTGGGCATTGGCCCAGGCCCGGTTGACGTCTAAGACGTTGAACGCACCTTTTATGCCGAAGGCCGCGGGGTCCCACTCGCGCACTTTGTACCCCTCGTCTTTCAGCTGGACCGGTTCGTTGGACTTGTAGGCGGTGAGCGCCTGGACCTGGCCTCTCGGCAGGATCGTCGGGTTGAAGCCCACCGCCACTTCCTTGAGCGTCGACAGCCGCACGCCCGCCTTTTCGAGCATGGCCGAGATGTCGGGCGGCATGGCGCCCTTGTAACCGACCGTCTTGCCGTCGAGCTGTCGCAGGTTGGTGACCGAAGGCATGGTGAGGAGGACGTCGATGGTCGCGTTGCCGTAGGTGGCTATGGCGTCGACGGGGATGCTCGGGGTACCGGCGACGTCGTTGATGGCGTCAGAGGGCGACCCGAGCTCGGTGACGGTCACCTTGCCCGCGTCGACGAGCTGGGCCGAGGAAGTCGGGTCCCCGGTGCCAGGCTCGAAGCGGACGCGCAGGCACAAGTCGGCGTAGTAACCCTGGGCCTCGGCCGCGATGGGGTCCAAGATCCCGACCGAGGCCTCCCAGCCGAAGCCGGTCAGGTACGTGATAGTGCCCGCCGCCCGGTTGGCGGCGCAGCGCGAGCTGCTCACGAGCGGGCCGGAGCGCCTGGCCTGGCCAGCCCGCTGGGCCGGGGCCGCGCGGGCGGGCGAAGCCGAAGTAGCCACAAGAGCGCCAGCCAAGACGAGGGTGCTGAGGGCCCGCGGGGAAAAACGCATAAGGACTGAGGCACAGTAACGGAGGGCTCCGGTTATTGCAACGACCCCCGATGACCGCTCACTGCTTGAAGCCACGCCAGCGCAGCACCCTGTCCTCTACCACCACGATGAGGGCGGTGAGGACGAGCCCGAACACTGCCAGAGTGACGATCCCGGCCCACGCGTAGCCGAGCTGGGCGTCTGCGGACTGTTGCTCGATGAACACCCCGAGGCCGCTCGACGAACCCTGCGCGACCATCTCCGCGATGGCGGCGCCGACGACCGACAGCGGCACTACTACCCGGGCGGCGGCGAACAGGTAGGGCAGGCTCGCCGGCAACTGCAGCCGCCAGAGCGTCTCCCAGCGGGATGCGGAGAGGCTCTGGAACACCTCCAAAGCCTTCGGGTCCGCCGAGCGCAGGCCGGCCAGGGCGTTGATGAGGGCCGGGAAGAAGGTGATGATGGCCGTCATCACGATCTTGGGGGCCCGGCCGAGCCCGAGGAAGAGAGTGAGGGTGGGGGCGATGGCCAGCAGCGGGCTCACATTGAGGGCGACGGCGAGGGGGAGCACGGCCCGGGTGAGCAGCCGCGACTGGTCCATCCCGACGGCGAGCAGGAGGGCGACGGCGTAGCTGATCGCCACCCCGGGCAAGGCCTCGGCCAAGGTGGCGCCCCCGTACGCGAGCAACGTCCCGAGGTGCCCAGTCAGGTCCGCGCCGACCTGGCCCAGGGTGGGCAGCAAGAAGCGCTCGTGGGTGGCCAGGAGCTCCCAGACCAGGAGCACGACGCCGAAGGCGACGAGCGGCGGCGCCCAGGTCGCCAAGCGCAGGTGGTCAGTCGCCCGGCGCAGCGAAGGCCTCTCGTAGCCGTGCCCGCAGCTCACGCTGCAACCCATGGAAGGCTTCAGTGTCTTCGATCCCCTCCGGCCGGGGCCGGGGGAGGGCGATGTCAACGGGCTCGCTCAATTTTCCCTTACCCATGACGGAGACTTGGTCGGAAAGCACTACCGCCTCGCCGACCGAGTGCGTGACGAAGACGACCGTGGGGCGCTCGGCTTGCCAAAGTTCCAAGAGCAGGTGGGCAACGTGCTCGCGGGTCATCTCGTCGAGCGCCCCAAAGGGTTCGTCCATGAGAAGGACCGCGGGAGCAAAAGCGAACGCACGGGCGATGGCGACTCTCTGGCGCATCCCGCCCGAAAGTTGGGCCGGGAGCCGGTCCAAGGTCTCGCCCAGGCCGAGGAGTGCCAGGATCCGCTCAGGGTCGCGCGGCTGGCACGGTGCCCGTCGGTTTACCTGCAGGGGCAGCCGGACGTTGTCGAGCACGCTCCGCCAGGGCAAGAGCGCCGGCGATTGCGGTACCCAGCCCAGGTGCTTGCGCCGGCTGGCTTCGGCTGGCGGCTCGCCGAATATAAAGACCTCACCCGCGTCGGGCTTGGCCAGGCCGGCGAGGACCCGTAGCAGCGTCGACTTACCGGCCCCGCTCGGGCCGATCACAGTGAAGAAGCTCCCCCGAGGGATGGCGAGGTCGACCTCGTCGAGCGCCGGCGTGCCCACGTTCGGGAACCTCTTCGTCACCCCCGATAGCACGATCCAGTCCTGCGCCTGAGCGGGCTCGGGCACCGCCGGCATCGCCGTCGGCTTAGGGCCCGCCGGTCGCGAGGCCGTCGGCCGAGGGTAGGGCTCACCGCCGGCGGGTGGCTCCGCTCCGGTCGGCTCGGTGCTAATTGCCATGGCCGAGTGCCACCATATGGGGCCCCGCCGGCGTCCTTGGTACCGCGGCCAGGCCGAGCGCAACGCCGCCGTGGTCAGTGCAGCTGTGTGTAGGCCCCGTAACCGCCGGAGGCCAGGGCCGCGGCCACCATGCACAACATGACCAGGGAGAAGATGAAGTCCGCCCTTTTGGTCAGGAGTGCGTAGATGCCCGTGGCCTGGGCCACGACCAGCAGGGCACCGGCCACATAGAAGGGGGTCATGGACCTGTCCTCACGAGCAACAGTACGGCTCCGGTCATCCAGCGCGAGGATACCCGGGCGGTGGGAGGGATTGGGCCCGTCAGGCCTGGGGAGGGCTGGCACAGGGCGCTCGCCGGGCACCGCCGGCGGGGGTGGGGTGGGCGGCGCAGGGTGCTCGCCAGGCAGCGCCGGCGGGGGTGGCGTGCACGTGAGCATGCCCGAGTTCGTCCCGGTGCGCCCCTGGCCCGCTAGCGCTAGCTTCGGTGGCACGATGTGTGCCCGTCCGGCCGGCATGCTCCTCACCGGTGGCGCCAGCCGGCGGATGGGTTTCGACAAGGCGATGATCGACGTGGGCGGCGTCCCCAATGCCTTGCGGCTCGCCGGCGCCCTGGGCCAGGTGGCCGGACCGCTGGTCGAGGTGGGGCCGGGCCGTTCGGGGTTGCCGGCGGTGAGCGAAGAGCCACCGGGCGCCGGCCCGCTCGTGGCGCTGTGCGCGGGCTGGGACGCTCTCGTCGCGTGCGGGTGCGCAGGGCCGGTGCTGGTCGTAGCGTGCGACCTGGCGTTCGTTACGGCCGAGGCGCTCGCCGTGCTCTCCGGCTGGCCAGGCGTGTCGAGTGCACTGCCAGTTGTGGGGGGCCGGCCGCAGCCCCTCTGCGCCCGCTGGTCCCAGGCGGACATGGAGGTGGCGAGGGAGCTGGTGGTGGCGGGGGAGCGGTCGATGAAGGCCCTCCTCGCCCGGGCAGCCGTCGAGATGTTGAGCGAGGTGGTATGGCCGGGAGATCCCCGCCGTGTTTTCGCCGATGTCGACACCCCTCAGGATCTCCGACGGTTCGGCCTCGCGTGCCCGGGGGCGCCAGGCCGTCAGAGCGCCGAGCGCACCCGGTGAGGGAGGGCCCAGGGCTCACTTCGGCCCAGGGCTCACTTCGGCCCAGGGCTCACTTCGGCCCAGGGCTCACTTTTCGGTGCGATCGCGCCTTCTCGGTGCACTGGCGCGTCGTATGACAACGCCAAGTGCACCCAGGAGCCCTGAGCGCACCGAGAAGCGTCTTGGGGCTCAGTTCTCGGTCTTCTCGGTGCGGCCGGCGAGCGCAGTGTCGGGCGCAGAGCCGTTGCCGCCGGCGTGTTCCTGCTCGAAGGGCAGCATGAGCTCCACCCTGGTGCCACCTTCTGGAGGGCAGGTGACGTCGATCGTCCCTCCGTGGGTGGCGACGACGCGCTTCACGATGGCTAGCCCGAGGCCCGAGCCCGGCATGGAGCGGGCCGAAGCGGCCCGGTAAAAGCGCTCGAAGATGTGGGGTAGGTCTTCGGCGGGGATGCCGGGTCCCTGGTCGGCCACCACCAGGTGCCAGCTGCTGCCCTCGGCCCACAGCCGGACCGTCACCTGGCCGCCCGCAGGGCTCCACTTGGCGGCATTGTCGAGCACGTTGACCACGGCGCGTTCGAGCATCGCCGGCTGGGCCCGCACGTAGCCAGGCTCCAGGGAGGCTTCGAAGTTGACGGACATGGCCCGCCGTTGGGCCCGCTCCAGCGCGTGGCGCACCACTTGGTCGAAGGCGACCGGTTCGGGTTCGGCCTCTTGCTTCTCCTCGTCTCGGGCCAGGTCGACAAGGTCGCCGACCAGCGTCGCCAGCTCCTGGAGCTGGGCGTTCACGTCGCTCAGGAGCTCGTCGCGGTCAGCAGGTGGGAGGTCCCTGTTCCGCATGAGTACCTCGATGTTGGTCCGCAGGCTGGTGAGCGGGGTGCGCAGTTCGTGGCCGGCGTCGCTCACGAGCTGGGCCTGCTGCTGCTTGGAGGCTGCGAGGGCGGCCAGCATGGCGTTGAAGCTGCGCGCCAACCGGCCCAGCTCGTCGTTGCTCGTGTCCTCGATCTTTTGAGAAAGGTCCTGGGTCTCGGCGACCCGCTCGGCGGCCAGCGTCAGGTCCTCCACCGGGCGCATGCTCGCTCGCCCGACGACCCAGCCGAGCGCCGCCGCCAGCGCCACGCCACCCACCGCCACCAGGATCAGCATGATCCGCAGGAAAGCCAGGTTGCTGTCGATGTTCGAGAGGGGGTAGCCGATCATGACGGCGAGGGTCCCCTTGAAGATGCTGGCGGTGGCGACCCGGTAGGGGCTTTGGTTGGCGCCTGTCAGGTTCTGCACCGACTCGGTGCCAGAAGGGGAAGCGAACGTCGCACGGTCCTTTGCCGTCAGCTTGAAGAAGGACCACTGGACCATTTGAGGGTTGCCCTTGGCGACATGGTCGCTGAGAGGTAGTGCATAGGTCTGCACACCCGCGTTGGTGTTGAGGATGACCTGGACTTCGTAGCCGGTCTGTAGCTGGAGCCTCACGAAGGGGCCGAGGTCGAGGGTGGGGCCGAAGATCGAGTTGTAGATATGGATGTTGCTCGGGTCCTGGGCGTCCTGAACGGCGGCCTGCAGGTTGGCGGAGGCCTGGCTCTCCATCTGCCGGCTGATGGCGACATAGGACGAGAGCGCGGCCATCGCGACGGCAAGGCCGACGGCGGCCGCGACGAGGGCGCTCACCCGGCCGCGGAAGCTGATCTGCCTCAGCCAGGCGAGGGAACGTCGCGCCGTACCCGCTTGGCGCCCCCCGCCCCCGGCGTTGGGTTCTTCGGGGGCCTCCTCGGGTGCCTCGGGGAGGTCGTCGGGCTCCTCGGCCCAGCCGTCGGTCCGAGCCAAGGCGGCCGTTTCTTCGTCGGCCGAGCCCGTGGGCCAGGGCGGCGACGGGGGCGACGGCGACCACGGAACAGGCCCGCCGGCTTCGTCAGGGCCGTAGCGGTAGTGCTCTACCCAGTTCAGCCCCATGGTGGGAAGGCGGCCGTTCCCTTCACTCTCACCCCCTCATTTCCGCTGGGAGCCGCATCACGTAGCCGACGCCCCGCACGGTATGTATCAGCCGGGGTTCGCCCTCGGCCTCGGTCTTCCTCCGCAGGTACCCGATGTAGACCTCGAGGCTGTTGGAGTTGAGGCCGAAATCGTAGCCCCACACCCGGTCGAATATGACTTCGCGGGGCAGCACCTGTTTCGGGTTGCGGAGGAACAGCTCGAGCAAGAGGAACTCCGTCCTCGTCAGCTCGATCAGCCTCTGCCCCCTGCGCACCTCGCGCGTGCCAGGGTCGAGCGAGAGGTCGGCGAAGCGCAGGATCTCGTCTTCGGCCGTGGGGGCGGTCCGCCGGAGAAGGGCCCGGAGCCGGGCGAGCAGCTCTTCGAGGGCGAATGGTTTGACCATGTAGTCGTCCGCCCCGGCGTCGAGCCCGTCCACCCGCTCGGAGATGGCCGATTTCGCCGTCAGCATGAGGACCGGCGTCCGGTCGCCGGCGGCCCGCAGGCGCCGGCACATTTCGAGACCATCGAGGCGTGGCATGGCTATGTCGAGCACGATGGCATCGGCCGGCCGCTCGGCGTGCGCGGCCAGCCCGGCCATGCCGTCTTCGGCCAGCTCAGCCGTGTAACCCTCGAAGCGCAAGGCGCGCTCGAGCGCTTGGCGAACAGCGGGTTCGTCGTCGACTACCAGTACTCTCATAAAATCTTGCCTCTCCAACCAGGTTAACGGTGCCTGAGCCATCTGAGAACCGCCTGAACAACCCTTGAACCTTGGCTGGGTACCGCCAAGTGGACCTGGTCGAGGCTAGGTTTGCCTGCGTGACCCAGTTCATGCTCGAGCGCCGCCTGACGGAGGTTTCCAAACGGCTCGCCAGGGTGAGGGAGGAACTGGCGGTGGTCGACGAGCAGGCGAGGGCGCTCGCAGACGCGGCCGACGACGCCCGGGTCCGCGCTCTGGTCTCCGAAACGCCGCTCGCCGCGCGGGAGTCACAGGAGGCGAGCCGCCACGCCGAGGCGATGGCCGGGGCGAGGGACCAGCTCGCGGGGCAGGTCCGCCGGCTCGAGGCGGAGCTCAACGAACTGCTGGACAAGCTGGTGACCGGCGCCGGGGGCTGACGCGCAAGGGCGCCCGCCGGCGAACCCGGGCCCGGGCTAAAGCCGGCAGCTCAGGCGCTTAGTACAGTAGACGCCGCAATGGGCGCTCGCGTGGTGATCGCAGAGGACGAGGCCCTGATCCGCCTCGACCTGAAGGAAACCCTCGAAGAGGAGGGATATGAGGTCGTGGGCGAGACGGGGCGGGGTGAGGAGGTGCTCCCGCTCGTCAGGGAGCGCCGGCCTGACCTGGCGATCCTGGACATAAAGATGCCGGGCGAGGACGGGCTCAGCGCGGCGGCCGCCATCACGACGGAGCGGCTTGCGGCTGTAGTCATCTTGACCGCCTTCTCCCAGAGGGAGCTGGTCGACCGGGCCCGTGAGTCCGGTGCGCTCGCCTACCTGGTGAAGCCCTTCCAGCGCAACGACCTCGTGCCGGCCATCGAGCTCGCGCTGGGCCGCTTCGAGGAGATGAAGGCGCTCGAGGCCGAGTACAAGGACCTGGAGGAGCGCCACAACACCCGCAAGCTGGTCGAGCGGGCCAAGGGCACGCTGATGGACGAGCTCGACATGAAAGAGTCGGACGCGTTCAGGTGGATCCAGCGCCGGGCGATGGACGAACGGACCACCATGAAGGCCGTCGCCGAGCGGGTCGTCTCGGGGGGGCTGCGGCCCGAGCGGCCCCAGTAGCCCGAGCGGCCCCAGTAGCCCGAGCGGCCCCAGTAGGTCTGGCGGCCCCAGTAGGTCTGGCGGCCCCAGTAGGTCTAGCGGCCTGGAGCTAGAGCGCCGGCGCAGCGGCGCTCGCCACCACTTCGGGGGCCGTTACCCAGCCTTCGGCGGCCGCCGGCGCAGCCGGGACGTAGTAGAGCAACCGTGCGAGCCCCGGCCCGAGCTCGACCGTGCCGCCTGCGACCGCGAGGGCGAGGCTGCCGTCGGGGCCCCGGGCCGCCACCGTCGCCTCGCTGCCCGGGACGAACCCGTGCTCGTCCAGGTAAACGAGTGCTTCGTTGTCCATCTCGACCTGTTCCGACACCCGCTGCAGCCGGAGGCGCTCACCCGGGCGCGCCTCGAGGAGCGACCTCCCGCGCTCGACCGTCGTCGCGTTGCCCGGGATGGGGTTGCCGTGCGGGCAGGTAGCGGGGTTGCCCAAGATTTCGGCCAAACGCTCTTCTACCTCGTCGGATATGACGTGCTCCCAGCGGTCGGCCTCAGTGTGGACCTTGTGCCAGGCCAGCCCGATGACATCGGTGAGCAGGCGCTCGGCCAGGCGGTGCTTTCGGATCACGCTCGTGGCGAGGCGCCGGCCCTCTTTGGTGAGGCGCAGGGCACGGCCATCGATCACGATGTAGCCGTCCTCCTTCAAGCGGTGCACCATCTCCGAGACGGTGGGAGCCGAATGGCCCACCCGCTCGGCGAGACGGGCCTGGATAGCGGTGCAGCCCTCTTCTTCCAGGTTGAAGATCGCCTCGAGGTACTGCTCGTTGGGCGGGTGCAAGCCGGGGCGGTGGCCGTTGGGTACGCCTGACCGTCCTTCAGTGGCAGTCATGAACCAAGCGTAGCCAGGCGCCCTTACGCTCGGTTACGGCCTCTAGGCACAGCTTAGGCGGGTCTAAAGTCCCTGTCCGTACCCGCCCGTGCGTGCGCTGGCAGTGGCAGACTCTAGTGGTGGCGCTCTTGATGTTGCTCGACGGCAACTCGCTCACCTACCGAGCCTTTTTCGCGCTCCCCTCGGACATGGCCACGGCGTCGGGGCAGGTGACCAACGCGGTCTACGGGTTCACCTCCATGCTGGTCAACCTGCTGAAGGACCACAAGCCGGACCGGCTGGCGGTCGCCTTCGACCGTCCGGAGCCGACGTTCCGCCACAAGATCGTGGACGACTACAAGGCCAACCGTTCTGAGGCGCCGGACATCCTGCGCCAGCAGCTCGGCCTGGTCCGCCAGGTGGTGGAGACCATGCGGGTGCCGGTCGTCGAGATGTCCGGCTACGAAGCCGACGACGTGCTGGCCACCTTGGCCACGAAAGCGGCGGCCGCCGGCGACGACGTGATCGTGGTGACGGGCGACCGGGACACGTACCAGCTGGTCGAAGACCCCCACATCAAAGTGCTCTACAACCGCCGAGGCGTGTCGGACTACGTGCTCTACGACGAGGCCGGGATCATCGAGCGCACGGGGGTCACGCCCGCGCAGTACCCCGAGCTGGCCGCGCTCCGAGGCGACCCTTCGGACAACCTGGCGGGGGTGCCCGGGGTGGGCGAGAAGACCGCCGCCAAGCTGATGAGCACTTACGGCACGCTCGACAACCTCTTTGCCCATCTAGAGGAGCTGACGCCCCGCTTGCGGCAGTCGCTCCAGGGATCGGAGGCTTCCGTGCGGGCCAACGCCAGCGTCACCCTCCTCGTCCGGGATCTCCCCGTGTCGCTCGATCCCTCCGAGGCCGCCTTCGGCGGGTGGGACGAAGCGGATCTGCGCCGCCTTTTTGAGTTCCTCGAGTTCAAGACCCTGTGGGAGCGCCTGGCCGAGGTGACCGGGAAAGGAGAAGCGGGGCCGGCCGGGCCGGCGCCGGGGAAGCAGCTGGCAGTCGCGGTCGAGCGCTGGAGCACCGGCGAAGGCGCGCTCCACGCACTCGCAGCTTGGGCCGAGGCGAAGACCGCCCTCGCGGTGGCGGGCTCGTGGGAGGGGGCGGAGGGGCGCTCCCCGCTGGTCGGCCTGGCCTTCGCCGAGGTCCCCGCCGGCGAGACGGTCGATAGAGCGCCGGTGAAGGAGGCGGCCGCGGGAGCAAACCGGCCCGGCGGGGCTGTCCCCACCTACTGGCTGGGGGCGGGCTTGCTCGGCGACACCGCGGTGAGCGAGGCGCTCGGCAGGTTGTGCGGGCAGGCAGGGGCCCCACTTTCGGCGCACGACGCCAAGGCCCTCATAAGGAGCCTCTCGCCCTTCGGCGTGGACTTCACGGGCCTCCTGCTCGACACGGCCATCGCTGCGTACCTCGTCGACCCCGCCGGCGACAAGTACGTCTTGGAAGACCTGGCTGCCCGTTACGCGGGGCTCGCCCTCACCCCGGCGGGCACGACGGCCTCGGGCCAGCTCGACCTCTCTGGTGGCCCCGACCCGGCGGAGGTGGCGTGCCAGCGGGCGGCCGCGGTGGCCCAGCTCGTCGCCCCGCTGTCGTCGGCCCTCGCCTCGCGAGGGCTGTCCCGGCTCTACGAAGACGTCGAGCGGCCTCTCGTGCGGGTCCTGGCCAAGATGGAGCTCGTCGGGGTGCGGGTGGACGTGGACGAGCTGGCGCGGCTCGCCAAACTGCTCTCGGAGGAGGCGCGCTCGCTCGAGCGCCAGGTGCACGAGCTGGCCGGCGAACCCTTCCAGGTCAACTCGGTGCCCCAGCTGCGTGAAGTGCTCTACACCAAGCTCGCGCTGACCCCGCAGAAAAAGACCAAGACCGGTTACTCGACCGACAGCCAGACCCTGGAAAAGCTGCGCGAAGAACACCCCATCATCCCGGCCATCCTGCGCTACCGGGAAGTGGAAAAGCTCCGCTCCACCTACACAGATGCGCTCTTGGCGGAGGTGGGGGGCGACGGGCGCATCCATGCCACTTTCAACCAGACGGTCGCCCGCACCGGCCGGTTGTCCTCCGAGGCGCCCAACCTCCACAACATCCCGGTGCGGGGTGAGGAGGGACGCCAGCTCCGGCGGGTCTTCATCCCGGCGGAAGGGATGAAGCTGCTGGTCGCCGACTACAACCAGATCGAGCTCCGGGTCATCGCCCACCTGGCCGAGGACCCCGGGCTGGTCGAGGCGTTCCAGAGCGGCACGGACATCCACCGGGCCACTGCGGCGCGTATTTTCGGGGTCGAGCCTGCGGATGTCACGATCGCCATGCGCTCCAAGGCCAAGATGGTCTCCTACGGCCTGGCCTACGGCATGGAGGCGTACGGGCTTGCCCAGAGGCTCGGGATCGAGGTCTCCGAGGCCGACCAGATCTTGAAGGCTTATTTCGAGAGCTTCCCGCGTGTAAAGGCCTACATGGAGCGCGTCGTGGCCGAGGCCAGGCACAAAGGTTACACCGAGACGCTGTTCGGCCGGCGGCGCTGGATCCCCGAGCTCTCCTCTCAGCGCTACCAGGTGCGCATGGCCGGCGAGCGCCAGGCGATGAACGCCGGCATCCAGGGCCTCGCCGCCGACATCTTCAAGGTGGCGCTGGTACGCCTCGACGCTCGCTTGGCGGAAGAGCACCTGAAGAGCCGCCTCATCCTCCAAGTGCACGACGAGGTGATCCTCGAGGTGCCGCCGGAAGAGCACGAGGCTGCCGCGTCAGCCACGCTCTCGGCGATGAGGGGTGCGGCGGATCTGCGGGTCCCCTTGGAGGTCAATCTCTCCTGGGGGGACAGCTGGGCCGAAGCCAAGGTCTAAAGTCGCGCTGGGGGCCGCGAGGGCGCGTCACGGCGTGCATTTCGCACCTGGTGGGGGTGGCTGGACTGCGGCCACGTGGCCCGAGGCGATGTCACCGGCCGGCGGCAGGTGCTTCCAGATGTAGCTCCGGAAGGGGTCACAGCTCTGCACGGGCTGTTGCCCGGTCAACCCGACGACCCAGTTGACGAGCTGGGCCTGTTCTGTAGGGGACCAGGGGGGCGAAGCCGGGGTCTCGGGGCCGACCACTATCTCTTGGACCTGAAGGTCCTGGATGAAAAGGGCCGCTTCTTCGCGCACCTCCGGCGTCAGGGGAGGCAACGGGAAGCCCGGCGTCAAGGAATTGCCCACTGTCAGCATCACGTTTTGTTGCCCCAGGTCGCCAGAGTTGGTCCCGGTCATGCCGGTGTCGCTCGGCATGACGAAGCAGAAGTTCGCTTCGGCGATCCAGCGCAGGTCCAGCTCGTTCGCGGCCGGCATGACGAGCGCGACGGGCGGGTGCGACCGGTTGTTGGAGGCGCCGGGGCAGGCGAGGCCCCCTGCATAGGCGCTGAAGAGAGGGTCGAGCGAAGCGGGGAAGTTCGTGATCGGGAAGAGGAACGCCAGCCCTAGGGCTGTCACCGCCCACCCGCCGGCCAGCGCCGGGAGGCGGAAACGGCCTAAGCGGTGCAGCTCCTCGAGGCCGAGCGCCACGAGCATCCCTGCGAAGAGGGTCATGACCGAAGCGAAGCGGTCGGGGAGGAGGTTTTTGAACGGCCCTATCTTGGCCAGGGCGTCCATGGGCATGGGGATACCGGTGTCGTGGCCGTGTATGTGCAGGGTCGGGCCGAGCGAGAGGATGGCGGCGGAAGCCCCGGCTACGAAAGCCACCCACGTCACACGCCGGCGCCGGGCGACAAAGAGCGTGACCAGGATGAGCACCAACAACGGGATGCCGAGGTAGGCGCCCTCCTCCGAGCCGTTGCCGCTGAAGTGCATGCTTATGTTGAGGGCGGCTTTGGGCGCGAGCTTGGTGATGTTGGTGGGGACGACGAAATTGAGCAGGTCGCTCAAGTAAACGTCGGGTGGGTGCGGGCTTTGGACGCGGTAAGGCCCGAGGTACTGGACAGCGAGGAACGGTGCCGACAGCACGGCGAAAACTCCCGTCGCCACCGCCCCTCCCCGGAGGGCGTAGGGTAAACGGTCCCGTACTTCGTTTGCCGATATGGCGCACAGCACGATCACTGTGATGAGCGCCACCACGACCTCCATGGCGAAGACCTCTTCCCCGGTCAAGAGCTGCGCCCACGCCAGCAACCCGAGGGCGGCTCCTTCGAGCCAGGGCTTGCCCTGCTGTACGGCGAGGAGCCGGTCCAAGATGATGAGGAAGAGCGGGGCGCTCATGATGAGTGTCTGGGCCAGGTGACCGGCCGACTGAGAGACCATGTAGGGCGAGTAGCCGAAAACGAGCGCCCCTGCGAAGGCCGGCGCGATCCCTGTCCAGCGGCGGAACGCCCAGTACGCGAACGTTGCCGAAAGAGCCGGCGCCAACGTGGCGAGAACGTTGTAGGAAAAGGTGGCGCCGAATATGACAGTGAGCGGCGACACGAGGATGCTCGGCAAGACGACCGATGTGTTCCACATGAGGTTGATGCCGCCGGGGAAGTTGACGTAGTGGCTTATGAGCGGGTCATGAGCGTGGCCGATGGCGAAGGGCATCCACGAGAGGAACCAGTCGTACTCGTTGGCGTCCCCGGCCCCCCCGATCTGGGTCGACAAGGGGTGCTGCCAAGCGGCGTGGAAGAGGGCCAGGGCAAGGCCGAGGAACACGATGAAGGAGGCCGCCCGCTCCCATGGGGCGCACTTGCCTCTGAGCACATTGCTGGGAGCAAGGGCGTGGGATGGCGGTGGCTCGAGCGGCGCCGGCGGCCGCAGGTGCATGGCGCGCGTCGCTTCGGTAGGAGAGGTCGAGGTCTCGGACGTCACTTCTCTCGCCTACCCGTTGTCGGCCGCGAAGGGTCGTGCTCACAGCTCGGAGGGCCCTGCTCGGCGAGTTCCGCGTCGAAGCGCGTGTACTCGTCGTAGCCCAAGAGGTCGTACAGTTGAGCTCGGGATTGCATCTGGTCCAGCAGTCTTTTTTGGGTGCCAACCTCGGTTATCTCGCGCAAGCCCCTCTCGGCCGCGCCCATAGCCAGGCGCAGCAAGGTTACCGGGTATATGACGACGTTTACCCCGAGCGAGGCGAGCGTTTCGGTGTCGAGCAGCTCCGTCTTGCCGAACTCGGTCATGTTCGCGAGGAGCGGCGCGTCAAGCGCCCTGCGGATCTGCTCGAGCTCTCCCGCCCCGGCGAGCGCCTCGGGGAATACCATGTCGGCGCCGGCGTCCAGGTAGGCCTTGGCGCGAGAGATAACGCCGGCCACGCCCTCGCTCGCGCGGGCGTCCGTGCGGGCACAGATCACGAAGCCCGGGTCTCGGCGCGCCCGCACGGCGGCGGCTATGCGCCGGCACATAACGCCGGCAGGTACCACCTCTTTGCCGTCCAAGTGGCCACAGCGCTTGGGGTTCACCTGGTCCTCGATGTGGCAGCCCGACGCACCGAGCTCCTCCAGGACCTGCACCGTACGAGCGGCGTTCATAGCCTCGCCGAAGCCCGTGTCGGCGTCCACCAGCGTTGGTAGCGAAGTGACACGGGCGACCTCGTGGCTGGCGCGCGCGACCTCGCTCTGCGTGGTCAGGCCCACGTCGGGCAGGCCGAGGGAAGCGGACACCACCGCCCCCGACAGGTAGATCCCTTCGAAGCCGAGACGCTCGGCGAGCATGGCCGTGAGCGGGTTGAACGCTCCCGGGAAGCGCAACAGCTTCCCCGAGGCCAGCCCGGCGCGGAAAGCTTGGCGCCGGCCCGGAGCCGTCGCCCGCGAGTGGAGCATCAGAAGAGCCCCTCGCCTCGTCGCTCGCCGTTGGCCGTGCTGGCGTCGCCAGCTGCGTCCGAGGCGAAGGAGAGCTGGCGGACTTCGCCGGGCGACAGTTCGGCCAGGCGCGCGGCCAGGGACAAGAAGCGCTCCTGTTGCTCTTCTACCACCGTGGCCCGGGCCAGGCGGCGGAACTTGGCCACGTACTCGGGCCGTCCGAAGGGCCTCGCCCCGAGAGGGTGGGCATCGGCCACTTCGACCTCGTCCTCGATTACGCCGGCGCCTTCGGTCTCCACCACCACGTGGCCGCCGAAGGCTTTGCCCTCCAGGTAGCGCTCCGTCCACTCCGGGCGCTCCTCGGTGGTTATCTTCCTCCACAGCGCGACGGTTGTGGGCCGCTTGGCCCTTTCGGGGGCGTAGGACGCTTCGTGGTCCCAGGCGCCGTCCTCGAGTGCTACAGCAAAGATGTAGGGGAGCGAGTGGTCGAGCGTCTCTCTCGACGCGCCGGGGTCGAACTTCTCCGGGTCCCCCGAACCGGTGCCGATCACGTGGTGGGTGTGGTGGCTGGTCCGGATCGTCACCCGGCGCACGGCTGAGAGGTCGCCGAGCCGGGTGCGGAGGCGCCGCGCCAGGTCGATGAAGGCCTGCGCTTGGTACTCGGCCGAGTGCTCCTTGGTGTAGGTGGAAAGGATCGCCCTTTTCGGCTCGCCCGGCTCGGGCAGCGGGACTTCGTAGCGCGCGTCGGGCCCGTCCAAGAGCCAGGCGATGACACCGTCCTCGCCTTCGTAGATCGGGGCCGGTGACGTCTCGCCCCGCATCGCCCGGTCGACGGCCTCCAAGGCGACCTTGCCGGCGAAGGCAGGGGCGTAGGCCTTCCACGTGGAGATCTCACCCTTCCTCGACTGGCGCGTCGCCGTCGTAGTGTGGAGGGCCTGGCCGATGGCGTGGTAGGTGACCTCGGGGGCCAGGCCGAGCAAGGCGCCGAGGCCCGCCGCCACCGAGGGCCCGAGGTGGGCCACGTGGTCTATCCGGTGCGGGTGGAGGGCAATCCCCCGGCAGAGGTCCACCTGCACCTCGTAGGCGGTCGCGATGCCCCTCACGAGGTCGGCCCCGCTCCGGCCGGCGTGCTGCGCTGCGGCCAGCAGGGGCGCGATGTTGTCGCCCGGGTGGGAGTACTCAGCCGCAAGGAACGTGTCGTGGAAGTCGAGCTCTCTAACCGCCACCCCATTTGCCCAGGCCGCCCACTCGGGGGAAACCCCTCCCGGCGGCGGACGGCCCCAGACGGCGGCGCCCGGCCCCAGGCGGTGGCGGAGGGCCTGAGCGCGGGCGTTTGCCACGGGCCGGCGGCCGAGCGCGGCGGCAGCGACGCCGGCATTGTCGATCAGGCGGTTGGCCACCATTTCGGCCACGTCCCCGGCAACTGGCGCTGGGTCTGCCGCCATCAGCGCGAGCTTCCACGCGAGCTGGTCCTCGCGAGGGAGCCGGTCCTCGCTCTTCCTCGGGCGCACTTCGTGGAGCTTCACTGGGAGGGCCCCCGGTCCATCCCATGCACGTTAGCGGTGCCGGCAGCTGCTCCCGGGCCTCCCGGGCAGGGTCGTGGTTGCGGGCCAGGGGCCGTCGCGGGGCCATGGCTCCGGCGCTTGGCTACCGTAGGGTGCAGCTGCCATGAGCGGTCGCCTCGTACTCCACCTCGACATGGACGCCTTCTTCGCGTCGGTCGAAAAGAACGAGGACCCTTCGCTGGCGGGCCGGCCCGTCGTCGTGGGCGGCACGGGAGGCAGGGGCGTCGTGGCCTCGGCCAGCTACGAAGCGCGCGCTTACGGGGTCCGCTCCGCGATGCCCGCCGGCCAGGCCCGCCGGCTGTGCCCGCAGGCGGTGTTCCTGCCTCCTCGCTTCGAGCTGTACAGGCGCGCGAGCGCGCGGTTGCACGCCGTCCTCCACGAGGTGGCACCCCTCGTCGAGGGGATCGGGCTCGACGAGGCGTTCCTCGACGTGAGCGCTGCCACGACCCTGTTCGGGCCCGTGGGCGCCATCGCTGCCCGCCTCCACCGGCGCGTCGCCGAGGAGCTCTCGCTCACCTGCTCGGTCGGCGGCGGCCCCAACAAGCTGGTGGCCAAGCTGGCGTCGGAGGCGGCCAAACCTCGTCCTTCGCTCGGAGGCCCGCTCCCGGGCCCGGGGACTGTCATCGTCGCCCCGGAAGAGGTGCTCGGGTTCCTTTGGCCGCTACCGGTCGGCGCCCTGTGGGGCGTCGGTCCGGCCAGCCGAGAGCGCCTCCGCAAACTGGGCGTGGCCACGGTGGGCGACCTGGCTGCGCTGCCGGAGGGCTCTCTAGTCGGGGCACTCGGCAAGGCTGCCGGCAAGCTGCTCCACGAGCTCGCCTGGGGCCGCGACGAGCGCCCGGTGGTGGCGGACAGGGCACCAAAGTCGATCGGCCACGAGGAGACCTACCCGAAAGACCTGGGCGACCGGGCCGAGCTCGAGCGGCGCCTGGCTTTCATGGCCGACCAGGTGGCCGGGCGCGTGCGCGCGGCGGGGATGTTGGCGCGCACCGTGACGGTGAAGCTGCGGTACGGGGATTTCACGACGCTGACGCGGAGCCATACGTTCACTGCGCCCATAGACAGCGGGCCAGCGTTTGTCGCAGCAGCGAAGCCGCTGCTCGCGTCTTTGTCGCTGGGCGAGGGGGCCCGCCTCCTCGGCGTGAGCGCTTCGGGCCTCCTCGAGCGGGGCCACGGGCCTGGCGAGCAGCTCCAGTTCGATCTCGACGCCGCGCCCGGTCGCCGGCCGAGCCCCCCGGGCCAGGGAACGTCGAAGGGCCGGGCCCCAACCCCATGTGCAGGAGGTTCCTCGCCGCCAAGCGGTGGCGGCCCGAGATGGGGAGAAGCGATGGAGGCCGTGGACGAGGTGAGGGCTCGCTTCGGGGAGGGAGCTGTCCGGCCCGCCAGTGCTACGACAGGCCCTCGTCCGGTTGTGCCGGCGGCTCACGGGTTAGCCAGGAGGCGTGCTCAGGATGGCAACCGGGCGAAGGTCCCTGGGGGCAGCACACGGGGAGGTTCTAGCGGTGCGGGCATCATCAGCAAGTAAGGGCGTCGGGGCACGCCGGCTCCAGCTCAGCTTGCTCGCGCCGGCATTGGTGGCGTTGGCACTGGCCCCCGCCCCGGGGGCCTCACCCGTCGGCCTCCGGGCGGCAGGCACCGCTGCCACCCCGCCTCGCTCCGAGACCCTTTACACGAGCGGCACTTCTGCTTTCCCGCCCACCAGTTTCAACCCCCTCGACCCCAACAGCTACACGGGGACTGCCGGCCTGCTGTACGAGACGCTCTTCCTCTACGACCCGATGCGAGCCAAGTTGGTCCCCTGGCTGGCGTCCTCTGGGTCCTGGTCGGGCCCGACCACTTTCCGGCTCCAGATCCGCCGGGGGGTGGACTGGGTGAGCAGCCGCACGGGGGCGGTCACGGGCACGCTCTCGGGGGCCGATGCTGCCTTCTCGGTTCGCCTGGCCATGTCAGACAAGGCCGACCCCTGGCACGAAGACGTCGCCAGCGTGCAGTCGGTGAGCGCGGCCGGCAGCACGGTGACGGTGCGTTTCAAAGCTCCCGTGGGCTACCCACAGTGGGCGAGGTTCCTCTGGCACGCGCCGGTCCTGCCCGCCGCTATCTGGTCCACCCTCCCTAGCGGCCAGGCGACGGTAGCGCCCAACCTTTCGCCCGTGGCGAGCGGGCCGATGCTCCTCTACTCGACGAGCCCACGCGGAGCCTGCTACCGCGACAACCCCCACTGGTGGGCCAAAGACGCGCTAGGGCTGTCTTTCCGGTTCACCTACCTCTGCGACCTCGTGAGCGCGTCGAGCGGTAAAAGCCTGGCCGAGCTGCTCGACGGTCGCGTGGACTGGAGCAACCAACTGCTCCGCGGGATAGCCAACCTGGCCGCGTCCAAAGGCGCCGGTTATGGGATCAAGACGTACTACGCGACACCCCCTTACATGATCCCAGCGGCAACGGCTTGGCTGCAGATGGACCTGGCCCGGGCGCCTATGGACGACCTCGACTTCCGCTTGGCTGTCGCGTACGCCCTCGATCCCAAGGCCGTGGCGGCCGGCGCCTACACCGGTACCGTCGAGGTGGCCAACCCGACCGGCCTCTTGCCCGAGCTCTCCTCCTGGGTCGACACCAGGGCCGTAAAGAAACTCGGTTTTCACCACTCGCCCTCGCTGGCCAAGAAGTACTTGGCCAAGTCGGGGTACAAGGGAGAAAAGCTGGCTTTCTTGGTACCTGCGGGCAAGCCTGAACTCGCCGGCGCGGCCGCGATGATGTCGAGCCAGCTCGCCAAGGTGGGCATCCACGTGTCGGTCGAGGCGGTCCCTGCGCCGGCTCTGAGCGGGGACGTGGCGAGCGGGCACTACGACATGGTCATAAACCCCGAGGTCGGGATCTCCCTCACCCCGTGGGAGTACTTCGACACGGTGTACCGGCTGCCCATCAGCTCTGCTGTCAGCGCCGGACAGAACACCGAACGTTTTTCGGCGCCCAAAGACTCGGCGCTCGTCGAGCAGGCTGCGGCCACGCCGCTCGAGGACCGCGCCGCGCTCGGCAAGCTCTACGACGAGCTGCAGGTCGACTTCTTGGAGCAGCTGCCAGAAATCCCCTTGTGGTACACGGGCGCTTGGTTCCAGGCGAACACGCGCTTTTGGAAGGGCTACCCGTCGAGCACGAGCCGCAACGACCAGTACACGCCGGTCATGTGGAACGGCTGGCTCGGGTCGATGACGACCGTGCTTGCCCTGGCGCGCCTGCGGCGCGCCTAGTGGAGCGAGGCCACCTAGCGAGCTGACCAGGCGCGGCACCAATTGGAGCTGGGCCTTCGGCCGCGAGGGCCCTTCTGCGGTTGCTGGGTGTAACTTGGGGGAGGGAGAGAAGGCAGATGGGCCGAGGAGCAGAGGGACGGGCGAGGGTGGAGGTGCGCGTTGCCTCTGTCTGAGCATGAGCAGCGCGTACTGCGCCAGATCGAGCGGCAGCTGCAGCAGGAAAAGGGTTTGGCGCGCCCCTTGCGAGTCCCGGCCGACCCCGAGGAGGCGGCGCGCAAGGCCAAGTGGGCGGCTGGCGCGTTCGTCGCCGGGCTGGTCGCGCTGCTCGCCTCGTTCGCCTCGTCCTGGGTCATCGGCTTGGTTGGGTTCCTCGTCATGGTGGGAGCAGCGGCGGTGCTGGCCCAGTGCCTGCGCCGGCTGGCGCAAGAGCGCTGGGGCAGCCCACCCCCGCCAGGCGCCGGCTCGCCCGACGGCCAGACGGGCCGTTCCCGGGGCGAGAGAAAGTGGTGGCCCGGCTGGGCGGCCGGCCAGCACGACGACGAGCCCAACTAGCTTTCCCCGGGCCGCCGGCCCGGGTTGGCCAAATTTCCAGGGTGCAGCCCCGCCGCCCACGTCGAGTAGACCAGAGGAGGCCTTGTCCAGCGGGACCAGCCGGCGCAGTACCGGAGTGACATGAAAGACTTTGTTAGTAGCTCGACGGGGCTCGGTCTCGGCGTGGTGCGGGCTGTCGCCCGCCGGCCCGACCTCTGGGCCGAGGCGTGGCGCCAGTGGAGGGCGTTGTGCCCGCGACGGTGGTGGGCCGGTTGGCCGCCGCTCCCGGTCCCAGCCCGCGCGTACCTGTCTTTCCGCACAGAAGCGATGTTCGGTTCCCCCCCGGCCGAGCTCAGTCAGGCCGAGCTCAGCCCGGCCGAGCTCAGCCCGGCCGAGGTGGTCGGCTACTTGGAGTGGTGCCGCAGGATGAGAGCGCTCGTGCGCTAAGTTTCTCTTCGTGCCCCCGTTCGCAACAGCTAGTGGTGTCCGCACCGTGCTGCAGGTGCACCTCATACGAAGCTGAGGCCGAGGGCATGTCGCGAGCGCTCGTCCTCAACGCCACGTACGAGCCGCTCTGCGTCGTGCCCACCAGGAGGGCGCTGGTCCTGGTGCTGCAGTCCAAGGCGGAGCTTTTGTCGGGGACCGGGCGCGTTTTCCACGCCTCCCGGCTCAGCTTCCCCGAGCCTTCGGTGGTGCGCCTGGCCCATTTCGTGCGGGTCCCCCACCAGGCCCACGTCGCGCTCAACCGCCGTGCGGTGTTCGCCCGGGACGGCCACCGCTGCCAGTACTGCGGCGCCCAGGCAGAGAACATCGACCACATCGTGCCGCGGTCCAAAGGTGGCCAGCACACGTGGGAAAATGTCGTGGCAGCCTGCAAGCGGTGCAACGCGAGGAAACGCGACCACATGCTCGAGGAGAGCGGCATGAGGCTGCGCCGGCCCCCTTCGGCCCCGAAGGGCCGCCAGTGGGCGCTCGTGGCGCTCGGGACGGTGTTGCCGGACTGGGAGCCGTACCTCGGCCTGCCCGGGCAGTTCGTCCACCTGGGTAACGCTTCTGACGGGGCCGCCGCGTTCTCGGTTCGCGTCACCCCTTTGTCTGCTTGAGTAGCTCACACCGCACGAAGTGGCTCGTCGAGCACCGGAGCGGCACGGTCGCGGACCTGCACGCCTCGTCGGCGGTGCTCGTCTCCCCCAATGACGTGCCGGTAAGCCCCCTGGCCCGTACCGCCCGCTGCTTGCAACCGATCGACAGCGCCCTCGTCCTCGGCAGCTCGCAGCCGGAGGCGGTGGCGGATGCCTCGGCCTGCGCCCGGGCCGGCGTCGGTCTGGTACGCAGGAGGAGCGGCGGTGGCGCGGTGCTGGTCCAGCCCGGGGCGCAACTGTGGGTCGACCTCGTGGTGCCGGCGGGCGACCCGCTGTTCGACGAGGACGTGGCCCGCGCTGCCTGGTGGGTCGGGGAGGCTTGGGCGCTCGCGTTGCGCCACGCGGGGCTGGCCGGGGCCGAAGCCTGGAAAGGTCAGCTCCTGCGCCGCCCTTGGGGTTCGATCGCCTGCTTCGCGCTCCTGGGCGCCGGCGAGGTGACCGTCCCCGACGTGACCGCCACCGACGTGACCGCAAGCGTGCCGGGCCGTCAGTGGCCCAAGGTCGTCGGGGTGTCCCAGCGCCGGACAAGGCTCGGAGCGCTCTTCCAGTGCTCTTGCCTGCTGCGCTGGGAGCCGGCCGAGCTGGCGGCCCTCCTCGCGCTCTCCCCGCCCGAACGCGAGCAGGCGTCGCGTGAATTGCGCGACGTTGCCCTCGCGGCTCCCGCCGGGGACGGCGAGCAGCTGTTCGAAGAGCTGCTCGCCGTCCTCCCGTGACCTGCGGGAGGCTCAGCGGGAGGCGCTGACCTTGCCGGCGACCGACCTCGGCAACGCCGCCCGGCCGGCCTCGAGGCGCGCGACGGGCACCCGGAACGGCGAGCACGACACGTAGTCGAGGCCGATTTCGTCGAAGAAGTGGATGCTTTCGGGGTCGCCGCCGTGCTCGCCGCACACGCCCAGTTCGATCTCGGGCTTGGCCGTGCGGGCTGCGGCCGACCCCATCCTGACCAGGGCCCCGACCCCGTCCTTGTCCAGGGTCTCGAAGGGGGAGGTGCCGAATATCCCGAGGCTCATGTAGAGAGGGAAGAACGACGCCTCGCAGTCGTCTCGCGAGAAGCCCCAAGTGGTCTGGGTGAGGTCGTTGGTGCCGTAGGAGAAAAAGTCGGCCGCGGTGGCGATCTGGCCGGCCGTCAGGCACGCCCTGGGCAGCTCGATCATGGTGCCGATGACCTTTTCCAGGTGCACCCCAGCCCCCTCCGAGACGGCGTCGATAACCGACTCTGCTTCCTCCCGGACGTGCTCGAGTTCTTGGACCGCGCCGACGACGGGCACCATCACCTCGAAGACGGGGTTGGCGCCGGCCTTCTTGCGCTCCACCGCGGCCTCGGCGATGGCGCGTACCTGGAGGTCGATGAGCCCCGGCACCGCGAGGCAGAGCCGGACGCCGCGCAGGCCGAGCATCGGGTTTTGCTCGTGTAGACGGCGCACGGCCGGCAGGAGGCGCTCGGCTTCCTCGTCCGTCTCGCCCTTGGCCCTGGCGGTCGCGGCCCGCACGGACAACTGGGTGAGGTCCGGCAAGAACTCGTGCAGCGGTGGGTCGATCAGCCTTATCGTCACGGGCAGGCCGTCCATCTGCTCGAAGATCTGCACGAAGTCCGAACGCTGGAGCGGCAGGAGATCGTCGAGGGCGGCTTGGCGTTCCTCCTCGGTCTCGGCCAGTATGAGCCGCTCCACGAAAAGCCTGCGCTCGCCGAGGAACATGTGCTCGGTCCGGCAGAGCCCTATGCCCTCTGCCCCGAAGGACCGGGCACGGCGGGCATCGTCTGGCATGTCGGCGTTGGCCTTCACCCCGAGGCGCCGGCGGGCGTCGGCGTGGCGGAGGAGGCGGCTCACGCAAGCCACGAGGTCTCTCGTCTCGACGTCTGCCAACGCTGCGTCGAAGGTCCCCTCGAAGTACTCGACAAGGGGTGAGGGGGCCACCTCGACCGCGCCCTTGTACACGGCCCCCGTCTTGCCGTCGATCGAGATGACGTCGCCTTCGGCGATGACTGTCCCGTCAGGGGCGGTGAAGCGCCGGCCGGGGACGTCTAGCTGGAGGTCCTGAGCGGCGACCACGCAGGTCTTGCCGAGCCCCCGGGCGACGACGGCCGCGTGGCTCGTCCTGCCGCCCCGGCGGGTCAAGATCCCCTTTGCCGCGACCATGCCCGGCAGGTCGTCGGGGTTGGTCTCGTTGCGGACCAAGATGACGGCCTCGCCTCGCGAGGCCCATTCGCCAGCGGCCTCCGAGTCGAAAACCGCCTTGCCGACGGCCGCGCCGGGGCTGGCACCCTGGCCGGTCGCGAGCTTGGCGCCGGCGGTGCCCTCGGCGAAGCGAGGGAACATCAGCTCTGCGAGCTGGGCCCCGTTCACCCGCCCGAGGGCCTCGTCCATGCTGATCACGCCTTCGTCCACGAGCTGGGTGGCGATGCGGAACGCCGCCGCCGCCGTGCGCTTGCCGACACGGGTCTGGAGCATCCAGAGCCTGCCGTTTTCGACCGTGAACTCGATGTCACAGAGGTCGCGGTAGTGGTGCTCCAAGACGGCCATGATGTCGAGCAGCTGGCGGTACACGGGTTCGTTCAGCTCTTGCAGCGCCTCCAAGGGCACTGGGTTCCTGATCCCGGCCACGACGTCCTCGCCCTGCGCGTCCTGGAGGTAGTCGCCGTAGACGCCCCGGTTGCCGGTGGCGGGGTCGCGGGTGAAAGCCACGCCCGTCCCCGAGGAGAGCCCGAGGTTGCCGAAGACCATCGAGACGATGTTGACGGCCGTGCCGAGGTCCTCGGGGATGCGTTCCTGGCGCCGGTAGACCCGGGCACGTTCGGTGTTCCAGGACTCGAACACGGCCTTTATGGCGGCGTCGAGTTGCTCGCGCGGCTCGGTCGGGAACTCCCGCCCCGTTTCGCGCTTCACGATCTCTTTGTAGGTGGAGACCAGTTCTCTCAAGTCGCCTACCCCGAGGTCCAGGTCCGAGGCGGCGCCCCTCGCCCGCTTCATGTCCGCGAGGGCGTGCTCGAAGAGCGCCCCGTCGGCCCCCATAACGGTCTTGCCGAACATCTGGACCAGGCGGCGGTAGGAGTCCCAGGCGAAGCGTTCGTCGTCAGCCTGCTTGGCGAGGCCCATGACCGACGCCTCGTTCAACCCGATGTCGAGGACCGTGTCCATCATCCCTGGCATGGAAAACCTGGCCCCGCTCCGCACCGAGACCAAGAGCGGGTCGTCCGGGTCGCCCAGGTGCTTGCCCATCGTCCGTTCCAGGCGCGAGAGGTGCTCTTCGACCTCTGTGCCGAGCCCGGCGGGGAGACCACCCGTAGTCAGGTACTCCCGGCAGGCTTCGGTCGTGATCGTGAAGCCCGGCGGGACCGGCAGGCCCAGGTTGCTCATTTCGGCCAAGTTCGCCCCCTTTCCCCCGAGCAGGTCGAGCATGCCGCGGTTGCCCTCGGCAAAGTCGTAGACGTACTTGGCCATCTGGGGCCCTCCTTGTTATGTGTGGGTCGAGCGCCAGTGTCGTCTCGCCGCGCTTAAGTGGTTAGGGGCGAAAGACCCCTCGCCAGAGGGCCCAATAGCCTTTGGCCCTGCCTGCGACCATGACGTGGTGAGCGAGGGGAGGAGGGGTTGACGTCGAAGCCGTAAGACTTCGGTCACTGCCGAGGCGCGCTCCTTTGATCGGGAAGCGGCCGAGCCACCGACGGGGGCCATCATGCCCGAGATGGCCTGAGTGCATATTGCACCAGCCCTAGGTCGCACTCCTGGTGCCAGCACTGCTGGCCCGGTGCCCACTGCACCGGTCCCAGGAGCCCAGCAGGCAACCGTCACTGAGATGTTTGCTGATGGTTTGGGGAACGGCGGTGTACTCTGGCGCTGTGCCTAGAGCGAGGGGTGACCCGCCCCCAAGTACCGCCTCTCCACCGGGCGCCTCTTTACCGGGCGTGCCCGCGCTGGCCGGTGGCGCTGATGTCGCCCACCACGAGATCCTTCGCCTTTCCGGCCTGCTCGGCACCGTCGTGCAAGGCCCTTCCGGCCCGGTAGAGGGCCGGCTTTCCGATGTGATCGCCCGCCTAGGCGGAGAGGACACCTCCCCGGGCTGGCACCCGCGGGTCACCGGCTTGGTGGTCAGCGTCGAGGGGGCCGACAAGTTCGCCCACGCCTACCAGCTGGCCGAGCTCGGCTACGACTTAGCCAGGTTGAAGGTCGAACCGGCCTCGCTCGGGCCGTTCGTGCGCCGCCCAGGCGAGGTGCTGCTCGGGCGCGACTTGGGTTCGCGCCACCTGATCCACATGAAAAGGGCCCGCCTCGTGCGAGCCAATGACATACTGCTCGCCAAGGTCGGCAGTTCTTGGCAGGTGAGCGGTGTCGACACGAGCCCGCGCCCGCTGCTCGGGAGGCTGCTCCCCCGCAAGTGGCGCCGCCGTGGCCAGGACGGGCGGGTCCTCGACTGGTCGGAGGTGGAGCCCTTTGTCTCTCACGTGCCGACCGCACGCTTGCAGATCCCCTTCCGCAAGCTTCGCCGCCTCCACCCCGCAGCCCTGGCCGACCTGGTGGAGGCAGCGTCGCACGAAGAAGGCGAGGAGATCATAAAGGCGGTGAGCGCGGACCGCGAGCTCGAGGCGGACGTTTTCGAGGAGCTCGAGCCGGACCACCAAGTCGAGTTCCTGCGCAGCCGCAGCGACGAAGAGGCCGCCAGGTTGCTCTCCGCCATGGGCCCGGACGACGCCGTCGACTTGCTCACCGAGCTCGACCAGGAGCGGCGGCTGCCGATCCTGGAGAAGGTGCCTTTGCCGGCCCAGGCAAAGATGCGCGCGCTGCTCAGCTACAACCCGGAGACGGCCGGGGGCCTCATGAACCCCGATTTCGTGTCAGTACCGGCAACCGCGACCGTCTCCGACGCTCTCGAAGCCGTACGCAAGTCGACAAGCCCGCCGGAGGCGTCGGGGGTCGTGTTCGTCACCGGCGAGGGCGGGCGCCTAGAGGCCACGGCCCTCGTAGTCGACCTTCTGCGGGCGCAGCCGGGCGCGAGCGTTGCCGTCGCGACGCGCGAGGAGCCGGCGACGCTCTCACCCGACGCCGATATCCACGAAGTAGTCCGCAAGATGAGCGACTACAACCTCGCCGTGGCACCTGTGGTCGACGCCGATGGGCGCATGCTCGGCCAGATAACCGTCGACGACGTGCTGGAGACGATGCTCCCGTCGGGGTGGCGCCGCCAGTACGGCATGGTTGCACCCGAATAGCCTCCTCCCCGTACCTCTCCGGCCAGGTCTGCCGGGCGCTGTGGTAGCATCGTTGGTGCCCGTTGCCTCCTGTTGTAACCGGGGGGCAGGGGCGAGCCCCTGGTAGTCGTTGGCGACGCGCGGTGGCTGCCGCACGGGGGCTGGCAGTAGTCCGTATAGCGAAGGAGCCGAACTGAGCGCCGACAGAGGGTCGCCTCACCAACCCGAGGCGCGCACGTTGGCACGGGCCATGGTGGTGTAGCCGGGCCCGGGGCGGACGTGTGCGCCGGACAACGTATGCCACACGTCAGCCCACGAGCCCGGGAGGTCACCGGCCATGGCCCAAAAAACGCTTCCATCTGCACTGCCGGGGGCCGATCAGGCGGCAGTGCTCGACGAAGCCCATGTAGGTGACATCCGCGGGGCGCTCGGCACGATCCGCCAGCAAGACACAGGTGCCCGGCGGGGCTGGGGCGCCCGGCTCCTCACTCTCGCCGCCATAATCGGCCCTGGGATAATCGTAATGGTGGGCGACAATGACGCGGGTGGAGTCGCCACCTATTCGCAGGCGGGCCAAAACTACGGTTACAGCTTGCTGTGGGTGCTCCCGCTCTTGATCCCGGTGCTCGTCGTCAACCAGGAGATGGTCGTGCGCCTCGGCGCAGTCACCGGTGTAGGCCACGCCCGGCTGATAAAGGAGCGTTTCGGCCGCTTCTGGGGGTGGTTCTCCGTGGGGGACCTCTTCGTGCTCGATTTCTTGACGATAGTCACGGAGTTTATCGGGGTCGACCTCGCGCTCGGGTATTTCGGCATTTCGAAGTACCTGTCCGTGCCGCTCGCCGGGGGAGGGCTCGTGGCGATGACGGCGAGCGGGAGCTTCAGGCGCTGGGAGCGTTTCATGCTCGTATTTGTTGCCGCCAATTTCCTCGTCATACCGCTTGCCATATTCAGCCATCCCCACGGCGGGCCGTTGCTCCATGGCCTCGTCGTCCCGGGGATCGCCGGTGGGGCTACGTCGACGGCCGTGCTCCTCATAATCTCGATCGTGGGCACGACGGTCGCCCCTTGGCAGCTGTTTTTCCAGCAGTCGAACATCGTCGATAAGCGCATAACGCCCCGGTGGGTAAATTACGAGCGAGCCGACACAGTGCTGGGCAGCCTCGTCACCGTGACCGGCGCCGTGCTCATGGTCGTCACCTGTGCGGCTGCCTTCTCGGGTACTCGCTACCACGGGGGCTTCGTCGACGCTGGTACGGTCGCGACTGCCCTTGGCGCCTCCCTCGGCCACGGCGCGGGGGCGCTCTATGCCCTGGTGCTGCTCAACGCGTCGATCATCGGGGCGGCGGCGGTGACCCTGGGCACGTCCTACGCCTTCGGGGATTTCTTCGGGGCGCACCACTCGTTGCACCGCCGCTTCTCTGAGGCCAAGGGCTTTTATGCCAGCTTCGCCGGCCTGGTGGCGGTGGCCGCCGGCATCGTGCTCATACCGGGCGCCCCGCTCGGGACGATCACGCTCGCCGTGCAAGCTCTGGCCGGCGTGCTGCTGCCCTCGGCGTCGGTGTTCCTGCTCCTGCTCTGCAACGACCGCGAGGTGCTCGGGCCATGGGTCAACCGGCCCTGGCTCAACGCCGTGGCGAGCCTGATCATCGGCGTCCTGCTCGTGATGTCCCTCATCCTGGTGGTGAGCACCGCCCTCCCGGGGGTCAACGTGGCCACCCTGTCGGCGGTGCTCGGCGTCGCCCTGGCCGTCGCGCTCGGGGCGGCCGGGGTGTACTTCGGCCTGCGCCGGCCGGAGCGAGCCGCTCCGGAGCGAGCCGCTCCGGAAGGAGCCGCTGCGGTGGGAGCGGCCGCTCCGCCCCCGCCGGAGCGGGCCACTTGGCGGATGAAGCCCCTCGCCCTCCTCGGCCGGCCACCGTGGTCCCGCTCACGGGTGGTCGTCATGTGGTCCCTTCGCAGCTACCTGGTCGTAGCCGTGCTGTTGCTCATCGTGAAGGCAGTCGAGCTCGGCGGCAAGCCCTGACACCCGCCTCGGGGAGGAGCCCGGGCTCAGGGGCCCGGGCGGGCGAGCGAGCAAAACGGCCCCGGGTGGGGCTGGGGCCCCCCGCCTCGGGGAGGAGCCCGGGCTCAGGGGCCCGGGCGGGCGAGCGAGCACGGTCGGCCAGAGGACAGTATGGTCTAAGCGCGTGAACGTCCCCGAGGATCTGCGCTACAGCTCCGACCACGAGTGGTGCCGCCAGGAGGGCGACCACGTCCGGGTCGGCATAACCGATTACGCCCAGGATGCGCTGGGCGACATCGTCTATGTGCAGCTGCCCGAGCCCGGCGCAGCTGCGTCCGCTGGCCAGCCGCTCTGCGAGCTAGAGTCCACCAAGTCGGTGTCCGACGTTTTCGCCCCGCTGGACGGGACGGTAGTGGAGGTCAATAGCGAGCTGGTGGACTCGCCTCAGCGTGTCAACGAGGACCCCTACGGTGAGGGCTGGATTTGCCTCATCAAACCGGCGTCGGCCGAAGCGTTCGGCTCGCTGATGGGTGCCGAAGGGTACCGCAAGCTCATAGAGGCGTAGAGGGCGCTCTTGTACTGCAACCGCTGCGGGCACGTCAACCCCCCGGGGGCGAACTTCTGCTCCTCCTGCGGGGCGCGCTTGGAGCGCGCCCGCACCGAGCCTGAGCCGACGACCACGGCGCTGCCCGCCGTGGTGGTGGTACCGGGTGAGGCGCGTGAACCTTTCCAGCTCGAGCCGAGCGACCTCCTCCACGGAGTGCCGTCCGGGGGAGGGGTTTTGGTGGTGACGCGTGGCCCCGGGGCCGGCTCGCGCTTCGTGCTGTCCCCCGAGGACTCGGTCATAGTGACGATCGGCAGGCACCCCGACAGCGACATTTTCTTGGACGACATCACCGTTTCGCGCCGCCATGCAGAGGTGAGCCACAGCGACGGCACGTTTTGGGCACACGACGTCGGGTCGTTGAACGGCACTTACTTGAACCGCCGCAACATCGAGAACGCCCCCCTTTCGAGCGGCGACGAACTGCAGGTCGGAAGGTTCCGGCTGCTTTTCCTGAGCGGGGGGGCGCTCTAGTTGGCCGGCCGTTCCCACCTGTCGATCGGCGAGGTGCTCTCGCTCCTCCAAGACGAGTTCCCCGACGTGACCATTTCCAAGATCCGCTTCCTGGAGAGCCAGGGATTGGTCGACCCCGAGCGCACCCCCTCGGGCTACCGAAAGTTTTACGAGGAGGACATCGAGCGGCTCCGGTGGGTGCTACGCCAGCAAAGAGATGCCTTCTTGCCGTTGAAAGTCATCAAGGGCAGGCTCGAGGGGCAGGGGAGCTTCCCTCTGGACGAAGCGGAGCCCGGAGAGCCAAGCAGCGCCACGGGCGAACTGCAGGGAAACGGCGGCGCCGTTGCGGGCGAGGCTCGGGCCGAAAAGGCTCGGGCAGGCGAGGCTCGGGCAGGCGAGGCTCGGGCCGAAAAGGCTCGGGCGGGAGGGGCTCGGGCGGGAGGGGCTGGGCGCAGTGTCGGGAGCCTGGTGGGCACGGCTGCGGCCGGTGCCCCGACGCCCAGCGGCCCCGCCGACGCCAGCCCGAGCCCCGCAGTTCCGGACCTGGCGGTGACCTCCGGGCCCTCGACGCCCGAGCCAGGGGCCAGCCGCGAGACGCCACCCCCCGAGGGAGAGGGGGGAGATGGCGTCGGGGATCCTGAACCTGTCCAGCGCGCCATGTCCTCCTCGGAGGCGGTGGCGGCGCCGAGGGCACAGGGAGCGGGGAGGCGCCGGCGGGGCGAGCGGGGGAGCGGGGGGCCGCCTGTCTCCGCCGCTGGCCCGGCCGCGTTGGGCCGATCGGTAGGCGCAGGCGACGGGGAGGAGCAACTCTCCCTCGATGAACTCCTCCGCACTGCCGGGGTCGTCGTCGAGACCGTGCAAGATCTGGAGCGTTACGGCCTCATCGCGCCAAAGCTGATGGCTGGGGTGCCCTACTACTCACGTGAGGCCGCGGTGGTCGCGGGGCTGGCGGCGGCGTTCGCCCGCCACGGCGTGGAGGCGAGGCACCTCAGGGCCTACAAAGGAGCTGCCGAACGGGAGGCCGGCGTGGTGCAGCAGGTAGTGATGCCGCTCATCAGGCAGCGCAACCCAGAGGCGCGCCGCGCTGCCTCTCGTGCCGTCGAGGAGCTTTCGTCGCTCGGCGCCGAACTGCGCGCCGTGCTGTTGCGCGAAGCACTTTCCGAGCTTCGCTAACCCGTGCCAAAAAGGCGCCCGGGAAGGGCCGAGCACACCGGCCCGCCGCCGGCTGCCAGCGCCGTGGATGTAAGTTCTAACCATGGTCGAGATGCACCTCTCCGCCGTTCGAGTTGAGCTTCCGACCAACGTGCCGATCCTGCTCCTGCAGGAGGCGACCGGGGACCGCACGCTGCCGATCTACATCGGGCGGCCTGAAGCGGAGGCCATCGCCGGCGCCTTGCAGGGTGTGCAAACCAAGCGGCCCATGACTCATGACCTCATGCGTGACATGCTGGCAGAGCTGGGCGTAGTGCTGGAGCATGTGGTCATCACCGAGCTCAAGGACCAGACTTTCTATGCGGAGTTGCGCTTACGCCGGGGTGGCACCAGCTACGTCGTGAGCTCCCGCCCGTCCGACGCGATCGCCTTGGCGCTTCGCGCCGGCGCCACCATCTACGCAGAGGAGGCCCTCCTTGACGCCGAGGGCATCGTCATTGCCCAGCGCGACGAGGCCGACACGGCCGAAGGCGAAGAACTGGTTGCCCAGTTCCACGAGTTCCTCGAGGGGATCCGGCCCGAAGACTTCGGTAAGTAGGCCCGGCCGGCGCGACCGACATCTACTTGCGCCCAGGTACTTGCGCCCAGGTACTTGCGCCCAGGTACTTGCGCCCAGGTACTTGCAATTGCCGCTGGCGGGCGACACACTATTGTAACTACGATAGTGTTGGCACGCCAGGAGGGACGTATGGAGAGGCACCGACCGGTTGAGCAGGACCCCTTGCCAATAGCTGTTGCGGCGGAAGGGCCCGCGCCACGAGAGGCGGGGCCGCAGAGAAGAGGTGCGGCCGGTCTGGGCGAGGGCTTCCGGGGGCCGCAAGTGTGCCGGGTCGTCGGCATCACGTACCGCCAGCTCGACTACTGGGCGCGGACGGGCCTCTTGCGCCCCTCCATCAGCGACGCGCGTGGCAGCGGCAGCCAGCGGGTCTACTCGTACACGGACCTGCTCCAGCTCAAGGTCATAAAGCAGCTGCTCGACGCCGGTGTTTCGCTGCGCTCGACGCGCAAGGCGATCGAGTGCCTCCGCAGTTCGGGTACGAGCGTCGCCAGTGCCAGCCTGGTGATAGCGGACGACAAGAGCGTCCTGGCCAACTCCGGCGAGGAGCTGTTCGACCTGCTTCGCGGGGGCCAGGGTGTGCTCAGCATCGTCCTCGGTATGGGCAAGATCGTCTCCGAGGTGGACGCCGCCATAACCGAGATCCACGGCCCAGTCGCCGAGGGCCCTGTCGCCGAGGGGCCTGTCGCCGAGGGGCCTGTCGCCGCCACGGAGGCGGCCGTTGCTGGCGGCTCATAGTCGCGCTGGGGCGCGCCGGTAGGCTTGGCGCTATGAGCCCCGGCTTGCGTGCCAGCCCTCTTCACAGTTGGCACCGGGCAAACGGGGCGAGGATGGTGGAGTTTGGCGGCTGGGAGATGCCTCTGCAGTTCGGCCAGGGCACGCTCGCGGAGCACATGGCCTGCCGGCGGGCTGCGGCCGTCTTCGACGTCAGCCATTTGGGGACCGTTCGCCTGGAGGGCCGGGATGCCCTCGGGGTCCTGCAGTCCAACTTGACCAATGACCTGGGCAAGATCGGTCCAGGTCGCGCCCAGTACACCCACTTGTTGGGCGAAGACGGGTCGGTTGTGGACGACTTGATCGTGTGGTGGGTGGCCGAGGAACGTTTCGACGTCATGCCCAATGCCTCCAACACGGCTTCCGTGCTGGGGGCCGTCGGGGGGAGGGACGTGACGGCTGAGCGTGCCGTTATCGCCCTGCAGGGGCCGGCAGCGCGCCAGGTGCTGGCAGTCACCTTCCCGGAAGCCGCGTCCGTGGGCCACTTCCGGGTCACCCGGCTCTCGTGGCGCGGCACGCCGGTGACGGTGGCGGCCACGGGTTACACCGGAGAGGACGGCGTGGAGCTCGCCGTACCGGCCGAAGCCGCCGTGGGCCTCTGGGAGGCCTTGGTGGGGGCCGGGGCTGTGCCGGCGGGCCTCGGGGCGAGGGACACGCTCCGCTTGGAGGCGGGCCTCCCCCTCCACGGCCACGAGCTGGGGCCGGGCATCACTCCGCTCGACGCCGGCCTTTCCTGGGTCCTCGCGTGGGGGAAGCCGGGAGGCTTCCGGGGCTTGGCAGCGCTCGAAAAACAGCGGGCAGCCGGGCCCAGGGTGAAGCTGGCCGGACTGCTCGGGGAGGGCCGCCAGCCGATGCGCGCGGGTTACGAGGTCGCGCTCGGGGAGGCGGTTCCCTCCGGGACGGCGCCGCCCGCCCAGCTGACCAGCGGCAACTATTCCCCCGTGCTCGCCCGGGGCATCGGCATGTGCTTCCTGCCCGTCGGCGTGGCCCCAGGTACCACGGTCCTTGTCCGTGGCCGCGGCCAGGAGCTGCCCGCCAAGGTCGTCAAGCTCCCCTTCGTGCCCAAGGCAGGGAGCGGCGCCGGCGGGGCCGGGCGGTCCGTTGCCGGCACACCAGTCCCCACGACCGCGAGCTAGGCGCCAGTAGGCCCGCTTTGGCTCACTTCGTCCCCCACACCGAGGAAGAGGTCGCCCGCATGCTCGCCGACCTCGGCCTGTCGAGCACCGAAGAGCTGTTCTCGTCCGTGCCGGCCGCCCTCCGCCTGGCCGGTGGCCTCGACCTACCCCCTGGCCTGGCGGAGGCCGATGTGGCGGCGGAGATGGCCCGGCTGGCAGGGGCAAATGCGGGGGACGGCCTCGTGTGCTTCGCCGGGGGCGGCGCCTACGACCACGACATCCCCGCTGTTACCCGGTCGCTGGCCGGGCGGAGCGAGTTCGTGACTTCTTACACTCCCTACCAGCCGGAAGTGGCCCAGGGTGTCCTGCAAGCGCTGTTCGAGTACCAGACCTTGGTCTCCCACTTGGCCGGCCTGCCCGTGGCCAACGCGTCGGTCTACGACGGCGCGACGGCGGTGGTGGAGGCCGTGAACCTGGCCATGGCGGCTACGGGACGCCGTAGCGTCTGGGTCAGCGAAGGCCTCAACCCGAGGTGGCGGCGGGTGCTCTCGACTTTCACGGCCGGGCGCGCCCCCGAGTTGGTCGAGGTGCCGCTCGTTGGCGGGACGACCCGCTGGGGACGAGCGGGCGGCCCGGGCGAGGGCGGCCAAGGCGTACCGCCGGCGGCGCTCGTCGTCGCTTCGCCCAACTACCTAGGCTGCATCGACCCGCTTGGCGCGGCGCGCGCCGCCGCGACCGAGGCGGGGGCACTTCTGGTCGTGGCCTTCGACCCGGTTTCGGCGGGCCTCTTGCGCACCCCTGGTCAACAAGGTGCCGACGTGGCCGTGGCCGAGGGTCAGCCGTTCGGGACACCTATGGCGTTCGGGGGTCCCTACCTCGGGATGATGGCGGTGGCGCAGGACCACGTGCGCCGCGTGCCTGGGCGGCTCGTCGGGCGCACGGTCGACAGCGCCGGCCGCGCCGCGTACGTCACCACGCTCCGCGCCCGCGAGCAGGACATCCGGAGAGAAAAGGCGTCGTCCAACATCTGCACCAACCAGACGCTGGTCGCGATCACGGCCATGGTGCAGCTCGCCTGGCTCGGCACGGGGGGCCTGCGTGAGCTCGCCCTGCGCTGCGCCCGGGGTACCCGCTACCTGCGGGAAGGGATCTTGGGCCTGCCGGGCGTGGAGCCCATGGCCGCCGCCCCCGTGGTGCGCGAGTTCGCGGTCACGCTGCCCGTCGCTCCCGAGGCTGTCGTCGAACGGATGGCCGACGAGGGCTTCCTGGCCGGCCTGCCCGTGGAAGCGGGTGGCAGGCAGGGGCTCCTGGTCGCGGTGACCGAGAAGCGGACGCGGGCGGAGATGGACGCCTACCTAGTGGCGCTCGAAAAGGTGCTCTCGTGAGCTCGCCCGGGGGGCCGGCGGCGGGTGCGCCGGCACCGAGCGCGCGTGCGCCGGCACCAGGTGGCCGCGCCGCCTCCGCCCCGCTCCTCGGTCACGACGAGGAGCCGACCCTCTTCGAGCTCTCCGTGCCCGGGAGGCGCTCGGCCAGCTTCCGCACCACGGGCGTGCCCGAGTGGAGCGCCGAGGAACTCGTCCCCGCTGAAGAGCTGCGCCCAGAGCCGCCGGCGCTCGCCGAGGTTTCCGAACGCGACCTCGTCGCCCACCTGACCCGCCTCTCGCACCGGCAGTACTCGGTGGACCTCGGTGCCTACCCCCTCGGGTCGTGCACCATGAAGTACAACCCGAAGCTCTGCGACGAGGCCGCCGCCCTCCCGGGGTTCACCAACGTGCACCCGGCGACGCCTGCGAGCCATGCGCAGGGGTGGCTGGCGCTCCTCTGGTCCTTGGCGGACGCGCTGTGCCGGGTCACCGGGATGGACGCCGCGACCCTACAACCGCCGGCGGGAGCCGCCGGCGAACTGACAGGGCTCCTCATCATGCGGGCCTGGCACCGCTCCCAGGGCCGGTCGCCCGGCAAGATCCTGATCCCCGACTCGGCGCACGGGACCAACCCTGCGTCGGTGAGCCTGGCCGGGTACGAGACGGTGAGCGTGCCCTCCGACGAGCGCGGCCTCGTGTCGCCAGAGGCCGTGCGCCGGCACCTGAGCCCGGACGTGGCCGGGATCATGCTCACCAACCCCAACACGTTGGGGCTCTTCGAGGAGCACATCGCCGAGGTTGCCGGTTTGGTCCACGACGCCGGCGGGCTCCTCTACTACGACGGCGCCAACCTCAACGCCATCATGGGGGTGACGAAGCCGGCGGCCATGGGCTTCGACATAGTCCACCTCAACTTGCACAAGACCTTCGCCGTGCCCCATGGCGGGGGCGGCCCAGGGGCGGGGCCGGTGGCGGTCACCGCCCGGCTGGCCGAGTTCCTGCCCGGCCCGGTCGTGGCGCGCGCCGACGACGGGACGTTCTATTGGGACGGCCCGGCTCGTTCGATCGGCCGCACGCACGGCTGGCACGGCAACGCCCTGGCCCTGGTCCGGGCGTGGGCCTACATCCTCTCCAACGGCTCCGACGGCCTCCGGCGGGTGTCGGAAGTGGCCGTACTCAACGCCAACTGGTTGCTGGCCAGGCTCCGGGGCACCTACACCGTGCCCTTCGACCGTCGCGCCATGCACGAGGTCGTGGTCTCGACCAAGGACGCACCGGGCGCCGCCGGAGCGCTACGGGCGCTCGACGTGGGCAAGAGGCTCCTGGACAAGGGCTTTCACGCCCCGACCATCTACTTCCCCCTGGTCGTGCCCGAAGCGCTCATGATCGAACCGACGGAGACCGAGAGCCCCCAGACCGTCGCCGCCCTGGCCGACGCCCTCGTGGAGATCGCGAGGGAGGGCCCGGAGGTTGCGGCCGGGGCGCCCCACGCCACGCCGGTGGGCCGGGCGGACGAGGCGCGCGCCGCCCGCCGGCTGGTGCTGACCTGGGACGCCGTAGGACCGGCCTAAAGCGACAACCTCATAGCTCGGTCCAGAGGTCGTCTCGATCGAGTGCTAGCTGACAGTGAAGTCGAGGTTGATCGGCACCCCGTACTTGGAGCCGGGGACGGTGGTCGGCGTGCCGTCGACCAGGAGGGAGGCGTAAGGGGGGTCCCCGAGGCGGATCCACGCCGGCCCGATGACCTTGGCCTGCTGGCCCGCTTGGAGCGTCTCCTCGGTCGCCACCTGTCCCGCCGGCCCTCCGACACGCACCTCGACCCAGCACGGCCCAGTGGCCTTTACGACTATGGAAGCGGTCTTGGAATGGAGCTGGTAAGTGTCCGTCCCCCCGCCGGCCGACAGCAACTGGACGGGCTTGGGCAGGGTCGTGGGGGCCGTGGTGGTCGTGGTCACCGGGGAGGACGTCGTGGTGGCGGCTGGAGGCAGGGTGGTAGCCGCCGCCCCCCTCGTGGGTGGCGTCGTGGGGCGGGACTTCGCCGACGAGACGGCGGTGCTCGGCCCGTTGGCCTGCCCCGACAGGTGGAAGCGGCCCCCGATTGCGACGTACACGGCGCCGGCGGCGACCACCAAGGCGACCGAGGCGGCGACCAGCGCCTGGGCTGCGAGCCGTCGCTGGCGGCCGGCATTTCGCCGGGCGTCGGTCTCCCCTGAGCCAGCACCTTTACCACCGGCTTCGGCTTCGTCGCTCGCGCCCGGAGCGGCGCCGGCGCTGGCCTTGGTGGCGCCGGCACGAGACGACAGGTCGTCGAAGTAGAACACGTGCGGCCTGATGACAGGCACCGGCCTCGTCGGCTCGTCGCGCGGTTTGGGCGGGGGCGGCGGGGTGAGGCCCGGTATGACCCGGGTTACGTCCTCGTCGGGGATGTCGTCCTCGCCGATCGGCCCGGTCGGGGGGGTAATCGCCGGTGCGACCGGGGCCGCCTTAGCTGCGGGCCGGCCGTGCAGTTGGCCGGGCTCCGCCAAGGCGGCCTGGGTGCCGCCTTCGGCGCCGCGCCCGGCGCGCGATGGCCGGCGGAACGGCGACTGGTTGGCGTGCACAGACGGCGGGAGCGGCTTGGGCGGAGGGAGGGCCGCGGCTTCGCTCGATCGGGTATCGCCGGCCGGGCCGAGCAGCCGCACGTGCGCCTGGTGCTGAGCGCCCTCACCGACCTCTGAGGGTGCTGCGCCGCTGGCAGACTGCGTGATGTCCGCTAGAGTCTCGAGCGCTTGGCGGTGCCTGTGCACCGAGCGCGTCCTCGACCAGAAGCCGCGCGCCATCTGTACACCTATAGCCAGGGCACATACGACCACCAGGACGATGAGCAGCGTCGCCATCTGTGCTCCTTAACGTCGTTCATGTGCCACTGGTTCAACAGTACGGCACCCGTGGGGCTTGCTCACCTGCAATGAGCCTTCCGGTCGGTCCTGTAACCTTCGCAGGCGTGAAGACGGGCTCGGGTCCCCGCCAGGCCCGGCTTCGGGTGGCACACCTCCGGGCGCCGGCCGCGCTGGCCGCGGGGTTCCTGGTCGGGTCGGTGCCCTTCTCCAACCTGATGGCCCGCTGGCGCACCGGGGTCGACCTGCGCCACGTGGGCCACGGGACCGTCTCGGGTACGGCGCTCGCGCGCGTGGCGGGCGTCGGGCCGCTCATGCTCACCGGGCTTTTCGAGGTGGCCAAGGGCGCCGTCGGCCCCGCGGTCGCCGGGCCGCGCCGGCCGCTCGTGGCCGCGCTCGCCGGCGCTTGCGCCGTCATCGGCCACAACTGGTCCCCCTGGCTCGGGGGCGCCGGTGGCCGGGGCATCTCGCCCGCCATGGGAGCGCTCCTCGTGACGGCGCCGGTGGGTACCGCCGTGCTGCTCGGCGGGTTGGTCGCAGGGAGGCTGGGGGGAGAGACGGCGCTAGGCTCTCTGGCGGCCGACGTCCTGGTCGTGCCGGTGGCGCGTCGGGTGCATGGCCCGGCCGGGGCCGCGGCGGCTGCGGCCGTGGTCGCACCGATGCTCGTCAAGCGGCTCGCAGGCAACGCCGCGCCGGCTCCCGGGCGGCCGGTGGTGTACCTGTGGCGGCTCCTTTTCGACCGCGACAGTAGGGTTGAGGGGACGGCCAGCTGGCTGTAGGCGTCGTCACTGACAGTGCGTCGTCCCTCCCGGAGGAACTGGCGGCCAAGTGGGGCGTCACGGTCGTCCCCATGTGGGTGACGGTCGGCGCGACGGCCTACCGGGACGGGGATCTCCCGATGGAGGAGGTGCTGTCGCGCCTGGGTGAGGGCCTCAGCACCTCGGGCCCAGGCCCAGGCGACTTCGCCCAAGCCGTCGAGGCCGCCGACACGGGCTCTGGCGTGGCCATCCTCACCGTCTCGGGGCAGATGAGCAGCTCCTACGAAGCCGCGCGCTTGGCGGCGAAGCTCCTGGAAGGGGAAAGGGAGGTGGCGGTCGTGGACACGGGGACGGCGGCCGGGGCCGAGGGCCTGGCCGTGGTGGCCGCCTCCAAAGCGGCGCGAGCGGGCTTGGCCCTCCGAGGGGTGGTCGCTGCTTCCGAGCGCGCGGCCCGGGAAGCGAGGCTCCTCGCCACGCTGCCCTCTCTCGAGCACCTGGCGCGTGGTGGGCGGGTGCCGGGGTCGGCGGCCTGGGGGGCGAGGTGGCTCGGGCTCCACCCGCTTTTCGAGTTCAGAGAGGGGACAGCCCGGCCTCTCCGGCCCGCCCGTAGCGAGGAGCAAGCCTACCGCCGCATTGTGGACGCGTTTGCCAGCGACCTTGCTCGTTGTGCCAAGACCGGCCCCGCCGTCCACATAGCGGCGCTCCATGCCATGGACGAAGCCGCGGCCGAGGGGCTCCTCGCTCAGGTGGTGGCCCGCACAGACGTGGAGACCGCCTTCGTAAGTTCTTTCTCCCCCGTCATGGTCGCCCACACCGGCCCGGGACTGGTCGGCTTGGCCTGGTGGCTCGAAGGTTGCCGTCGCGGTCTTTAAGCGGCCGCAGCGGCGGCCTCCCGGGCCGCCTCGGCGTTGTGGCGGCGCAGCCCGCGGCGGAACCACCAGAACGACACCACCACGCCGCACACCGTGAGGGTGCTCGAAAGCCCGGTCTTGGCCGCCAGGTACGTAGCGATCGGCGTGCTCACGAGAAGGGCGATCGTGCCCGCGGCATTGGCCAGGCTGACCAGCGCCCAGAGCAAGCTGATGCGCACGAAAAGCCGCCGTATCCTCGGCCTTTTGACAAACGAGGCCGGCAGGGGCACGAAATCGTGCGCGAGCTTCTCGGCCAGGGGCCGGCCGAGGGGGACAGAGAGCAGGAACGCCCCGCCTATGAGAGCGGTGGCGAGGGACGGCTGAAGGAAATAGACAAAGAGGCTGGCCCCGCTGACCAAGGCGAGGAGCGAGCGGGCGGTGAGGGCGATGCTCGACAAGATGAGCAGGCCGGGAGCCTTCTCTCGCCGGTAAAGCCGCCGGGACAGGGCGACGTAGTTCCATGCGAGCGCCGCCACGATGGCCCCGGTCGGCCCGAGGAAGCGGAGGGCAGCGTAGAACAGCGCCAGCGGTACGAGGGTGGCCTCCAGCACCTGGGGGGCAGCGCGGCGCGCCAAGTCTCGGAGGCGGGGCAGCTCGAAGTGGTGGTGGTCCACACCATTTGGTCGGCCCTCCCGGGGCCGTCTTGAGGCGCCGGCGGGGCGGTGCTGGGCGTGCTCATGCAGAAGCCCTGGTAGGTTCACTTGGGGAGCCCTTGCCTCGCGGGGCAGCCAACCCGGCTCAACTGCGTGGATTTCGCGTTGCGCAGCGTCTGTCTCCGTTCCATCAAAAAACCGTCCGAGGTGCCGCCGTGGGCCCCTTGCGGGCGCCTCGGGGACACGAGCGCTTGGCTCTACCTTTCGCTCCGACCGAACCCATACTCGCGCTGGTGGGGTGAGGGTTCCACGGCGCGGAGGGGTCTTCAGGAACATATCAGCTTGCGTTCGCCTGCTACTAGCCTAGGGCCACAAGTTGCGTCCCCTGCCCACTGACAGTGCCGGCGTCCCCATCGGAGACGACGCCCAGGCGACCGCTCCTCCCTCCCGGGACCGCCAGGGCGGCTCGAGCCGGAGGCGTCGGCAGCGCACGCTCCGGCGGCTCCTGTTGGAGGTCGCCGTCTTGGGTGCTGCGGCCGTTTTCGTGGTCCTGCGGGCGGGCAACAGCTTGGGCAGCGTCGGTACCACTTTCAGCCACCTGCGTTGGCACTGGCTATTGGTGGCGGGTGGTGCCGAGGTGGGGTCGATCTTCTGCCTGTCGTGGCTGCAGCAGCGCCTCTTGCGGGAAGGAGGCCTCGAGGTGGGCGTGCGAGACCTGTTGCCCGTCACCATGGCGAGCAACGCGGTCGCCCAATCGCTGCCGGCCGGGACGTTGTTCGCCGAGGGGTACTCGTTCCGCCAGTACCAAAAGCTCGGCGCCGGCTGGACGCTCGGCCTGTGGGCGGAGCTGTCGGCGGGGGCCATCGAAGCCTCGGCGCTCGCGACCGTAGCGCTCGTCGGCGCCGTGGTCGTAGGACCTTCGTTGAGGCTCGAACTGCTCCCTGCACTTGGCTTCGTGTGGGTGGGCGCCGCGGTCGCAAGCGCCCTTTTCGGCCGTCCCGGGCTGCTCGGGCGCCTGATCGCCCGCGTGCTCCGGTTGGCCGAAGGGTTGTTGCCCGAGAAGGCCTGCGGGCGGATGCGCAGCGCTGAGCGTTCCTTGCGGGAGATGGCCAGCTTCCGGCCGTCGGCGAAGACGTGGTTGCGTTGCCATGTGGTCGCCATCTGCAACTGGGGTTTCGACTCCGTGGTGCTCGTGGCCGGCCTACTTACAGTGGGCGGCCCGGTCCCGTGGCGGGCCGTACTGCTCACCTATGCCGCTGCCCAGCTGCTCGTCGAGCTGCCTATCACCCCCGGGGGCCTCGGCGTGGTCGAGGGCGGCCTCACCGAGCTCCTGACCCGTTTCCACATGAGCGTCACCCAGGCGACGGCCGGGACGCTCATGTACCGGGCGGTCAGCTACTGGCTCCTCGTGCTCGTCGGCTGGGTGGCTGCGGGGTGGCTCGCGGTCCACAACCGCCGTGCCGAGAGAGGGCGTGCAACCGGGGAGTACCCACGGGGGCAAGGACCGGGAGGCACGGGTTGGGCCGGGCCGGGCGCCCACCTGAGCGAGGGACGGGGCGCGCTGGGCTCGGGCGGGGAGGCCGGCGGCATGGGGCCGGGCGTGGTGCCCGTCCGTGAGCAAGCCGCCGAGGGCCTGGCGCCGGACGTGGTGCCCGCCCGTGAGCAAGCCGCCGAGGGCCTGGCACCGGCCTGAGCTCTCAGGAGCCTCTGGTGGCGCCGGCTTCGCTTGGGGCGCCGGCGCGTGGCTCCGAGCTTCGTTCGGCGCGCAAGCGGCGGTGGTCGCGGGAGTTGAGGACGGCCGCAGGCACGGCGATGACGACCACGAAGAGCACCGAGGCGGCCGTCCCGTAGACCCAGTCCAGCGGGGCGTTACTGGTGGTGGCGACCAGCGCCTGCGCTACGTCGAGCATCAAGGCGAGCCTAGTAAACGGGCGAGCACGCGAGCATCTCGGGGCGCGGCGCCTCCCTCGTCGTTGTTGAAGTAGGCGTACACCTCGCAGCCCTCGCGCAGCCGCGCCGCCAGCTGGGCGGCCGGCCCGGCCAGCCGTTCGGGCCCGTACTCTCCGGCGTACTTCTCGGCCGGCGCACGCGGCCCGTGGAAGCGGGCATAAGCCCACGTGGCCGTGCGTACCCAGGGGTGCTCGGGCAACAGGTCGTGCCAGCAGAGCGCCGCTTGGTGCTCGGAGAGGACGTCGTAGGTGCTGTCGTCGAGCCACGAGGGGTCGCGCAGCTCTATGGCCCAGCGCAACGGTGGCGACGCCATGGCGGCCGCGGCGTCCAAGAACGCGGCCAACCTGGAGGTGTCACGCTTCCAGTGGGGCGGCAGCTGGACGAGGTTGGGCCCGAGCGCCGGCCCGAGCAGCACCGCACGCTCGATATAGGCCTGGAGCCAGCGCTCAGGGCTGGTCAGCTTGAGGCGGTGGGTGCCGAAACTGCTGACCTTGAGGGCGTAGACGAAGCCGGGCGGGGCTTGTGCCGCCCAGGCTGTGAAAGTCTCCGGCGCGGGGAGCCGGTAGAAGGTGTTGTTCACCTCGACGGTCGTGAAGACGCCGGCGTAGTGCTCGAACCAGTCCCTGGCGCGGAGCCCCGGCGGGTAGAAGGTGCCTCGCCAGTGCGGGTAGGACCACCCCGAACAGCCGACGTGGGCCCTGGCCATCGGTCACATCTTTATGCGTTCTCCCGACCTGCGAGCCCGGGGACAGCGACAATCGAGCGCCGGTCTAGCATCGTCGAAGCGATGCCCACCGACCCGCTCCGCGCCCGCACCGCCGCCAACCGCCGGAGGGCGCTCGCGCTCGTCGGCGTCTCGTCGGTGCCCCTCGGGCTCGCCATCGGGCTGCTCGCGTGGTGGGCCTCAGGTTGGCCTTACGGGGTTGGCGGTTTCGTCGCCGGGACGGTCGCTTTGGCCCTCATCATGTGGGGGGCAGCGGAACCGCTTGCCCGGCGGGCGCTGGACGGCCGACGAGCCGACGCCTTCCGCCAGGCCCGCCTGCTCAACTTGGTCGAGGGGCTGTGCGCGACGATCGGGGTGCGCCAGCCCGAGGTACGGGTGCGGGAGGAAACCACCTTGAACGCGGCGGTCTGCGGCCGGCGCCGGCGGAGCGCGATGCTCGTGGTGACCCAGGGCCTCGTGGACCAGCTCGACCGCCTCGAGCTCGAAGGTGTGCTGGCCCAGCTCCTCACTCGCATCCGCTGTTACGACATGTTGCCCGCGACGGTGACGGTCGCGACCTTGGGGATCGGTGCCACTTTGCTCTCGCCACCCGAGCCCGTGACCGCGATGGACCGCGCTGCCGTCAGCTTCACGCGCTACCCGCCGGCGCTCGTGAGCGCCCTCGGCAAGATCGAGGCCAAAGGCAGCGAGGTCCGCGGTGCCTCCCGGGCGACGGCTCAGCTTTGGTTCGCCGAACCTGGCGGCAGCACGCGCGCCCTCACTCCCCTGAAGGACCGGACCGAGGCCCTGCGGGAGCTATGAGCACCAGAGTCACAGGTAGGATGGTGGCATGGTGCGTCCTGGAAACTGGATCAACCCAGCGGGTGAGAGTCCCGTCCGGGTAAACGCCGGAGAGCCCGGTAGCAGGCCCCGGTTCGTCGTCGAGAGGCGGCGGGCTGAGCGGGGCGTCAAGAGCCT
>JAJYMB010000043.1 GCA_021787365.1 Actinomycetes bacterium | reverse complement strand
GCTGGGCCGGTGCCGGTCTCTGCCCCGCCGGTGCTCACCCCGCCGGTGCTCACCCCGCCGGTGCTCACCCCGCCGGTGCTCACCCCGCCGGTGCTCACCCCGCCGGTGCTCACCCCGCCGGCCAAGTAGATGATGCCTTGGAGGTCGCCGGCTGAGGCACCGGCCAGCGGCAGGGGGAGGTGGCCCACCACTTTGGCCGTCCGGCTCCGGGGGTCCACAACCTGGATGTCAGTGACGAGGCTGCCGGAGGCGGACTGGCCCCCGAACACATATATGAGCCCGTCCAGGGACGCCACGGCAGGGTAGCGCACGGGCACGGGTAGGGCAGCCACCTGGTGGTAGCTCTTGCCACCGGTGGTGGCTAGCACCTCGGAGTCCAAGTGGGGGCCGCTGTAACCCCCGACGATGTACGCAACGCCCCCGGTCACGACCGCTACAGCGTCAGCCCTGGGCTGGGGCAGGGGGGCCAACGCGCTGGACGCGCCCGAAGGGCTCAGCTCCTGCGCGGTCGTGGCCGGCGAGGCCGTCCCGCCGCCGAACACCAAGCCTGTGCCACCGAACGCGGCTGCCGCGGCGTCATGGGTGGCGGAGCCCAGTTGCCCGATCAAAGACAGCTGGCCAGTCGACATGTCGAGCCGGAAGGCGGCGCTGGCCGATGTCCCGGACGACATCAGCCCCCCGGCCACGACCAGCGTGCCCGCCGGGTCCTCGGGTAGCACGGCCTCCCGGCTGATCGGCGCCTGGAGCTGCCAGGGCAAGAGGCCCGCCATGGTGGCCGGCAGGGCCTGGCTTGCTGGTTTCTTCCGGGCAGGTGCGACCGCATGTTCCGGCTTTGCCGCTACATGCGGTCGCTCACGCGTCGGGGCCTTCGCCCCGGAGCCCCCGGCGGACCATACGCCCACGATGAGCGCCGCGAGTGCCACCACGCCGAGGAGGGCGGGCTTCCAGCTTGGGCGTCGCGCGGCACGAGAGCGAAGTGGCACACCTGGCAGGCGTCCCGCACGGCGTGGGAGCTGGGCCCGAGACCGCGGACCGAGACCACGCCGCTGGCCTGCGCCACCGGCCCCTCCGCCTGGTTGGTGGCCCACTAGTTCGAGGCTAATTCACACGACATGACGGGATGGTGAACCGGCCCGTCGCGGTTCATGCTCGAGCAAGGTGCCTGGCGAAAGATGGCCGCGATGGCCACAGAACTCGACCGACCGGCTAGCTTGCCTGCCGTGACGTCCGGGCCCACGCGGCCGCCCCGGAGGCCCCCTTACGAGGGCCCGCCGTTCCGGTCGGTACCTCAGGGAGGACGCAGGGGTGGAGGGTCCCAGCACGCTGCGGCCCGGAAGGGCTGGCGCCGGCGCTGGCGCTACCTGCTGGTCGTCCCCAGCCTGCTCGGCGTGCTGGTCGGGGTCTCCCTCGTCGGCGCGGCGTTCTCGCCGGGCAACATCAGCTTCGAGGCCAAGTGGGCTGATTGGCTGCGTGCCAACCACGCCGGGTGGTTCGCGAAACAGTTCGAGCAGATGTACTACTCGCTGAAGGCCCCGCCCAAGGGCGGGCGCCCCAAGGGCCTCAACAAGGTCCCCGGGACAGTAGCGGTTGGCCCGGTGGGTACCCGCAGCCCGTCGACCGCTGGCCCCGGCTCGTCCGCCAGCCCCAGTTCGTCGACCGCCAGCCCCGGCTCGACCGCCAGCCCCGGCTCGTCCGCCAGCCCCGGGTCGTCCGCCAGCCCCAGTTCGTCGCCCTCCAGTTCCACCGCGCCGGGCACCAATACGCCGGCCACGCCCACCTCGAGGCCCACCGCCACTACCGCTCCTGTCACGTCGACGACCCAGGCGCCTACCACGACCACCCGCCCCGGCCTGGCCCCTCCGTCGCCGGTGCCGCTAGTGGTGCAGCCGGCGCTGCCGGGAGAAGGGAAATGGCAACCGACCGGGCCCCTCGTACACGGTGTCCCGGCCATGTACGTGGCCCAGTTCAGGGCCGACAAAATCTACACGAGCGAGATCACCTCGGCTGTGTGGATGGACCCGAAGCTGTTGCGCTTCGAGCTCGTGCCCGGGCAGCTCGAGCCCGGCGGCAAGTGGTCGCACCCTCCCTACGTGACCTACGCCGAGCTGCCCTACCTCGTAGCAGCTTTCAACGGGGGTTTCCTCTTCTCGAACGCCAAGGGCGGCTTCTACGCGGAAGGTAGGGCCGCCGTGCCCCTCGTGAAGGGAGCGGCTTCGTTTGTCATCTACAAAGACGGCCAGGTCAACATCGGCGCTTGGGGCACACAGGTGAAGATGGGCCCCGGCGTGGCCTCCGTCCTGCAAAACCTGGTCCTGCTTGTCAACAACGGCCATATAGCGCCCTCGGCCACCTACACCGACAACGCCATCTGGGGCTACACCCTCGGAGGAGGGGCCGTCGTGCCCCGCAGCGGCGTCGGCATAACGGCCGACGGGGCGCTCGTTTACGTGGCCGGGCCGGCGCTGACGGCCAAGACGCTCGCCGAGTCGCTCCAGCGCGCTGGGGCGGTGAGAGCGATGACCCTCGACATGAACCCCTACTGGGTCACCTTCAACTTCTACTCGCACGTAGCCGGTCATCCCTTGGAGGTGACCGGGACCAAGCTCTACCCACAGATGCAGCGCTCGGCGGACCGCTACCTCCCGCCAGTGTTGGAGGCCCGCGACTTTTTCGAGGTGCTCCTCCCAGGCGCGCCGATCTCGGGCTAAGGGGGGCTAAGGGGGGCTAAGGGGCCTGCCTGTAGCCCCCCCGGAAGAGGCTCGCTTGCTCCAGCAGCCTTCGAGTTGCCCAACAAGGACCGCCAAGCGCGCTAAGCGCGCCGAGTTGCCCGTGGGGCTGGTTTCTCGGTGCAGTATTCCCAACCGGGGGCACCCGGGCGCGTTCCAGCGCGCTTCAGCGCACCGGGAAGGCGAGAGCGCACCCAGAACGAGGCCAGTCGGCCCGGCCGACCGTGGTGACGTAAGCGCGGCCGGCCACATGGGTAAGCCGCCCCCGGCCCTGGCCGGCCGCTACCACCTTCGTCCATAGGCCCCCGCTACGCCGTCGCCTGGAAGAGCTGGCCCCGCCGGCTGCAGGCGTAAGCCCCGGCGTCGCCAGCCGTGCGGTCAGGGGCCTGCCACGGGTCCTCGCCGGCCCGGCCGGCCGTGACCGTGGCCTCTCCTCGCCGGCCCGGCCGGCCGTGACCGTGGCCTCAGACGTGGAGCTTTTGAAGGGCCGACCTCACCGACAAGAGGTAGGCCTCAGTCGTGTAGGTCGCCCCAGCAATGCCGTTGACCTGGATCCCCTGGGCCTGGAGCACCTCTTTCCGCAATATCGGGATGACCTGTTGGGCGATGTATTGCGAATACGACTCGGCGGTCCGCAGGTTGGCCACGCTCACGTCTGTGATATGGCTCCCCGTCACGGTGACTTTGACCGAGAGGACTCCGTAGCCGTACTGCTCGCTCGCGCCGAGGGCAGAGGCTAGCTGTCCTGTTGGGGCAGAGGTTGTTGTCTGGTTGACCGCCGGCGGCCCGACAGCTCCACCGCCAGTTGCCTTGCTCGGTGCCGAGGTGGTGGGGGACGACGTCGGCGTTGGCGCCGCATTGTTGCCACCCAGTGCCAAGGAGTGGGGAGAGGAGCGGGCGAAATGGGCGCCGAGCACAACGGCGAAACCCGTAACCGCAGACGCAGCAGTGGTAGCGGCCTTTTTCAAGCTAGCTCCTTCATGCCAACTCGTACGCCTCAAAGTGGAGCGCATCGGCAGGCACGCCCATGCGCGACATAAGGGAAGTGACGGTGCTCACGAAGCCACGTGGGCCGGACACATAGACGTCGCGCTTCCTGAAGTCCGGCACAAGTTGCGCCAGGCGGTCGAGCTTCACATCGGAGCGGGGCCCGACCCATTCGTACACGCGGCCTTTGCGCAGGGCAACGAGCTCGATGACCTCCGACAGGAGGACGAGGTCTTGCTTTGTCGATGCTCGCATGACCACCACTGGTTCGGCGCTCTGCGGCAGGTCCTCGAGCAGCGACCTGATGGCTGTGACACCGACGCCGCCCGATATGAGCAAGGCCTTCCGCCGGCGCCTGGCGTGCGAAGTGAACACGCCGTACGGGCCCTCGATGGCTACTCGGGTGCCCGGTTTCAGCTGGGCGACGGCCGATGAATAATCACCGACCGATTTCACTGTGAGGCGAAGGTGCGAGCCGCTTGGCCGGGCCGAAAGGGTAAATGGGTGCGCTTGCCACCACAACCCCTTCGTAAGGAAGCGCCACTGGAAAAACTGCCCACCCGAGACGGCGAGGCGGTCGAGCTTTCGACCGCGCAACATAATAGAGACGACGCCCGGGGCTTCTTGGCGGACTTCGGCCACCGAGAGGCCGTGACGTAGGCTCCGCAGGATAGGCAGGCCGAACCGGTAGGCGATCACGAAACCTGCCGTAGCGATCCAGAACAATATCCAGAGCACGCGCGTGACGGGATGGCGCACGAACGAGGGGCCGAGCACGATGACGTGCGCGAACGACAGGGCCAGGGCGAGGTACATGAAGAGGTGGAATGCCCACCAGCGTTCGCGGCGCACCCGGCGCCGGATCCACCGTGCGGACACCGTGGCCACAGCCATCATGAGGACGAAACCTATGGTTGCCTCGACCATCCACGGGAAGGTCGAGACCATAAGGCCGATCTCGTGCCATAACCCGGTCTTTTGGGCTTGGGAATACCCGATGATGATGAGGAGGACGTGAGCCGCTATCAACGAAATAGGCCAAGGCGCGAGGCGGCGGTGCCAGCGGAGGAGCCCGTCGAAGCCGAGCACCCGCTCGACCAGAGGTACGCGCGAGACGAGCAGGACCATCACGAGCGCGAGGTAAGTGCCGGCGAGGCCGGTCACCCCTCCTAGGAACATCGCGACTCCGCCCGGGGCTCGAAGCGCGGAAAGCGTCTCCGAGGTCACGGCGGACGCCAGCGTGGCGCCGAAGCCAAGGCCGAGAACGACCAAAGCCGCATTGACCGCCCAGGGCACGGGGGGACGCGGCACGTTGCGCCTGAGGACGGGCGCAGACGGTCGCCTTCCTGGTGCGGTCCGCGTTTGGGCCAGGGCCATGACGAGAAAGGTAGGCCGGCGACCTGTCGCTCGGGTTAAGTGCACATGCCGTTGCGCCGAGCCGGATTTGACCGGCTTTGAGTGGCGGGCGGAGTAGCCGTGCTCGCGAAGAGTCGGGGACGCGGCGCTTGGCGAGTTGCAGAGGAGGATGCGGTCTGTCCTAGTAGGCTCGCACACATGTTTGCCCATCCCTGGGATGAAGGCCTCGACGAGGCTCAGTTGGCGGCGGCGGCACACGGCGATGGCCCCCTCGTGGTCGTTGCCGGCGCCGGCACTGGCAAGACCCGTACCCTCACTGCGCGCGTGGCATCCCTGCTCGAGCGGGGAGTCCCCCCCGAGCGGATCCTGCTCTTGACCTTTACCAGGCGGGCGGCGGACGAAATGCTGAGCCGGGCGGCGACGCTGGTGGGCCGGAGTGGCATTGCGGGGCGCCTCCGCGGGGGGACTTTCCACGCCGTCGCGCACCAAGTGCTTTGTGCCTGGGGTGAGGCGCTCGGCTTGCAGGCGGGTTTCTCCGTTCTGGACCAGGCGGACGCCGCAGACGTCATGGACCTCTTGCGCGACGAGCACGGGCTCTCGGGCGTGGAGGAGCGGGCCCCAACGCCGGCGGTGCTCGTCGATATCTACTCTCGTTGCATAAACACCGGCCGGCCGCTCGGAGAGGTTGTGGCGGCGCACTTTCCCTGGTGCGAGCCCCAACAGGAGGCGATCGCTGCCGTCTGTAAGGCCTATCTCGACCGAAAGCGCGAGCGGTCCCAACTGGATTTCGACGACCTCTTGCTCTACTGGCGGGCAGCCCTCACCGACGAGCGGCTCGGGGGGCGCCTTTCGAGGGCTTTCGAGCACGTGCTCGTCGACGAGTGGCAGGACGTAAACGGTCTGCAAGCAGACATCGTGCGGCTGCTCCGCCCCGACGGGCGCGGCCTCACCGTCGTCGGTGACGATGCCCAGGCGATTTACGGCTTTCGTGGCGGCGACGCGGCTCGTCTCGACGAACTGGCGGCGTCGCTCCCCGACGCGACGGTGGTCAGGCTGGAGCGCAACTTCCGGTCCTTCCAGCCCATCCTCGATGTCGCCAACGAGGTGCGGCCGCCGGCTACGAGCCGCTGCGCAGCGCCCCTCAGCGCTGTCCCAGCCGGGCACCGTCGTGCCGCACGCGCGGCATCGGGGCTTGCGACGCTTGGTAGCGCTACGCCCGTTGCAGGCGCCCAGGCACCAGCCGACCTTGCGGACGGCAGGCGGCTCACGCTCCGGGCGGCTCGCCAAGGCGGGCAGCGACCTCTCTTCGTGCGCTGCTACGACGCCGGCACCGAAGCGCGCGCGGTAGTCGAGCGCGTCTTGGAGCGCCATGACCGAGGCCGGAGGCTGTTGGACCAGGCGGTGCTCGTGCGGTCCGGTCACCAGAGCGACCTTGTCGAGCTCGAACTCAGCGCGAGGGGGGTGCCGTACCGCAAGTTCGGTGGTCTCCGGTTCCTGGAGGCGGCCCACGTAAAGGACTTTCTGGCCGTCGCCCGCCTAATTGCCAACCCGGCGGACGACCTGGCGTGGTTCCGGTTGCTGCGGCTGCACGAGGGGATCGGGCCAGCGAGGGCGCGGCAGTTGCTCGGCAGCTTGCCGCCTAGGAGCCCCTCGGCCACGCCGACTTGGCCGGAGGCCCTCTCCGCGGCACCGCCAGGCTCGCGGGCCGCCCTGGCGGCCACCTTCAGGGGGCTGGCTGCCGCCAGGGAGGCGCCCACACCAGGGGCAAAAGCGGAGAGTGCGCTCTCGGTCCTGCGGCCGCTCTTGGCGGCGCATTTTCGCGACGTGGCCCCTCGCCTCAACGACCTCGAGCGGCTCGCTGCGACCGCGGCCACGGCAGTGGACCTCAGTTCATGGCTGGCAGCCTTGACCCTCGACCCGCCGGCCTCGACTAGCGACTTCGCCGGCGAGCCCCATCTCGATGACGACTATGTCGTGATCTCTACAGTCCACTCGGCCAAGGGCCTCGAGTGGCCGGTGGTGCACCTCATCCACCTGGTGGACGGGGCGTTCCCCTCGGACATGGCGTTGCGGTCACGCGAGGGGCTGGAGGAGGAGCAGAGGCTCTTTTATGTAGCCGTGACCCGCGCCAGGGACGAGCTCCTCCTCTACTGCCCGCTCCGGATGCCCCACCACCGGCGCGGCCTCGACGACCGCCACTCGTTCGCCCAGCAGAGCCGGTGGCTCGACGAGGCCGTGGTCAACCTGCTGGCGGTCGAAGAGGTCGGCGCCCGTCCCGGGGGCGCTGGCGGCATGGCCGGCGATGAAGAGGAGTTCTACCGTGAAGCGCATGGCGTTCGGCTGCGCGGCGCGGTGGCGGCCGCGCTCGACCTCGACCACCTCTGGCGGTAGGTCACCCGGAGCCGGCGGGCAGGCGCAACCGAACCTGCCGTAGCAAGCGTTTGCTACTGTCGAGGCCGTGCGGGGACGCCAGGCGAGCGGGCAAGATGGGGGAGCGAGGTCGTGAGCGCGGCGCCGGCCGCGGGCTTGATAGGGATCTATGGCCACGGGGCGGTCCACCTTCGTGAGCTGGAGCGGTTGTCGGTGGCCGGGCGGGCCAGAGTGGTGGCGTGCGCAGACGTCCGTGCGCCCGCCGGCGAGCAGGCGGAGGCGCTCGGTCGCTTGGGCTGTCGCTATTTCGCCGACTGGCGCGAGATGCTGAGACCGGCGCCCGCGGGCGCAGGGCCGCTCGACATGGTGGTGATAGCCTCTCCGCCCCACTTGCACACGGACATGGCGGTCGCGGCGATGGAGGCTGGCGCGCACGTGCTTTTGGAGAAGCCGCCGGTGGTGACTCTCGGTGATTTCGAGCAACTGCTCGGGGCCATGGCTCGCACTGGTGCTGCCTGTCAAGTTGGGTTCCAGAGCACGGGGTCCGGGGCGCTCGGCCGGGTGCGCCAGGTGCTCGCCAAGGCAGAGCTGGGCGACCTAGTCTCGTTCGGGGTCACGGGCAGGTGGCAGCGCGACCGGGCCTACTGGACGCGCGCAGGGTGGGCGGGGCGAGCCGTCCTGGGTGGGGCCCAAGTGCGAGACGGCGCACTTTCCAACCCGTTTGCCCATGCGTCGATGAACTGCCTCGTGGCCGCCGGCGTAGCCGAGCCCGGGAGCCAACTGGCCGGTGTGGAGGTCGAGCGGTACCGGGCCAACCCGATCGAGGTCGAAGATACCGGGTGCGTCAGGGTGTCGCTGGCGAGCGGGCGCGCGTTCGTGGTTGCGGTGACGCTGTGCGCCGAGGTGGTCGAACGCCCGGTGCTGCGCATCCGGGGTGCGGGAGGCCAGGCCGGTTGGCCCTACGAGGGCGATACGGTGAGCATCGAGTCGGGTCAGCGCAGCTGGACGGAGACCTTTGCCCGCCGGAGCCTGGCAGCGGAGCTGCTCGACCTGATTGATGGGCGTTCCTCGACGTTGTCCTGCCCGCTCGAGCACTGCGCCACGTTCGTGCAGCTGATCGAAGCCGTCCACGCCGCGCCGGTATGCGAGGTGCCGGGCCGCTGGGTGGGCAGCGCGGGAGCTGGCGTTGCGGAGCGGCCCGTCCTGGCCGGCATCGACGCGGCGGTGGACGCGGCCGTGCGCCAGTGCCGCCTTTTCTCCGAGCTCGGTGTCCCTTGGGCAGTGGCTGCACCGGGCGAGGTTGGGAAGCCAGAAAAGTGAGGTGTTCAAATGTCCTCTGGCGTCAAAAATGTCGGGTTCGGGGCGAAATAGGCCCCGAGCGCGTCAGAACTGGACGAAGAGGACATCGGTGGTGGTCCAGAAGAGGACATTAGTGGTGGTCCAGAAGAGGACATTAGTGGTGGTCCAGAAGAGGACATCGGTGGTGGTCCAGGTTGGTCCAGCCGGGTTTAGTGGCAGTCCAGCCGGGTTTACGCAGGTCGAGACGCGTTCAGGCGGGCCCGGTCGGGCCCAGGCGGGTTTAGTAGCGGGCTCAGGCGGGTTTGGGTGGGCTCTGGAGGGCGCCGTGACTGGCCGCCGTGCGCCGGCGGGGCCTCGCCCGTGGAGCCCGGACGCCGGCACCACCCACGGGCCTGACCGACTCGCGCTCGATGAGCGAGGCGGGACCGGCCTTGGCGTTGGCCGGCGCCAGGCCGAGCGCCACTCGAGTCGCCAACTGGCCGAGTTGCACGAGGGGCAGCCGCACGGTCGTGAGGCGGGGGGTCAAGTCGCTCGCTGCGGGGATGTCGTCGATGCCGATCACCGAGACGTCTCGGGGGACTTTGATGCCTCGGTCCCTGAGCGCAGCGAGCGCGCCTATCGCGAGGAGGTCGTTGGCGGCGAGGACGGCGTCGGGCAGCGCGCCGGCGTCAGCGCGCACTGCCACCTCGCGATAGCCAGTGGTGCGGTCGAAGGGCCCGTACGTCACCTGGAGGCGCCGGGGTGGCACACGCTGGCGTTCGAGCTCGCCGAGCACGCCTTGGAGCCGGTCCCTCGTGGTCGTGCGGCCCTCCGGGCCTCCCAAGTAGAGCAGCTCGCGGTGGCCGGCCGCCAAAAGGCGGCGTGCGGCGAGCGCGCCGGCGCCAAGGTTGTCGAGGGCGACCGCCCTGCCGGCCCGTGTGCCGGCAGGGCGGGGCCGGCCGCAGTAGACGAGGGCACCGCCGTCGGCCCCAAGGCCCTCAGCGTGGCGGGCCATTTCGGTGCCGTAGTGGCGGTCCAAAGGTGCGGCGCCTACTACCAAGACAGCGTCTGCGCGCTGGGTACGGAGGAGCGAGACGTACTCGAGCTCTTGCTCGGGTACCGACTCGGTGTTGCATATGACGACCAAGCGCCCAGCCAGTTTGGCGGCAGTTTCTACGCCTCGCACCACTTCGGAGAAAAACGGGTCGGACACGTCTGCCAGCACGACGCCGATGATGTGGGAGCGGGGGCGGACGAGGGCCTGAGCGTGACCGTTGGGGACGTAATTGCAGCTGCGGACGGCTTCGAGCACCCGCTGGCGGGTCGAGGCGGCCACGGGGTAATCACTGTTCAAAACCCGGGAAACTGTGGCCGAAGAAACGCCCGCAACGGCGGCGACATCGCTCAGCGTAGGGCGGCCGGGCACGGGGGCCAAGCTTACAGTGCCCCCTGGCGGGCGGCTGGTTAGGATAGTAAGGCTTTTCTGTACAAGGTTCCGAGAGGGGTTTTCAGGTGCTACCACAGGCAAGGTCTGCCCGGTTGCGGCCGCAGTTCCCGGGTGGGCCAGGATGCGCCTTGCGCACGGCGACCCGGCAGACGTTTTGGAAGGCGGCACTTCATTGGCGCAACATGTGATGCGGATAGCCATGAACGGCGTCACCGGGCGAATGGGACACCGTCACCACTTGGTGCGCTCGGTGCTCGCGCTGCGGGAGCAGGGCGGGTTGGAGCTCGCCGACGGGACGGTCCTTTGGCCCGAGCCGGTGCTGGTGGGGCGCGACGGCCCGAAGCTCGCTGCGCTGGCCGCCAGCCACGGTCTCACCAAGTGGACCACCGTGCTCGACGAAGTCCTTTCGGACCCGAGTGTGGAGGTTTACTTCGACGCGCAGGCGACCTCGGCGCGCGGCCCCGCCCTGGCGGCGGCCATAGAGGCGGGCAAGGCCGTCTATTCCGAGAAGCCGGTGGCCCCGAACCTCCCCGAGGCGCTCCGCCTCGCCGCGGCTGCCCGGCGGGCGGGCGTGGCAAACGGGGCCGTGCAGGACAAATTGTTCCTGCCGGGTATCCGCAAGTTGCGCCGGCTGGTCGGCGCTCGGGCGCTGGGGCGCGTGCTCTCGGTGCGAGGTGAGTTCGGCTACTGGGTTTTCGAAGGGGACTGGCAGCCGGCCCAGCGCCCGAGCTGGAACTACTGGGCCGAAGACGGGGGCGGGATCGTCATGGACATGTTCTGCCACTGGCGGTACCTCCTCGACGGTGTGATCGCCCCCGTGCGGAGCGTGTACGCGCAGGTGGCGACCCACATCCCCGAGCGCTGGGACGAAAAAGGCAGGCCGTACCGGGCCACCGCCGACGACGCCGCCTACGCCGTGTTCGAGTTGGACGGCGGGGTCGTGGCCCAGGTCAACTCGTCTTGGGCGACGAGGGTGTTCCGCGACGAACTGGTCGAGTTCCAGGTGGACGGCACAGAGGGCTCGGCCGTCGCCGGGTTGCTCCGCTGCCGCTTCCAGCACCGGGGGGCGACGCCGGCCGCGACCTGGGACCCCGATGCCCCGCCGGGCCACGACTTGCGTTCCCTCTGGCAGGAGGTGCCGGACAACGGGGCGACGGGGAACGCGTTCAAGCTCCAGTGGGAGCAGTTCCTCTCCCACGTGGCCCTCGGCACGCCCTTCCCGTGGGACCTCCTCGCGGGCGCCAGGGGTGTCCAGCTCGCGGAACTGGCGCTCCAGTCGGCGCGAGAAGGCCGTAAGGTCGAGGTGCCGGCGCTCGACTTGCCGGCCGAAGAGCCGGTAGCAAAGGCTGCTTCCAGCTAGGGCGTGCCGTGATCGTGGACACGGCCCTCCGGCCGGCTGACCTCGGCCCAGGGCTCGAGCGTTTCTGGGAGCTCTCCGGCCAGAAACTTTCCCTGCTTTCACGGCGCGACCCCGGCCTCGAGGCCCCGGTCCACACGGTCCAGGGCAAGTACCAGGGGCGGCCTTGGACAGATTGGACCCGCGGCTTCCAGTACGGATCGGCGCTGCTGCATTTCGACGCCACGGGTGAAGAGCGCTTCCTCGAGCTGGGACGGGTGGCCGCTGTCGCCAGCATGGGGCCGCACCTCACAGATTTCGGTGTGCACGACCACGGCTTCAACGTGGTGAGCACTTACGGCAACCTGTGGCGGCTCGTGGCCGAAGGCAGGGCCCCCGAGGGCCCGGGCGACCGCCGGCTCTACGAACAGGCCCTCCAGGTGAGCGGCGCAGTGCAGGCCCGGCGCTGGACGACGCTCGGGCCGGGGAGGGGGTTCATTTACTCTTTCAACGGCCCGCATTCACTTTTCATCGACACGGTGCGGACGCTGCGTTGCCTCGCGCTGGCCTACCTGCTCGGCCAGGCGTTCCGGGACGAAGCCGGGCGAGAGGTCTCCTTGCTGGAGCGGCTGAAACAGCACCTTTTGCTGACCGCCCGCCACAACGTCTACTACGGCGAGGGACGCGATATCTACGACGTGCGGGGCAGGGTGGCCCACGAAGCACTGTTCAACACCCTCGACGGGAGCTACAGGGCGCCGAGCACGCAGCAGGGCTACTCGCCCTTCTCGACTTGGACGAGGGGGCTGGCGTGGGCCGTGTGCGGCTTTGCCGAGCAACTCGAGTACCTCCGTTTCATCGGTGACGAACAACTGGCCCCTGAGGTGCTCGAGGCGGCCAGGGCGACTTGTGACTTCTATATCGAGGTGGCGAGCGCGGCGGACGGGGTGCCCTACTGGGACACCGGCGCCCCGGGCCTGCAAAACTTGGGGGACTGGTGCTCGCGGGCGGCAGACCCGTTCAACAGCTACGAGCCGGTCGATTCCTCGGCCGCCGCCATTGCCGCCCAGGGCCTGGTGCGCCTCGGCCTCTACCTCGACGACGCTTCTTATGTGGCCGCCGGGCTCACGGTCGCCCGCACCCTATTCCAGGCGCCGTACCTGAGCGAGGACGAGGACCACGAGGGGCTCATCCTCCACGGCGTCTACCACCGGCCCAATGGCTGGGATTACGTGCCTCCGGGACGGGAAGTCCCTTGCGGCGAGGCGACCATGTGGGGTGACTACCACGCCCGGGAACTGGCGCTGTGCGTGGGCCGTCTAGCGAGGGGGGAGCCGCTCCCGGTGTTTTTCGGGCCGCCGCGGCCGCCGCGGCCTCCGGTCGGCGCCGGCGAGCAGGCACGCCGGGTGGGGCCGCCGGAGTGAGGCGCGTCCGAGTGAGGCGCGTCCGGGTAAGGCGCGTCCGGGTGAGGCGCGTCCGGGTGAGGGGCGTCCGGGTGAGGGCCGGGGTGGGGGGCGTCCGGTGAAGGTGGCCCTCGTGACGGGTGGCACGCGCGGCATCGGCTTCGGTATCGCCGCCCGCCTTGGCGCCGAGCGCTTCGACTTGGCCGTTTGTGGCGTGCGGGCTCGGGACGAAGTGGCAGGGCCGTTGCGGGGGCTCGAGGCCACCGGCGCCAAGGTGCTCTACGTGGAGGCCGATATCGGAGCTCGCGAGGCGCGCGAAAGGCTCGTAAGTGCGGTGCGCTCTGAGTTCGGGCGCCTCGACGTCTTGGTGAACAACGCCGGCATGGCCCCCCGCCGGCGGGCCGACGTCCTGGAGGTCAGCGAAGAGAGCTTCGAGGAGGTCGTGCGGGCCAACCTGCAGGGCCCCTACTTCCTCACCCAGGCGTGCGCGCGGTGGATGATCGAGCAGCGCAAAGAAAACCCCGACTGGCACGGCAGCATCGTCAACGTCTCCTCTATGTCCGCGACTTTTGCGTCGACGAACAGGGGCGAGTACTGCATCTCCAAGGCGGGCTTGTCGATGGCGACCAAGCTCTGGGCGGCCCGCCTCGGCGAGTTCGGCATCCCCGTCTACGAGGTGTCCCCCGGGATAGTGAAGACCGACATGACCGCGCCGGTCGAGGGAAAGTACGACGAACTGATCGAGGGCGGGCTCACGATCGAGCGGCGCTGGGGCACGCCCGACGACGTGGGGCGGGCTGTCGCCGCCTTGGTGCGAGGTGACTTCCCGTACTCGACCGGCAACGTGGTCCACGTGGACGGCGGCCTCGGCGTCCCCAGGCTCTAGCTCCCGCACGGGTGCGAAGGGCGGGCCCGGTGGCTCCGGAAGCTGGTAGGCACCCTGGGAAAAGCCGTTGTTCCTCCGGCCACTGCCCGTAAACTTTGCCGGCGATGCGTGACAAGCGGTCTGGCGTTGAAGGAAAGCAAGCGAGGTGGGGGCGATGAGCGCGCCCGCGGCGGGAAAGGGGCCGCTCACGTTGATGGCGGTCCACGCGCACCCAGACGACGAGGCCATCGGGACCGGGGGCACGCTCGCCCGGTACTCGGCTGAAGGGGTGCGGACCGTGCTCGTCACCTGCACCAACGGCGAGCAGGGTGACGACAGTGGAGGGGTGAAGCCGGGTGAAGACGGCCACGACCCGGCCGAAGTGGCCGAGCGCCGCCTCGCCGAGTTGCGTCGCGCGGCCGAACTGCTCGGGGTGGCGCAGCTCGAGTTGCTCGGCTACCGGGACTCGGGGATGGACGGCTGGGCCGCCAACCGGGACCCCGGCGTCTTCTGCAACGTCCCTCTGGCTGACGCCGCCGGGCGCGTCGCGGCCCTCATGCACCGATACCGGCCCCAGGTCGTTGTCACCTACGACGAGCAGGGCGGCTACGGCCACCCAGACCACATCCAGGCCCACCGGGCGACGGTGGCCGCGGCCGAGGCTACGGGCATACCGGAGAAGGTGTACTACTCGACGTTCCCGCGCTCCGCCTTTGCCGACTTGCGCCGGCGGCTCGAGGAGGCTGGCATCAACGCGGAAGAGCTCGGCCTTTCCGGTGACTTCGGCGTCCCCGACGATGTCGTCACGACGACAGTCGACGTTTCGGGCTATGTGGCGCGCAAGCGCGAAGCGCTATTTGCGCACGAGAGCCAGTCCCGTAATTTCGGCTTTTTCACCAGGTTGCCCGACGAGGTCGTCGCTCTGGGGCTCTCGCGCGAGTGGTTCACGCTCCGGGCCGCGCCGGCTGGCCTCTCGGGCGAGGAGGATCTCTTCGCTGGCCTGCGCTGACGCCCGGAGGCTGCGCGTACGCGACTTTGGGCCTATTGGTTGGTCACGGGAAGCCGAGCCGCTGCAGTAAACGGGCAGCCGCGACACGGTCTTTCTCCTCGACGCCGCGATCGGTGAAGCGCCGCTCCGCCACCTCGGGGAGGTGCGCCATGAGCTCGTCAGCCGAGAAGTGGCGGAGGAACGAACTGAGCAAGGACGAGCGCACCACCGCCGCCCACCACGCCTGGCCGAAGCGCCCGGCGGTGGCCAGGACGAGCCAGGTGTTGGCCACGTCCGCCATGGGGGCGCCCCGCCTAGCGTTGCGCCAGTCGATGACCACTGGCCCGTGCTCGGTCATGATCACGTTGGACAGGTGCAGGTCGAGGTGGAGGACGGCCTGGCCGGGGCCATGAGAATCGGGCATCCACGAAGGCGCCTCGATCTCGTGGAGCTGCTCGAGCAGTTCGGCCAGGACGCCGCCCAGGCGGCGAGCACTCCAGGGGTTGCGTAGCAGGTGGTCGAGCAACGTCGGGCCCGTGACCCGTTCCATGACGAGGTCAGGCCCTGCGGCGTCGAAGACTTCGGGGACCGGGTACCCGTACCGGCGCACGTGGCGCATGACGCGCGCCTCGTAGGTGGCGTCGTAGCCCTCGTACTTGTAACGGCGCAGCACCCGGCCGGTGCCGGCTTCGAAAACGTCGGCTGTGCGGCCTACACCTACAACCGCGCCCAGCGGGCATTCAGTCACGTTATGCGTCCGCCCAGCGCATCAACGTGAAGAATAGCTGAACTGGTGCGGGGGCGGAACAGTAGCGAGGTCTTACCAGCGCGAGTAGACCACGTTGCCATAACGGTGGAGGCTCCGCGCTACGGCTTGTTCGCGCAACCAACGCACGAGCTCTACGCGCCCGCAGGAGCAGATCGGCTCGTCCAGGAGCGACATCTCGGCTCGGGCTGCAGCGGCGAGGACCTCCGGGCTTGTCTCCCCGAGCAGCCTGAGGCGCCCGCCGCCGTGGCCGAGGGAGGCGGCGAAGGACTCGTCGCTTTCGACTGTGACCGGCACCTTCTCGATCCCCGGGACCCCTGCGCCACGGGCCAGGGAAAACCTGACCGGCGTGCCAGTCAGCTCGGAGAGCGCGAGCACCTTGGACAGCTCCTCGGGCGCCACCTCCGCGTTGGCGCGCACCAAGACGCCGGGGGCAAAGGACCGGTAGCGCAGCTGGTTGGACTCGCTGACGAGCCCGGCCAGCTCGGTGGTCAGGGAGAAGTGGCTCTCCCACCAGCGGCGGTAGCTGGCCAGGGCGACCTCCGGGCTCGCGCCCCCCGGCTCGGCGTCGCGCCAGCGCCTGAGCCCTATCAAGTAGTTGGGCCCGCCGGCCTTGGCCGTAGGCCCGAAGCTGGAGCGCTTCCAGCCGCCAAAGGGCTGGCGCCCGACCACTGCCCCCGTCGTCACCCGGTTGATGTAGAGGTTGCCCGCCTCGACGGCTTCGGCCCAATGCCTCTGCTCGTGGGCGTCGAGGGAGCAAAGGCCGGCCGTGAGGCCGTACGCGACCCCGTTTTGCCACTCCAGGGCCTGGTCGATATCAGCTGCCCGCATGATGGCGAGCACCGGCCCGAACCACTCGGTCACGTGCGCCCAGGACCGCGGCGCCACGCCTGTGCGCACCCCCGGCGACCAGAGCCGGTCCTCCCAGCCGGCGTGCGCCTCGCCGCGCGCCGCAGCCGCTCCGCCTGGCCCCCTCCCGCCCACCATGGCCGGCTCGACGAGCCACGATTCTCCTGGGTCGAGGCGGGTGAGGGCTCGCTCCAGCGCCGGGGTATACGGGCCGACGATGGGCCCGACCTGGGTGGACGGGTCGGTCGCCGGCCCCACGCGGAGGCTCCGGACCGCGTCGGCGAGCTGGCGGAGGAACGAGCTCTTGTCGTAGAGAGGCGCCACCACTATGGCGAGGCTGGCCGCCGAGCACTTCTGGCCGGCGTGGCCGAACGCCGACAGGACGACATCGTGGACGGCCTGGTCGACATCGGCGGTGGCACCCACAACGAGGGCGTTTTTGCCGCTCGTCTCGGCGAGGAGGCGGCGGGCGGGGGCCCAACGGGAAAATAGCGTCGCGGTCGCGTAGGACCCGGTCAACGCCACGCCGGAGGTGACGGGGTGGGACATGAGCCGCCGGCCGGCCTCCCCATCGGCGATCGGGAGCAACCGGAGGACGTCCTCGCTGATCCCAGCCTCGTGGAGCTGGCGGGCGATCAGCTCGGAGGTGGCGGGGGCCTCGGGGGCGGGCTTCAGGACGACGGCGTTCCCCGCGGCGAGGGCGGCCAGGGTGGCGCCGGCGGGGATGGCGTAGGGGAAGTTCCAGGGGGGCGCGACCACCACGACACCGAGGGGCCGGCTCTCGACTTCCACGTCGAGGCTGGCCAGGAGGTGCCGGAGCGAGCCCTGGCCGGCGCCGTACCAGCGGGCGTAGTCGACGCCCTCCGACACCTCGGGGTCGGCCTCTTCGAAGGTCTTCCCCGCCTCGGTGGCCATCACCGAAATGGCTTCCCCTCGGCCTTTCGCCATGACGTCGCCGGCCTCGAGCAACAGCTCTCCCCGCCGGCTAGCGCCTGCGGACTCCCAGCCGGGGGCAGCGCTCGAGCAGGCCGCCAGCGCCAGTTCGACCGCAGCCGCGGCCTCCTCCCCGTCCAGGAGGCGCGGCGGGGCGGGGCGGGGCCGGCTGAGGAGCGAGAGCGCCCACTCACGCTTGGAGGTCACAGCCAAGTCCGTACCCGGTTCGTGGGGGAACTGCTCGGGCGGGCGGGTGGCAGGCCGGCACCTGCTCACCTCGTGGCGGGCGCGCACGGACTCGGCAAAGCGGGCGGCTTGCTCGGCCCACGCCGGCCCGCCCGGGGCCATGTCCAAGGAGTGGCGGAGGAACCCTTCGGGCGTGGTGTTCTCGTCCAGGCGCCTGGCCAGGTAGGCGAGCGCGTTGCGGTAATCACGCCGGGCCACGGCGGGCGTGTACAAAAGCAGGGCCCCGGTGCGTTCGGCGACGGCGGCCGCCTGCTCGTCGGCCATGCCGGCGAGCATCTCGACCTCCACGCGGGCACCCATCTCGTCGGCGAGGACCAACGCGAACGCGATGTCGAACAGGTTGTGCGAGGCCACCCCCACTTCAGCCACGCCCGCCCGCGCCGCCTCCAGCAACCGCTCGAGCATGGCCTTGTAGGAGGCGTCGGTCTCCGCCTTGGTCTCGTAGGGCGCCTGGGGCCAAGCGGCGAGTTCGGCCGTGGCCCGCTCCATGGCCAGGTTGGCCCCCTTTACCAGCCGTACGCGCACCGGGGCCCCGCCGGAACGGGTGCGGGCCGCGGAAAATACGAGCACTCTTTCCAAGGCGGCGTGGCTGTCGGGGAGGTAGGCCTGGAGGGCGATCCCAGCAGTCAGGCCGGCGAGCCCGGGCACCGAGAGCGCCCGGGTAAATGCGCCGACGGTTATGTCGATGTCGCCGTGCTCCTCCATGTCCAAATTGACGAGTTTTTGCGGCCGTGAGGCAGCCGCGAGGCGGTAGAGCTCCTGGAGGGGGCCCACCACTCGGGCTATCGAACCGTCGGTGTCGAGGAGGGAGAGGCCCGCCGCAACCGCAGACGCTTTCACCGAAATGCAGTCGACGTCGGGCCGGCGGAGCAGGGCTACCAGGGCGGCGAGCCGGCGTCGCGCCTCGTCGTCGCCGAGGACGGCCTCGCCGAGCAGGTTGAGGTTGGCCCGGTAGCCGCCCGAGCGTAGCCGGGCCAGGGCACGCCCGAGCGGGCGGGGCTCCGCCGGGTAGATGAGGGCTCTCGTTTCGTACCGGAGGCGCGCGCCCACGAGGCGCACCACCGGGAAAGGGGCGTACGACGCAGCCCGGGCCGCCAGGCGGAGCAGGGCCGCGTCGGTGGGCGACAGGCCCTCCATGGGCTCCACCGCCAGTGCCGCCAGTTCGGCGGCCGCGGCCCGGGCGTCGTCGGGCCGCAGCACCCGGTCGGCGAGGCCGAAGACGAGGCGTGCCCCCGACCCGCTCGAGAGCAGCCGGTGGAGGCGGCGGCGCCGGCGCTGCTGGGCGGGGGTGCCGAGCACCATGGCCCGCGAGGCCAGTTCGGCCGCGAGCGCCTCGCTCCGTGCGATCAGCTCGTCATCCGAGGCCACCGAGGGCAAGCTACCCCGCGGGCGCCTCCGGCGCATGAGGGCCCAAGCTGGCCGGCGCGCGGGCCGCGCCAGTCCCTCGCACGGGCGGCTGCTCGTCGTCGCGTTCAGGGTCTTTGCCACTGAGAGCGTCTGCCCTGGTGCTGGTGCAGCCGGGATCTTTCCGCTCTTGGCGTCGCCCTACCCGAGCCGGTGGCGGGGGTGGTTCCCTGGTCGCATGGCAAGAACGATTTCTACCCTGGCCGCGGCGGAGGAGGCGGCGATGGCCTACCTCGCCGGCCGGTACCCTTCCCTCGAGTGGTGGCGGCAGGCGTCGCTGCACCTTGGCGGCGGGTGGTTGGTCGAAGCCGTGGCCGTCGCCGACCAGGGGGACGAGGCGGAGGACTTCGGCGGCGGCCCGGAGGTGCGCGCTCTTGTCATGGTCAGGCCCGGAGGGTCGGTCGAAGAGGTGGGTGCGGACAGCCTCTCCCGGCGGAGCGCGCAGCGCGGGCTCACTAACTTCCAGGTGGGTGCCCCCCAGGCTTCGTGACCTACGAAAGGAAGGGGGCGGTTCTTCTGGTCTTCTGGGAACGGCTCGGCAGAGGGGCGCCCTCAACTCCCGCGCGAAAAACTCACTGATCTGATCTCGGTAACCGCACATCAGTCGGTTTTTGGCGCGAAAACGCGCTGATTTCTGACAGACGTGGCCCCCGCCGACGCACATCGGTCAGTTTTTCGCGCGCTCGCCGGCGCCGTCCTCCCACAGACGTGGCCTATGTCGTTTTACCCGACCCCAGCTCGTCCAGCACTTGGGCCACGTAGGAGCAAAGGCGCCGGCCCTCGCCGGCGGCGAACCAATGCAGGTGCCCGAGCAGGTAGGCCTCGTAGGCGAGGTCGGCGTTGGCCGGCGAGCGGACCATTCGCCAGAAATAGTCGACCTCTGAGAGCGCGTAGTCCACGTGGACGAGCGGCAGGAGGTGGGGGAGCGCTGCCGCTTCGCCGGCCGGGAGCGGGCGGACGGACCAGTAGCCTCGCAGCAGTTCTCGCACGGCGGCGTGGTGCACGGTCCGGCGAGCGGCGGGCTCGAGCCAGCCAACGGCGCTGCGCTCGAGGGCCGTGGCGAGGTCGTAGCCGGCGCTCGTGCGGTTGGCGAGACCGAAGTCGATGACGCCGGCGACCTCCGCACCCGGGCCTTCGGCCGACCACAAGAGGTTGGAGGGGTGCCAGTCGTTGTGGGCCCACAGTTGCCCGAGGGAACGAGCGTGGGGGAGGAAACGGCCGTGGAACGGGGCGAGCGCCGCGCCCAGTTGGTCGCGCCAGGGCCGTCCCGACAGGTAGCCGGCGAGGCCGGGCAGTTGCTGAGCCAGCGCCTGCGTCTCTGCCAGGGGGTCGGGCGACGATATGACCCGGGCGGACGCGTAGAGGGGCTCGACGGGGCGCTCGGGCACGTGGTACGACTGGCTGGCCAGGTGGAGCTTGGCCAAGGTGGCCCCGGCTGCCGCGGGGTGCTCGGAGGAGGTGAACGACGTCCAACTGGGCGCGTCGGCATAGAGGTCGAGACCCGCCATGGCGCCGAGCACTTCGTACACGTAGTCGCCGTCTTGCCAGGCAGACGCACGTCCGTCTTCGAGCGGCCGGGGCACCGGCACGCCCCCGGCGGCCAGGTGGCGCATGAAAGCGTGCTCGGCCTCGAGCGAGGCGAGGCTGCGCACGCCGGCCCCATGGCGCTTCACGAGCAGGCGCCACGGGCCGGCCGAGACAAGAGCCGCTGCCGAGAAGGGCCGCGGGCTTTGCCAAAGCACCCGGGCGTGCCCTGCCTCGGCCAGGTCGGGGAGCCGGGCGAGGAGCCGGCGTACTTCGGCCGTAGTGAGCGGGGGCCAGTCCGGGGGGACGGGCTTGCCGCTCATACCGTGGGCTAGGGCGAGGGCAGGCAAAGTCCGCTCGGCAGTGCTATTCGGAGGCTTCTCGCAGTGCCACGTACTACGAACTGGCCGCGGAAATGATGGGCTGGTTGAGCTTGGCGCCCGGCGGCAGGGCCTTGAAAGCAGGGGCGTCGCCTAGCTTTTCCACGGAGCCATTACTGCGCACTACCCAAGCGCCCCGCCCATCGTGGGTGGGCACGAGCGCGACTGCCCAAACCTGGCTGGCTGCGGTCTTCTTCGCTGCCGGACCGGTGCCGGGTGAGGGCTCCCTGGTGCCGGGGGTGCCCGGGGAGCTCCATGCACTGTACGCCGTGGCGCCCCCCAAGGAGAACACCGTCCCGTTGCGCAGGAGCACCCAAAAGCCGCTCCCGTCGGGGGCCCGTCCCGCGGCGCTCGCTGCCGCGCCCCCTTGGCAACTGGGGCTGCCGAGAGGGTGCGCGTCGCCGAAGGCTACGACCTTGCAGTTGGAGAGGAGCATCCAATAGCCCTGGCCGGTGGCGTCGGGTACGAGCGCCACGGCTCGGGCGTCGCCGCACGTGGATCGGTCGCAGGAACCCTCGAAGTGGGCGGACCCGAAGGCGAACACGTCGCCCCACGGGCTCAGGATGTAATAGCCGTCGCCGGCAGGGGCAGCGGCGATAGCCGGCCTGGCGCCTGCCGACAGGTTGAGCGAGGCGACCGAGCCGAGGTACTTGGCCCCCCCGAGCGGGAACACCCCGCCCGTCGCGGTCACCAGCCAGTACCCCTTCCCGCCCGGTGCTGCCGCGATGCCGGTTATCCCGGGCAGCTTGGCGCGTGCGAACACCCTGGCCACAGAGCCGCCATAGGGCGCTGACCCGAAGGAGAACACCCCCCCGTCCCCTCCCACCAGCCAGTAGCCGGGGACGTCCGCCGTGCCGGCGGTGCTCGAAGCACCAGTCGTGACGGAGGGGCTAGTCGTGCTGGTAGGCCTAGTCGTGACCGAGGGGCCGGTCGTGCTGGTAGGCCCAGTCGTGACGGAGGGGCCGGTCGTGCGGGTGGCGGACCCGGCGGCGCTCGTACCGATGGACTTGCCGAGCCGCATGGCCGGCCAGCCCTGCGGGCCCGAAGCGGGCTTCCCGAACGCCACGTCGAAGGAGTTGCTCGCCGGCTTGTAACGGCCTGGGTAGGCTTCGACCCGTCCCGTGTCCGAGGTGACCATATATATCGGCGAGATGGTCGCGCTCCCAGTGCCGGCGCCACCCACGGAGAGGCCCGAAAACTCCACCGCGCCGAAGTTGGCGAGCGGGTACAGGGACGAGGTCTGGCCGTTGGTGGGTGCTTCCTCCACCCACTCCGCGGAGCTTCCGGGGACGGTGTAGGAGACGGCGCCGGTCCAAAGCGTGCCGCGCGTGAGGTCGTGTACGCCGATCGTCCAGCTGGCCGCGCCGGCTTTGGCGATGTCGACGCGCACCCGGTCGCCCGGGAACACCGGCCCGAGGTACATGGAGGACGCCGGGAGCACCTCGTACCAGGCGTAGTACACGACACCCTGGGGCCCCCAGTCTTGTTCGGTGCCGGCTTGGATCAAGTCCTGGGTGCTCGTGCCGTCGATCCCGACCCAGCTGCTCGAGTAGCCGGTCGGGCCGGGATGGATCTCGGGCACGGTCCAGGTACCGCTCACAGCCGCGAACCTGGCCCCGGTCCCGCTCGCGACGTAGCCCGACCAGTTGGTGGACTCCATCGAATCGTGGCCGGCGAGGGCCTCCATCGGCGCGGGATGGGCCCACGTTTCGGGGACCGGTCTGGCCGAAGAGAGGGGCACCACCTGCGTGTGCGCCGCTCGGGCGGGGGCTGTGGTGGCGAGGTGGTAGCTCCCAGGCGGCACTGGAAGTGTGAAGGCGGCCGCTGTCCCGGCGGCGGTCCCGGCAAGCACGCTGGCAAGGCCGGCCGCACAGGCGAGAAAGGCACCGAGAGCCGGCAGTCTACTGGCCACTGCGGGGATAATACGGCCTGCCCGGCCGTTACCAGCCGGCGGAAGCCGCTATCGGTGCGGACAGGCTGGAACGGGCGACGCTGCCCAGCTTCGGTGCGTGGCCGTAGGCCTCTACGTCGCCGTCGGAGAAGACCACCCACGCACCGTTGCCGGCGCCGGTCGTTACGATGGCGACGGCCTTCGCGCCGGGGCCGCTCCGTCCCGAGGGCGCGGGGAGCGCCCAGTTGCCGAAGTGCTTGGCGTCGCCCTCCGCGAAAACGGCGCCATTGGAAAGCAGGGCCCAGTAACCGTGCCCGCTCGGCGTGCGAGCCGCCGCTACGGCCGAGACGCCATGGGACTTGACGTAGTGCTGGCAGTCGAGCGAGGCGATGTTGGGGATGCCGCCCATGGCAAGTGTCTGGCAGTTCGAGAGCAACAACCAGTAGCCGCGGGGCCCGTCAGGTACGATGCCCGTCACGGGCGCCTTGCAGCCCCCGGCGCTCGCGCACGAACCTTCGTAACGAGCGTCCCCGAACGAGAAGACGCCCCCGTTTGCCGAGACCATTAAATAGCCATTGCCGTCTGCGCTCGGTGCCGCGTCCACTATGGGCGAAGTCAGGTGCTTTTTCGATTTGGAACCCCATAGGCCGATGCCAAGCGACGGGAGGGAGCCCTCGTAAGGTGCCCCTCCAAATCCGAACACGCCGCCATCTTGGGCTACGAGCCAGTACCCCTGGTACCGCGGGGCCGGCACGATCGCAACTACGGGGTGGGCCAAGTGCAGGTGGAGCGTTCCAGCTGAGCCGTAGTTGTGGGCGTCGCCAAGCGAGAACACGCCTCCGGCCGCCCCGGCCAGCCAGTAGCCGTGCCCCGCCGGGGTGCGGTCGGCTGAGTTGCCCGCGGCTGGCCCGTTGGCTGGGCTGGATATGACCACCGAGGAAGTGAGCACCGGCCCCTCCGGGCTCCCGAAGTAGTCGGTGAAGGTGTCCGAACTCACGTCGTAGGGCCCGGGATAGGACTCGATCAGCTGGTTGCCTTCGTGCACCAGGTACACGGGCTGAGCGGCGGCACCCTCTGTGCTCGGTCCGGTCGCAGAGAGGGCGGAAAAGGTCACGGAGCCAAAGGCCGCAAGCGGTTCGACGGCGCCGGTCGAGCCCGAACTGGGGGCTTCGACTACCCACTCGGCGCTGCCACCCGGGGCGTTGTAGCGCACCTGCTCGGTCCAGGAAGAACCGCTGGTCGAGTCCGTGATCGAGATGGTCCACTTCCCGGTGGCGGTCTGTTCGATGTTGGCAGAAACGCGGTCGCCGGGCTTTACCGGCCCCAAGTCGACGGCGGTGCCGGGCAGCAGTTCGTACCACGCGTAGTAGAGCGGCCCCGAGACGGTCCAGTCCTGCTCCGTGCCTGCCTGGATGAGATCCGGAGTGGTGGTGCCGTCGATGCCGACCCAGGTGCTCGAGGAACCCGTGATGCCTTGCTCGAGGGTGGGCACGGTCCAGCTGGCCGACACCTGGGTGAAGACAGCCCCTCCGCCAGTGTCTTCGTAGCCCGACCAGTTGCTCGACTCCTCGCTGGCCGGTACCTGCCCCGGGCCGAGCGCCACGGTGCCCGCTGTGACGCCGTCGCGGACGCCCCCGGGCGAGACGGCGGGAGCCGGCGCATGTCCTGGCGCGCTGGACGCGGGGAAGGTCCAGGCGGCGCAGAGCAGTGCTGCTGTACCGGTCAGCAACGTGGGGGCGCGCCGCCCCCGGGCAGGGCGCTTGGCAGGTGCGAGACAGCCCATGACGAGGTCTTCGTCCTTTATCGGCTCGGTGTGGCCCGAACATTAGCGATTTGAGCCGGTGTTTCTTGGTCTGTATCATGACGGCCACCCGACCAGGAGAGAAAAAGGCCGTGCCACGCAGGCCAGGGCCAGGCCCACGCCGGCCCACCATCGCAGACATAGCGGAGCGGGCCGGGGTGTCGAAAGGGTCGGTCTCCTATGCCCTGAACGGCAACCCGGGCCTTTCGGAGCCCACCCGCCAGCGCATCCTGGCGATCGCGGAAGAAGTCGGCTGGAGGCCCAACCGGGCAGCTCGCGCCTTGTCGGCGGCCAGAGCGGGCGCGTGCGGACTGGCGCTCGCGAGGCCGGCGCACCTCCTCGCGTACGACCCGTTCTTCCCCAAGCTGATCTCGGGCATCGAAGCCGAGCTGTCCACCCGCCAGATAGCGCTCATGCTGCAGATGGTGGACGACGTCGAGGCCGAGACGCGCGCCCTGCGCCGATGGTGGGCAGAGCGGCGTGTAGACGGCGTCATCCTGGTCGACCTCCGGGTCGTCGACCCGAGGGTGCCGGTGGTGGAGCAACTCGGCCTGCCCGCGGTGATCGTGGGCGGTCCCGGGCCGACCGGGAAGCTGCCGTACTTCCCGGGCCACGACGCCCAGAGGGTCCGTCAGATCGTGGACCACCTGGTGAGCCTCGGCCACCGGCGTATCGACCGGGTGGCGGGGCTCGCCGCCTTTGCCCACACCCAGGGCCGCACCCGGGCCTTCCGGGAAGCTCTGGCCAGGGCGGGTGCCACGGGGACGGCCCTCTCGACGGACTACACGACCCAAGCTGCCGCTGCGGCGACGAAGAAGCTGCTCGAGCGTTCGCCCGCCCCGACCGCGATCGTCTACGACAACGACATCATGGCGGTGGCCGGCTTGGGCGTCGTCCAGGAGGCAGGCGTGGCTGTCCCCGAGGGGCTTTCGATCGCCTCATTGGAGGACTCGACCCTCTGCGAGGTCGTGCGCCCCTCGCTCACGGCTTCCTCCTGGGACGTCGAGGCGTTCGGGGCCACCGCGGCGCGCGCCCTGGTCAAGCTCATAGACGAAGCGGCGGGGCACCGGAGGGTAGACGACTTCGCGGCGGTCGCGACGGAGCCTGGAGAGCCGGCCCTCGTCGTCCGGGCGAGCACGGCCCCTGCGCCCCACTGAGCGCCGCGACTTCGCTCCCCTGCGCCTTCACCAGCCGAGCTAGCCCACCTGGGCACGCCGGTAACCCGCCGCACCAGCCTGCAGGCACCTCACGGCCCGGCACCGCGTCCAGGCTGGCCAGAGGCTCTTGGCCCTACCGAACTCGGGGCCTCGGGCCCCAGGGAGCGGGACCTTGGGCCCGTTTTCGGGAGGAAGCATCGAGAACGACTTGCGCAAACCCTACCGTGAGCTTATCGTTAGAACACGTTCGGCCTTAACCGGTTCAGAACAAGGGTGCCAGGGGGTGACGTGAGCTATAGCAAGGGTGCTGGGGCAAGAGGATCGCTGATCACATCGCCGCACCATGGTTCGTGCCGTCCCTGGGGCCGCCAGTGGTGCTCTGCGGTGCCGTCCGGCTCCCCGGACCTAGCGGCCAGGGCCAAACCCAGCAAAGAAAGACAAGGAGTAGCTGACAAATGATAAACAAGACCAGCGCGCTCACGCGTTTAGGCGCTGCCATCACGGCGGCGGCCCTAGTCGCCCCCATGGTCACCTTCGTGGCGAGCGGCAGCGCTGGAGCGACCAGTCTCCAAGCCCCGGCGAGCTTCCCGCGCAATGAGACCCTATATACGAGCGGCACGGCTTACTCGCCGCCTACCAACTTCAACCCCCTGGACGGTGGTAGCCGCTACACGGGTACTATTGGCCTCCTCTACGAGCCCCTCTTCCTCTACAACCCGATCACCAACAAGTACATACCCTGGCTCGCAACGAACGGTACCTGGAGCGGCAGCACCTACACGCTCCACGTGCGCAACGGCGTCAAGTGGTCCAATGGGGCACCTCTCACCGGAGCGGACGTAGCGTTTACGATCGGGCTGGCCAAGACCAACCCGGCTGTCCCCTACAGCAGCCTGGCGCCCTACATCAAGAGCGTGAGCGCGAACGGCAACACCGTCACGGTGAACTTCACGAGCCCCCCGCCCTACACGGACTGGCAGGACTTCTTGTGGCAGAACGCTGTTTTGCCGAAAGTGGTCTTCTCCAAGCTCTCGGCGAGCGAGCAGGTGACGAGCGCCAACTACGCCCGGGGCAAGTCGCCGGTGGCGACCGGGCCGATGCTCCTCGTCAGCACCAGCCAGTCGCAGGCTTGTTACGAGGACAACGCCAACTGGTGGGGCATCAAGCAACTGGGGCTCAAGTTCCACTTCAAGTACCTCTGCGACATCGTGAACGGCTCCAACAGCGTCGAGTTGTCAGCCCTGCTCTCCAACACCATCGACTGGAGCAACAACTTCCTGCCCGGCATCAACACGTTGATGACGACCGGCGGTGACTCCTCGTTCCTCACGACCTACTACCCGAAGAGCCCTTATATGCTCTCGGCCAACACGGTGTGGCTCGAGATGAACACTACCAAGGCACCGTTCAACAACGTCAACTTCCGCAAGGCCGTGGCCTACGGTATCAACACCCAGTCGATAGTGACAGGCGTTTACGACGGGATCGTCAAAGCGGCCAACCCAGTCGGGCTGCTCCCGAACCTCGACTCGTACGTCAACAGGGGCGTGGTCAACAAGTACGGCTTCCACTACGACCCGTCGCTGGCCAAGAAGTACCTGGCGAAGTCGGGCTACAAGGGCCAAGCGCTCACCATAGAGGTGCCTAACGGCTGGACCGACTGGATGGCGGCGCAGGACATCATAGCTCAGGACCTCAACTCGATCGGGGTCAAAGTAAACGCCATCACACCCTCGGCCAATGCCAAGACCCAGCACATGATCAATGGCAGTTACGACATGATGCTCGACAACAACGCCCAGGCCGACGCCACCCCGTGGAGCTACTTCGACCGGGTCTACCAGTTGCCCATCCAGAAAAACGACGGGGCACAGCTAAACGTGGAGCGTTTCAGTGACCCCGCCACGTGGGCACTCGTCCAGAAGGCTGCGACGACGCCGACCACGGACAAGGCTGCCCTCAATAGCATCTACAGCAAGATCGAGACGAGCTTCCTCCAGAGGTTGCCCGAGGTGCCCTTGTGGTACAACGGCGCCTGGTTCCAGGGCAACACGACCTACTGGAAGAACTACCCCTCCTCGACCAGCTCGAGCGACCAGTACACCCCGGTGATGTGGGGCAACTGGCTCGGTGCCATGACGACCGTCTACGCCTTGGCCAACCTCCGTCCGGCGAAGTAGAGCCCTAGACCTTGGCAAGATAGGGCTGGACCGCAGTGCCCTATGGGAGCCCGCCGTCCGTTAGGTCGGCGGGCTCTTCGGCACTTCTGGCCGAGGCTCATGAAGGAGATCTGAAGTGACGCGGTACTTCGCCCGTAAGCTCGGGCTTTACGTACTGGCTTTCTGGGCAGGTGTGACAATCGACTGGGCGATCCCCCGGCTCATGCCAGGGAACCCGATAGCGGCCTATGTCGACAGGTTCGCACTCAACTCTCAAGGGCCGTGGACGGCGCTCTACAAGCTTTTCGACAAGGCCTTCGGCTACAACCTGCCGCTCTGGGACCAGTACTGGCACTACTGGGACAACCTCTTCCACGGCAACCTCGGCATCAGCTTGTACGCCTTTCCCGAGAAGGTCACCACGATGATCGCCCAAGCGGCACCCTACACGCTGGCGCTGCTCGTGCCAGCAATATTGCTTTCCTACGTCCTCGGCAACCGCATCGGGGCCATGGCAGCACGGCGCAAGGTCCTCGACAACACCGTTCTCCCCCTCGGCTACCTCTTCCAGGCGATGCCTTACGCCTGGCTGGCCCTGGCTGCGGCCTTTTACCTGGCGGCGGTCGAGCACTGGTTCCCTGTGGAGGGCGGGTACGCGGCGGGCCTAGCCTCCGGCTTCACGTGGGCCTACATATCGAGCTTGCTGTACCACTGGTTCCTGCCTTTCCTCACCGTCTTTCTCGTCAGCTTCGGGGGCTGGTCGATCGGAATGCGCAACCTGGTGATATACGAGCTCGAGACCGACTACGCCCGCTACTTGCGGGCGCTCGGCGCCCGTGGCCGTCTGGTGCGCCGCTACGCTTACCGCAACGCCGTGCTCCCCCAGCTCTCTGGCCTCGCCCTCCAGCTCGGGACGGTGATCGGGGGCAACATCGTGACCGAAGTCGTGTTCAATTATCCCGGCCTCGGCCACCTCATCTACACAGCAGCCACCGACCAGGACTACGCTTTGCTGCAGGGCATCTTCATCTTCATCATCGTGGGGGTCCTCGTGGCCAATTTCGTGATCGACATCGTCTACATCTGGGTCGATCCGAGGACCCGCCTCAGCATGCAGGGGGCGGCGGCATGAGCGGCGTCGACCAGGCGGCGCCTGGCGGTACGACTACCGCGAGGGGCGCTTCCCCCACGGCCGTGCCCCTGGCCGGGGCGACCGCCCCAGCGGGGGCGCGAGGTGGGCGCGAGGCCTACGACAGCGGCCGGCGTTGGGAATTTTTGTACTTTGCGGTCCGCAACAAGAAGCTCCTGCTCGGCCTCGGTGTCGAGATCATATTCGTGCTGGCTGCCATCATCGGCCCGTACTTCGCCCCCTACCCAGCGAAGGAGTTCGTTGCTGCGGCGGCTCTGCACCCGTCGTCGCAGCACCTACTCGGTACCACCTATTTCGGCCAGGACGTCTTCTCGCTGCTGCTCGACTCGCTTCGGGAGAGCTACCTGGTAGGCTTCCTCGGCGCCGCCTTCGCCGGCTTGATCGGCCTGGCTATTGGGTTCGTCGCTGGCTGGCGTGGCGGGTGGTTGGACGAGGTCCTCCAGACGCTCACCTACATAGTCGTGATGATCCCCTCGCTAGTCCTTTTGATCGTGATCGGTGCCTACCTGAAGAGCCACAGCGCTTTCTTCGAGGGCGTGTTCATCGGCGTGACGACTTGGCCCTGGGTGGCAAGGGCGGTGAGGGCCCAGACCTTCACGCTCCGCCAGCGCGATTTCGTCGACCTGGCACGCCTTTCTGGCAAACGTGGCCCGGCGATCGTGCTTAAGGACATAGCGCCCAACATGGCGTCGTACATACTGCTCGCCTTCATATTGCTGTTCGGTAGCTCGATGCTGATAGCGGTCAACTACGACTTCCTCGGCCTCGGCCCGACCAACGGCATCTCGCTCGGTGACATGCTCAACCTGGCCGAGCTGTGGAGCGGGCTGCAGCTGCACATGTGGTGGTGGTTCATCCCGCCCGGCGCTGTCATGACGCTGATGGTTGCTGCCTTGCTCGTGGCCAACGTCGGCCTCGACGAGGTCTTCAACCCGAAGCTGAGGGAGACATGAGCCTGTCGGTCGAGAACCTGCGCATCGCCTACCGGACCTTGCGGGGCGACGTCCAGGCGGTCGACGGCGTGACGTTTGCCGTGGCCGACAGGGAGATCATGGGCCTGGCGGGGGAGTCGGGTTGCGGTAAGTCGACGCTCGGCAACAGCTTGATATTCATCGAGGGCCGCATGAAGCACGTGGGAGGCACCGTAGAGCTGGACGGCAAGGCGCTGCCCATTTCGGACGACCGAGCCATGAACCACCATCGCATGCGCGACGTGTCGATCATCCCCCAGTATGCCATGAGCGCGCTCAACCCGACCAAGAAGGTCGGTACCCTCGCGCACGACCTGCTCAAATCACGTGGGATGAAGTTGGCGAAGGTCCTGCCCGAGTTCCGCCGGCGCGTGGCGCTCGTCGGCCTGCCCGAAAACGTGCTCGAGATGTACCCCTTCGAGCTGTCGGGCGGTATGCGCCAGCGTGCGACGATGGTGATCTCGACCCTGCTCAACCCGTCGCTACTGATAGCAGACGAGGTCACGTCGGCTCTCGACGTGTCCAACCAGCGCGCGGTGGGGGAGCTGCTCACCGAGTTCAGGGACCTCGGCTACGTAAAGAGCATGATCGTGATCACCCACGACCTGTCGATCTTGGCGCAGATCGCCGACACGATCATGGTCATGTACGCGGGCAAGCTGACCGAGAAGGCCAGCGCGTCCACGATGATCGACAAGCCGCTCCATCCTTACACGCAAGCCCTTTTGTCCTCGTTGCCCGAGGTCGGGGTGCGCTACGAGGATCGGGAGCTGACCGGCATACCGGGGAGGCCGCCCTCGTTGCTCAGCCCACCGCCGGGGTGCCGGTTCAGAGAGCGCTGCCCGTTCGCTTACGACAAGTGCGTCGAGGACCCGCCCTTCATGGAGCTATTGCCTGGGCACCAAGTGGCCTGCTGGAAAGCTGCCGACGACGTGGCCGGTGGTGCCGGGCGGGAGCACAACGAGGCATCCGCGACGCCTTCGGGCGGCGCTGGGGACGCCTCTCCGGAGAGGGGCCCCAGCTTAGGAGCGCGAGCGGGCAAGGGGGCAGAGTGAGCATGCTCGAGCTGGACAAGGTCTCCAAGCTCTACAGGTCGGGGACTTTCGGTGGGGACTTCAAGCCGGCGCTGCGCCAGGTGAGCTTCGACATTGACCGGGGCGAGGTGGTCTCCTTGATCGGCGAGAGCGGCTCGGGGAAGTCGACCCTCGGCAAGATCGTGCTCCACCTCGTCCCTGCCTCTGGCGGCCGCGTCAGTTTCGAGGGCGCGGATGTGATGCAGAAGAAGGGGCGGGAGCTCCACGAGTACTACAGGCAGGTGCAAGGCGTCTTCCAGGATCCCTTTAGCTCGTACAACCCCCTCTACAAGGCCGACCGGGTCTTCGAGATGGTCCGCCAAGAGTATTTCCGGGACATGGCCAAAGACGCCTGGCAGGCCAAGGTGGAAACCGCCTTGGAAACCGTGACGCTCAACCCGGCCGACGTGCTCAACAAGTTTCCCCACCAGCTGTCGGGCGGCCAGCAGCAGCGTCTCCTCGTTGCGCGCGCCCTCCTGCTCGATGTGAGGCTGCTAATAGCAGACGAGATCATCAGCATGCTCGACGCTTCCACCCGGGTGGACGTGCTCAACATGTTGGTCTCGCTGAAACGCCGGGGCCTCGGGATCCTCTTCATCACCCACGACCTCTCGCTCGGTAACTACATAAGCGACAAAACCGTCATCCTCCGCCACGGAGCCGTCGTGGAAATGGGGGAGACACAGAAGGTTTTCGGCAACCCGCAGCACCGGTACACCAAGAGCCTGTTGACGGCGGTGCCGCAACTGCACAAGAAATGGGCGCCGTTTGACTGGAGCGTCAATGCCTCTGCCGTCCCCGCCTCAAATGGTTCACCCACCCTTGCCCCAAGTACTCCTCCCGGCGCCGGCCAGCCTGCGGAGGCCAAGCGGTACTCGAAGAGCTCGCTTTCGCCGCTCCATGGCGCCAAGGAAGAGGTAGGTGCAGCACGAGGCACACATGCCGTCCGAGCCGGGGCCGTGCTCGCCGAGGACGCGCCGTCTGGCCCTCGGCCGAGCCTCATGGAGATGGAGGGCGGGCGCTGGCAGCGGCGCCGCCGGCGCGCGACGTTGACCGAGGTCTTGGCTGAGTCGGCACCGCCGCCACTCGTCGAGTGCGAGCCGGGCCACCTTGTGGCCATTGAGAAGTAACGGGGGCCCCGGGTCGAAGCCCCTGCTTGTAGGCCGGGCCGCGCTGGTCGACATTGCCTCGGAGCGCGCCCGGCCGGTTGCTCGGGCCGCTCTGGCGCTGGTCGGGCAACCCGGCCGGGGCCTTCCGCTGTGACGACAAGAGCCGGCGCATGGAGTTGCACCAGGTTTTCCCGATGACGGCCTCGATGCGCCTGAGGCTCGCGCCGCGCTATTGGGCGGTGAGCAACTTGGCCGCGAAGGGGAGGCTGAAGGCGCTGGAGCGCACCCCGCTCGGGCAGTCGTTTACGATCGACCCGTTGACGCTCCAGTCCTGGTGCGCCGTCTTGGACTTCTTGGGCAGGTAACCGCGGAAGACTTCCTGGCTAGCGTACCAGTAAAAGGGCGGTTTCAAGTTGACGAAACCCGCAGGGAAATATGTGGCGATCTCGTCGCGAGCCTTGTCGGTGCGGACCTGGCCGGCGACCGGCTGCGCCTGGTAATAGGTCGATGCGAGCACGCTCCAGCCGCTCGGCTCCCAGCCCTTGCCCCGGTCCTCGATCTGGAGCTGCACGGCGAGCACGGAGTTGTTGGCGTCGGCGCGGTGGCGGTATACGTACACGGACCACGCGAAGTAGACGCCTTCGGGCGCGAGCGCAAAGCCAGGACGGAACCGGTAGCGGACCAACAACCCGCCCAAATAGGGCGTGAGCTGTACCGAGCGGATGGCAGGGACGGCGTGGGCCGCGACGTCCGGCGTGCCCGTGACGATCTCCTTGCCGACAAGGTTGCAGGTGAAGGTGCCACTTCCGCTCGCAGCTCGCGCCGCCGGCGGCGTCGTCGAGGGACCAGGTGCCGCTGCTGCTGCGGGGGTTGCCAGCCCCGCTACGAAGGAGGCGCCGGCGACTCCAGCCGCCGCCCAGCGCCGGTAGGACCGGGCGGGAGGCCGGCGGGAGCGGCCTGCCAGGGCGGCGCAGGCAAGGGGCACATGGTGCGGGCCAAGGCGCTCCACGACCAGATCGTAGCCCACGCCAGGTGGGAGCGATCCCCCCGCCATTTTCGCGGACGAAGACCCTGCCAAGGGGTGGCCCGGTCGGAGCTACTTGACTCCTACTCCGATCTCGGCCAAGCCCTTCAGCTCCTTTTTCAGGTCGGTTATCTCGTCCCGCAGACGGGCTGCGTACTCGAAGCGCAGTTCGGCTGCTGCGTCGCGCATCTCCTCTTCCAGGGCGGAGATGAGCCGGCTGAGGTCGGCCTTGGGCATGTTGGCCAGTTCGGAGCGGGCCCGGTCGTGGCGCCGGCTGCGCCTGTCCGCCCCCGGCAGGGGAGCAGTCCCCCGGGCCCGCCCTCCGGCGCCCTCTGCCTCTTCGCCGCTGCGTCCCAGCATGACCAGGATGTCGCTCACGGCTCGCCGCACGGTCTGGGGGTTGATCCCGTGCTCGGCGTTGTACTCCTGCTGCAGGTGCCGGCGTCGATGGGTCTCCGAAATGGCCCGGCGCATCGAATCGGTCATCTCGTCGGCGTACATGATGACCGACCCGTCCACGTTGCGGGCAGCTCGGCCGATCGTCTGGGTGAGCGAGGTCTCCGAGCGCAAGAACCCCTCCTTGTCCGCGTCTAGGATCGCGACGAGCGAAACCTCCGGCAGGTCGAGGCCTTCTCGGAGCAGGTTGATCCCGACCAGCACGTCGAACTCGCCCAAGCGCAGGTCCCGCAGGATCTCGATGCGCTCCAGGGTCTCCACGTTGGAGTGGAGGTAGCGGACCCTGAGCCCCTGCTCGAGGAGGTAGTCGGTCAAGTCCTCGGCCATTTTCTTGGTGAGCGTTGTGACGAGCACGCGAGCGCCGGCCGCGGTCCGCTTGGCCACCTCGTCGATCAAGTCGTCGATCTGGCCCTTGGTGGGGCGCACGACCACCTCGGGGTCGATGAGGCCGGTCGGCCGGACGATCTGCTCTACCACCTGGGTGGATACCGAAATCTCGTAGGCGGCCGGCGTCGCCGACATAAATATGCACTGGTTGACCCGTTGCAGGAACTCCTCGTAACGAAGCGGCCGGTTGTCTGCCGCCGAGGGGAGCCGGAAACCATGCTCTATCAAGGTCTCCTTGCGGGAGTGGTCACCCTCGTACTGCCCGTGGAGCTGCGGAACCGCGACGTGCGACTCGTCGATCACGATGAGGTAGTCCTTGGGGAAGAAATCGAGCAGGGTGTGAGGCGGCTCCCCGGGGGAGCGCCCGTCGATGTGGCGGCTGTAGTTTTCGATGCCCGAGCAGCTGCCGACCTCCGCCAGCATCTCGAGGTCGTAGCTCGTGCGCATGCGCAGGCGCTGCGCCTCTAGGTGTTTGCCCTGCCTTTCGAACAAGGCGAGGCGCTCCTGGAGCTCCTCTTCGATGCCTGCGATGGCGCGGCGCATACGTTCGTCGCCGGCGACGTAGTGGGTGGCGGGGAAGACCACGACCTCGCCGACGTCGCCCAAGAGCTCGCCAGTCAGAGGGTCGACCCAGGTGATGCGCTCCACCTCGTCGCCGAAGAGCTGGATGCGGAGCACGTGCTCCTCGTAGGCGGGGTGCACCTCGATCGTGTCGCCCCGCACCCGGAACTTGCCGCGCACCAGGTTGGCGTCGTTGCGCTCGTACTGCATGTCCACCAGCTGGGAGAGCACGGCCCGTTGGTCGTGCTCCTCGCCCACGGCCACCGGGAGGATCCGCTGGGCGTACTCCTCGGGTGAGCCCATGCCGTAGATGCAGGACACCGAGGCGACCACGATCACGTCCCGCCGGGTGAGCAGGGCGCTCGTGGCCGAGTGCCGCAGGCGGTCGATCTCGTCGTTTATCGAGCTGTCCTTTTCGATGTAGGTGTCACTCGAAGGGATGTACGCCTCGGGCTGGTAGTAGTCGTAGTAACTGACGAAGTACTCGACCCTGTTTTCGGGGAAGAGCTCACGCATCTCGTTGGCGAACTGCGCGGCCAAGGACTTGTTGGGCTCGATCACGAGCGTCGGCCGCTGCACTCGCTCGATGGTCCAGGCGATAGTCGCGCTCTTGCCGCTCCCGGTGATGCCGAGGAGGGTCTGGAAGCGGTCGCCCCGCAGGACCCCTTCGGAGAGGCCCTCGATGGCCTTGGGCTGGTCGCCGGCGGGCGACCAATCGGCTACGACTTTGAAAGGGGGCACGCGTCCGATGGTACCGGGGGGGTGCGACCATGGCCTTCCCCGGGGCCACGTCGGTAAGTCTCAGGGCCGTTCGAGGCCGAGCGAGGACTCGGTCACGTCGCAGGGTCGTCGCAAGCTGTCACTTTCTGCAGCAGCCAAGGCCACAGGACGTGGTCAATTTGGGCTTCGAGTTCTTGGAGGCTGCCAGCGTTGGTGATAACCCGGTCGGCGGCGGCGCGGCGTTCTGCTGTGGTCGGTTGGGCGGCCATACGCGCTATGGCCTCGTCTTTCGGTATCCCGCGGCGAGTGGCCCGTTGCAGGGCGATGTCGTTGGGCGCTTCGACAAGGACCACGGTGTCCAGGTCGTACTCTCGCCGGCGGGACCTGTCGAGGAGCGGGATCTCGATCACCACCATGGCGGGCCGTCGACGTGCACCGGCGTGCCCGGTGGGCCCCGAGGCCGCCGCGCCGGCGTCCTCCCGCGGGTTGGCAGCACCTGCTCCGGCCTCCAGAGCGGCTAGGCGCGCGTTTACTTCCTTGCGGATGAGCGGGTGGGTTATCGCCTCCAGGGCCAGCCTGTCAGAGGCAGATGCAAAGACGCGGCTGGCCAGCGCCCTGCGGTCCAACGAGCCGTCTTCGTGCGCGACTGAAGGGCCGAAGAGTTCGAGCACCGCTCTCTCCCCGGGCGTGCCGGGGGCGAGCACTTCGCGCGCCACCTCGTCCGTGTCGATGACGAGAGCGCCCCGGGCCGCCAGCAGACGGCCCACAGTCGATTTGCCGGCGCCCAACCCCCCGCTCAGCCCGACCCGCAGGACGGCGTGCGGTGGGCGCGCTAGCTCAGCCTTGCTCAGCTGGCCTGAGTCGCCTCGGTCCGCCCGTCGGCGTTGTCGGTCGGGGCGGTGCCGGTCGGGGCGGTGCCGGTCGGGGCGGTGCTGGTCGGGGCGGTGCTGGTCGGGGCGGTGCTGGTCGGGGCGGTGCTGGTCGGGGCGGTGCTGGTCGGGGCGGTGCTGGTCGGGGCGGTGCTGGTCGGGGCGGTGCTGGTCGGGGCGGTGTCGGTCGCACTGCCAGCTGGCGAAGGACCGGCATTTGGATCTTCTGCCTGCTCCGCAGGCGCCGATTGCTCGGCTGAGGGCAACGAGGCGGATGCGCTGGGAGCTTCGGCCTGGGTTGGGTCGGCCGGTTGACTCTCCGGAGCAGCGCCGACGCCGGAGGGCTCTTCCGGCGGCTGCTCCTGGTGGGCTTGCTCTTGTTCGGCTATGAACCCGGCCCACGCCGCTTGGGCTTCAGATTCGGGCTCGAAGGAAGTGTAGGCGCCGCCGATGTAGTTGCCCTGCTCGTCGTAGGCGTGGTCGCCGAAGGCCTCTCTGTACTCGGCCGCCACCTCGCCGCCTTCGGCGGCCTGCTTGATCGAGAGGCTGATGCGCCGGCGGGCCAGGTCTATGTCGATGATCTTCACCCAGAGCTCCTCGCCGGGCGTCACCACCTGGTCTGGCTGGTCGACGTGGTGCACGGCCATCTCGGAGATGTGGACCAGGCCCTCGATGCCGTCGCCGACCTGCACAAAGGCGCCGAAGGGGACCAGCTTGGTCACCCTCCCGTAGACAAGCTCGCCGACACGGTGGGCGTTGGCGAACTCCTGCCAAGGGTCCGCCTGGGTGGCTTTCAGGGAAAGGCTTATCCGCTCTCGGTCCATGTCGACGTCGAGCACCCGAACGGTCACGCGGTCACCGACCTGGACCACCTGACCAGGGTGGTCCACGTGCTTCCAGGAAAGCTCCGAGACGTGGATGAGCCCGTCCATCCCCCCGAGGTCGACGAACGCACCGAAGTTGACCACCGACGAGACGACCCCCTCACGGATCTCGCCCGGCTTCAGGTTGGTGAGGAACTCGTCGCGCTGCGAACGCTGGGCCTCCTCCAAGTAGGCGCGGCGTGACAGTACGACGTTGTTGCGGTTTTTGTCGAGTTCGATGATCTTGGCTTCGAGCTCCCGCCCCACGTAGGGCTGCAGGTCGCGCACCCTGCGGAGTTCGACGAGCGACGCGGGCAGGAAGCCCCGCAGCCCGATGTCCACGATAAGGCCGCCCTTCACGACCTCGATCGCGGGGCCCCGCACGGTGCCGTTGCGGTCCTTGATGGCTTCGATCGTGCCCCAAGCCCTCTCGTACTGCGCCCGCTTCTTGGAAAGGACGAGACGACCCTCCTTGTCCTCCTTTTGCATGACGAGCGCTTCGATCTTGTCGCCGACCTTCACGACGTCATGGGGGTCGACGTCGTGGCGAATGGACAGCTCACGGGCCGGGATTACGCCTTCGGACTTGTAGCCGATATCGAGCAGGACCTCGTCTTTGTCGACCTTGACGATCATGCCGGAGACAATGTCGCCCTCGTCGAACTCGATGATCGTGTTGGCTATGGCGTCTTCGAAAGACGTCCCGCCCAGGTCGTCGGAAACGACCTGGCGAGGTGTATAGGCACCCGACTCGTCGAAAGTGCCCATTTCTGTGGTACCGGCATCGGCCACGGGGGCACTGCTCGGCGGGTTTAGTTCGGACATGGTTTATCGGTTCTTCCTTGACATGGGGGTATAACTCGACGTCGCGCCACGCATGCTACACCTAGAACCAGCTCGCCCCTTCGCGCCCCCTCAAAGCACCGCGCGGCTCGTACCAGGGGGAACCTGCTCGGGGTGACGTAAGGTTACCAGTGTCATGAGGGCAAAGGGTGTCATGCCGGCGGCGGCGGCGTGTGCCATCCTGGCCCTGGCGCTGGCGGCTTGCGGCGGGACCAAGGTCGCGTCCCGTAAGGCTGCGTCTGCATCTACGACGACCTCGGGGCTCACGACGACCAGGGCGAGCTCGACATCTGTGACCTCGACGACCAGGGCGACCTCGACTACCAGGGCGACTTCGACGTCGACGACCGCTGCGACCTCGACAACGACTTCGACGACCAGGGCGACCTCGACATCTGTGACTTCGACGACCAGGGCGACCTCGACGACCAGGGCGACCTCGACGACCTCCGGGCCTACCGCGACGTCTTCGTCGACGTCTTCGTCGACGTCTTCGTCGGTGCCGGCCAGCCCCACGACGACTGCTGGCCAGGCACCGAGCGCCTTGGCGAGTGGCCAGCCGGCTGGCGGCTTCGTGCCCTCCGGCTTCGACCCTGTCTCGTTCACGGCGATCTCGCCAAGTGAGTTCTGGCTGCTCGGCATCGCCCCTTGCCCCAACGCGATCTGCACCTCGATCGTGCGTACGACCAACGGGGGAGCGAGCTTCGTCGGCCTCCCGGCGCCGGCATCGCCCCTCGACGTGGGCTCCTCCTCCCCCGCCGGGGCAGTTAACACTTTGCGCTTTGCTGACCCGCTTGACGGGTTTGCCTACGACACCCACCCCGGCGGCGCCTTCTGGGACACCCACGACGGTGGCGAGCATTGGTCGGAACCAGCTTTCCTGCAGGGCCGAGAGCTGCTCGCTTTCGGCACCGGCGCCGGCTACGCCTTCGCCCTCGTCGGGACGTGCCAGCAAGGCAGCTGCTCGAGCATGTCGCTCGAGCGGAGCCCTGTCAGCACCGATGACTGGGTGCCGCTCCAGGTTCATTTACCTGCCGGCGCCGACCCGATCGCGGCCATGACCGTGCACGGGCCCAACCTGTGGCTGTCGTTGACGACGTCGCAGTCCACCGCCGACCAGCTCCTGGTGGTCGGGACCGGGTCGGGCACCAGCTTCAGCACCTACAAGAGCCCCTGCTACCAAGGGCTCGGGGGACAACTGCGAGCGGCGTCTTCGAGTACCGTCTGGGCGGTGTGCCCAACGGGCATGCTGGCGGGGTTGTGGCGTTCGGCCGACGGAGGAGCGCATTGGCAGCACCTCACCGCTGCCCCCACGCTGCCCAACTTCGCGTTCGTAGCGCCGGCGAGCGCAACTGCGGCCGTCGTCGTCCCGAGCCCGCAGGGCGGGTTGCTGCTCACGACCGACGGGGGCGCGTCCTGGCGGGCTGTGCATACCACCGGTTCGACCGGCTACTCCTGGTCCTGGGTCGGGTTCACGGACTCGACGACGGGTGCCGCCCTCCGTAGTCAAGTCAGTTCACCACCGGACTGGCCCTGGCCGAACGGCCCTCCTCCAGAGCAGCTTTGGCGCTCTACCGACGGTGGCCTCTCCTGGTCGGGGCCGGTGCGCATCGTCGCCTGACGGCACTGCGGCGGGCGGTCCGCACTTGACCGTCGGGCCGGCCTTCGGAACGAGCCCGCCGCTCGAGTACACGGCCCTCCCGCCGCCCAGTCCTGCGCAGCCGGTCCTCCCGCTAGCGCGCTAGCCGGTCTGGCCGTCGGCGATGAGCGACAAACATGCGTTCGCAACTGCTACCCTTACGCTTACCCTATGTCGGACCGGCTGATCGTGCGAGGTGCACGCGAGCACAACCTGCGGGACGTCTCGGTCGACCTGCCGAGAGACCGGCTCATCGTGTTCACGGGGCTTTCGGGTTCGGGCAAGAGCAGCCTGGCGTTCGACACCATCTACGCGGAAGGCCAGCGCCGGTACGTGGAGTCCCTGTCCGCGTACGCGCGACAGTTCCTCGGCCAAATGGACAAGCCCGACGTCGACTTCATCGAGGGCTTGTCGCCGGCCATCTCGATCGACCAGAAGGCGGCGTCCCGCAACCCCCGCAGCACCGTGGGGACGATCACCGAGATTTACGACTACTTGCGGCTGCTCTACGCCCGTGTCGGAGTACCTCACTGCCCCGACGACGGGAGCGTCGTGTCGCGCCAGACGCCCCAACAGATCGTTGACCGGGTGCTCACGCTGCCGGAGGGCACCCGTTTCCAGGTGCTGGCGCCGGTCGTGCGGGGGCGCAAAGGCGAGTACGAGAGCCTCTTTGCTGAGCTGGCCGGCCAGGGCTTCGCCCGCGCCCGGGTCGACGGCACCGTCTACGAGCTGTCGGGCGTGCCGAAGTTGGCCCGTTACGAGAACCACACGATCGAAGTGGTCGTGGACCGGCTCGTGCTCCGGCCCGGCATCGAGAGGCGTCTCACGGACTCGCTCGAGACGGCCCTCAGGCTGGCCGATGGGGTGGCACAGGTTCAGATCGTCCCCCGAGAGGATGGCGGGCAGCCCAAGAGCGCCGGCGCTCCGAATGGAAGTACCTCCCTAGGCGCGCGCCAAGACCCGGGGCCCCAGGTGGGCGAGGGACCACAGGAGGCCGGGGTGGGGGAGCAGGGCACGAAAGCCGAAACGCTCGTGTTTTCGCAGCACCTGGCCTGCCCGGTGTGCGGGCGGTCCTTCGACGAGCTGGCACCGCGCAACTTCTCGTTCAACTCTCCTTATGGCGCCTGCCCCACCTGTGACGGCCTCGGGACCCGCTACGAGGTCGACCCCGAGCTCGTAGTGCCCGACCCCGACCGCTCCATCGATGACGGGGCGGTCGCGCCGTGGGCCGGCGCCCGCACTGAGTACTTCGGCCGCTTGCTGCAAGGGGTGGCCGAGACCTTCGACATCTCGACATCGGTGCCGTGGCGCAAGCTCAAGAAGCAAGACCAAAAAGTGATCTTGTACGGCTCGGGCAGCACGCAGGTCCACCTCCACTACAAAAACCGTTTCGGCCGCACACGCTCCTATTACACCCACTACGAGGGCGTCATACCGTTCCTGCAACGCCGCCACACCGAGGCCGAGTCCGATTCGACCCGCGAGCAGATCGAGGGTTACATGCGGGAGGTGCCATGCCGGGCGTGCGGCGGAGCACGCTTGAAGCCCGAAAGCCTCGCCGTCACCGTAAGCGGCAAAAGCATCTTCGAGCTGTGCGACCTCTCGATCCGCGATGCCACGCATTTCGTCGCGGACCTCACCCTTTCCGAGCGGGACCACCTGATCGCGGACAGGGTGCTCAAGGAAGTGAGGGCGCGCCTGCAGTTCTTGGTAGACGTCGGCCTCGACTACCTCTGCCTCAACCGCAGCGCCGGCACGCTCGCCGGCGGGGAGGCGCAGCGCATCAGGCTCGCCTCTCAGATCGGGAGCGGTCTCGTGGGCGTGCTCTACGTGCTCGACGAGCCTTCGATCGGCCTTCACCAGCGCGACAACCGCAAGCTGATCGACACGCTGCTGCGTTTGCGCGACCTCGGCAATACCGTGATCGTGGTCGAGCACGACGAGGAGACGATCCGTAACGCCGACCACGTGGTCGACATCGGCCCGGGGGCCGGCGAGCACGGCGGCCAGGTGGTGGTGTCTGGCAGCGTGAAGGACCTGTTGCGCACCAAGGCGTCCTTGACGGGCCAGTACCTCTCGGGCAAGCGTTTTATCCCGGTGCCGTCGCTGCGCCGGCCACCGGCAGGGTGGCTCGTGGTGCGCGGCGCGAGGGAGCACAACCTGGCGGGCATCGACGTGGAGTTCCCAGTCGGGTGCTTCGTGGTCGTGACGGGTGTGTCTGGGTCGGGAAAGTCGACCCTCGTCAACGACATCCTGCTCCGGGCCATGATGAGCCGCATCTACAAGTCGAAAGAGGTGCCTGGCCGGCACAAGCGGGTGGACGGCATGGACGCCTTCGACAAGGTCGTCGACGTCGATCAGTCGCCGATCGGCCGTACGCCTCGGAGCAACCCCGCCACCTACACGGGCGTCTTCGACCACGTCCGCCGCCTTTTCGCGACCACCACGGAGGCCAAGGTACGCGGTTACCAGCCAGGCCGCTTTTCCTTCAACGTAACCGGCGGCCGGTGCGACGCCTGTGCCGGCGACGGCACGATCAAGATCGAGATGCACTTCCTGCCTGACGTCTACGTGCCCTGTGAGGTCTGCAAGGGGGCCCGTTACAACCGGGACACTCTGGACATCACGTTCAAGGGCAAGAACATCGCAGAGGTCCTCGACATGTCCTGCGAGGAGGCCGCGGAGTTCTTTTCCAACCAACCGGTCATCAGCCGCCACATGCAGACCCTGGTTGACGTCGGCCTTGGTTACATAAAGCTCGGCCAGCCAGCGCCGACGCTTTCAGGGGGCGAGGCGCAGCGGATAAAGCTTGCCTCCGAGCTGTCGCGCCGTTCTACCGGGCGCACGCTTTATGTCTTGGACGAGCCGACCACCGGGCTTCACTTCGAGGACGTGCGCAAGTTGCTCGGGGTGCTCGCACGCCTGGTGGACCAGGGCAACACCGTGATAGTGATCGAGCACAACCTGGATGTCATCAAGACGGCCGACTGGATAATAGACCTCGGCCCCGAGGGTGGCGACGGGGGCGGGCGGCTGGTCACCGCCGGCACCCCCGAGCAGGTCGCCAAGTGCGCCGACAGCTATACGGCGAAGTTCTTGGAACCTGTCCTCGCGGGCGCCAAGTTCAGCTGAGCCGTCCTTGGGCAGGTCGGGCCCCGCCCTTCACTACGGGCACGGGCGCGGCCCGGTCCGAGGCCGGCGGTCCTGAGGCCAGTTGCGAGTAAAGTCGCTCAACGCCCTTTCTGGAACCTGCGTCGGAGGACCATCAAGTAGGCCGGGCTAGAGAGCGTGGCGTCAGCCTGCGCCGCGTAGCCACGCGGCGAAGAAGGGGTCGGCCACGATCATCGCCCCGTCCCTTTGGACCACGTCGTCGTTGTCGAGCAAGGGGAGCAAGGTCTTGCGGACGCTGCGCCCGCCGAAGCGCGGGTTCCCTGCTTGGTCGAAGCTGACCGTGGGGGTTACTCGCAACCGCCGGACGAACTCTGGGACGGTCTGGCGTGCTCGTGCCCATCGGGCGCCGCGGATTTGGAACGCTGCGCCAGCCAAGAGCGCAGCGAAGCGCGAGCGGCTGCCGGCGTGCAGCAGGTTGGCCTCGACGACGGCGGCCGGCGGACGAGATGCAGCCAGGCGCGCTCGAGCGGCTCTGTGCAACGAAGTTTTGCCGTACCGTCGAGGCGAGATCAGCACGACGTTGATGCCGTCGCGCATCCGGGCAACGAGAGCCTCGAGTTCCCTGCGCCGGCCCGTGAAGAACTCGCCTTCGGCGGGCGTCCCGTAATGGAATGGGTTATCCTAGGCCACCCGTCCAGTGTACCGGTCGACGATGTGCTAAATGGCAAACTACCAAACGGGACAACGACTGGCCCCGCGCCCGCCGGCCCACCGCCGGCCCACCTTCGGCCCGCGGGCCCATCTCGGCCGGCGCCGCCCAAAAAGCGAGCCCCCCGGGCTCCGGTACCCGGGGGGCTCGCTTGGCGTACCGCCTCACGGTGGGACGTCTAGGGTTTCGAGTCGCTCGCTCAGCGGCCCGCTCAGCGGCTCCGTCCGCGGTGGTCCCGGTCGGGCTTTGGCTTGGGCGCTTGCTTGGGTGCGCGGTCCTTGCCACCGAGCCCGTGGCGGAGATAGGCGAGCGCCCTCTGGTAGTCCCTGTTCGCCGTCGAGAGCGCTCGGTTGGAGGTGACGATGTTGGCGTTGACGCCGACGAACAAGGCGTGGTTCGCGTTCCACTCTGCCGGTGTGAAGGTGAGCAATTGGGCCGAGAGCCCCGAGGTCGCCGCCGTTACCACCTGGCCCTGCCCTTCCATGTCGGAGACGAGCGGGTCGAGCACGCCCTGGTTGGAGGAATTGACCTGGCCCTGTAGCGAACTGACCTCCTGGTTGAGGGCGGGGACAGCCACGTTGTCCATGTAGTCGACGCGGATCACGTCTTGGACGACCGGGACGACGAGATAGTAGACCCGTAGCTCGGTGAAAATGCTGTCGTAGTCGGCGAGAGCTTCCCCGACGGTGGTGGCCGAGGCGATCTTCGTGCCGACAGCCTGCAGGTCCGCCAGGTCAGCCTGCATGATGCTCACGAGGGTCGCCTGGTCGGAGCCGAGGTAGGACTTCGACTGGACGACGGCGATCGCGGCGTTTAGCGACGCGACCCGCCGGGATATGTCCCGAGACGCCCTTGCCTTGATGGCTGCGAGACGGCCCCGCTCGGTGCTCGTCGGGGTGGGCACGCTCGTCGACGTCGTGGTGGTGGTCGGGTGGTGGTAGAGGTAGCGGACCGCCTGGTAGTAGTAGCGCTCGGCGGCCCAGATGGCCCGGTCGGCCGAGGCCACGGAGGAACGGGCGGGCTCGAGCAGTTCATGGTTGGAGTTCCAGTCCGCCGGCGTGAAGCTGAGCAACTGGGCCGCAAGCCCCGATGTCGCGGACGACGCCACCTGGACCTCGTGCTGCATGTCCGCGAGCAGCGGCCCGATCACGGCTTGGTTGGAGGAGTTCTCGTCGGCCTGGACCCCCGAGATATTGGTGTTGAGGTCGGGGACCAAGATGTTGTCGACGTGGTCGACGTTGACCACCAGGCTGTCGGCCGGGAGCACCAGGTAGTACACGCGAAAGCCGGTGAATATAGTGCTGGCGTCGGCTACAGCCTGCGCGATGGTGGTGTCCGATTGGATCTTGGCGTCCAAAGCCTGCAGCCCGCTTATGTCGGACTGCATTTTGCCGACCATGGTCGCCTGGTCGGAGCCGAGGAACGAATAGGACTGGACCTCGGCTATCGCTTTGTCGAGCGAACGGGCCCGGACCGTTATCCGGTTGGCCGCCCAGGCCTTTACTGCGGCGAGCGACCCGCGGAAGAGTGGGACCGTGACTGCGGGCGGGGTACCCGGCTTGCCTTGGGCGGCGGCCGGGGCAGAGGTGAGAGCGAGCGAGCCAGCGCCGGTCGCCAGCCCGAGCGAAAGCGCCGCCGCACCGCCGAGCCACCGTCGCCGGCCTCGCAAGCCGAGTTGCTCGTTGTCCATCTGGTTAGCCCTCCTTGGTTTGCCTCGGGTGGTTTCGTACAAATAGTCGTTGACGTTTATGAGGCGCTCTCGTGGGAGCTGTGATGGTCTTGTGAAGTTATGGTCTTGTGAAGTTGAGGTGGTCGGGGGGGCGAGATGGCGGGCGCCGGTGGGCGCGTGGGCGGCGCCAAAATGGGACCATGCTCGAACGCCCGCCCGCCGGCGCCATACCCGACGCGCCCGGGAGCTACCAGTTCCGCGACCGGGACGGCCGGGTCATCTACGTGGGCAAAGCGAAGTCGCTCCGCCAGCGCCTCTCCAACTACTTCCAGTCCCCGGGCGCCCTCCCTCCCCGCAGCGCGCAAATGGTCGCCTCCGCCGAGAGCGTCGAGTGGATACAGGTGCGCAACGACGTCGAGGCCCTCATGCTCGAGTACAGCCTCATAAAGCAGTACAAGCCGCGCTTCAACGTCCGCCTTCGTGACGACAAGAGCTACCCCTTCCTCGTGCTCACGACCGCGGACCACTGGCCGCGTGCCACAGTGCGGCGGGGCAAGCCTTCCGGTACCGCGAACCGCTACTTCGGCCCCTATGCGCACGCCTACGCGATCAGGGAGACCCTCGACCTGTTGCTGCGGACGTTCCCGGTGCGCAGCTGCAGCGACGCCAAGTTTGCCCGCCACGAGCGGCTCGGCAAGCCGTGCCTCACGTACCACATCGAGCGCTGCGCCGGTCCCTGCGCCGGCCTCGTGAGCCACGAGCAGTACGAGGAACTGGTGACCGATTTCGCCACCTTCCTCGACGGCGACACGGCGCCGGTGGTGCGCAAGCTCGAGACCGAGATGCACGAGGCGGCGGCCAACTTGGAGTTCGAACTGGCCGCCCGCCTGCGGGACCGGCTGGCCTCGGTGCGCAGGGCGATCGAAAAGCAGCAGATGGTCACCGAGAAGGCCGAGGACCTCGACTGTTTTGCCCTGGCCGAGGACGAGCTCGAAGCTGCCGTCCAGGTCTTTTACGTGAGGAGGGGCCGCGTCGTCGGGAGGAAGGGGTTCATCGTCGACAAGGTGGAAGACCTGGAGGCGCCGCAGCTGCTGGCGAACGTCCTGCACCAGCACTATTCGGAGCCGGTCAACGGGGTGCCGCCGCTCGTGCTCGTACCGGGTGAGGTGGACGAGGCGGAACTGCTCCTCGAGTGGTTGAGCGGCCTTCGGGCCGAGAGCGCCGCGGGTGGCGGCACCAACGCCGAGATCGAGTGGTGGGCGGCCAGCGGCAAGCGCCGGCCGGAGCGCAGCGTCAACCCGAGCGCGGGGGGCCAGAGCCGGGTGCGCTTCCATGTCCCCCAACGGGGCGACAAGAAGGCCTTGCTGGAAGTGGTGGCCAAGAACGCGAGCGAGGAGCTGGCCCGGCACAGGCTGAAGCGTTCGGCCGACCACAACGCGAGGGCCCGTGCCCTGAACGCCCTCCAAGAGGCCCTCGGTCTGCCCGAAGCGCCGCTCCGGATCGAGTGCTACGACATGAGCCACCTGCAGGGCACCGACTACGTCGGCTCGATGGTGGTGATGGAGGACGGGCTGCCTAAGCCCTCGGAGTACAAGCGCTTCAAGGTCCGGAGCGTGCCGGGCAACGACGACTACGCGGCCATGGAGGAGGTCCTCACCCGCAGGCTGCGTGCCTACCTGGAAGAGAGGGAGCTCCCAGTGGCCGAAAGGAAGCGGCACTTTGCCTACCCGCCCCAGCTCCTGCTCGTAGACGGTGGCAAGGGGCAGCTGGGCGTGGCCGTCCGGGTGCTCGAAGAGCTCGGCTTGGACCAGGAGATCCCCACTGCCGCCCTGGCCAAGCAGTTCGAGGAGGTCTACCTCCCCGGCATGAGCCAACCGGTGCGCATCCCCCGCGGTTCGGAGGCGCTCTACCTGCTCCAGCGGGTTCGCGACGAAGCCCACCGCTTCGCCATCGGCTACCACCGCAAGCTCCGGGGCAGGAAGGTGACGGCGTCGGTGCTGGACGGCGTGCCTGGGCTCGGGCCCGCCCGGCGCAAGCGGCTGGTGGCCGAGCTCGGGAGCATCAAGGCGGTACGGGAGGCGCGGCGCGAAGCCCTCGCCGGGATCAGCTGGCTGCCCGACAGCGTGGCAGACGCCCTGTGGGACAAGCTCCACGCCCCGGAGCGGCCCCGGCTGCCGGGAGGGGCGGAGGGCCGCCGGCTGAAGACAAAGGACGGCCGGCTGAAGACAGAGGACGGCCGGCTGAAGACAGAGGACGGCCGGCTGAAGACAGAGGACGGCCGGCTGAAGACAGAGGACGGGGAGCCGAGGGCACAATAGGCCCGGCGGGGCAGAGCGCCTCAGGCCTGCGCAGTTGAACCTGAGAGGCCGCGGCCACCCCGCCAGCGGCCGCGGCCCTCGCGACCGGCCCCGCCGGGCCGGCAGCCTTGGAAACCCCCGTCGCAGCCTCCAAGGCCACCCGGGCGGTATGCCCGCCCGTGTTCACTAAGGATCTTTTCCTCCTTTTGTGACGCGTCGTTGTCTTAGTTGTGATGGTCCTGTGAAGACGGGGCCAGACTGGCGCCGTGTACCACGAGCCCGAGGCCCCCCTCCCGAGCGAAGCCGAGCAGTTGTGGGAGGTCAATGCCCGGTGGTGGCAAGAACGCTTCACCGAGGGTGCCGACCCCGAATACGCCGAACAGATCGTCCCCCTGCTCGCCGAGCACCTGAGCGGTGGCTGGTCGGGCGGGCCGGCGGCGTCGGCACCGCGACAGGTCCTCGACATCGGCTGCGGCGAGGGGCAGCTGTCACGGGTGGCGGCCGGGGTGGCTGGCGTCCGCGAGGTCGTGGGCATCGACCCGACCTGGGCCCAGCTGGAGGAGGCCCACCGGCGCCAGGCTGAGGCGCCGCCCGGCACCGCTGCCGTGTCGTACCTGCAGGCAGCCGCCGGCGCCCTCCCTTTCCCCGACGCGAGCTTCGACGCCGCCTTCGCATGCCTCGTGTTCGAGCACATCGAGGGCGCCGAGGCGGCTATCGGCGAGGTGGGGCGGGTGCTGCGGCCGGAGGGGACGTTCCTCCTCATGCTCAACCACCCTCTTCTGCAGGCGCCCGGGAGCGGCTGGGTAGACGACCACATCCTGGGCGAGCAGTACTGGCGCATAGGGCCTTACCTGGTCGAACACCACGGTGTCGAGGAGGTCGACAAGGGGGTGTGGCTCCCGTTCATCCACCGTCCGCTGTCGGTTTACGTAAATGCCCTGGCCGCGGCCGGCCTCTACCTGACCGGGATGGACGAACCGGCACCGCCGCCCGGGTTCCTGGCGAGGGCCGAGGAGTACCAGCAGGCTGTCGCTTTCCCGCGGCTCCTGGTGCTGCGCGCAGAGAAGCTCGGCCGGGCCCCTCGGGGGCGGCACAATGATCAACGTGGCTGAGTTCGTGGTCGTGACCGGGCTGTCGGGGGCAGGCCGCTCCCAGTCGGCGGCCGTGCTGGAGGACCTCGGCTGGTACGTGATGGACAACCTGCCCACGGCGCTCATCACGAGGGTCGTGGACCTGGTCTCCGGCTCGGGCCCCGAGACCCCACGGGTGGCGCTCGTGATCGGGCGGGACCCTGGCCAGCTCGAGGAGCTGAAGGCGGCCATCGAGCAGCTGCGCAAGACCGAACGGGTGAAGGTGCTCTTCCTGGACGCTTCCGACGAAGTTCTGGTGCGCCGTTTCGAGGGGACCCGCCGGCGCCACCCGATCAGCCAGGAAGGCGTGGCCGAAGCCATCGCCGACGAGCGCCGCCGCCTGGAGGGGATCAAGGAGATGGCCGACGTAGTGGTCGACACCTCCGACTTGAACGTCCACCAGCTGCGCGAGCGCCTGGGCGAACTGTTCAGCCGGGACGACGCCACCGCGATGCAGGTCCTCGTGATCAGCTTCGGCTTCAAGCACGGGGTCCCCCTCGACGTGGACAACGTGCTCGACGTTCGCTTCATCCCCAACCCGCACTGGGTCGAGGAGATGCGCCCGCTCACCGGGCTCGACGAGCCGGTCCGTCGCTACGTGCTTTCCCAGCCCGAGTCGAAGGAGTTCCTCGACAGGACCGAGCGGCTCTTCGAGTTCCTCTTGCCGGCTTACGTGAGGGAGGGGAAGTCCTACCTGACCATCGCCATCGGCTGCACGGGAGGCAGGCATAGGAGCGTCGTCCTGGCCGAGGAGATAGCCGCCTCGCTCCGCAGGATGGGCTACGACCCAAGCGTCGTCCACCGGGACGTGGAGCGGTGAGCCGGCCGAGCGTGGTGGCGCTCGGCGGCGGGCACGGCTTGGCCGTGACGCTTTCGGCGGTCACCCGGTACGCAGGGCAGGTGACGGCGGTGGTGTCGGTGGCGGACGACGGCGGGTCGAGCGGCCGGCTGCGGGCGTTCTGGCCTGGGCCCGCTCCCGGCGACGTGCGCCGCTGCCTTCTCTCCCTGGCTGGCGATGGCTCGCTCGAGAAGCTCTGGGCGCAGGTCCTCGACTACCGCTTCACTCACGGTGAGCTCGCCGGCCATTCCCTCGGCAACCTGGTGCTGCTCGGGCTCTCCGAGGTCACGGGCGACTTCGCGACCGCCACGGCCGAGCTGGGACGGCTGCTCGGGGTGACGGCCAGGGTGCTCCCCGCCACTCTCGGGGCTACCGAGCTGTGTGCCGAGACCGAGACGACCGGGGGCATCGCCGAGGTCCACGGCCAGGCCAAGGTCACCCACTCGCTGGCACCCGTCCGGCGGGTCTGGCTCCAACAGCCGATCCCGCCAGTACCCGCTGAGGTCCTGGCCGCGATCGACAGTGCCGACCAGGTCGTGCTCGGGCCGGGGTCGCTCTTTACGAGCGTGCTGGCCGTGTGCGCCGTGCCGGCGATCAGGCGCGCCCTGGCCGAACGCAGGGACGGGCGGGTCTACGTCTGCAACCTGTCTCCCCAAGACGGCGAGACCGCCGGCTTCGACGCCGACGACCATCTGGAGGCACTGGCTGCTCACGGCGTCGAGGTGGACACCGTGGTTTGCGACCCGGCCACCAAGGTGGGGGCGCCCTCCAGATGGGGGGGCGCACGCAGGGTGGGTGTCGTCACGAGCTCGGTCGCCGGCGCTGACGGCCACTCCCACAACCCGGCCTTCCTCGCCGAGGTGCTCCACGCCCTGGCCAACCGGCCCTGAGCGGGGCGACGCTGCGCCGGCCGGCTACCCTTGACGAGTGGCTTTCTTGTTCGGAGGGCCAGGGAAGATCGGAGAAAGGGGGGCGGCGTTGCCTGGAACCTCGTTGCCAGGGGCGCCTGACGGGCCAGAATGGACGGTTCGTAGGCAGGCTGGTCCATGAGGTCCACGAGGAGGGTCATGAAGGGTGGGGCCGTGCCGTTGCTCGGGCTCGTGGCCGTCCTTGTCCCGCCAGCGCCGGCGGGAGCCGTAAAGGCCGCAGCTTCCGTCCCGCCCAAGGCGACCGGTAACGCGGCCGCGATCGCTTTTTACCGCAAGGTCGTAAAGGCCACCGCGGCCACGGACGGCGTCGAGGAGCTGTACTCCGCCCAGGCCCCGCTGACCCAGGCCCGGTACACCAATAAGCGCCTCTCGTGGACCGAAATGCAGCCCAAGAAAGCCGGTTTCTCGCCTGCCGCCGACCTGGTGTTCGTGGCCGCTTCGCGCGGGAAGGTGACCTTCGTCGCGGACTCGGTGCTCTACGCCGGGAAAGGCACGAGTTTCCCGAACTTCGGGCTGGTGCTCACCGGCAAGGGTGAAGTGATCCTCGGTGGCGGGGCACCGGCCCGGACCACGCCCGTGGACAGCAAGACAACCGTTTTCCCCTGCGCCGGCCCCTACGGCGGGCAGGCTTTGGTGGACGGGTACCCGAAAGTAGGCCTGCCCTTCGGGTACGCACTGTACGGCCACTTCGACCCCATGAAACTGGCCGACAAGGGCAAGGTCTACGAGGTCACGTCCACCTACCCGTGGTCGAAGAAGCCCGCCCGCACGGCCACCGAGGTCGATACGGTGCCTCGGGCCACGGACCTGCCGAGCGAAAGCGTGATCCACGTGAGCGCAGGAGGCCAATTCGCCGCGTTCACAGTGCGTTGGGCCAACGTTTGGTACCACACGACGCTGTACCCGCCCGCCACCCAGGGCGCTTGCTCGGCCTACGTGAAAGGCGTCACCTAAGGCCACTTAGGGGCTGCTAGCCGAGCGCTCGTCTGGGCTATGGCTGACCCCGGCTGACAGGGACCTAAGTCCCGCTCCGACGGGCACGTGGGCCCGGCGAGGGCCCTCGCGTGCGTCGCCTAGACTCGGGGAGGACAACTCCCCGCAATCAACGCGCACGAAGGAGAAGCAACATGGCTGTCAGGGTAGCGATCAACGGGTTCGGCCGCATCGGGCGCAACTTCCTGCGCGCGGTGCTGGACTCCGGCGCCGACATCGAGGTGGTGGCTGCCAACGACCTTGCCTCACCGGAGGCAAACGCCCATCTCCTCAAGTACGACTCCACGTTCGGGACCCTGAAGTACGAGGTCAAGGTCTCCGAGGACACGATCGCGGTCGGGCCGCACAGCTTCAAGATCTTCTCGGAGAAGGACCCTGCCAACCTGCCCTGGGCCCAATTGGGGACGGACGTCGTCATCGAGTCGACGGGCAAGTTCACCGATGGGGAAAAGGCCAAGGCCCACATAGCAGCCGGTGCCAAGCGGGTCATCATCTCGGCGCCGGCGACCAATGTCGATGCCACATTTGTGGTCGGCGTGAACGACGACACTTACGACCCGGCGCAGCACCACGTGGTGTCCAACGGGAGCTGCACGACCAACTGCTTCGTGCCGATGATAAAGGTGCTCGACGACGCCTTCGGGGTCGAAAAGGGCCTCATGACGACGGTCCACGGCTACACCAACGACCAAAACATCCTCGACCTCATCCACAAGGACCTCCGCCGCGCCCGCGCCGCCGCGGTCAACATCATCCCTACGAGCACGGGCGCAGCCCGGGCGACGAGCCTTGTGATACCGAAGATGAAGGGCCGCCTCAACGGCTCGGCGCTTCGCGTCCCGGTCCCGGACGGCTCGATCACCGACTTCACCGGGGTCCTCGCCCGCGAGGTCACGCCCGAAGAGGTCAACGAGGCGTTCAAAAAGGCTGCCACGACCGGCCCCCTCTCCAAGGTCCTCGCCTACACGGACGAGCCGATCGTCTCCTCCGACATCGTGGGCTCGCCGGCGTCTTGCACCTTCGACTCGCAGCTCACGATGGCCAACGGCTCGCTCGTCAAGGTCTTCGGCTGGTACGACAACGAGTGGGGTTACTCCAACCGCCTGGTGGACTTGGCCCTCATCGTCGGTGGCAAGTAGCCGGGTCATGGACCTCCCCGTCCTGGAAGACCTGCGGCCCGTCGCGGGCAAGCGCGTGCTCGTCCGCTGTGATTTCAACGTCCCCATTTCCAACGGCGTCATAACCGACGACCTGCGCATCCGCCTCCCCATCGAGACCCTGACGTGGCTCCTCGACGAGGGGGCAGCCAAGCTCACGGTTTGTAGCCACCTCGGGCGTCCCAAGGGCAAGCCCGACCCCAAGTACTCGATCGCACCCGTCCGCAAGCACCTGGAGGGGTTGCTCCGGGCCCGCGGTGCCCACATCAGCCAGGTGGAGCTGCTCGAAAACCTGCGCTACAACGCCGGCGAGGAGGCCAACGACCCCGACTTCGTGAAGTCCTTGGTGGAAAACCAGGACCTGTACGTGGACGACGCCTTCGGTGCCGCCCACCGGGCGCACGCCTCGATCGTCGGGCCGCCCAAGTTCCTGCCCTCGGCAGCCGGCCGGGTGCTGGCTCGCGAGGTGGAGGTCCTGGACGGCCTCCTGCAGAAGCCGGAGCGCCCGTTCGTCGCCGTGCTCGGCGGGGCCAAGGTCTCCGACAAGCTGGGCGTGATCGACGCGCTGCTCGAAAAGGTCGACACGCTCCTCGTGGGAGGGGGCATGTGCTTCACGTTCCTCGCTGCCGAGGGCCACAACCCGGGTGGTTCCCTGCTCGAACACGAGTTCGTGGAAAACTGCAAGCGGTTGCTTGCCTCAGCCCGGGCGAGCGGGAAGCGGATAGTGCTGCCTACCGACATCGTGGCCCTGTCTCCGGACGGCGTGTTCGGGACCGGCAAGGAGCCCGCGGGGGAGTGGCGCGAGATGGGCCAGGACCTGCCCGACGGCTGGCTCGGCCTCGACATCGGCCCGGGGACGGCGGCTGCCTTCGCCGACGAGATCTCCACGGCCGCGACCGTCTTTTGGAACGGCCCGATGGGTGTCTTCGAGGACCCTCGCTTCGCCGCGGGGACGCGCACCGTGGCCGAGGCAGTCGCCTCGACCAAGGCCTTCACCGTGGTCGGGGGCGGGGACAGCGCGTCCGCCCTCGAGTCGTTTGGCCTGGCCGGCAAGGTCGACCACCTTTCTACCGGCGGAGGTGCCTCGCTCGAGTTCATCGAGAAGGGGGATCTCCCCGGCCTCGTGGCGCTCCGAGAAGCGGCTTCGCGCCGCGACAGCTGAGAGGCCCCTATGCCTGCCGCAGCCGGACCAGGAGGCCGCAAGCCGCTGATCAGCGGCAACTGGAAGATGAACCACACCCACCTCGATGCCATCGCGGTGGTCCAGAAGCTCGCCTACAGCCTCTCGCCGGCGGACTACGACCGCGCCGAGGTGTCCGTGCACCCCGCCTTCACGGCACTGCGCTCGGTACAGACGCTGCTCGACGCCGACGAGGTGCCAATTGCCCTCGGTGCGCAGGACGTATATTTCGAGGACTCCGGTGCCTTCACCGGCGAGGTGAGCCCCGTCATGCTCGCCAAGCTCAATGTGGCGTACGTGATTGTCGGCCACTCCGAGCGGCGGCAGCACTTCGGGGAGAGCGACGAGCTAGTCAACAAAAAGCTCTTGGCCGTGCTCCGCCACCAGATGCGCCCCATCCTCTGCGTGGGCGAGACCCTCGACGAACGGGAGGCAGGGACCACCGAGCCCAAGGTCCTCGGCCAGCTCGAGGCCGGGCTCCAAGGGGTACCGGCGGAGGCGATGGCCAGCGTGGTCGTGGCCTACGAGCCGATCTGGGCGATCGGTACCGGCCGCAACGCCAGCCCCGAGGACGCGGAGGCGGTGTGCAAGTCGGTCCGTGCCTGGCTGGGCGAGCGCTACGGCGCCGGCGTTGCCGGGCAGGTCAGGGTGCAGTACGGGGGCTCGGTGACCCCGGGCAACATCGCCGAGCTGATGGCGGAGCCAGACATAGACGGCGCCCTGGTCGGGGGCGCAAGCCTCGACGCGGAGCGGTTCGCACAGATAGCGAGGCTCGGCCAGCCGGCCAGATGAGCCGGCTCTTCTTGTCGCGCGCCATCGTCCGGGCACGAGCCTGGTATGTTGGGGTGCGCGCCAGCCTACCAAGGCCGGCGCCCGAGCGACGAAGGCCGAGGCAAGAGGAGGTGGCGGTCAGTTGGTGATCACGTGGGCCGTGGTCGCAGTGCACATAGTGCTGTGCGTGTCCCTGGTCGTCTCCATCTTGCTGCACAGCGGGAAGGGCGGCGGGCTATCGGAGATGTTCGGTGGTGGGCTCGGCTCTGCTGCGGCCGCCTCCAGCGTCGTCGAGCGCAACCTCGACCGCTTCACGATCTTCACTGCTGTCGCGTTCGGCTTCACCACGACGATCCTCGCTATCCGCCTGGGATGACCCTCCGGTCGCGCTATCCGCGCCGCCGGGCAAAGGAAGAGGATTCGGCCATCTGGCCTCCTTCTCCGCTCGGGGCTCCTTTCGGGCGCTAACGGCCACCCAGGCGGCGCGTATTAGGGTCGCCTGTCCCCAAGTCTTCGGGACCAAAGTCTCTGCACGCCACCAAACGGGCCGTGAGAGCATGAGGCCAGCTGGGGCCTCCGCCTCTACGAACTCTCATGCCTGAAAGGTGCACAACATGAAGTCTAGGTTCAAAAGGGCCATCCGTACTGGGGCCATCGTTGTTGCGGGCACAACGGCAGCCATGCCGTTGGCGGCCTTGCCGGTTTCCGCTTCGCCCTCGGTCAATGCCCCCCAGCGTGGGGGCGTGCTGCGGCTAGTGGGCAGCGGCGACGTCGACTACTTCGACACCGCCGAGGCTTACTACGACGTGACCTGGGGGCTTTTCCGCACCATCACGCGCCAGCTCTACACCTGGCCGACCAGGCCCAAGCTGGCCCAGCAGATCGAGCCCGTGCCCGACCTGGCCACCGCCATGCCGAAGATAACCGACGGGGGGAAGGTCTGGACCGTCACCATCAAGAAGGGTGCCATGTGGGACACGAGCCCGCCGCGCCAGGTGACCGCCCAGGACGAGATCCGGGGGCTGAAGCGGCTCTGCAACCCGATCTCGCCCACGGGGGCGCCGGGCTACTACGAGGACACGATCGTGGGCATGCAGTCCTACTGCAATGCCTTCTTGAACCTCAAGGTCTCGGGCTCCACCAACCAACAGGTGGCGGCCATCGACAAGTTCATGGCTACCCACAACATTGCCGGCCTGAAGGCGATCGGCCAGCGCACCATCCAGTTCACCCTCACCCAGCCCGCCGCCGACTTCATCGACATCCTCTCTCTCGACTTCTCGTCGCCGGTGCCCAAGGAGGAGCTCCAGTACCCGCCCGGTAACTTGGGCGTGAACCTGGTCTCGGACGGGCCCTACATGGTGAAGAGCTACGTGCCCAAGCGCTCGATCGTGCTGGTGCGCAACCCGGCCTGGAACTCGTCTACCGACCCCATCCGCAAGGCCTACGTGAACGAGATAGACATCACCGAGGGGGTGGCCGAAGCCTCGAGCGCCGTCCAGCAGGTCGAGGCGGGCACCCAGGACCTCCTCTGGGACCAGGTCGTGCCCCCGGCACAGCTGGCCGGCCTCGTCGCCACCAAGAGCAAGCTGCTCGTGATCGGCCCAGACGGCAACAACTACATAACGATCAACCCCTACATCGTGGTCAACCTGCAGAGCCCCAACAACAACGGGGCCCTGAAGAAGCTGAAGGTCCGCCAGGCCATGGAGTACGCCATAAACAAGGCGGCCGACTCGGCCCTCTACGGGGGCAGCGCCATCTCCAAGCCGCTGGACCAGGTGGTGCCCGGTGGCAGCTTCGGCCACATACCGGGTTACAACCCCTACCCGACGCCCGGCAACCGGGGCAACCCGGCCAGGGCCGAGGCGTTGCTGAAGCAAGCGGGCTACAAGCCGGGCCAGATCACCCTCCGGCTCGTCTACCGCACCAACTCCGTGCACCCCCAGGTCGCCCAGGCCGACCAGGCCGCGCTCCAAAAGGCCGGGTTCAAGGTGAAGCTCGTCACCGTCAACCCGGCGAACGCCTTCTACACCAAGTACCTGGAGAACCCGACGGCTTCGAGGGACGGGGCGTGGGACATCGCCGAGCCGGGCTGGATCCCCGACTGGATGGGCAACAACGGCCGCTCCATCTTCGAGCCCCTCTTCGACGGCCGTACCTACGGGCCCAACACCGTCGACTACGGCGACTACAACAGCCCGGTCGTCAACCATTACATCGACCTGGCCCTGAAGGCGCAGACCTTCAGCCAGGCCAACGAGTTCTGGCAGGCAGCGAACCGCCAGATCATGAAAGACGCGGCCATCGTGCCCGTCGGCGCCCAGAAGACCGCAGTGATGCACTCGTCACGGGTGCAAGGTTGCGACTTCTGGTTCGTGAGCCAGAACTGTGACTATGCAAATGTATGGCTCCAGGGTTGAGCCAGCTCCAGGGTTGAGGCAGCCTGTAGCTCTTGGCCGGCGGCACGTGGCAGCAAGTGCCGCCGGCGCCATCCGGCCGAGGGCCGGGCGAGGTGAGGCGGGCGCACGTTGCTCCTCGAAGTAGAGGACCTGAGCGTGGCGTTCCCCACCCCTGACGGCTTGGTGGAGGCCGTCAGGGGTGTGAGTTTCTCGGTGGGCACGGGCCAGACCCTCGGGATAGTGGGCGAGTCCGGGTCGGGCAAGAGCGTGGCCGTGCAGACGGTCATGGGCCTCACCAGGGGCGCCCGCATCTCGGGGCGCGTGCAGTTCGAGGGCAACGACTTGCTGAAGATGAGCGGCAAGCAACTGCGCGAGGTGCGCGGCTCGCGGATAGGCATGGTCTTCCAGGACCCCCTCTCCAGCCTGCACCCCTATTACCGGGTGGGCGCGCAGATCGTGGAGGCGATCCGGGCGCACGAAAAGGTGCCCAGGGCGGCGGCTCGTCGGCGCGCCGTGGAACTGCTCGGCCTGGTGGGGATCCCGCACCCCGAGCGCCGGGTAGACGATTACCCCCATCAGTTCTCGGGGGGCATGCGCCAGCGGGCCATGATAGCCATGGCGCTGTCGTTGAGCCCGGCCCTGTTGATAGCAGACGAGCCCACGACGGCATTGGACGTCACCGTGCAGGCCCAGATCTTGGACCTGCTGAAAAACCTGCAGGCGGACATGGGGATGGCGATCCTCATGATCACCCACGACCTCGGCATAATCGCAGAACTGGCCGACGAGGTGCTCATCATGTACGCCGGGAAGTTGATGGAGGTGGCGGGCCGGCGGGACATGTACTACAAGCCGCACCACCCTTATACATTGGGTTTGCTCAATTCCTTACCCCAGAGCGGGCACGAGGGCGAGCCGTTGGTGCCGATCAAGGGCCAGCCACCGAGCCTGATCAGGTTGCCGCGAGGGTGCCCGTTCGTGCCCCGCTGCGATTTTGCCATGCCCAAGTGCCGCACGCAGCCGCCGCCGCTACGCCCGTTGCCAGGCTCACCGGACCACCGGTCCGCCTGTTGGCTGCCCCTCGAGCTGACCGGTACGTCGGGCGCGGCCGGTGCTGCGCGGGAGCTCGCCTCAATCGAAGCGAACGGAGGCCCGGTCGTGGTGGGGGGCAAGCTCGAGTGAGGGACGCTCCCCGGCCGCCTCGAGCGAGCGACAGCGAGACGCTCGTCCAACTAGAAGGCGTGACCAAGCACTTCCCGGTGAGGGGCGGGATGCCGTGGCGCCGGGACAGGGAGTTCGTGCACGCCGTGGACGGCATCGACCTCGAAGTGCGCCGGGGCGAGACGCTCGGCCTGGTAGGCGAGACCGGCAGCGGCAAATCGACCTTGGCCCGCTGCATGACGAGGCTGGTGGACTTGACGTCGGGGACGGTCCGGCTCGACGGGGACGACATTTCCAAGCTGAGGGGGCGAGAGCTCCGCCCGTACCGCCGGCGCATGCAGATGATCTTCCAAGACCCCTACGGCTCGCTCAACCCCCGGCGCCGGGTGGGGTCGCTCATAGGTGAGCCGTTCGCGGTCCACGGCGAAGCCGAGGGGCCGGAGCGCAAAGAAAAGGTCCAGGAACTGATGGAGCTGGTGGGCCTCAGCCCCGAGCACTACAACCGCTTCCCGGCCGAGTTTTCCGGTGGCCAGCGCCAGCGCATCGGGGTGGCCCGGGCGCTCGCCCTCCGGCCCGAGCTCATAGTCGCCGACGAACCGGTGTCGGCCCTCGACGTCTCGATCCGGGCGCAGGTCATCAACTTGCTGGCCGAGC
>JAJYMB010000048.1 GCA_021787365.1 Actinomycetes bacterium | reverse complement strand
AGATCGCGGTACATCAGAGTGCGCCGCAAGGGACCGCCGCATCCCTCGTCGCCAGGGACGTCAAGCACTACGGCCAGCCGAGGCCTCGCCGCGCCCGATTAGGGTCTTGACAAATCCTACGGTTGCTAAAGGTATGGGGACGATGCCGACGGACCGCGAGCTGCTCGCTCGGGCCGAGGACCCCGAAGCGTTCACGCTTTTCTACCGCCGCCATGTGGACTGGCTCGTCCGCTTCGCCGCACAGCGGGTCCCCGGCCCAGCAGATGCTGCCGACGTGGTAGCGGCGACCTTCGTGGTAGCGCTCCGTGCAGCGGACCACTACGACCCACGACGTGGCGAGCCTGGGGCGTGGTTGGTCGGCATCGCCACCCGCCTCATCGCCAACGACCGAAGGCGGAAGGTCCGAGAAGCGCTCGCCATGGCCAAGCTCGAGAGCCGGGCCCTGCTCCAAGACGACGACATCGAACGTCTCGTCCAATTGATGGACAGCTCGGCACTCCTCCGGAGCACCAGCGAGGCCCTCTCCCGTTTGCGACCACAAGCCAGGGAGGCGGTCCTCCTCGTCGGGCCAGAAGGGCTAACCGAGGCCGAGGCGGCTGCTGTCGTCGGGATCAGCACCGTGGCGTTCCGTATGCGCCTGTCGCGCGCACGTCGTCGCCTGGCTCGGCTCCTGGCCGACCAAGCTCACCCCGCTGCCTCACATGGACGTGAGGGGGCGTCTCCCGAAGAGCGCCAGCCGAGGCCAGGAAAGCCGAACGGGCCGATCATAAAGGAGGTCACCCCATGACTACAGCGCCCCCACCGGCACGCGAGTGCTTCGAAGACCGGCTGCTCGATGCCTTCCTCGATCATTTCGAAGACCTCCGCGGCGACTGTGCGGTCCCGGCAGGCACGCTGCCTGGCTCCCCGTGGCAAGGGTCGGGTCGCGCTCCAAGGTCATGGCGCCCTCCCCTGGCACCCCGGTGGTGCGGGTTGCCCGCCTCGAGGCCGGCGGCGTGGCCGGCAGGCATGAGGCTCCTCGCCCGCGAGCGCCACCCCGGGGCCGCGACCGCAGCCAGGCGACGCCGCCACCGGCGATGGCTCGCGTCCGGGTTGGCCTCGTCCGTGGTGGTGGCCACCGTGGCGGTCGTCCTAGTGGCCGTGCTCGTCGCCCCTGGCAGCCCCGCCGTCCCCAGGTGGGCGCTCGCCGGCACCGTCAGCGTGGCGTGGCAAGAGACCCCGGCCAGCCCTCTCGTCGGTGGCTCTTGGCTCACCTGCACGGGAGCCAGTACCTGCTACGTCGCCGGCGCTGGCAGTGGGCAACTGGTCGTGACCCACGACGGGGGGAAGACCTGGGGCGTGCCGGGCCTGCCCGATATGTCTGTCACGCCCCTGGCCCCGGTGGCGTGCGTCGGTCCGAGCGCCTGCAGCCTGCTCAGCGCCAACCCCGACGGTACGAGCTTCTCTTTTTCGGAGACGACCGGGGCCAGCCGGGGCTGGGCCACCTCCCCAGCGCCGAAAGGGGTATCGCTCGCCTACCGTCTCCAGCAGACTTGTGCCGCCAACAAGCAGGGAGGGCCGTGCCTATACCAGGGCCCGGTGATGATGTCCTGCACGGCGGCGGCTTCCTGCGTCGTGGTCGCGTCCAGCGGGCAGGGCCCGGCCAGCAGGTCCGGCTCCGCACGCTCACGTGAGTTCGTGACCAAAGACAGCGGCCGCAGCTGGTCAGAGGTAGCACTGCCGCCCCGGTTCTGGGCGATGCAGCTCCAGTGCTTTGCGGGCGGCGCCTGCGTCGCCACCGGTTCGCGAGGTGGCACGGTCGCTGCTCTCTACAGCACCAATGGCGGGGCGTCGTGGGCCTCGGCCAGCATGCCCGCCGAGCAGGGGCTCTACAGCCTGCTCAGCTGTAGCGGGCCTTCGTACTGCCTCGCCATGGCGTTCGAGGGTGCCGAAGGCGCCGCCCTCTCGGGCCCTCTCCTCGTGTCCCAAGATGGTGGCCGGGTCTGGTCCAAGGTCAGTGCGCAAGGGCTCCCCGCAGGCAAAGACGTGACGAGCCTGTCGTGCCCGACCAGCTCCGAGTGCTGGGTCTCCGCATTTTCCCGTAAAACCCGCACAGGCCATGCCGTGGTACCGACCAACACGCTGCTCGCCTCGACCACCGACGGCGGCCACACCTGGCACGCCGACCAGTTGCCCCGAAGCATCGAGGCCGTGGGTGCCGTCTCGTGCCCTAAGTCGGGGACTTGCTTCGCGCTCGGGTACTCGGCAGGGACCGGCGTGTCGGAAGGCACCTCTGTCTCTGTGCTCTTGGCGTACAAATCACAGAGACGCGCCGAGTAGGTGTGTGTCTTGGCTCGCGCGGAGACGGTTCACACTCGAACCTGCCCGCCGCCGCTCAACTTCCTTGCCGTGGCAGGGCGAAGTCAAAGTCCTCGGCCTGAGGGCTGACCAGGGCGTTCGTGACGGGACTGGCGCGTTCCTCGCCAGGGTGCTACAAGCTGTGGGGTGAGATCCGAGGTCTTCGAGCGTCGTGAGC
>JAJYMB010000104.1 GCA_021787365.1 Actinomycetes bacterium | reverse complement strand
GACGGGACCGCACGCCACCACCGCACCGCTCACCCTCTCGTTACAACTGCTCACCCTCCGCGCCACGAGGCCCTAGGGACGCGAGAGTGGCCGGCCTCGATGGCAGCCGTGCGTTGCTGCACGGCGGCGAGGCGCCCGAGGTCGACCTTGGGCCTCCGCTGGAAGTCCACAATGCCGTTCTTCTCTTGGTACACGTCAGTCAACTGGGTGTAGCAGTAACCGGCGACGCCGGTGTTGTCCAGCAGCGTGCTGCAGAGGTCGCGAAAGCGCTCGAAGAACTCGTCGACCGATTTCGGGTGCTCTCCATCCATAGCCCCACGAGCCAGAGCCGCTCACGTTTTCGTCGGACCACCAGGTGCCGCCGAACTCGCTCACTAAGTAGGGTTGGCCGTCCCAGGGCACGGAAGTATCACGGTCGAGCCAGCGGTTGACGTGGTCGGCGTGGTACAAGAACCGCTCCTCGAACACCTTCTGGTGGAGGCGGGCGCCGTTGAAGCCGGCGGCCTCGGAAATCTCGATGTCCCGCACGAGCGCCTCGTCGCTCAGGGCGGTGAGGACGCCTTCGGGGTAGAAGCCCTGGTCCAGCGTCTTGGTCAGAGGGCAGCTGACACTGTTGTGCTTCCACTGTTGTACTTCCACTGTTGTAATTCGTGTGCTACAGTGCGGGAAAAACGTGGTGCCATTTTGGGCAAACATGTCCAAAGGGGGCGAATCGGTCATAAGAGAGGAAACACCACCAGTCTCGGTGAGGTGCCGCATCCGAGGCTGCCGCAAGTTCACTCAGGCGCTAGACAGGCTCTGTAACCGGTGCCGAGAGGAACTGGTAGCGCTCAGCAACTACTACAGCTTCCGAGACGCCGTTGAAGCCCAAGAACAACAACGGCAGGAGGAGGAGGAGCGGCCCACTAGCGCCGCTTGAAATCCGGCCGGCGAGGATACTCGGACGGCTGCAAGTATCACTTGCCAACCTCAAGGGGTCAGGCGTGATGACCGGCGCTTGGCCTCGCTGGCTCGTCTATTGGGAGCCCGGCCGGTCAGGCCAGCAACCGGGCTCAGCCTGGAGCAGCCGGCTCGGGGAACCATGGCCCCCACGGTGAAGAGCTGACGGAGCACTTCGTCAACGGGACGCGAGTGTCTTCTAGCAAGCGCAGTACCTTCTGACCGAGCGCCAAGTAGTTGGCGGTCCGCCACCAGGCGTTCATGGCCTCGAGCTCTTCTCGCCCCATGGGCCCGACCGGGACGGTGGTGGTAGTCGGGCCTACAGGCCCTCTTCCTTTCACCACCGTTCTACCTTCCACCACCGTGCACCTCCCAAACAAGCCGAGCGAGAATTGGAACTGCGTCGATAACCGGCATTGCTCTCAGGCAAAAGGCCAGAGAGAGCCGGGAGTGGGCCTCGCATCGAAGCGAGCGCCGCCTCGGGCACGGACTTCGAGTCCTCGGTCGGGCGGCCGCACCGAGGAATACATCTAAAGTCGGATGGTGGAGACCAGGAGCATGACCGCGCCGAAGGGCCCAATGACCCTGTCGAGACGCCACAGCCGGGACAAGGCTGGGTCGTGGTGGCACCGGATCACGCCAAAGTCGGCACCTCGGGCCACAGGACCGTCGGCCTCGTCGCATTCGGCGCAGCTCCGCTGCCGCCACCCCCAAAACTGGGCATGCACGCCGGCAAAACGGTAGGTGCTCCACGAACAACTTGATCGCTCTCAACCTGTGGAGCCCCCACCACGGGCTCTCTATCGGCGTCGTGATCGTGACCGCCTTCGTGCTGGGCGTGGTCCACGGCGTAACCCCGGACGAGCACACCTGGCCGATCACGTTCTCCTACGCCGTTGGCTCGTTCTCGGCCCGTAAGGGAATGCGGTCCGCGCTCGCCTTTTCCCTGTCGTTCACCGTCCAACGGGCCCTTTTGTCCGAACTGGCCTACCTCGGCCTCATCCACCTCGCCGACAACGCCACCTACAACGCTGTCATCTACGTGGTCGTGGGAACCGTGATGGCAGCGGCGGCGTTCTACGTGCTGCGATTGCGTTGCGCGCTGCACTTGCACTTATGGCCGCCCAAGATCGGGACCTGCCACCGCCCCAGCCACGCGCACACCGCCGAGTGGGCAGAGCGCACCCCCACCCCGGCGATGGCAGCTGTCCACGGGTTCGTCGCCGGCTGGGGGCTCGGGGCGTTCGCGCTGATCATGGCCACCGTCCTGGCACCAGCCATGCCCTCCGCTGCGCTCGGCTGGCTCCCTGGCGCGGCGTTCGGACTCGGCACCACCGCCGTGCTCGCTGGAGCGGGTGCGGTGATCGGCTGGCTGATCCGCCACCAACGCCTCCCTGAGCAGCTGGCCCAACGCGTCGCCCAGGAAGGAGCAGGGTGGACGTTGCTCATAGGCGGGGTGCTCTTCGTGGCTGGAGGCATTGCTGGGCTGGCCGACCCTCCCATCATGAGCTCGGGGATCTCCACCGGCATCCATGTCCACAACCTCGACCAGCTTGGTATAGGCACTCTCCTGGTGGCCCTGGTGATCGTCGTCGCCGCTGTTACCATCGCCGGTACCGTGCACCAGCTCCGGCGGCTGCCAACCTCCGAGGAGCACCAGCCCCCGACCCCGCCAGGCAAACAAACTGACAGCGGCCCCAACTCACCAGAGGACATTGCTGCCCCGGAGCAGGCTGCGAGGCCCGGTCGAACGTCGGGTACGGACGACCAAAAAAGCGTCCGGGACCACTAGGGGGGACATCCTCCGCGGAAAGGCCCCTAGCCAGAGCGCCACCAAGGCACCGTCTGGCGGTCGCAGGGTGCCAGCCGATGACCTGGCGGGCCGCCTTGTCGATGCCCTCGGAGATCATCGGGGATGCCCCGCCAGACAGCGCGCCCAGCAGGGCCACGGCCTCCTCTCTGGTACAGGTTCATGCTGGGGCCTGCGCCCGATGCGATCGCTAGGGCCGATGGTCGTAATGGGGCCTCCACCCGAGGTGGCCCGCCAAAGCGTCCTGTACCTCAGCCAGTCACGTCCATAGGCGGGGCCTCCAGCTAGCAACGCTGTCCCCGAAGCACTGGAAGGCGAGGCATACGGCGCTCAGCGTGAGTTGGGAGTGGCATCATCACGTATGGCCTCCAGCCTCATGCCCGCCGACCAGGGCGGTGACCAGCTTCTGGCGGGGCTGACCGAAGGGGAAGCCATCGACCGCTTGGCTCGCTTCGGCCCGAACGCCGTCGCCGAGGAGCGCCGCCACCTAGTGCGCCGGCTTGCCACCAAGCTCACGGGCCCGGTCCCCTACCTCCTCGAAGCGGCTGTCGTCTTGGAGCTGGCGGTCGGAAAAACGATCGAGGCGGTCATCGTTGCCGCCCTCATCGCCTTCAACGGGGCCCTCAGCTTCGTGCAGGAGGGCCGGGCGGCGAATGCCCTGGCTTTGTTGCGCAGCCGCCTGGCGGTGCACGCCCGGGTGCGGCGCGACGGCCACTGGCAGCTGGTCGACGCCGAGCGCGTCGTGCCCGGCGATGTCGTCCACGTCCGGGTGGGCGACATCGTCCCCGCCGACCTGGCGGTGCGCGACGGGTCGGTCTCTGTCGACCAGTCGGTGCTCACAGGCGAGTCCACCGACGTCGAGGTAGCGCCCGGGGGGACCTGCTACTCGGGGTCGATCGTCCACCGAGGCGAGGCCACCGGTGAGGTGACCGCCACCGGGTCGCGCACCTACTTCGGTCACACAGCCGAGCTCGTCCGGGCCGCGAAGACGGCGAGCCACCTCGAGGAGACGATCTTCAAGGTCGTTTGGGCCCTGCTCGCGCTCGACGGTGCGCTCGTCGCGGCGATCGTCGCCTACGGCCTCGTAACCCGCCTCCCGCTGAGCGAACTGCTGCCCTTCGTGCTCATCTTGGTCGTCGCCACCGTGCCCGTCGCGCTGCCGGCCACCTTCACCCTCGCCACCTCCGTAGGAGCCCTCGAGCTCGCCCATGCCGGCGTGCTCGTCACCCACCTGACGGCCATCGAGGAGGCGGCCGCCATGGACCTGCTCTGCACCGACAAGACCGGCACCATCACCGAAAACCGCCTCTCGGTCGTCGCCGTGCGCCCCTTCGACGGGCACGACGAGACCGAGGTGCTCGCCCTCGCAGCGGCCGCTTCCGACGACGCCACCCAGGACCCCATCGACCTCGCCGTCCTCCAGGCGGCCACCGCCACAGGGGCGCCGAGCCCGGGAAGGCGCCTCGGCTTCGTCCCCTTTGACCCGGCGACCAAGCGCTCCGAGGCCACCGTCCACGCCGGCGGCGCCGAGCTGCGGGTAGTGAAGGGCGCTCCGACGGTGGTGGCCTCGCTCAGCGCCGACGGGACCGCAGCGGCGAGGGACCTCGAGGCCACGGTCGTCGAGCTCGCCGCCGGGGGTGCCCGAGTGCTGGCGGTGGCGAGCGGAGGGGGCCGCCTCGAGCTCACCGGGCTGCTCGCCCTCGGGGACCCCGTCCGGCCGGACTCCGCGGCCCTCGTGGGCCACCTCCGCGACCTGGGGGTCCGCGTGGTCATGGTCACCGGCGACGCAGCGCCCACGGCGCTCGCCGTCGCCAGCCAGGTCGGGCTCGGGACGCGCCTCGGCTCGGTCGAGGACCTGCGAGCGCGCCGAGGCGACGAGATCGACTTTGACGTGGCGGCGGGCGTGCTCCCCGCTGACAAGCTGGCGCTCGTGGAGCGGGGGCAACGCTCGGGGCACGTCGTCGGGATGACGGGCGACGGCGTCAACGACGCTCCAGCCCTCAAGCGGGCCGAGGTCGGCATCGCCGTCTCGAGCGCCACGGACGTGGCCAAAGACGCCGCCAGCCTCGTCCTCACCGGCGAGGGCCTCTCCAACGTGGTCGCCGCCGTCGAGACCGGGCGACGCGTCTACCAACGGATGCTCACCTACACGCTGAACAAGATCGCCAAGACCTTCCAGGTGTCGCTCTTCCTCGGCCTGGGGCTGCTCGCCACGGGGGCCTTCGTCACGACCCCGCGCCTCGTGCTCCTGCTGCTGTTCGCCAACGACTTTGTCACGATGTCCCTCGCCACCGACCGCGTCGGCTTCTCCCCTCGACCAGATCGCTGGCGGGTGCCGTCCCTCTCCCTCGCCGCCCTCGGCGTCGCCGTCCCCTGGCTCGCAGTCTCCTTCGGCACCTACCTCGTCGGGCGGCATGCCCTGCACCTCGGGCTCGCCCCCACCCAGACGCTCGTGTTCGTCATGCTCGTCACGACCGGGCAAGCCACCGTGTACCTCGTGCGCACGCCTGGCCACCTATGGGCATCTCGCCCGAGCAACTGGATGCTCACCGCCACCGTCGTCGACCTCGTCGTTGTGACCGTTCTCGCAACGCGGGGGTTGCTCATGGCCGCCGTCCCGCTCGTCGACGTCGTCGTCCTCCTGGCCTCGCTCCTCGCCCTCACCGTTGCGCTCGACTACCTGAAGGGCCCCCTGCTTGCCAGCGTGCGCGCCGAGACCACGCCAGCCCGAGCGAGGAGGTAGGAGCCACCACCAACCCGAGGGCCCACGCCAGAGCGCGCGCCTGCAGTGAGCGCGGGCCCCGCGCGTCGATGTCAATGAAGGACATCTCAGGCGATCGACACGGCGCCAGCACCGCGCCCTGCGTGCCCGTGCGACCAGAGCGCGCAGGGCCTTTCCCCCTCGGTGTGGGACGAACGGCCCTATCTCCCAAGTTGGTGACCCGCCATGCTGAGCGGTGGACTCTCGGGACCGCAGGAGGAAGCGCCCGAGCGCGCACGTGACCTTGAGCGCTGTTGGCTGAGAGCGCCGGAAGGAGCATGGTCGTGACGGTCGCATATGGCAGCTGAGCAGGGCACCGCCCGCAGGGGAGCTTCGAGAGCCCCGCGCAGGGAGGCGGCGGAGGCTGAATCCCTGCGAACGACACCGAGGGCAGGCACCGATGGCGAGGCTTCCACGGCCGGGGTGATCGGCTGCCTGCTCGAGCGCCTCGAGACCGACGGGCGGGGGCTCACGACGGGCGAGGCGGCTCGGCGCCTCCAGGTGGTGGGCCCAAACGCCATCCTCGAAGTGCGCCGCAGCCTCCTCGCTGAGCTGACCGCCTTCTTTTGGGGCCCGATCCCCTGGATGATCGAGGCGGCCGACCCCGCGGCCGACTCCCCCATCGTGAGCATCCTGCTTGTGTCCAACGTGACTGTCGGGCTCCGAGATGACGGCACTGGTGGCCGACACCGGGGAGGCGACTTACTTCGGCAGGACCACGCGCCTGGTGGCGACCGCCCAGCCCGTTTCCCACTTCCAAAAGGCGGTCCTCGCCATAGGCGACTACCTCATCTTCCTGACCGTCGCCTTGGTGCTCATGCTGGTGCTGGTCGAGCTCTTCCGGGGGGACGCTCGGCGACGTCTTTTGGAGGCGGTGTCGCAGGTTGCCACGACCCTTCCAGATGTCGAGCCTCCGGGCGCGTATCCTTCAGGGGGATCCGGCGGAGACGCTGTGCCACCTGGCCGAGGACGCAGATCTTCTCGTGGTGGGCGCGCGCGGCCGGGGTACCTTTGCCACCCTCCCGCTCGGGCCCGTGGCCGACAAGTGTGCCGATTACAGCCCTGGTCCCGTCGTGATCGTGCCGACGGGTACGAACGGACAACCCCGACGGGGCGCAACCCGAACTGGTCGGATCGTGGTAGGTGCGTGTCGGCTTGTGGAACGAGACCGCGGTGCACCTAACCCCCGCCTTCAGCGAGGTTGACCACCTCGCAGCCAAGGCCAGCGGGCTGCCAATGCTTGACCCGATCGACGCCGACGGGCGATCCACTGACGCGATGAGTCGGCTCGGGCGCCGACACCGGAACCATTATGGCGCTCGCCATCTAGTTCTTGGACCTCGCCCTCAGCGGTTTCGGCAGGGCCGAGTGACCGCCTCGAGGTGGCACCCACAGTGGGGATCGTCCAGGCTCGGGGCCCTGTCGACCTCCTCAACCTGTCGAGGCGTACTGCCGACCCAGCCCCGTGGCCAGCACGATGAAGTGAACGGCAACGCGCACGCCCTGACCTGGTGGGCAACCGGCGCCCCGGCCTTCGGCGCCGAGAAGGCATAGCGGGTTGCCTGTGCGGAGGATCTGGCGCGCTCTTCTGCCGCCCTGGGCGGACCGGAACCTCCGGGTTATCCTCGCCACCCGGGTCGGGATGAGCGTCGGGCGGGCCGTCGCCGCGACCGTCACCGCCCTCTACCTGGCTGCAATCGGGTTCTCCGCGGTCGAGATCGGCACGCTCTTTGTAGGGGTGACGGTGGTGTCGGCACTTATGAGTACGGTTATCGGCCTCCTCGCCGACCGCTTCGGCCGCAAGCCGTTCCTCGTCGCCGTGCCCCTGCTCACCGCTGGTGCAGGCGCCGTCTACGCCGAGTCACGGGCCACTGCTTTGCTGTTCGTCGCTGCCGCCCTCGGCTCGTTCGGGCGGGGCTCGGGAGCCGGTGCCGGCAACGTCGGCCCCTACCAGCCGGCGGAGTCGGCGCTGGTGGCAGACAGCATGGACGGTAGCCGGCGAGCGGCTGCCTTCGGACGGATCGCCTTCGCCTCCACCCTCGGGGCCCTCGTCGGAGGGCTCCTCGCCGAGGTCGTCCGCACCACGCCCCACATGAGCGCCGCAGAGGCGACTGCCGCCTACCGTCCTGCGTTCCTCATCGCCGCCGCGCTGGCCGTCCTCACAGGGTTGCTCGCCCTGCTATTGAAGGAGCCGCCCCGGTCTGGCGGACGGGACGGGGAACCTCGGCCGGGGTTCCGGTGGCCACGGCGCTCCTGGCCCGCCCTGTGGCGGTTCTGGGTGACCAATGCCACCAATGGGGCGGGCATAGGCCTGTTCGGGTCGTTCATGAGCTACTGGCTGAACCGGCGCTACGGGGTCACCCCCGGGACGATCGGCCTGCTCTTCGCGATCGTCAACCTGGGGTCACTCGCCTCGGCCCTCGCTGCCGAACGGGTCGCCCGCCTCATCGGCACGGTACGGGCCATCGTCGTCGTGCGGGCGGTGGGCGGGGTGCTGCTCGTGCCCATGGTGCTGGCCCCGGCGTTCTGGATGGCCGGGGCCGTCTACCTCGTCAGGATGGTGCTCCAGCGCGTCGGCCTGCCGCTTCGCCAGTCCTTCACCCAGGACATGGCCGACCCCGAGGAGCGGGCGAGCCTTGCCGCTCTCTCCAACCTGCCCGCCCAAGCGACAATGGCGGGCGGTCAGGTGACGGCCGGCTACCTCTTCGACGAGGTCAGCCTGGCAGCGCCGTTCGAGCTGGCGGCCGTGTTCCTGGTAGCCAACGCCGTCCTCTATGGGTTGCTGTTCTCCCGTCGGCCACCCCGCCGGGCGGTGCTCCCGGACGCCGGCGCACCGGAACTGGCCGAGGCGATGGGCACAGGAGAGCTCGACATCGAATTGTAAGCGGAGCTGGTCGGGAGGGCCTCGCCGAGCTTGTCGTCTCGGCCTCCGAAGGTTCGCAGGGGCGAGCGGCGGGGATGTCTGCCGTGCGACCCGTGCCCCGCCCTGGGTCACCATCTTTGTAGAGATGTCTCCGATCGAAAACAGCATGCCGCCAGCGATACCATAAGCGACTGCGGTAATCCTTGTCTTTCGTCCGATCGCCAAGACGGCCAAGGCGATGGCCGCAGAGGTGCTCAGCCACAACAGGATCCCTTGGATCGAGCCGCCGGTCCCATTGCCGATGCCCCCGACCATCGAGAGGGCGAGCAGGAGCAGTCCGACAACCTAGAGGACCACGCCGGTGAGCGTCCGTGGACTGAGGCTGTGGTGACCGATACGGGCGGAGGGAAGGCAAGGATGCCGATGCCGCTCGCCCCGATGCTCTGGACGAGGGCGAGTGGCGCAAGAGCAAGCGCAGCGGCGTAGAGCAGGAATCCGGCTGTCTCCATGGCGAACCCGGTCAACCAGGTCCGGTCCTGGAAAAGGAGCCCGAGTGAGTGCAGCGGGCGCCGCATCGAAAGAATGGGGAGAGCCGCCGCTGCGTCGTGCTCCCGCAAATAGGCCATGTTCGTCAGTAGCGCCTACGCGAGCTCTACTAAAAGACCAAGCCCGGCCCTGAGCTGCAACGCCACCGAGGATAAGCAGACCGGGGACCTATATCCAGGGCCGAAAGTCTCCTATCAGTCTCCTATCAGCGATGAGCAGCAGAACTCTCGGGAGGGCTCATGCCTTCTGCACGACCTCGTAGAGGCCAAGCTACCGACGGCTCGGGAGGGGCGAAAACGGCCATTTTCTTGGGCGCTACACGGCGACCGACAAGGGCCGAGCGACGCTTGCCGAAAGCACGAACCGGGTTCCACGAACTGGCCCGCCGAACTCCTCCCAGACCACAAAAGGGCAGGGTAATTAAGGAACGAACGGGTCCCGCAGCGAGCGGGTTAGGGCCGATCGACTCTGGTCAGATCAGACGAGCACCGGGCAGGTAAGCCTGGGTAAATGAGCGCACCGGGTGGTACTGCGGCAGGGCCGGCGGGGGTCGGTGATCGCCGGCCAGCAACGAATCCATACCAAGAGATGGCAGATCGCCGAAGTGCTCGGCGACCCGCCCCTTGCCGCCCGAGCTGAAGCTACTCACCACGCCACGAAGGAGCCCCGACCGTTGCTGAGGGCCATCCGAGGACATTAGGAACGCGAGGATGTGACACCCGGGCGGCGCTCAAACCCGCAGGACCTTAGGCCCTAGCAATCACCTGCCCTCAACCTCAAAGCTGGGACCATTCGACAAGTCCCCAAGATGCCCGCCTTGAGGCAGGCAGCCCCGGCGGCACGTCCGGGACCGGTGCAGGTGCCTGTCGCACTCCGTGCCGTCGGAAGCCACGTCCTCGATGGAGGAGGTGGCCAGGGCGTCGAGGCCCTCGAGGTCGGTGACGCCCTGGCAGCGCTTGGCACGTCGCGCCGGGGCCTCGACGAGGCCGAGGGAGAAAGGCGTAAGGCTGCTGTAGGCCCGAACTCGCTTCCCCGCCCGCAGCGGCGTTCGGTGGTCCTCGAGCTGGCGGCCCAGCTGGCAAACATGTTCGCCGTTGTGCTCATGGTCGCGGCAGGGATCACCTTCGTGATCTACTTCGTGTCCTCGCCTCACGATCCCGCCAACCTGGAGCTCGCCTTCGGGATCCTCGGGGTCGTGGCTATCAATGCCGTTATCGGCTTCGCTCAGGAGCACGCCGCCGAGCGCGCGGCTGAGGCCCTTCAGGCCATGGTGCCGCACACGGCGAGGGTACTGCGGGCCGGCCAGCTGACCGAGATCGCCGCCGAGGGCCTCGTACCCGGCGACGTCGTGGTGCTCGAGGCCGGAGACGCCGTGTCCGCCGATTGCAGGGTGATCGAGAGCCACGAGCTGTCGATCGAGATGGCCGCCATCACCGGCGAGAGCCAACCGGTGCGCCGCGTCGCCGACCCGGTGAGCGCGGCGCAGCTCACCGACGCCCGCAACCTGGTGTTCATGGGGACTTCGGTAACCAACGGCACCGGCAAGGCGGTGGTCTTCGCCACCGGCCTCGGGACCGAGTTCGGCCGAATATACCGGCTCACGGCGTCGCTCCCACCCGAGCAGAGCCCGCTCCAGCGACAGGTGACCGACATGGCCCGCCGAGTGGCCATCGTGGCCATCGGAGCGGGCGTGCTGCTCTTCGCGTTGCGGGTGATCACCGGGAACGCCATCGCCCTGTCGTTCGTGTTCGCCCTCGGGGTGATGGTCGCCCTGGTGCCCGAGGGCCTGCCGGCCACGCTGTCGGTATCTCTTGCCATTGGTGTGCGGCGTATGGCCCGCCACCAGGCGCTCATAAAGCGACTGGCGGCAGTCGAGGCCCTCGGGTCGACCACGGTGATCTGCACCGACAAGACCGGCACGCTCACCACCGCGGAGATGACCCTCCAGCTGGTCTTCGAGTCCGGACGCTTGCACGCGGTGAGCGGAGTGGGCTATGCCCCCGACGGCCAAGTGGAGGACCCGGCGCGCATAGCCGAGGTGCTTCGCGCAGGGGCCCTTTGCTCCGATGCCCGGCTCCTTCCTCCTTCGGACCAAAAAGGTTGGCGGATCCTCGGTGATACCACTGAAGGAGCAATCTTGGTAGCAGCGGTGAAGGCGGGGATCGACCTCGCCACGGAGGCAGCGCATGCCGAGCGGGTCGGGGCCTTTCCCTTCGACCCGGACCGCAAGCTCATGACCACCGTTCACCGGGTGGGTGACGGCTACCAAGCGTTCGTGAAAGGGTCACCGGAGGCCGTGCTCGCTCGCTGCAGCAGTGCCCTCTGGGACGGTCGAGAGGTGCCGGTTGGCGCCGAGGTCCACCAGAGGATCGAAGACGCTGACGATCTCTTGGCGGCGCAGGGCCTGCGGGTGCTCGCGGTGGCCCGCAGACCCCTCGCTTCTGCGAACCTTCGTCAGGACGAGGTCGAGCAGGAGCTGACCTTCCTCGGCCTGGTGGCCATGGCCGACCCTCCGCGTCCCGAGGTCACGGCGGCCGTCGAGGCCTGCCATACGGCAGGCATCAAGATCTTCATGGTCACCGGCGACTATGGGCTCACAGCCGAGGCCATCGCCCGGCGAGTAGGGATCGTCGGCGAGGGCTCGGCGCGCATAGTGAGCGGTGCCGACCTCGACCAGATGAGCGAGGACGGGCTAGTCGAGGCGCTGCAAGGGGGCGACCAGGTCATCTTTGCCAGGGTGAGGCCTGAGCACAAGCTTCGGATCGTCGCCACCCTCGAGAGCCAGGGCGAGGTCGTGGCGGTCACCGGGGACGGGGCCAACGACGCCCCTGCCCTCAAGCGGGCGAGCGTAGGAGTGGCCATGGGTCGAGGCGGTACCGACGTAGCTCGGGCCGCGTCGGTCATGGTCCTCTTGGATGACTCCTTCGCCTCGATCGCCCAGGCTGTCGAGCTGGGACGGTCGGTCTACCAGAACATCCGCCGTTTCCTCGCTTACCTGTTCAGCCACAACCTGGCCGAGCTCGCCCCGATCCTCGCCGCCACCTTCGTGAGCTTCCCCCTGGTGCCGCTGTCAGCTCTGCAGGTGCTGGCGATCGACTTGGGTTCGGATGTGATGCCGGCTCTGGCGCTCGGCGCCGAGCGCCCCGAGCCGGGGACGATGACCCGCCCTCCGCGCCGTCCCTCCGAGCACCTCTTCTCCTGGTCGGTCGTACGGCGCTTCCTGTTTCTGGGAACTATTCAGTCTGCCGGGGTGGTGTTCGCCTTCTTCTGGCGGATCCACTCCGCCCATGTGCCCTTCGCCGCCTTCACCTCCTCGAACCCGACCTATCGCGAGGCACTGACCATGAGCCAGGCCGGCATCGTCGTGAGCCAGTTCTTCAACAGCTTCGCCGTCCGCACCGACCGGGAAAGCGTTTTCAAGGTGGGCCTCTTCTCCAACCTGCCCCTCTTGGCGGCGGGCCTGCTCGGCCTGGGGTTCATGGCCGCGGTCAGTTATCTGCCAACCTTGCAGGGGGTCTTCCACACCACGGCTCTGCGGCCCTCGGACTGGGCGCTCCTCGCCGGTTTCGGCCTCCTGCTCATCGTCGCAGACGAGGCCCGGAAGGCGTGGCATCGCCACATTGGTCCGGTGCCCGCTCGCGCCGCCACGGGGGACCAGGCGAGCGAGAAAGAGGCGTGATGCAGGTCGTGATCCTCGGGTGCGGGCGGTCGGGTGCCGCCCTGGCAGCCCGTCTCGGAACCGATGGCGACGACGTGTCGGTGGTCGACGTCGACGATGGGTCCAGGGCGCGCCTGCCGGGAGGCTTCGGCGGAGTGTTCGTCCTTGGCGACGGGCTGCGCCGGGAGGTCCTCGAAGCCGCCGGCATCGAGCAGGCCGAGGCCTTTGCCGCGCTCAGTTCGGACGACAGCCTCAACATCGTGACGGCCCGTGTCGCCCGCGACCGCTATCACGTCCCGCGGGTGGTCGGACGCCTCCACGACGCCGAGCGGGCTCCCGTTTGCGCAGATCTCGGGCTGGCCATGGTCACCTCCGTGCGGATGACAGTCGACCGGGTCCACCGCATGCTCCGCCACGATCGCCTGGAGCCAGAGCAGACCTTCGGCAACGGGGAGTCGCTCCTCGTGCGCTCGCCCGTCCCTGCCTACCTGGCTGACCGGCGGGTGGCCGAGCTCAACGTGCCCGGCGAGATCCAGGTCGTCGAGGTCACCCGGGCCGGGCATTCTTCGATCCCCGGGACCGGTGCCACCCTGAAGGAGGGAGACCTGGTCAGCTTCGTTGTGGCCTCCGGCGCCCTCGGTCGGCTCCGGAGCTTTCTCGGCGGGAGGTTGGGTTGATGCACGTCGTCGTAGCTGGAGGAGGTGCGGTGGGGGCACAACTCGCCCAAGCGCTCCGAGCCGCGGGCAACGAGGTGGTCGTCGTCGAGTCGGAGGCCGGTCGAGCGGGGGTCCTTGCTGCGCAAGGCCTCCACGTGGTCACTGGCAACGCCTGCGTGGCCACGACCCTGGAGACCGCCGGCGCGCTCCGAGCCGACGTGCTCGTGGCGTGCACCGGATCAGACGAGGAGAACTTGGTGATCTCGGTGCTCGCCAAACGCCACCTGGAGGTCCCTCGAGTAGTTGCCCGGGTCAACGACGACGCCAACCGGTGGCTCTTCGAGGACTCGTGGGGGGTCGACGCTGCCGTCTCTCAAGCCTCGGCTCTGGTCGCCCTGATCGAGGAGGCAACCGGCTCGGGCAGGACCGTCCGTCTGGCCGAGCTCGGTGCTGTAGGCCTCGTGCTGGTCGGGGTGAACGTCACCGCCGGCTCGGCCGCCATTGGGCAAAGTCCAGCCGAACTTGGCCTCTCCGAGCGCGACCTCGTCGCCGCCGTCGTCCGCCGGGGGAGGCCAATGCCTGTCGACGACGCCCTCCGGTTCGGTGTCGGAGACAGGGTGCTTGTCCTTACCGACCCGGCCGGCGAGGGCCGAGTCCACGTCGCTTTCTATCCAGATGGCGCGGCTGCGCCTGCCGGCCTGAGCTCGCATGGCGAAGCCCTCAGCTGACAACTGCCGAGCCGACGCCAGGTGAGGCCCCTAACGCCGAGTGCTCGAGCGCACCGACGGTCAGACAGCCGTCAGCCGCCCGGAGAATCCCGAGGGTGCGCTCAGGAACCGGCCTTGATCTGGCTGGCCGGCTGGCTGGCTGGCAGCCCCAACGGGGTTCGAACTCGTGCCTCCACCTTGAGAGGGTCTAGCCGGCCTGAGCAAAAGGGCAGCTAGAAGGACAAATATCGGCTTCCCCACGCGCTCGGCGAGGTTGGCGTCGACAAGGAACTTCACGAACTACTGAGAACGGGCAGCTCTCGCTCCTGGACGGCGGCGGCAGCGAAGCGGATGGCCTCGAGGATGTCCTCGGGTTCGAGGTCGGGGAAATCGGCGAGGATCTCGTCTTGGGCGCGGCCGGCGCCGAGCTGGCCGAGCACGGTCGTGACCGGGATACGCAGGTCCCGGATGCACGGCAGCCCGCCCATCTTGGCAAAATCGATGGTGATGCCCGGGAAGCCCATACCACCATCATGCCCGACGAGACTTCTCCAGCGTCCCGAGTACTCCCGCAGGGGGGACCCCGGCCCGATCGATAGTCCTTGCCCGCACTGCCCGCTCCCGCCCTCCTGCTCGCCGAAGGCTACGCGGCGCTGGCGAAGCGCCGGGAACACGTGCGATTTCTCGAGCATGGCTGCCCTGTGCGCCGTCCACAGCAACAAGCTCGCATTGGGCGGCTGGGTCCCAGCGTCGCTCGTACATGGGCGTCGCCGGGGCTGCCGTCAGGCGAGCCAGCGGAGCGCTCTATCGGGCGGGGCAAGGGTGACAAGTCTTACCTGGGGGCAGCGCTCAGGTGAAGGGAACGCACACACCACCTCAGGATGGAGCGAGCGCGGTCTCGCAGGGGTGCCCGCCGGCACGAAGGGCCCTTGTCCCTGCAGGTTCGCCGCCCCCCGAGCAGTAGGGAGGGGTGCTCGGCAGCTTCTTGCAGTGCACCTTCACCCATCCGGCCCAACTGATAGTACGAGGCGGCTTGGCTGCATGTTGGCTCCGCTCGACGCAAGCTCACAAGGTTGACGGCCATTGGTTTTATTGTTCTCTCAGA
>JAJYMB010000045.1 GCA_021787365.1 Actinomycetes bacterium | reverse complement strand
CCAGTGATCGCAGGCCTCGCCTCGGTTGAACTGGCAGCCGATGCGCCGTCGGGACGCCTCGTCGGTGAACCAGCGAAGGGCGTGGAGGGCCCGTAGCACCTTGCCGTACTCGACCAAGGCCTTCGCGAGAGGGTGCTGGCGCGATCGGGCCTTGAGCCGGCGCCGAGCAGCGCCGCCGAGACATGGCCGAGCTCGAGCGAGAAGTTGAGCAGGTCGAAAAAGGCGAAGGTGGCGAAGCTCTGCCTGTGAGTGCAGGGGTCGAGGAGGGTCGGAACAGGATCCTCCGTTCAGTGCGGGGGCGAGTTATCGACGCATCTGCGTAGGTTCGGGGGGCTGAGGAAGATCCTGCCCGAAATTAGTGGTAGCTGTTGGGGCAGCTCGTCTTGCATGGCATTTGCGCAGCTCACAGTCACGGTCAGCTGTCCCGGCAATGCCGGCGTCGGTGCGCGTGGGCGGGCAAGAACCAGTGGACGGGTTTACGTCGCGCCACTGTGAGGCGCGAACGCCCTAGTCAGGCGCGTCATTGGCTTGGTCGCGCTAATTCTCGTTCCGGTCTTCCTCACGCCCTTCTTGCACCGGACCTGACGGCGGACCGCCAGCCTCGGGGGCCGTCCCGGTGGCACCTAGTTGGCGGTCCCTCAGGGCGTAGAGCTCTGGCAAGGCCTCGCGGTCCTTGGGCCGGTCGGCGCCCTCCTTGGAAGCGATGATGTCGTCGAGGGCGGCGATCACGAGGCGCCTGCCATAGTCCTTCACATTGACGACCAACGCGTGGCGAGCTAGCTCTTCGTAGCCGATCCTGCCTCCCTCCCGACGCGGGATGTCGGCGATGATGTCTACGTCGCCAGCTAGGGTCCGCCAGGTGGTGAACCCCTCCAAGGTCCGGGCATCGACCTGCACGGGGAGACGTCGTGCTTCCTCGTCGCTCATGCCGCCCACGCGAAGGAAGGCCCCGAGGTCACGGAGCGCCGCCGCCACGTTGTCGAGGTTCTCCCGGTCCTGGCGGACCACGCAGTCGAGGTCCACCGTGTCCCGGGTGGCCCCGTGGCCACGCGCCCCTGCGCCACCTACGACGATGTACTGGGCGCCGTGGCGGTCCAAGGCCTCGAGCAAGCGGGCCACATCGAGCTGGGGTGGCTCCTCGCCAGACGGCTCAGGCCGCCGTTGGCCCGGGCCCGGCCTCACGCTGCCCCTGCCGACGGGCGAAGAAGGCAGCCACCTCGTCGTGGGCAAAGACCCTGCCTGCCGCCTCCTCCGCGACCCGCAGCGCATCCAGGTCAGCCACCCACTCGAGCACTCTCTCCTTCGAGTCCAAGCGCCGGCCGTCAGGGGTGATGCTCACGTCGTCAGCAGTAGGCGGGCCCCCGTGGGACATCCGCTCCATCAGCGCCTCCCACTCCTCCGGGCTCACCTCACGTACCTCCATGGGCATAAACCTACCCCGGAGCGTCGACGAGCGCCCGCACCGTGGCGGTCTAACCACTGATCCGTAGCTACACGAGCGGGACACGGACCGCTATGTCCCGACCCCTAATCAAAACCACCCCGCCTCGGTTGGTCGACCCACTCCTCTGGTGGCAGGTATGGGCGCCACGGTGAGAAGGTTGATAGCGGTGTTCCAGTACAGGGCGAGCATGTTGTGGCACCTCCTCCCTATGTCGAGGTCAAGGCCGCCCGGCCTACTAGAGCAGATCACGGCCGATTACCGCAACCGGATCCTGCACGGTGGGCCGGGGTCGACCATCCGAACTGGCTTCGGCAGCTACACGGTCTACGCCGACTTCCATTCCATTTGGCGCTCGGACGCCAAGCCGTGGAAGGACTGGGGTGTGTACTGGTTCTGCAATCGGTGCTGGCAGCCTGCGACATTCGCTCACGGCAAGCCGGAGTGCCACACGTGCTCGGATTGGGGGAGTTGCGGGAGGGACTGCACCCTGAGCGAGGTGTCCTGCCAGGCCTGCGGCACCGCCATGGCGGTCTAGGACCTGGCTTGGAGGTGCGACCAAGGACCGTGCTTGTCAACACGACGGTGAGTGGAATAAGGCTTTGTGGCCCCGCGGCGACGACCCTCGGTAGACCCCGCGCCCGAGAAGCCCGCGCTGCGAGTCGCCCGGGCCGAGGCAGAAGAGAAGCTCAATGAACGGATTGAGCTTGCTCAGCAGATGCTCGACCGCCAGGTCACCTCGCCACAGGGGAGTTGATGAGCTCAAGAATGAGTCCCACACTTGGCACGACTACAACAAGACCCTGCTTCGCCGTATCTTCACGACACCGGCCTTGGCTGATGAGTACCAGCCACTCATGTTCCACGCCTCGGGCTTGAGAGATCCCCAGAGAGAGCTGCGATCGGTCCAGCTCGACATCGAGCACCAACAACAGAAGCTCGTTTCGATCCGGAACCGGCTCGGACTCTATGACGAACCCCCCGGGTTGGCCCACAAGGCTACGGAGGGGGCCACAATGACCTCTGGCAGCCAGACGGTCTTCGTTGTCCACGGCCACGACTCGGCACGGAAGCTCGAGGTCGCTCACTTCATCGGGCGTGTAACCGGTCGCCGACCCACGATCCTCCATGAGCAAGCGAACCGCGGTCGGACCATCATCGAAAAACTGGAGGATCACGCTGCAGAGGCGAGCTTAGCGGTGGTGCTGCTCACCGGTAATGACGTCGGTGGTGTCGACGATACTCACCTCCAGCAACGTGCTCGGCAGAACGTGGTGCTGGAACTCGGGCTCTTCTTCGGTCGTCTCGGTCGAGATCACGTCGTCGCCTTGTACGAGCAAGGCGTCGAACGGCCGTCTGACCTCGATGGGCTGCTCTACGTGTCTTTCAGCGAGAACTGGCAGCTCAAGTTGGCTCAAGATATGCTGGCTGCTGGGATCGATCTCGATCTTAACAAGGCGCTGCGTCCATAATTCGCGCCCAGATATCGATGGCGGTAACACCAGCGGTTCCATTGGCTGGGATCCGCCGATCTCAACCTCGGGAGAATAGGAAGGATACCGACGGCGAGCACGATCGCTCCGAGGGCAACGGCTCCCGTCGCTCTCTGGTTGTCGGATTGCATCTTCGCTGCCAACTTGAGCGCATTGACGAACAGTTTTTCGTCCTGACGGCAAAAGAGGCGGGCTCACCGCCTCGACTGCCGCGGTGAAGAACTCGCCGGCAGGGGTCCCCGCAGATCCTTAACCCGAGGGGCGATCGCATCCAAGGCCCGCCCGAGGCGGTCGTCGTTGAGCAGCCCGGCGGGCACCCCCAGCAGCTCTGCGAACGCCGACGACGACGCTCACGACGAGATGTCATAAAGCGGTGCCGGCGCGCACAGCCGGTTGGCAACCAAGGCGGCCACCACCCCGCCGTGGGTAAGCAAGGACCGGCCCCCGCATCGGCGCCACGGAATCGACCAGGTCGACCACCACCAGCGGGCCGACCTCCCGGTGAGTTCCGATCGGCGGAGGGTCTAACCGGGCGAACGCGCCGGCCCACCGCTCCAGCTGCCCGGAGGCTTTCAGCTCGTCCAGGCGCCCAACGTTGCCACAACACGTTGTCGAACCTTGCCCGCCTCGCGCCGGCCCTCTACCAGCTGCACGTACTGATGCACCTGATCACCCTTGCGAACCGTCTTCACCCTGGGGTACATGGTTGGCACAACGATAGCACCAAACCAGCACGGGTTACAAGGATATAAGTTTCCTCGTTGGCACAACACCCTGCCCGTCACAGCCGGGCTGGACCGAACAAAACCCATCACCAGCAAGCACAACTCTCACGCTGGGCCCGACCCTTACCCGATTACGGTGCGGAAAACGGGCCTAGCGCAGGCCCAACAGCTTCTTCAACCAGTTGGCGAAGCGCTTCCTCTTGCTTGGCTTGACTCGGGCACGGATGACGGTCTGATGCTCATTGGGGTTAACCTCCACATCGAGCCCTGGTTCGTTCGGTTCTGGCTTGTTGAGGTCCATGTCGAAGACGAGTTTTCTCGCGTGCTGCTGACCCTCGAGTGGGGTCGAACGTGACTTCTGGGCATTCCCGCCATACCAGATGGGGAACCCGAAGTAGTCAAGCGTGGTGTCCATCGCCATGCCCTCGTCGCGGCTTGAGAAGTAGGCATGCACGCTGCCGTCGACGTTCTCGCCCTCGCCGACAACCTTCTGGTCGCCGTCGGCAATCGGGAGTCGGGGAAGGCCCGCAGCCTCCATACGGGAAACAAGCTCCTTCGCGAACGCAGCCCACCAGCCCTCGGGCTTGAACCCTGGGTCGACGTAGATGGTGATCTCCCGTCCGCATTGCTCAGAGGGAAAGATGCCTCTGTCGGCGACGACGTGGTCGGCCACGACGGACAGGCACTGGCCGTATTCCGCCAGTTTCTTCGGACTCTCGCCGTGTTTCTTGAACAGCTCGAGCAATCGAGGGTGCCGACGCTCGTTGAGAGCCTCTCGCAAGTATGACTGGATGCCGAGTTCGGGGTTGTAAGCCTCGTCATCGGTGAGGTTGCCGTCTTTGAGCATCTGCCAGATGATCGGCGCGCCGGACTGCACATTGGATAGCTTTTCGGGTCTCGTCGTCTTGAATGAGGTGAACCCTCGCTCCAGGCAGAGACGGGTGACGATATTCGTGCGGATTGCGATGTCATCGACGGTGGCCGGCACGTGCAGCTTCTCGTCGTAGGAGTAGCCGCCCGTCACCTGCGACATCACGTTGTCAGACTTGGGCTTGGTCTCGCGAAACTCGATGAACAACTCACCATTTGGTTGGACTGCGATGTTCTTGTAGGTGATCCGAACGTCCTTGTCAATCAACTGCATGATCGAGTCGTAGTCGAGGGCCTCCATGTCCTTTTCGCTGTCGGTTGCCGGCTTATCCCTCTTGTCCCGCTGGACAAGCAACGAGCAAGGTGCAGGTGGCGTTGCACCCAAGGCCGTGGTGGCCGTGGTCAAGCGCTGGAGCCGTTGCCCTCTGTGCCCTCCGTAGTTGCTGCTGGAGTCGGTCTCGTCCGAACTCTCAGGGCTCTCCTGCTCCGGTTGCTCGCTCTCGTTCTTTTGCTGTTCGCCCCGTCCGTATTTCGCGTAATACGGCTCGAGCCAGCTTTCGGGGATCTCCCTATAGCCAGGTCGTCCCGGGATTTCGTCCGGGTCCTCTTGCGCTTCGCTCTGCCCGACCCGCGATGAGGTCGCAGGTTGTGTTCTGGCGGCCGTCAGGGCGTCGGCGCTCCGTTCAGCAGCACGCTCGAAGCGGTCCGTGGAGTCCGAGACGCGCATCCCGCCGATCGAGAGGTCGCCCTCGACAGGGCCGGAGCGCTGCTGCACGACATGGGTCAGCTCGTGCGCGAGCGTCCGCTGTGTGGCAGGTGTTCCTGGCTTGAAGTGATCGGGGTGGAGCACGACGTCGTTGCCGATCGTGTAGGCCTTGGCCTGAACGCACTCGGCAGAGTCGGCATCCATGTGCACGCGCACGTCGCTCAGATCGGCACCAAGGTGCGTTTCCATCACCGAACGAGTGGCCGGATCGAGCTCGGTTCCCTGAGAGGCGATCGCACGATCAACGAGGGAGCGCGCGTCCTTCCCCTGCTGTCGTTGCAACCAGGCGACGGCTGCGGCGTTGCCGACACTGCGCTGCAACTGCAAGAGGGCAGCAGGATGCGGCTCACTGTGGCTGCCCGTCGCCAGCGCGAAGAGCTGCCGTAAGTCGGGCTTCTCGGTGCTCAGCCCGGAAGTGGCGGGCGTCAGTTGCTTCGGTTCTGCGGCAGCTACCTCGCGGGACTCCGGCATGGCGTTCGGCCTCTTAGCAAGCTGACCAGGTACCCAGATCCATCACTTTACGTACTCTATAGGTTCGTTAGGGTGGAGTTTCGCACTTTTGGAACACCCGGGCGCGGCGGAGGACGGCCTCAGTGCTGCTCGAAGCGAGGATCCCGTTCGAGCACGCTGAGGGTGAGGGATTCGAACTCCCGCACGAGCCGATGGATCTCAGCGCCGTTCTCGAACCACGGCATGTAGTCCTCGATCTGTTCGGCACTGGGGTTCACATGGATCGTCCTGCCTGCTGACTGGCGGGTCCACTGCGTGTAGGGGCCGTGCAGGTGAGGAGGGTTGCTGTGGCACGCGCAGTTGGATTTGCCACAGCGGTAGCTGTGCGTCGTCACTGACCCAGGCAGCGCGAAACCGATCGCCGCGCGGCATCCCCCGCTGCAGCGGGGGTAGACCTGGCCAACCTCCCCGGTAGAGGCCGGCTTCGAGGTCCCTGCGGCCCTCGGCAAGGGCCTGCTCTGCCGCCCAGGCGCCCGATCGTGGCCGCCCCCTCCGAGGCCCACCAAGCGTGCTCCCCGTAGACCTGGACCGCGTAGGGGTAACCGTCAGCCTGCTCTGCCAGGTAGTCCGCTGCAGTCGGGCCGAAGGGCCGCCCCGCCTGCCTGACCGGCTCGGCCAGGGCTACGAGGGTGTCCTCGGGGCCGAGCGGGCCGACGTCGAGCCAGTGGCCTCGCCCCAGGTAGGTGAGCCCGCGCTGGTCGAGCGTGCCCGCCAAGGAAGCGGACGGCCACATGCCCGGCAAGCCGGCGAAGGCCACCACCGCGGGCCAGTCGGCGGAGGTGCCCTCCTGCAGGGCGGCGCAAAGGAGCGCCAGTTCCTCCCTGCCGTCTCGTTGTTGCATGGCCACCTGTGCCTCGTCGACGGTGAGGACGAGACCGCTCCGAGCTCGTCCGTGCTCGGCACCCGGCCTCTTCAGCGATGGCCTAGCTCGCGAGGCGAGGCTGCTCGTCGTCCGCGCCTGGCCCGCCCGTACCTAGCGTCCGAGGTCTGGTGGCCGTGGCCGGCGCCGGCCGCGCTGGGTGCTGTGTATAGCGCGGGCGGCTTCCTCGTCCCCGCCGGCGCCCCGACGCCTGGCGGCCGCTGCGGTGCGCTGCACGAAGCCGGCCATGCCAGGGACCGTGAAGGCGCTCTGGCGCCCGTCTGTGACGAGGGTGCCCTTTGCGATCAGCCGCTCCCGGTACACGGCGACTTCCTTGGGGGCCCTCCCGAGCTGCGCGGCGATACTGGTGGCCGTGGCCGACTCGCCGCGGGCGATGACGGCAGCGACCGCTGCAAGGTACTCCTGTTCGCGTCGGGACGCTTGGTTCCAGCGGCTCAAGTAGAGGCCTTGCTCTAATTGGGTGTTGGCGGGCCCAGCGGCGGCCTGCGCGTGGGCGAGGGTGATGCGTCCGTGGCCTTCGGAGACCGACCAGGCGTGGTAGCCGTACAGCTGGACCGCGTAGGGGTAGCCGCCCGTGCGCTCGGCCAGGTGCTGGAGGGCTGCCGGCTCGAAGGGCCGGCCGGCCTGCTGGGCGGGTACCCCGAGCGCCTCTATGGTGGCAGAGCGGTCGAGCGACGTGACCTCGTACCAGTTCGACCGCTCGAAGTAGGTGACCGAGCGGCCGGGGTCGCGCATCGAAGGCAGCCCGGCCAGGACGACCACGACAGGCCAGTCCTCCTCTTCGCCGTACTGGAGAGCGGCAGCAAAGGAGGACAGGTCGTCGCGGCTTGCAACCTGGGCCTCGTCCACGGTGACGACGAGCGGGCTCCCCGTCGTGCGCAACGTCTCGGCCAGGCGGGCCAGGGCGTCGCGTATGAGGTAATAGTCAGGGAAGGCGGGTGCGGCAGAGCGGTCCAGGGTCACCTCGGCGCCGACGCCGGCGACACCAGCTCGGATCGTCGCGGACGCAGCGTGCAGCCCGCCGGCGGGCCGCGTCGTGCCGAGGGTCTGCTCAACCAGGGCGGCCTCGTGCAAGAGATGGGGGACGAAACTTCCCGGAGAGGTGACTTCGACCCGCAGGCGTGGCGAGCCGTAATGCTGGCCGGCTATGTCCGCGACCTCCCGCAGCAGCACGGTCTTCCCCACGCCCCGGCTCCCGACCAGCATGAGCGACGTCGGCATCGTCCCGCTGGCTGCTTCAGCCAGGGCTGACCGGGCCGCGCCGAGGATCTCGTCACGCCCGGCGAGCAGCTGGGGTGAACGGTTGAAGCCGGGGCGGAAGGGGTTCCGGCTCGGAGCGCTCAACCCTGGGTCCTGACAGTCACTAACGAACATACTAACATCTGCTAACGAGTAGGCTAACACTCGCTAGCAGCAGAGGGCGGGCCCTGACTACCTAGCGGGGGGACTCGACTCGAGGAGGGTTGGACCGTGGACAGCGGCTATGGGCAGTGGGGGCGGAAGGGGGCGACGCTCAGTGACAAAACGGCCTGCCAAGAGTTCGGCCTCAGCCGCAAGGAGATCGTGGAGGCGATCAACGCCGGCAGCCTCCAGTACCGGGCCGGCTCGATGCACGGGAACCCGTGGCTGAGGCTCCTCCGCTCATGTAAGGGACAGCGCGCCGGTGGATCCAAGCACGGTCAGCGAGCACTGGAGGCCAGGAAGGCCTCCGCCGAGCTCGCGCACGTCGACCGGGAGATGAAGCGGTTGAGACGGGAGCTCGCCGCTTTGGAGCAGCGCCGGGCCGAGCTCGTGGCCGCCCTCGGGGGTTGAGGGTTGAGCCTGGGCGTGGGGGCCGGCAAGGCCGTAGCGCTCCTGTCCGGGGCACGCACGATTCGAATAGGGTTGCTCGAATAGGTTTGCTCGAACAAGGTTGCTCGACCCAGCCGGGCTCGCGACCACATGGCGGGCCTGGCGACGAGGAGGTCTCAAGTTCGGATCGCGATCGGAGGTCGGTACCTCGACGAGGTCCGGACCCCGCTGGCCCGCTCGGACGTGCCCGGCTGCGCGTCCTTTCTCTCCTTCCCCGCCCACCGCCACGCGGCCCGGGTCGAGGCAGGTCAGGTCTTAGTGTCGGCCCAGGCGCAGACGGTGGTCAAGCTCTTTGCCGACGGGGTGCTCCCACCAATCGGGGGACGTGCCGTCACGCTGACCGTGGGGCGTCGCCAACTGGGGCCCTGCCTCCTCGACGCGGTCGAGGCCGGCGGTGCCAGTCGCCTCGAGACCACGGTGGTCCTGCACTTCCACCGCGCCATTGAAGGCGGGCCGTGACCGAGCGCTCGCTCATCCACGTCGCCGGGCCTGAAGGCGCCGGGAAGACGGCCTTCGTCGAGGCGCTGCTGGCGGGGATCAGGGCCTCGGCCCTGGTGGCGCGCTGCCGCCGGGACGACACCCTCGGCCGGGCCCAAGAGACAGCGCCGAGGAGCCACCCCGAGCTCCGCCGCTACCGTCAGGCTGGGGCTATCCGCTCCGCGCTGTACGACTTCCCTGGTCACGATGTCAGCTTCGACGACTTCTTCATGACCGACCTCATGGAGCACTACTCCCAGGTGGTCGTCCTCGAAGGGGACAACCCGCTCGAGTTCGCCGACCTCCGGGTGTTCGTTGCGCCTCCATCGGTCGAAGGTGGGCGGCTCTTCGTGCGCAGCGCTCAGCCCCGCCGGGGCGATGTACGTGAGAGCGCCGCGGTCCTGGAGCGGCTGCTCCAAGGCCCGACCGGCGTCGTGGAGCTCCTCGACATGGTGGGCGGTGCGCCCCTCGCCGAGCTCGCCCGGCACAACCCTGCCCTCATGGACAAGGTAGCGGCCAGCCTGCGTGCCCGCGCTGCCGAGGCGAAGAGGTCGCCGGCGCGAAAGGCCGGGGAGCGATGGGCAATCGCCGGCCCCTATGCCGGCATCGAGCAGGCACAGCTGGTCGTTGTCAACACCCGCCAGGTAAGTGACCGGGAGGCGGCCGGTCGGCTTGTCCCGACGTGGCCCGGCTCCGCAAGGACGAGGAGCTGTTCGCCGACATCATCGGCCCCCGGGGCAACCTGACAGCGGTCATGGCGGTGGTGGCGAACCTGGCCGACCCGAGCGACCCGGGGTGGAAGAAAGCGCTCGCCAGGGCTCGGTGCGTGGCTCGGTCATCGTGGTCGTAGGGCCCCGAACGAGAGCATGTGCCCTCTTTGGGCTGCGCCGGGTGGAGCAGGCGTTCTCCCCACCAGAGCCGAACCCTCGCCACCGCCCGTGGCCAAGCATGTGGCTACCGTGGTAGGCATGGCCGAGCTGCCAGCCGTGTGGGTGGACTTCAACGACGTGGACGAGGCAGGGAGCGTGGTGACCCTGCAAAGGTTCTTCGCGCCGGCCTCCGAGGTGGCGGCGGGCCAGCGGTTCCTCGCCGGTGACGACGAAGGCAACACCTGCCCGGCCAAAGTGGCCTGGGTAGCGGAGGACGGGCGAGTGGGCCTGGAACTGGACCTCAGCGGCTTCGTCCCAGCCAGCGAGCCGACAGCCGTCTCAGGCTGACCCGCTCGAGGCCGTTCTCACGTGATGGCCCTGACGGGAACGACCAAGCCACTGTAGACAGATGCCGAGGCGAGCCCGGGCAAGGGGTGAAGGGGTACGCCAGTGGTTGGGCTTGGACGGCTCACGTATGTAGGCCCGCCGGCCCGGGCCGGTCCCGGCCCGGCCGCACAGGACGAGTGCGGCGTCGGCCCTCGGTCCCGCCCAGCCCGGCGGCATGTCGTACAGTACCGTGCTGACCCGCCGTGGCACTCGGACCGGTTCTCCCCAGCGTGCCGAGTTAGGGCCATTTATTGCTGTGGAGCAGCACCTCGATGCCAAGCTCCAAGTCGGACTTGGCAAGCAAGGCCTCTATGGAGAGCGGCTTCAGTCGCTCCGCGGCGGACAGCACCTCGGCGTTCACCCGGCGCAACTCGCGGATGGCCGCCTCGTACTCTCGAACGGCAGCGCGTTGGGACGGGGGTGGTCCCAGGCGTGGCGTTCCATCTGTCGGCCTGGTTCTGGAAAAGCACGAGATCGTCGGCTTGGTCCTGGTGCACGCGGATGACGCGGGCCACGGTGGCGTCATCGAGGCGGCCCGGTCGGGCCAGTGCAGGCTGCAGCAGGCGAAGCTGTTCGGCCGTGACCTCGATGCCTTCGCGGACGTGTTGCGTGAACCAGCCAACCTTGCCGATGGGGTACCAGTTCTGCTCGCGCTCGGCGTTCATCTCGTCAAGCGTAGAGCTGGTTAAGCATGCCTGGTCAGCTCCTACGGTGCATCGTGCGTGGGAGCCTGGGACTGCTCGGCGTCGTGGTCCTAGAGAAGGTCGCCAAGGCGGTGGGCGCCGCCAGTGCGCCCAGGGCTGCTGTAGCACAAACAGGGGTTGGCGTTACATAGGCGCGTACACGACTTGCGTTACACATCCCACTGGGAAGATGCCTCGTGGGGTAGAGCGTCCGCAAACGATCGTTCGTGAGACGTTCCTGGCTATAACACACGTGGTATCGTCGGTAAGTGTGGAGCGTTGTCTACCTGCCGGAGGCCGAGCGCGAGCGCTCCGCCCTCCCGCCAGCCGAGATCGCCGCCATGATCAACGTCGACACCAAGCTCCGAGTGCTGGGCCCGGCCTTGGGCTACCCGCACTCGAGCGCTGTCCGCGACGCTCCTGGGCTGCGCGAGCTGCGGCCTCGCGGTGGTCGCAGCCCGTGGCGAGCGCTCTACCGCCAAGTGGGGGACAGGTTCGTGGTCGCCGCAGTGGGACCGGAGGCGCAAGTCGACCTGCAGGGGTTCCGACGTTCGTGCCGAACCGCCCTAAAGCGGCTTGCCGCTGTCGAGGACAGCTGAGGTCCTCATGGTGAAACTGTCAGATCTGCGCACCGCAGAAGAGATCGCCGCTGAGGAACTGCGCGACCCGCGGGTGCGCCAAGAGTACGAGCGGACCGCTTTCGCCAACGCGGTGGCAGTCCGCGTCATCCGTTACCGAGCAGAGCACGGCTTGTCCCAGAGCGCGTTGGCGCGACAGCTCGGTATGCGCCAGCCCGCGATCGCCCGTCTCGAAGCAGGCGACCACGAGCCGTCGCTCGGGACGCTGGCCAGACTGGCGAGAGGGTTGGGCATCGACTTGAGCATCGAGATCACCCCGTCGTCCCTCGGGCTCCGAGACACCGCCTGAGCGGCGCCCGCTCCGCGGGGACGGGCCCCCGTGCCGTAAAAAAAATGTGGGGCTCCCGGCATAGATGTGGGTCATCGGTCGCGACTCTTGGGCCGCGCTCACCCTTTCCCCCTGGGAAGCTCTGCCTTTCCGCCCCTCTTTTGCCAGGCTGCCGGTGGGTCATCCCCATAACTCAGGTGGCCCGACCTTGGCTCAGGGACCGGAGCCCACATCGGGGCCGGGCCGGCTCAAGCTGTCCGCCACGGGCTCGGCCACGGCCCAACCACGGCGGCGGAGCTCGGCAGCGAGCTGGTCGGCAGGTAAGTGGCGCAGTAGCTGGCCTTGCGCGGAGAGCCTCGCCCCTGGGACAACGGCGCGGGGAGCCCCTTCGAGTTCATTGCCCTGGAGGCGGGCGATGAAAGCTGCTGCTTCGTCTCGGGTGAACTTGCCGGCGGCCTGACGCTGCGTGAACCCCATCGGCCCGCGGGCGTCGCGGAAGTCCGTATGGCCGGCATCGTTCAGAAGAGCGAGGAGCTCTTTCATCTGTCTCGTCGACGCGGGTGGGCCTGGCTGCTGACCGAACGCCATCACAGGCAGTCTTGCCTATGCGGCACTCCGATGTTGGGCAGCCGCGCGTGCGTCGATCGGCCGGAGCCCGGCGCCGGTGAGCTGTCACAGCGGTAGCGAGCGAGCATTGACAACCCGTCAGAGGTTACTTCCGGCACTCTGATGCATAAGCATCATTATGCATGTCACACTCGGCTGATGTCTGCCGTGTCTTGTAGGCCCGTCCCCCCAGTGCGGAACGCACGGCCACGGTCTTGCCGGCTCCGACCTCGCCGGTGACAACGCCGATGGCGGCCTCCTCCACGCACCAGGCGACGCGGGCGACGGGCTCGGCATGTCCGGGGTGGCGGTGCAGCATCGAGGGGGCGAGGTCCTTGGTGAACGGCGTCCGGGTGAAGTCCAATGGGCCCGGAGACCAGCGATGCCGCTCACCGGGCCACCTCGGTTCCCTCGGCCTGTGGCTGCTCGTCGGTGGGGTCCCGAAGCTGGGCCGGCCCGATCCGCTCCCAGTCGGCGCCGGGCAGCAGCAGTTGGGTCTCGCCGTCGGCCATGCCGGCATAGGAGGCGCGGGTTCCGATCCGAAGGCTACGATGCAAGCGTGGAGAAGGCCGGGCAGCGAGTCCACGTGGATGAGGAGCGGATCCAGTCTGCTCAGCGGTCCACTCCGCCGAGCCAGGCGCCGGAACTCGCGTCTGCCAGGCAGGTCGAGCTCGCCGGCCTGCAGCGAACCATCGGCAATCGAGCAACGGTGGCGCTCTTGTCGGAGCGGCGGGTTGCCCGCGCCCCGAATGACGTCGTCAATGACCCGGTCCGCAGCCGCCTGTTCGGTAGCGGCGACGTCTCCTTGGAGGAGCTGCTCGGGGTGCTCGACAGCGGCACCGAAGGGGACAAGGCACGGATCAACGGCCTGCCGCCGGAGTCTCCCGTTCTGCGAGGCATCCTCCACGGGCCCCTCCAGCAAAGTTGGGTCCTGGCCAAAGAGGAGCTGGCCTACAAGAAGACCGGCGTGCGGAACGTGCTCATGAGCCGGCTCATCGAGTATCGGCGGTGGCACCACGACATGATCCTTAAGAAGACGAAGGCACGGGTGCGGGAGCTCACCGGCGCCGACGACCTGACGTGGGGAGCGGAGGGCAGCACGTCGCTGACGAGCGATATCGACGTCAACTTGAAGGGAAGCCAGACCGAAGTCGCCGTCGCCCAGTTCAACCAGATGTTCCGCCTCGACGGCTGGGACCACGAGGCGGGCGTGGTCTATGACGTGAACGTTTATGCCAAGGACTTCATGTTCAGTCCGAAGGGCTTCGGGGCGCAAGGGCCGTCGGGGGCGGTGACGCTGGTGAAGAAGGAGGGCGAGCGGACGAAGACCCAGCAGGGTGGCGTCAGCACGCCGGAGGCCTACGCCGACGACCAGAGGGACCAGCAGGCCTGGGCGCTGGTGAAGGCCCGCATCCACATGCCCTGGGCGCAGTGGCAGTCCTACTTGACTGCCACCAACGTCCCCGAGAAGGTCGCCGCCCTTGCCTCCCAGCGGTACGACAAGTACATGCTTGAGCTCAAGGGCCAGATGCAGAAGACGGCCAAGGCGAAGGCACCGGCCGACAAGTGCAAGGACCTCGGTCCCGGAACCGCGCGCATCGAAGCCACCGCCGAGGGGATCTTGGGTGACGACTCCTCCGCGCTGGGCGTCGAGTCCCTGAAAATGGAGTCGTCCAACCGTGTCTACGAGGACAAGCTGCGAGCCATCAAGAAGCAGCGGGCAACACTGAAGGCGGCGATCGATACCGCCAACGCCGCTCCCGCTGATGTGGCCCGTGAGAAACGGGTCGAGGATCTCCTCACCCAGCTGCGCAGCGTCGTATCCGAAGCCGCGTTGTGGTCGAACGAGGCTTACGTCACCGATGCCGCGGTCAACCACGCCGTTGTCGGCCTGCAGATTGGATCCACGATCAGCCAGACAGTCGACGAGCTGATGATCGCGGTGACCGAGAACATGGCCGACGCCCTCAAGGAGTCCCGCCGGCACGACTCTCACGCCTGGGAGGCCGCCGCAAAATCCGGGAAGTACGTCTGGCGCATGACCGACGCGGCCAAGAACGCCGGCCTGTCCAAGGCCGTCCCGGGCCTCGACCGGCTCTACCGGGCCGCGTTCGAGCTGGCGCCGGTCATCAAGAGCGGGTCGTCCGACAAGCTGCCCGGCGGAAAGGTGGCGCTGCACCTGCACACCGGCGCGAAGGATGCCGACAAAGTGGAGGGCATCCTCCGAGACCTCGGGGTGTGGGTCGAAGGCGACGACAAGGCGACCGTCGCCGCATGGCAGGGGCTGATCGTGAAGATCGCCACCGAATCCCAAAAGGCGGCCGCAACACTCTTTACGACGACCGAGCGCGGCTATGCCGCGGCCCCAGTCACCGCCCAGGAAAGCCGCGGCGAAGGCACCGCCAAGACACGCCACGCCGTATTCAACACTGCCTGACCTGCCCCAGTTACGACGACGGTGTGTCAGCGGCGAAGGTCTCCGGGGCAGGTTGTCAGCGGAGGAGGGCGTGCACCGCGGTCGAGCAGGTACGCCGGGCGACGGTCCGGCGCAGAAGAACGCTCGCGTCGATCGTGCTGCCGTCTGGCACCACCCGGCTGTGCTGGACCGTTCGGGGCTCAAAGCCGCAGCGCTGGTAGAGGCGGAGGGCCCGCTCGTTGTCCGGGTTGGTCCCGGGCCAGGACCCTGAGATAGCCGCGGGAAGAGGGGGGAGGCGATCTTGACCGACGTGCTCGAGGGGCTCGACCTCAACCAGACCGCGTCGTTTGCTTGGAAGAGGAGCCTCTTACCGTTCGGTGACCAGCTGGAAATCGTCCCGCCTCCGGTCCCGGCAAGTTTGGTAGGGCTGCTG
>JAJYMB010000052.1 GCA_021787365.1 Actinomycetes bacterium | reverse complement strand
CCCAAAGGCAGCGTAACCATGTCAAGAAGACCGTCGGTAAGCCGTATGCGGGAAAACCGCACGTACGGATTGAAAGGGGGATGGGGAACCGGGCTCGCAAGAGCACCGCGCCCCTGACTACCAATGAAAGCCTTGGTGCTCTGTGGAGGTGCGGGTACTCGCCTCCGCCCCATCACCCACACCCGGGCCAAGCAGCTCGTCCCCGTGGCCAACAAGCCGATCCTTTTCTACGGGCTCGAAGCCATCGCCGAGGCCGGGATAAGCGAAGTCGGCCTGGTAGTGGGGGACACGGCGGCGGAGGTCGAAGCGGCGGTGGGCGACGGGTCGGGGTTTGGTTTGGCCGTGACGTACATACGCCAGGAGGCACCGCTCGGCCTCGCCCACGCCGTACTGGTGGCCCGGGACTTCCTGGGCGAAGACGATTTCGTGATGTACCTCGGCGACAACCTTTTGGAGCAGGACCTCCAGGAACTGGTCCGCCGTTTCCAGGCCGAACGAGCTCGGTCTGTCGCCCCCCGCCTCGGCGAGGGCGAGCCCCTGCTGCCGGCGGCCCAGATCCTCCTTGCCCACGTCGAGGACCCCCAGCGCTTCGGGGTGGCCGAACTGGACGCGGCGGGCCGAGTGGTCCGGCTGGTCGAAAAACCGGAGGTGCCGCCCTCGGATTTGGCGCTGGCGGGCGTCTACCTCTTCGACAGCCGCATCCACGAGGCCGTCGCCTCGATCAAGCCCTCGGCGCGGGGCGAGCTCGAGATCACCGACGCCATCCAGTGGCTGGTCGATGCCGGCCACATCGTCCTGGCCGAGATCCTGAAGGGCTGGTGGATCGACACCGGCAAGCTCACGCCCCTGCTCGAGGCCAACCGCCTGCTCCTGGAACAGATCGAACGCCGGGTCGAGGGCCACGTCGAAGACAGTGAGCTAGAAGGCCGAGTAATCGTCGAGGCCGGTGCCCGGGTCGTGCGCAGCCACGTGAGGGGGCCGGCCATCATCGGCGCCGGCACGGAGGTTTCGGACTCCTTCGTGGGGCCGTTCAGCGCCATCGGCCCTAAGTGCGTTATCCAGCACTCGGAAGTGGAGCACTCGGTCCTGTGCGGGAGCTCTCGCGTCATCGACGCAGGGCGGATCGAGGACTCGCTTCTTGGCTACGACGTCGAGGTGACCCGCAGCGCTCGCCGGCCCCGCGCTACCCGCCTCATGGTCGGGGACCACTGCCAGGTGGACCTGTCGTGAAGCTGCTGGTGACCGGCGGAGCCGGGTTTATCGGTTCCAATTACGTACGCTTTGTGCTCTCGCACACCGATGACGAGGTAACCGTCTACGACGCTCTCACCTACGCGGGCAACCTCTCGACGCTAAAGGACGTGGAGGAACGCTTCGGCAGCCGCTACAGGTTCGTGCGAGCCAACATCTGCGACCTGCCGGCGCTGGAAGAGGCGATAGCGGGCCACGACGCCGTCGTGCACTTCGCGGCCGAAAGCCACGTCGACCGTTCCATAGCCGGGCCCGAGGACTTCGCCATGACCAACTGCGTGGGCACCAACCTCGTCATGCACGCAGCACGCCGGGCCGGCCTCGGCCGGGTGGTGCATATCTCGACCGACGAGGTGTACGGTTCGGTCGAGGAGGGCAGCTCCGCTGAAGACGCCCGCTTGGAGCCGCGCTCGCCCTATTCGGCTTCCAAGGCCGGTTCGGACTTGCTCGCCCTCTCCTACTTCACCACCTACGGTTTCCCTGTCACCGTGACCCGCTCGTCCAACAACTTCGGGCCCTGGCAGTTCCCGGAGAAATTGGTGCCCCTCTCGATGACCAACTTGCTCGACGGCGCCAACGTGCCGCTTTATGGTGACGGGCTCAACCAACGGGACTGGCTCTTTGTCGAAGACAACTGCGCAGCCATCGACTTGGTGCTGCGCTCGGGCAAACCGGGCGAGATCTACAACATTGGGGCGGGCAACGAGATGCCCAACCGCTTCCTCGTCGACAAGCTGCTGGCGCTCGCCGGCGCCGGCCCCGAGCGAGTCGACTACGTGACCGACCGCTTGGGCCATGACCGCCGGTACAGCGTCGATTCGTCGAAGGTGGCCGCCCTCGGCTGGGAACCAGCCCACAACCTCGATGAGGCCTTGGAGCTGACCTTCGCCTGGTACCGCGACAACCGTTGGTGGTGGGAGCCTCTCAAGTGAGGGCGCTCCTCACGGGGGCGGGCGGCCAGGTCGGGCGAGAGGTCGAGGAACTGCTGCTCAGCAGCCGCCAGCACGAGGTCCTCGCCCTCTCGCACTCAGAGCTCGACATATCCGACCGGGAACGCGACCTGCAGATCTGCGGTGAGTGGCGCCCGGAGGTCATCATAAACGCGGCCGCTTTCACCGCCGTCGACGCCTGCGAGGCAGAAATCGACAAGGCCTTCGCCGTCAACGCCATCGGCCCACGTAACCTGGCCGAGGGGGCACGGATGGTAGGCGCACACCTGCTCCACATTTCCACCGACTATGTCTTCGACGGCGAATCGCCGTTGCCGTACCGGGAGTGGGACGAGACCAGGCCGCGGTCGGTATACGGGCGTTCCAAGCTGGCCGGCGAACACGAGGTGCTCGCGGGCCTGCCCGGTGCCGCCGTCGTGCGCGCCTCTTGGATCTCGGGCCGCTACGGCTCCAACATGGTGAAGACGGTGCTCCGGCTCGGCGCGAAAAGTGGAGAACTGCGTTTCGTGGACGACCAGCGGGGTTGCCCGACCTTCGCCGACGACTTGGCGGCGATGGTCGTCCGTTTGGCCGTGGCCCGCCTTCCTGGTGTCTTCCACGTAACCAACCAGGGCGAGACGACTTGGTACGGCTTCGCCCAGGACGTCCTCGCGGCCGCCGGCCTGGGCCCAGAGCGCGTCATCGCGGTCAAGACTCACGAGCTTTCCCCGCCCCGCCCGGCGCCGAGGCCGGCAAACTCGGTCCTGGACAACGCTGCTTTGCGCCTTCTCGGAGTGCCGTTGCTCCCCGATTACCACGAGCCGCTCGAGCGCACCGTGAAGCACCTCATGGCTTCATGAACGTCGCCGGCGTCGTCGTCAATTACAACGCTCGGGACTACTTGCTCCGGTGCGTCGAGAGCTTATTGTCCGAGGGGGTCGAGGGGGTTGTTGTCGTGGACAACGGTTCCTCTGACGGTTCGGAGGCGGCGCTCGCTGAAGCGTTCCCGGAGGCGAAGTGGGCCTCGACGGGGTCCAACATCGGCTACGGGGCGGCCGCCAACCACGGGGCCGCCGTGGTCAGTTCCGACTACCTGCTCGTCTGCAACGCCGATATCGTGCTCGGCGAGGGTGCCGTCGCGGCGCTGGTAGAACTACTCGAACGCCGGCCCGAGGTGGCCGTGGTGGGGCCCCTGATCGTGGACGCCACCGGCCGCCTCTACCCTTCGGCGCGGCGGTTCCCTGACCTGCTGGAGGCGTTCGGGCACGGGATCGTGGGCCAGTTCTGGCCGGGCAACCCCTTTTCTCGGCGCTACACGATGGCCGAATGGGACCACGCCGGCGCCCGTCTGGTCGACTGGGTCTCGGGGTCGTGTTTCCTCGCCCGCCGGGAGGCGTGGGAGGCCGTTGGCGGCTTCGATAGCTCCTACTTCATGTACATGGAGGACGTCGACCTGTGCTGGCGGCTCCGCCAGGCGGGTTGGGAGGTGGCATACGAGCCGGGCGCGCGTGTGACACATGTCCAGGGAGTCTCCGCCGACCGGCACCCCTACCGGATGCTCCTGGCCCATCACGTGTCCATGTGGCGCTTCGCCTGGCGTACCACCGAAGGGCGGGCACGGTGGCTGCTCGCTCTCGTCCTGCCTGGCCTCGGTGCCAGGTTGGCCCTCACCGCCTTGCGCCGATGGCTGGCCGGCGCCCGGGCGGCGGCTGCCGGCGGGACACGACTCCAGGCGGGCACCCGGGCAACGGTCCCGGGCGGGGTACGGTCCCAGGCAGGCAGGCAGTCAGGGTAACCTAGGAGCCGGTATGGGCAAAGCCTCCTCCGCCAAGAAGGTCGCACGCGCCGCGGGGCTCGGTGGCAGCCGGGCGTACGGCGCCCGGCCGCCGTACGTCTACTACTTCGCCCTCTTGGTGCTGGTGGTGCTCGGGATCATCGGTGTGTACAACAGCCGCGAGTACGCCAACAACAAGATCAACGCGCAGGGCACCGGCGCGCCCAAGGTGGGCCAGAGCCCGCCCTGGTACGAAGGTTATGCGGTCGACATCTGCGGCAAGCTCCTTCCTCCGATAACGAGCAACAGGGACCCCTACGGCATAACGACCAAGGGCGGCGGCATCATCTCGATCTCGCCGACGGCCAAGTCGGTGGCGGGCCACAACGCGACGCTCGGCAAGTTTGCCAACGCGGTCGGCATGACCCTGAACGCTTCCGAGATCCAGGTGCCCGGCGGCAGGCTGTACCAGAGGGGCGCGAACTGCCAGGGCAAGCCGGGCAACGTGTACGTGATGGTGTGGACCTCGCCTCAGGCACCCCAGTCCGACGGCGTCCTCCAGGACCAGAATAAGATCGACGTGGCCAAGGGGTACGTGGACACTTGCAGCCCCGACTGCGTATCGGGCGTCCTTTTGCAAAATAACCAGCTTTTGACCATTGCCTTCCTGCCCGCGCCGCCCAAGGGCAAGACGCCTTCCATCCTGCAGCCGCCCCAGTCGGTGATCTCCAAGCTGACCAAGACCGTGGCGGCAGCGGCCACGACGACCGTGCCGGCTACCGCGCCAGTGACGGCACCGCCCACCACGGCCAAGACCTCCAAGAGCGCCACCACGGTGACCACCTCCAAGGGGGCAGCGACGACCGCCACCACCTCCAAGGCCACCACCTCCAAGGCCAAGACCACCACAGCCACGCCGGCCAAGACCAAAGCTGGGACCAAGACCAAAGCTGGGACCAAGAGCAAGGCCAAGTGACCTACCACGCCCTGGTCACGGGTGGAGCCGGCTTTATCGGCTCCACGCTGGTCGACCGCCTGCTAGCCGAGGGCCACACCGTGGACGTGGTGGACAATCTTTCCGCGGGGTCGCTCGCCAATCTTGCCGATGCCCGTGCCTCGGGAGCGGGGCGCTTCCATTTCCACCAACTCGACGTGCGCTCGGCCGACCTCGTCGGCCTGATGGAGCGGCGCAAGCCCGAGGTCGTCTACCACTTGGCCGCTCAAGCGGACGTCCGTGTTTCGGTGGCTGACCCCGTGCTCGACGCGGACGTCAACATACTCGGGTCGCTCAGGACGCTCGAGGGTGCGCGCGCCGCTGGCTCCCGCAAGGTGGTCTTCGCCTCCAGCGGAGGCACGATCTACGGCGACGCCAGTGAGCTGCCCATAAAAGAGTCGGCCGCCCAGCACCCCCTTTCGCCCTACGGGGTGGCCAAGAAAGCGGTGGGCGACTACCTCTTCGCCTACCGGGAACTGCACGGCCTCGAGTACACAGCGCTCGCCCTGGCCAACGTCTACGGGCCGCGCCAGGACCCCCACGGCGAGGCGGGCGTGGTGGCGATCTTTGCCGGCCGGATCGGCGCCGGCGAACCCTGCCTGATCTTCGGCGACGGCAAGCAGACCCGTGATTTCGTCTTCGTGGACGACGTAGTGGACGCCTTTTCCCGCGCCGGGGACAGGGGCAGCGGGTTGCTGTGCAACATCGGCACAGGCCAGGAAACGAGCGTCAACGAGCTGTACTGGGCGATGGCGAAAAATGCCGGCGTTACCCAGCCACCGGTGTACGCGCCCGCCCGCCCCGGCGAGCTCGAGCGCAGCTGCCTCGACCCGGCGCGCGCTTCTATACACCTCGGCTGGAAGCCTTGGACCACCCTCGAGCAGGGCACGGCGGCGGTGCTCGAGTGGGCCCAGCGCAACAGGTCGGACGGGTAGCGGCCCTCAGGTCCCGGGTCCCGGGCGGGGCTCGCCGGCGGGGGGCTCAGAGGCCTCTCAGCGGAAGAGGTCCAGCGCGTAGGGCCGCACCACTTCGGCTTTCACCGAGGCCTCCCTGAACCAGCTGCGGTCCACCCCGCGGACCACCACCGCGGGTACGCCCGAGGCCTTGCCCTTGGCGAGTTCGGCCGCTGCTGCCAGCTCGTCGGCCACGCAGACCTCAGTGGCCGACAGCGTGCGCCCGCCGGCGTCGGGGCTGCCGCGCAGGTCGACCACGCCGGCGATGCCGGCGCAGCCGATGGCCACGTCGGTGAGCCCGTTGCGCCAGGGCCGCCCGAAGGTGTCCGAGACGATGACGCCCACCTCGACACCTCCCCTGGCCCTCAGCGCGTCGCGGATGTGGCGGGCGCTCCGGTCGGGGTCGAGGGGAAGCAGGCTCGCCCAGCCCTCGGAGACGTTGGAGAGGTCGACGCCGGCGTTGGCGCACACGAAGCCGTGATGGGTCTCGCTGATCAGGAGATCGCCCCGCTCGCGCAGCACCCGGGCGCTCTCGGAGAGAACGATCCGCCGGCGGTCCTCGGGCCCGGCCGCGGCTACCAGGCGGCCCTCGGCTTTGGACACGGCTTTTTGCGTCACTACGAGCACGTCGTAGTCGGCTAGCTGGGCATGGGCGAGCACCAGTTCGGCGATATCGTCGCCGGGCGAGATCTCCCCGATGCCCTCGACAGGTACGAGCGAGATCACCCTTGACCGCTCACCCATTTACGGCCGGCTCGTTCTTGCAGACGAAAACGGCTTATTTGACCACTTACGTCTGCAAGAACGCAGGGGGCCGCGCTCAAGGGGCCGCTCCCAAGGCGGCTTCGGCCAGCTTGGCCGCCTCCGCCGGCCCCGACATGACCGAAGGCGCGACCACGCAGCGGACACCGAGCGCCTCGATGCGGGGGGCGAGGCCGGCGTCGGCGTTGTCGACCACGATCGCGGCCGCATAGGGTGCCCACATCTCGGCCACGCCGGCCGCCGAAGGCTCGTAGCCGAGCTCGGCCAGCATCCGGTCGGCGGGGCCCTTCAGGGCCTTGCCGGCGATTATCGGGGAGACGGCCACAGTGGCCTCACGCCGGCGGGCGACGGCCTCGGCCACTCCCGGCACGGCCAGCACCGGCCCGATCGAAACGACCGGGTTGGAGGGGCATATCAACACGATGTCCGCTCGTTCGACGGCTTCGAGGACGCCGGGGGCGGGGCGGGCTGCCTCCGAGCCGGCGAAGCGGACGGCCTTCACGGGGACGGCGTGGCCGAGGCCGACGAAGTACTCCTGGAAGCCCACTTCCCCCGAGGCCAGGGTCACCCGGGTTTCGACCCGTTCGTCGCTCATGGGCAACAAGCGTGCTTCCACTCCGAAGCGCTTTGCGATGTCCGACGTCACCTGGGAAAGAGTTGCCCCCGCGGCGAGCCGGCCGGTGCGGTAGAGGTGCGTGGCCAGGTCTTTGTCCCCCAGGCGGAACCACCCGAGGCTCTGGCCGGCGACGGCATCGAAGGCTGCCAGCGCCTCCATGACACCCCAGGTCTCGCCGGCGAGGCCCCAGCCGGTCTCCAGGTTGGACGCACCTGCCAGCGTGTAGGTCACCGTGTCGAGGTCGGGGCTCACGTGGAGCCCGTGAAGAACCGTGTCGTCGCCGGTGTTGACCACTGCGGTTATAGAGCCTTGCCCCACCACGCTGGCAATCCCCGAAAGCATGCGGGCGGCGCCCACGCCGCCGGCGATGGCGGTGACGGCCGGCGCCGCTCCGACGGCCGGCGTCCCCCCAGCCTCGGCTGCGCTCCCTGGCCGTGGCCCAGCTTCTGCCGCCACTGCCCGCGTCCTGCCCCCCACGGCCGCCTGCCCGGTGTTCACCGGCGCAGGCCGATGTGGGGCCGGAGCTCGGGCGGTATAGCTCCCCGGCGGGGGTTGGCCTGGTCGCGCTTGGATAGCACCGGCTTGGTGACCCCCCAGTCCGCCGCGACCTCGGGGTCGTCCCACGCCAGGCCGAGCTCGTCGTCGGAGTTGTAGTAGCTGTCGACCATGTAGGTGATGGTGAGGTCGGTCAGGGTGGCGAAACCGTGGGCGACCCCGGGAGGTATCCACACCCCGAAGGCGTTGGCCTCGTCGAGCTCGAGCGAAAGGGTTGCACCGTCGGTCGGCGAAGCGGACCGCAGGTCGTGCAGCACGACACGCGCCCGCCCCCGGGGGACGGTCCAGTAGTCCGCCTGGTGCAGGTGGTAGTGGAGCCCGACTACCGCCCCTGCCGCCCGGTCGGCCCGGTTGGCCTGGACCATTTCCCGGCCGAGGGGGAACCAGCTGCGACGGTAGGTCTCCATGAACACCCCCCGCTCGTCCCCGTGGCGGTCGGGCTCCACGATCAAGACGTCTTTTATGGCCTCCGCTTCGGTGATGTTGGGCACCGGGCCAAGCTAGCCCGACTGGCCCGTTCGAACAGCTCTGGATAAGGCGGCGGGGGCCCCGCACGGAGCACGGGGCGGGCACGCCGTGCGCCGGTGCTCGTCGAGCGTGGCATAAGGCGCCCCATCGCCGTTGCCAGGGCGGCCTGGTCCCGGGGAGGCACGAGGGCGCCTGCTTCTGGCCCCAGGCCGGCGAGGACCTCGCGGAGCCCGCCGGCGCCGGTCGCCGCCACAGGGGTCCCGCAAGCCAGCGCCTCCACGGCCGACAAGCCCCAAGGCTCGGGCTCGGTCGAGGGGCAGGCCAGGCAGTCGAGGTCTGCGAGCAGGTCAGCGGCCTCCTCGCCAGGGAGAGCGCCGAGCCAGCGGACGCCGAGCTCGGCTGCGCGCCGGGCCAGATCCCGGGCGTAGGCCTCTTTGCCGGCTACGTTACCCCCCGCCACGACGCCGGCGACCTCTGGGCGTTGCTGTTGGAGCTGGGCGAACGCTTCCAAGAAGACGTCCACCCCCTTCCAGGTGTCGACCCGCCCGACATAGCCGGCCGTGGGGATGCTGTCGTCGAGGCCGAGGCGTGCCCGGGCCCGCCCTGCTCGCCCCGGGAAGTACTCGGCGGGGTCGGCCTCCTCGTGGACGACGGTGACGTTGGCACCAGGCAGCTGTGCCGCGACCGCCTCGGATACGGCCAGCACTTCGACGGCGAAGCGGCGAACTAGGAGGCGTTCGAGGCGAAGCGCGGCCGCCGACTGGGTGACGATCTCGCGGGCGTGCCAGACGTGGGGCTTGTTGGCCAACCATGCCGCCGCCCAGCCGTACCAGGAATGGAGCGAGTTGGTGTGGACCAGCTGCGCACGGCGGGCCAGGGGCCAGAGGCGGGCGACGCTGGCCGGCCAGCACAACGCGTAGCCGAGCCATGCGGCCAGGCTGTGGCTCGTGCTGATGCGCCTCATCGGGACGATGTGGACAGTGGCGGGCGAGTAGTCGAGCTGGGGTGGCTCCGGCAGCGCCAGGTGGACCTCCCACCCTGCCGCGCAGAGCTGGCGGGTGAGGCGCAAGAGGGCCTGGTCCGACCCGCCCCGCTCGGAGACGGGCTGGACGGAGAGGGCCACCTTTGCCACCAGGAGACCGTACCGTATGCTGATGTGCATGCAGTCCACGAGCGTGCGGATCGACTCGGAGACGCACGAGGAGCTGAAGCGGCTCGCCCACGATCTCGGGACCACAGTTGGGCATGCGGTGGCGCTGGCTGTCCGGGCCCTGCGGCAGGACCGTGTTGGCAGCCAGCTGGCCCGGTCGTTGCGTCCCGACGAGACGGCTTGGCTCGATGCTGACCTCGGGTGACGTAATAGATCTCGACCTTGGGTTGCCAGAGGGAGAAGAAGCCGGTTTTCGGCACCCGGCTGTCGTCGTCACAGCTCAGCGCATCCTCAACGCCGAGCCGTCCGTCGTCCAAGTCGTCCCCCTCACCTCGACGTTGCGGGGCTTTTATTCGGAGGTCACGGTCGAGCCAGACGGCCACAACGGGCTCGAGGTCGGATCAGCGGCCCAATGCCAACATCTCCGGGCGGTGTCGCCGGCCAGGGTCGTGGCTGCTCGGGGGAACGTGGGGCTTGCCACGCTCACCCGGATCCGCGAGATGATCGCGGTCATCCTCGACCTCTGACCGTGCGCGTCGCGCTCAACCTCGAGCAGCTGCTCCAGCCCGTACCGGGCGGCACCGGACGTTACGTGGCCAGGCTGGCTGCGCTCTTGCCGGCGCTGTTCCCGGGCGACGAGGTCGTCCCGTTCGTGGCCCACCACCGCACTGGTGATGTCGTAACTGCTCTCGGGCGCTTCGGGCTCGACGCGTCCAACGTGCGGCCACCGGTGGTCCTACCCCTGCCGCGGCCTTGGCTCTACGACGCCTGGCACGTGCTGGGCGCGCTGTCACCGGCTAGGTACTCGCGGTCACTGGCGGCCTGCGACATCCTCCACGCGCCCTCCCCGGCCGTGCCCCCGTCCGGCGGCCGGCCCCTGGTCGTGACCGTGCACGACGCCGCTTTCGAGCTTTTCCCCGAGGCCTACACGAGGCACGGGCTCCGCTTCCACCGCCAAGGGGTGGCGGCCGCGGCCCGACGTGCCGATGCCGTGATCACGGCCAGCCGGGTGGCAGCTGCCGAGATCGCTGCCCACACGCCGATCTCGCCCGAGCAGCTACGGGTCGTCCCCGACGGCGTAGACCAGGTGGTGCCGACCGTGCCGGAGGTCGCCAGCGTCTTGGCCGCGCTCCGCCTCGACGACGCCCCCTACGTCTTGTGGGTGGGCACCCTCGAGCCCCGGAAAAATGTCGGCACCCTCGTGCGGGCTCTCGGCGAACTCGTGCAATCGCGTAGCGTGCCGCACCGGCTGGTCCTGGTCAGTCCCGGGGGTTGGCGCGGACAAGGTCTCATAACCGAGGCCGACCGGTCAGTGCTCGGCGACCGCCTGCGGGTCCTGGGGCGGGTACCCGAGGCGCACTTGCGCGCTCTCTACGCCGGCGCCGACCTGTTCTGCCTCCCCAGCCTGCACGAGGGCTTCGGGCTGACCGTGCTCGAGGCCATGGTGCAGGGAACGGCTGTCGTGTGCTCGGATCTGCCGGCGCTCAGGGAGGTAGCGGGCGAGGCCGCGCAATTTGTCGGCCCCCATGACGCGAACGCCTGGGCCACGGCCGTCGGGGAACTGCTGGGCGACGCCGGCCGGCTGGCCCGGCTCGGTACCGCCGGCGCGGAGCGGGCGAAGTTTTTCAGCTGGGAACGCTGCGTGCAGGGAACCCGGGCGGTTTACGTGGAGGTCTTGGGCGGCGCCGGGACAAGGCATTGAGCGCTGGCACCTCATCGAGCGCACCGGCGCAGACCGCCCACCTTCATCGAGCGCACCGGCGCCGACTGTCCCTCATATGCTGCGGGCATGCCCAGCGAGCCAGCACCCGAGAGGGCCTGTCGCTGGGCCACCTTCGATTGCTACGGCACCCTCGTGGACTGGGAGACAGGCATCGGGGACCAGCTGGAGCGGCTGTTCGGCGCCGCACAGAGGCACCGGCTGTTACTGCGTTACCACGAGATCGAACCTCGCGTACAGAAGGCCAGCCCGACCATGCGCTACCGGGACGTGATGGCCCGAGTACTGGCCGAACTGGCGAGCGAGGCCGGCCGAGAGTTGCCTCACGACGAGGAGCAGGCGCTCGCGCGGTCCCTACCTCGATGGCCAGTCTTCCGAGAAGTGGCTGACGAGCTGGCAGAAGCCCGCCGGCGGGGCTGGCAGCTCATGATCCTCTCGAACACCGACCGTGACCTGGTCGATGCCTCTATCCAGGCGATCGGCGTACCCTTCAGCGGCGCCATCGTGGCCTCCGAGATCGGCTCCTACAAGCCTGCCCACGGGCACTGGAAGAGCTTCTACCAGCGCACGCAGGCTGACCCAAGGCGCCACGTGCACGTGGCGCAGAGCTATTTCCACGACATCGTGCCGGCCAGGGAGCTTGGCATCCGTTCGGTCTGGATAAACCGCCTCGGGGAGGGCGCCGAGGCGGCACCGACGCGCGAGCTGCCCGACCTGCGTGGCCTACCGGACGTGCTCGACGACCTGGTCCCCCTCTAGCCCTGACTGAGGCAGCAGCAGGGCCAGCGCGGCGCCGGCCCGGCGCCGGCTGGTGCCGCCGGCGTGCCGCAACTGGGCCGGGCGCCCAAGCTGCAGGGGCGGCGGCGGCTCTTGTAGGGTCGGCGAGGTGCGCGTCCTGGTGACCGGTAGCCGAGGCTTCGTCGGCACGTGGCTGTGCCGGCACCTCGAAGAGTCGGGCGACGAGGTCTCCGAGCTGCCCAAGGACCTAGATGTCCGGGATACCGGAGGCCTGGCCGAGGCCTTGGCAGAAGCCGCCCCGGAAGCGGTTTGCCACCTCGCCGCCCAGGCCAACGTGGGTGCTTCGTGGCGGGACCCGGTCGAGACGTTCTCCGTCAACGCGATCGGCACGCTCAACCTCTGTGTCGCCGCCGTTGCTCTCCCGCAAAAGCCGAGAGTGCTCCACGTGAGCACGGCCGAGGTCTACGGGCAGGTCCCGCCCGAGCACATGCCCGTCACCGAGGAGGAGCCCTTCGCGCCAGTCAACCCCTACGCAGCCAGCAAGGCGGCGGCGGAGATGGCGGGCCTCCAAGCTTGGCTTGGACAGGGCCTCGAGGTGGTGCGCGCCCGGGCGTTCAACCACACCGGCCCGGGCCAACCGGAAGGCTTCGTCGCGCCGGACCTCGCCCACCAAGTCGTGCGCGCCGCCAGGGGGGAGCTTGACTTCATATCAACCGGCAACATCTCGGTGAAAAGGGATCTCTCCGACGTGCGCGACGTCGTCCGGGCGTACCGGCTGCTCCTCGTGCACGGCAAGCCGGGGGCGGCCTACAACGTCTGCCGTGGTGAAGCCGTCGCCATCTCGACCCTCCTTCGCCGGCTCATGGAACTGGCCGGCGTGGATGTCCCGGTACGCCCCGACCCGGCCCGCTACCGTCCTGCCGACGTACCCGAGCACGTCGGTGACCCGGGCCGGCTGAAGGCGCTGACGGGCTGGCAGCCGGAGGTCTCGCTCGACCAGACGCTCTCGGACTTGTTGGCGTCTTTGCAGGTCGATTAGGCCCAATCACGCGTCAATCAGGCGTAGCGGCGGGGAGCCAGGGGAAGCCGAGCGCGTTCGTCTCCTGCCTGTTGCAAGGAAAAGCGGCCCGACGGCGGGCCGGAGGGGGCGGTTGGGCAGGGCTCGACAACAGCCGCCGACCGCTGGGCCGGGTTCACTACTCCTGGAGTATGCAGGTCCTGCCCAACGCCGCCAGCAGCGGCCCAGAACGTTGTTGGTTCCCGCCCGGCGCGCCCTCGCCGCGGGCCGGCGGGCGATCTTTCTTACAGCTGACCGCCTGCAGAGGCGGCCAGTCGCGTGAGGGTGCAGGCTCAGGGGTAATTGGGCCGGCTGGCCGGCGCCCGCAGCACCTGAAGGGCGAAGCGGCCGACGGCGATGGCTTCCTTTGCCACGGCCGCCGCCTCCCGGGGGAGGTCACGCTCCAGGTCACGCACAACCGGAGGGAGGCGCTTTTCGACCGCCCTCCTCGCCACCTGTGCCCGCTGGAAGCCGAGCACCGCTGTGCCTACTGCCACATAGGCCCCGTCTTCCAAGAGCTTGGGTAAGCGGACCTTCGGCAAGGGGACGTGCGGCAAGGGGACCGGTGGCAACGGGACCTGTGGCATGCGGACCATGTGGCTCAAGCTACTCGCTTGCTACGCTTCTTTTCTCTGATGGAACCCGTGCCGGCCGTGGTCGCACTGGTCGTGGCCCGTCGGCCAGGACCTTGGCTGGAAGAAGCGCTCGAATCGCTGGCCGTACAGGACTACCCCAACCTCTCGGTCCTGGTCGTGGCCACCGGCGAGAGCGAGGGGCAGGACCTGGCCCGGCGAGTGGCGGCGACTTTGCCTGAAGCGCACTTCGCCTCTGTCGAGGGCGGCTTCGCCGAAGCGGCGAACCGGGGGATGGAAATGGTGGAAGGGGCCGCCCACGTGCTCCTCTGCCACGACGACGTGGCGCTGTCGGCAGGTGCGGTCCGCTTGCTCGTCGAGGAGGCCTACCGGAGCAACGCCGGCCTCACCTGCCCCAAGGTCGTCTATTGGGACGCCCCCGAGCGCCTGGCATCGGTCGGCATGGGCGCAGACCGGTTGGGTGTGGTGCACCCTCTCGTCGAGCCCGGCGAGCTCGACCAGGGCCAGCACGACGCGGTGCGCGAGGTGTTCGTGGCCCCGGGCGGCGCCGTGCTGGTCCGAACAGACCTGTGGAGGGCGCTCGGGGGCCTAGCGGGTGGGGAGGGCCTGGACCTGTCTTGGCGTGCCCAGCTGGCCGGAGCGAGGGTTGTGGTCGCGCCAAGAGCGCTTGCGCGCCACGTCGAGGCTTGCCGGGAAGGACCCGAGGCCGAAGAACGGGACCGCTTACGGGCCCTGTGGACCTGCTACAGCCTGACCACCCTGCTCATTGTGGCGCCGGCCGTCGTCCTCTCTGCTCTGGCCGAGTCTGTCTGGGGGCTGTGCCGGCACCGTCCCCCCCGGACGCTACCGGTGGTGGCACTGGCGAGCTCCTTCTCGGCCCCCCGCCACCTGCTCGCGGACCGGCGCAGGGCGCAAGGGTTGCGCCGGGTCTCGGACTTCGCCCTCTGGAAGTCACAGAGCCGGGGTAGCGCGCGGCTCCGGGCAGCGCTCCGGGAGCGCCCAGGCCGCCCTGCTCGCCTTAGAGCCACGGGCGGGCGTTCGCAAGTGGGCCGGCAGTGGGAGGGGGCCGCCGCGGCCGCCTTGGTGGCGCTGCTGGTCGCGGGTTCTCGGGGGCTGCTCACCCAACATTTCCCTCTCGTCGGCCAGCTACCGACCGCAGCCGGCGGGATCGGTTCGTGGTGGCACGCTTGGTGGTCGGGCCCGACCGCCGCCGGCCTCGGGGCGCGCACCTTCGGGCCGCCGGGGCTATTTTTCATGGGCCTATTGGGCGTCCTCTGCTTCGGGTCGGCAGGGGTAGCCGCCCACGTGCTCGTGCTCGCCCCCCTCCTCCTCGGGCCTGTCGGGGCTTACGTGGGCGCCGGCCAGTTCGGCAGCGCCCGAGGCCGCCTCGCGGCCGGCGTGCTGTACGCCGCTTTGCCCGTCTCGTACAACGCCATCTCCGCGGGCCACTTCGGAGGCCTGGTCAGCTACGCGGCAGCGCCTTGGCTGATCGCTGCCCTGGCCAGGGTGGGCCAAAAGTCTCCTTCCGCGCCCAGCTGGAGACGGCTCGGCGGCCTTGCCCTGGCGACCGCTGTACTGAGCGCGCTCGCCCCCGTCATGGTCGTCGTGGTGGCAGCCATCGGCGTAGCGCTCTCGGCAGGTTCGCTGCTCGCCGGCAGCCGTAGCTCATATGCCAGGAAAGCGGCCTCCAGCCGCACGGGGGGCTCCGGGGTGCCGAACGTGCCCGGGGTGCCGAACGTGCCCGGGGTGCCCACTGTGCCGACTGTGCCCACTGTGCCGAAAGCGGTAATGACGGCCCTCTATTCCGCCGGCGCCGGCGCCGTCGCCGCCGTCGCCGCCTTCGCCCTGCTGCTCCCGTGGTCGGTGCGCGCCCTCTGGCCTGCGCTGAGAGCACCTGGCACCGCGCACCCGGCCCTCTCGCAACTGCTCCGTCTGCAAACCGGGCCGTACGGAGGAAGCGATATCGGGTGGGCTTTGCTCGTCGCTGCCGCCATGTCGTTTGTCATCGGGCGTGGCTGGCGGCTCGGAGAAGCAAGCCGCATGTGGGCCGTGGCCTTCGGCTTTTTTGCCCTCGCCCGGCTTTGGTCGCCTGCCTCGGGCCTCGAGGTGTTGCTGGCGCCGGCGGGGGCGGCGCTCGTTTACTGTGTCGCGCTCGGCGCCGCCTCGGTGGAACTCGACCTCTCGGCCTACAGGTTCGGCTGGCACCAGCTGGTGCCGGCCGTGGGTGTGGCTGCGGCGCTCGCGGCCGTCTTGCCGCTGTTTTCCTGGGTGGCGAGCGGGCGCTGGGATCTCCCTGTTTCCGGCGCCGGGTCCGCGTACGCCTTCCCCGCCCCAGGCCAGCAGCCGTACCGGGTGCTGTGGGCGGGCACGCCCGAGACGCTCCCGCTCGCCTCACAGGGCATGGTCGAGCCGGGGGGGACTTCCTTTGCCACCTCCCTCGACGGTGTCCCGGGAGCGAGCCAGCTGTGGACCTCTCCTCGGAGCCGCCTCTCGGTGTCTGTCGGAAGAGACCTCGCCTGGGCAGAAGAGGGGGAGACCACCGAGCTCGGCCACCTCTTGGCGCTGGCCGGAGTGCGGTACGTGGCCGTGCCTGCCGTCCCCGGTGACGCTCAATTGCTCCACGCGCTCTCCCGCCAGGTGGACCTCTCTGAGGTCGGGATCGACCCGTCCTATGCCGTTTACGCCAACAGTGCCTGGCTGCCGGTCTTCTTCGCCCTCCCGCCCGGCGGCACGGCCAACGAGGTCTCGGCGGCCGCGCTGGCAAAGAGCCGCTGGGTGGCGGCGCAACAGGCGCAGCCCGTCCAGGCTGAGCCTGTCGCGATAGGCGGCGCCACCGGCGGGGGCATCGTGTACGGGGCCGTCCCGCCTGGCACTTGGGTGCTCGACCACGCCGGAGGCACCGTGCCGCCTTCGTCTGGCGCCCTCGGCGGCACGCTCTGGCGCCTCCCCGCTCGGCTGCCGTCCTCGCTCCACCAGCCGGCCGCACAGGCCTTCTCCACCCGCGTGGCACCGGCCGGCGATGCCGGCCAGCATCTCGCCGCCCTGGCCACCCTGCTCCTCTGGGCGGCAGCGTTCCTGTTTGCCACCCGCCGCCGGCGCCCCCAGCCCGTGGCAGGCCCAGCTCTGACCGACGCGACGGCTAAGGCCGGCGAGCACGAGCTCGCCCTCTTGGGAGACCGCCAGTGAGCGAGCCGGGCAGCAGGTCGAAATGGCGACCTTGGGGGCGAGCGGGCGCCCCGGGCGGAAGGCGATGAGGAAGGCGATGAGAGAGCCAGGGACCAGCACGACGGAGGAGCCTCGCCGGCTGCCCGTCCTGGTCGCCGGCGCCGCGCTGGTGGCCGCCGTGGCTGCCTTTACGGGCACTTCGGCACCAAGGCCGTCGGCCGCAGGCGCCGTGCCCTCGGTGGCGCTCTCGTCGTCGTGGTCCTGCGCCGGCGGGACCGCTGGGCGCGGGAGCCTCGCCGCCGGCCAGCTCCTCATCGACAACGCCGGGGCCGCCGAACTGCACGCTTCGGTGCGCCTGGTGGCCGAGAACGGCCAGGTGCTGACCATGGGTGTCTCGGTGCCGGCGGGCCGGGGCGTCACGGTCCCCGAACACTTGCCTGGTCCCGCTTATGGTGAATGGACGGGGGCGTTGGTCCAGCTCTACGGCGGCATGGGGAGCGTCTACCAGGGGGTGAGCACGCGCGAAGGCTCATCGGTGGCGGCCTGCGAGCCGTCAGCCTCCTCCGAGTGGTACTTCGCCGGCGGTTCGGTGCTGCGCAACGCGGCCCTCGAGCTCTCCCTCGTCAACCCCTACCCCAAGGCCGCCGTGGTCGACGTGTCGTTCGCCACCAATGAGGGCGACGAGCAACCTCTCGCCTTCCAAGGCGTGGTCGTGCCGGCGCGAGGGTTGTCGGTCCTAAACGTGGCCGCCGCTCTTCGCCAGCGGCTGGACATTGCGACGACAGTGACCGCGCGGACGGGCGAAGTGGCAGCCTGGGAGACCCAACGGGTGGCGCCGCCCCCCGCCGGCGCCCCCCCGGCCGGCACACCGGGCGCGCTGAACCCGGCTCTGCCCGTGCCTGGAGTAGCCCTGACCCTGGGCGCCAGGGCCAGCTCGCGCCAGTGGTGGTGGGCGGGCGGCGGTGAAGTGACGGGGCTGACCGAGACCTACCAGGTCTACAACCCCGGGACTACGCCGGCGCACGTCGCTTTGCAGTTGCTCCCGGGAGGGAGGGGAACGGGCAGCTCGTTCTCGTGGACGGTGGGCCCGGCCAGCCTCTCGGCCGTGACTACCAACGGCCAACCCTGGGCCCTGCCGGGCGTCACCTACACGTCGCGGATCGCGAGCACCGTCCCCGTGGTCGCCGTGCGGGCAGTGCAGGACGACATTCCTCGGTCTGGGCCTCCTTCGTCCGGGCGTGGCATCTCCTTCGAGACCGGCGAGGTGCAGCCGGCCAAACGCTGGTTGGTGCCTAGCGGCGGGCGGATCGCAACCTTCAGCGCCACTGGGGCTTCGGTGTCGGTCTACGAACGCTCGGGCGGGCAGCTGCTCCGCGCGCTCAGCGCGACGCTGGCACCGAACCAGCACACCTCGTTCCCGCTGAGCGGCGTGAGCCACGCCCTCCTCGTCGAGGGCTCGGCCCCGCTTATGGTTTCCGGGGCGGCGGTCGCCCTGGGAGCCTCGTGAGCCGGAAGGACTGCACCCACCCCGCTGGCTGGCCGGTTGCGGAATCGCCTCCCACCAGCCAAGCCACCCCTCGGGCGACGGCGTAGCCGGCGCCGGAAACGGCGTGCGGCAAGTGGCCGGCGACCACCAACCGGGCGCCTGCAGGCTCGAAGCCCCATATGGTGGCGTTGAAGCCCGCCGGCCCATGGCCACCCGTGACGTAGACGGCGCCGTCCAGGTTGACGGCTGCCGCGCCGGTGAGCGCTACGGGTAGGTGGCCGACCACGCTGGCCTGGCCGGTCGCCGGGTCGACGTGCTGTATGTCCGATACTGGGGCCCAGTGTGGGGGTGTGCCGGCGCGGCCTGATGTGGCTGCGCTGCCCGGCTTGCTGGTGCTGCCCGGCTTGCTGGCGCTGCCTGCCTTGGCGGCGCTGCCTGCCTTGGCGGCGCTGCCTGCCTTGGCGGCGCTGCCTGCCTTGGCGGGCTTGGCGGGCGTGGCGGGCGTGGCGGGCGTGGCGGGCGTGGCGGGCGTGAGGGCTTCCCCGCCGAAGACGTAGATCTGGCCTCCGGTGGCGGTGACGGCGGCGTCCCTCACCGGGACAGGGAGCCTGGCCACCAGGGCGTATGTCGCCCCGTCCGAGGTGGACAGCACTTGCCGGTCGACCGTGGTGGCGCCCCGGTAGCCGCCGACGATGTAGGCGGAGGCCCCGATGGAGACGCCGGCCGAACCGGCGCGCGCCTCGGGGAGCGCTCCCGCTGAGGAGGCGCTCACCGCCGCCTTGGCGCCCGCGCCAGGGGCTGCGAACGACTGCACCGTCGACCCGGCGCCCGCCCCACCGAAGATGTAGACCTGCCCGCCGACGTCCGCCGCCGCCCCGTCGTGCACCCCGGACACCAGGTTGGCGTACAGGCTGAGGTGGCCGGTGGAGGTGTCCACGAGGAAAGCCCCCGTCCCCGAGCCCCCCGAGGCCACTTGTCCCCCGATGACGAGCAACTTTCCGGGCGGGCCGGGCAGCACCAGCGCTTTGGTGATGGGCGTCGGCAGCTGCCAGGGGGCCAGCGAGGCGGCGACGGCCGGCGGCGCGACCGCGACGGGCGCGACCGTGGTCGTGGTCGTGGCCACGGTCGTCGTGGTACCACCGATCTTCAACAGCTTTTCCGCCTCGGTGCGGATCTTGTGGCGCTCCACGTAGACGGCACCAGCGGCGACCAGCACCACCACCACTACGACCAGGAAGAGCCCGTAGTGGTGCCGGCGCCTACTGTGAACCTCTATCCCCTGGTAGACAGGTCGTGGCCCCTCAGGGGGCTGAAATCGTTCCACTAGGGCTCGGGCTTCCGTTGCCGTTGACCAGAGCCGGCGCGAACCTCGGGACCTCGAGCTGCTCGTGCACCGGGCGACCGTAAGCCTGGTCGACCAGGCGGCCGACCTCTGTGCCGTCGATCGTCTCGCGTTCGAGGAGCGCCTGGGCCACGAGGCTGAGGCCGCGCTGGTGCTCGCGGAGGAGCCGCAGCGCCCTCGCTTCTTGCTCGCGCAGTATCCGCTCGACCTCCTCGTCGACGACCCTTGCCGTCTCGTCGCTGTAGTCGCGGCTGTGCACCAGGTCCTCGCCGAGGAACACCTCGCCCGCACCGCCCCAGGCCATCGGCCCGACCCGCTCGGACATGCCGAACTCGCGCACCATCTTGCGGGCCATTTCGGTGGCTTTTTGGAGGTCGTTGGAACCCCCGGTGGAAAGGGTCCCGAACATGAGCTGCTCCGCGCAGCGCCCGCCCATCATTACAGCCAGAGCGTCTTCGATGTACTCCCGCCAGTAGGTGTGGCGCTCCTCTATGGGCAGCTGCTGGGTGACACCGAGGGCCAGGCCCGTAGGGAGGATGGTGACTTTGTGGACCGGGTCGGCGTCAGGGAGCACATAGGCCAGCACGGCGTGGCCGCCCTCGTGGTAGGCGGTCGCCATTTTCTCCTTCTCCGACAGGACGGTCGACTCGCGGCGCTGGCCCATGAGGACCCGGTCCCGGGCGGCGTCAAAGTCCCTCATCGAGACGACCGAGGCGCCGCGGCGCACGGCGTGGAGGGCGGCCTCGTTGACCAGGTTGGCGAGGTCGGCGCCGCTCATCCCCGGTGTACCCCGGGCGACCACCGACAGGTCGACGTCGGGGCCGATGCGCTTGTCCCTGCAGTGGACCCGGAGGATCGGGAGCCGCTCCTCGAGGTCGGGCAGAGGTACCACGATCTGGCGGTCGAAACGGCCCGGACGGAGGAGCGCAGGGTCCAAGATGTCGGGGCGGTTGGTGGCGGCCATCATGACGATCCCTTCCGTCGCCTCGAAGCCGTCCATCTCGGCCAGCATCTGGTTGAGCGTCTGCTCTCTCTCGTCGTGGCCGCCACCGAGCCCGGCACCACGCTTCCTACCGATCGAGTCGATCTCGTCGATGAAAATGATGGCCGGTGCCTGCTTGCGGGCGTTCTGGAAGAGGTCGCGCACCCTGGAGGCGCCGACGCCGACGAACATCTCCATGAAGTCCGAGCCGGTCACGGACATGAACGGGACGCCCGCCTCCCCGGCCACCGCCCTGGCCAGCAGAGTCTTGCCGGTACCGGGCGGGCCGACCAGGAGCACGCCTTTGGGGATCTTGGCGCCGATGTCTTTGAAGCGGTTGGACGACCGCAAGAAGTCGACTACCTCGCGGATCTCGAGCTTGACCCCGTCGTAGCCCGCCACGTCGGCGAAGGTGGTCCGCGGCCGCTCGGTCGTGTAAACCTTGGCCCTGCTCCGCCCGATCGACATGATGCCGCCCATCTGGCCCTGGGCGCGCCTCGCGAGCCACATGATAAAGGCGATCAATAGGCCGAAGATGACGATGTCGGGGAGGAGCGACAGGTACCAAGGAGTGCCCGGCGTCGTGAACGAGAGGTTCTTGCTGCCGAGGTACTTGGTGAGCATGGGCACCTCGGTCTGGTCCTGGCCCGGGCCTGGCCCCTGAGTCGCGTAAGCAACGCCGCTCGTGGTGGTGAAGACGATCGCCCCGGTATTGGTGTTGACCTGGGCCTTTGTGACCTGACCGCTCTTTAGGTCGTTGAGTAAGGTGCTGTAGGCGACGGTCGAGGGCTGGGTGGAAGCCATCACGTTGGACACGACGAGGGCCAGCACCACGATGGCCAAGAGCGCTCCGAGGACCCACCTCCAGCTGCGGTCCGGCATGCCGGTCGGCGTGTTGCCGTTTTGGCGGTCGGGTTGGCGCTGGGGCAGGTTACCGGGGGGCCGGCTCATGCCATAATCCTACGCTCGCCGAGCCCCGTAGCACGTCTCAGCTGGGGAAGGCTTACCAACCTCTAAGGAACGGGGGCCCAGGTGCCGATGCTAAAGGCGATGAAGTGCCCCAACTGCGGCCGGGAACAGGTCGTGATCGAGATGAACGTGAGAGGCGAACGCCTGGTTCTCCACAGCTGCTCTCCCTGCGACTTGCGATGGTGGGAGGGCCACGACGGCGTCGTCCCCCTAGCCGGCGTGCTCGACCTCGCCACAGCTGGTCGTTAGCACTTAGCGCAGATCTGCCCGCCGGCGGCCGAGGGAGCCGAGGGAAAGCCCCCCCTCGGCTCGCGGTGGCCTCGCCGGAGGCCGGCCGCTCCCGAGGCTCCTTTCCTTCGTGCCGATCAGCGGACACAATGGCTGGTAATGACTTATGCGGGAGAGCGGGCGCGCGCGTCCCGCACCGCGGGGCCTGGGGCGGCACCTGAGCACGCTTCGGGGGCCTATGGCGACGGAGGGGGGATCGACTACCCCCGCCAGCGTGGCCGCGAGGCCTGGGAGCGCTTCGCCAACTGGGCGCGGGGGCGCCTCGCTCCTCTAAGCCAGCCCGAGCACCTCGTCACCTTTGTCGTCGTGGCGGCGTCGACGGTGTTCGTCTTCTGGCAGTTCGACCCGTCCAAGCTCTTCTCCGGCACGACGATCTCGGGCGGGGACACCGGCGCCCACGTGTTGCTGCCCTGGGTCGCGGAGCACCAGTTGCTTTCTCATTGGCGCCTGACCGGTTGGACGTCTTCCAACTGGGACGGTTTCCCCGCCATCACCTTCTATTTCCCCCTCCCCATCTACGCGGTGGTCGCCCTCGGCCAGGTCATCTCCTACAACGTGGCGATGAAGCTGGTCACCGCGGCGCCGTTGATCCTCTTCCCTGTCGCGGCGTGGGCCATGGGCCGGCTGGCCCGGGCGCCGTTCCCGGTGCCGGCCGTGCTGGCGGTGGCGACGTTGCCGTTTATGTTCGGCACCGAGTTCACCATCTACGGGGGCAACATCGCGTCGACTCTGGCGGGGGAGTTCGCCTTCGCCTGGAGCCTCGACTTCGCCCTCGTGTTTTTGGGCCTCGTCATGCGAGGCCTCCAGACCGGGCGCTTCAGGGCTTGGGCCGCGGTCGTGTTCTGCTGCGTGTTCATGTCCCACATCGACCCGACCCTGTTCGCGGCGGGGGGAGCGGTCTTGCTCGTCGTGCTGTACGTGCTCCGCACCTCCGACATCCGGGGGGCGCTCGCCTGGTCGGTACCCGTCGCCGTTGTCGGCGGCCTGCTCGCTGGGTGGTGGGCTTGGCCGTTCCACGAGCGCTTCCCCTATGTCACGGACATGGGGTACCAGCGCATATCGACGTATATTGCGACGCTATTCCCGACGAGCGACTCCTGGCTTTTCATCTTGGCCGGCGTCGGTGCGGCGCTCAGCCTTTCGCGCCGTCTCCGGGTCGGGGAGTTCTTCTTCATCATTGCCGTCCTGTCGGCGCTGGCGTTCCGTTTTATGCCCCAGAGCATCCTCTGGAACGCGCGGGTGTTGCCGTTTTGGTTCTTCTCGCTCTACCTGTTGGCCGGCCTCGCGGCGGCGCAGTTGTACATGCTCGTCGCCGAGCGCTTCACGAGCTTCGCCGTGACGCTGCGGGCCGCCTCGCTCCCCGCACCGCTCGTTGTCTTGGTCGCGGCCCTGATCTGGGTCGGGTTCCCCCTCCACATCCTGCCTGGCGAGCGCGCCGGTGCCAGCGGCACGTACCAGTGGCTCGGGATCTCCGACAAGACCAACAGCTTCATACCGAGCTGGATCAGTTGGAACTACAGCGGTTACCAAGCTGGTTGTGGCACGAAGGGGGTGCAGGTGCCGCCCAGTACGGCGGCGTGCGCGAAGACGCGGTGGCGGGAGTACACCGAGATCGTGGCGGAACTGAAGAAGCTTTCGAAGACCTACGGTTGCGGCAACGTCATGTGGGAGTACCAGTCCCAGATGAACAATTACGGGACCCCTGACGCCCTCACGATCCTGCCTTATTGGACCAACGGTTGCATAGGTTCGATGGAAGGGCTGTATTATGAAGCTTCCGCCACGACCCCGTTCCACTTCATAGACCAGAGCGAGCTTTCGCTCCAACCCTCCGACCCCATGGTGGGACTGCCCTACGCCAGTTCCCCCAACGTCGCCCTCGGGGTCCAGCACCTGCAAATGCTTGGTGTCAAGTACTACATGGCGCTCAACACCCAGCTGCAGCAGCAGGCGGCCGCCGACCCGTCGTTGAAGCTCATCGCCACGCTCGGGCCGTTTTACATCGACTATTCGGGCAACTCGGGGACGGGTGTTCCGACCGGGCCCAACGTGAAGCAGTACTGGAAGTTCTACGAGGTGCTCGGCGCGCCTCGCGTCCATGCCCTCGCCAACCAGCCGGTGGTGATGAAGGGCATCAACAACGCCAGCCAGCCCAGGTGGCTCAACGTGATGACGACCTGGTACGACGACTCGAGCGACTGGGACGTATACCTGGCGGCCACCGGGCCCAAGAGCTGGGCGCGTGTCCCCTACGGCGACTTGAACGTGCCCGTCAAGCACGAGCCGGCGACCGCCGTGAGCGGTGTGGTCGAGCGCAACGCCTCGCTCAGTTTCAACGTGTCCCGGGTGGGCGTCCCCGTCGTCGTCACCGTCTCGTACTTCCCCAACTGGCAGGTCTCCGGGGCCAAGGGGGTGTACCGCGTGAGCCCCAACTTGATGGTCGTGGTCCCCACCGCTCACCACGTGAGGATGTGGTACGGCTACACCCCTGTCGACTACGAGGGCTGGGGCTTGACCCTGCTCGCCATAGCCGGCCTCGTCCTGCTCGCTCGCCGGCCCCAGGCGCGCCTGGCCAGCGTCGGCCGGAGCGGGCTCGGCCTGGCCGGGGCGGGCCCTGGGCCGGTCGAGAGGGCCGTGCGGTACGTGTCGAGCGGCCTGTTCTCCCGTTGGAAGCCGGCGCCGGCCCACGCCGCGCACGAGCCGGAGGACGGGGCGCTCGACGGGCAGGCCGAAGGGGGCGAGGCCGGCGGCCAGGGCGGGCCTGCGGGCCCGGGCGAGGTGCCGCCGGTCGGGGTGCCCGGCGGCCCCGGTGATCTCCCCGGCGGCCAGGGTGACGCCCGTCCTGTGTGACGCCGGTCCTGTGTGACGCCCGTCCTGTGTGACGCCGGTCCTGTGTGACGCTTCCGGAATGGATGGCCGTCCCCGACTTTGTTAGCTTGGCCCGGACGAACTATGGCCAACCTCGACGATGTGTTCAAGGCCTACGACATCCGTGGCATCGTCCCCGACCAGCTCGACGAACGCCTGGCGCGCGATGTCGGGGCCGCCTTCGCCGCCTTCGCCGGCTCGCCCCGGATCCTGGTCGGCCACGACATGAGGCCGTCGGCGGCCGTTCTCGTCCAAGCTTTCACCGAGGGGGTCACGTCCCGCGGCGTTGACGTGGTGCTGCTCGGGCTGGTCTCGACCGACGAGATGTACTACGCCTCGGGGGCGCTCGACGCCCCGGGGGCGATGTTCACGGCTTCCCATAACCCCGCCCGCTACAACGGGATAAAGCTGTGCCTGGCCGGTGCCAAGCCTGTCGGCGCCGAGTCGGGGCTCGCCGAGATCAGGTCGCGGGTGGCAAAGGGGGACTTCGGCGCGGCGCCCGAAGGTGGCCCCGGCAGGGTTAGCCAGCAGGACGTACTGGACAGCTACGCCGAAAAGGTACGCAGCTTTGTCGAGCGCGGTTCCCTGCGGCCGCTCAAAGTGGTCGCGGACACGGCCAACGGCATGGGTGGCCTGGTGGTCCCGGCCGTCTTCGAGGGCCTGCCCTTCCAACTTGAGGTGCTCTACGGCGAACTCGACGGCAATTTCCCCAACCACCCGGCGGACCCCATACAGCCGGCGAACCTGCGCGACCTGCAGGCGAGGGTGCTCGAAGTGGGCGCCGACGTCGGCTTGGCCTTCGACGGCGATGCCGACCGTTGCTTCCTCGTGGACGACAAAGCAGAGCCCGTCTCGGGCTCGACGACGACCGCGATAGTGGCCAAGGCCATGCTCGAGAAATTCCCCGGCGCGACCATCCTTTACAATCTCATTTGCTCCAAAGCGGTGCCCGAAGTGATCCGCGAAAACGGCGGCGTGCCCGTCATGACACGGGTGGGCCATTCATTTATAAAGGCGGTCATGGCCGAGACGGGGGCCGTGTTCGGCGGTGAGCACTCGGGCCACTATTACTTCCGTGACAACTACCGGGCCGACTCGGGCTCGATCGCCGCCCTCGTCGCCCTGGGCGTCATATCCAAGGCGGGTGTGCCCCTTTCGGAACTGCGCAAGCCGTTCGAGAGGTACGCGGGCTCGGGGGAGATAAACACCGAGGTGAAGGATCCCGCCGCCACCGTCGAGGCCGTTGCCAACCATTTCGCCAAAGCGCACCCCGATGCTACCCAGTCCCACATGGACGGGGCGACCGTCGACTTTGGCGACTGGTGGTTCAACATCAGGCCCTCCAATACCGAGCCCCTGGTGAGGCTCAACGTAGAGGCGCCCGACCGCGCCTCTTGCCAGCAGCGCACAGACGAAGTCCTCGCTCTCATAAAGGAGCACGGCTGAGGTGCCCCTCGACCCACTGCTTGTCGAGATCCTCGCTTGCCCTGAGGACAAGGGCCCTCTCTTGTACTTCGCGGACGAGGACGCCTTGTACAACCCGCGCCTGCACCGGCGCTATGCGATCAAAGACGGGATCCCCGACATGTTGATCGAGGACGCCGAAGAGGTGGCGCCCGCCGAGCATGAAAGGCTGATGTCCAAGGCGGCGGCCGAAGGTATAAAGCCCAATTTCGAAATGCCCGCGGGCGGCCAGCCCGAGGAGAGCCCCTGATGCCCCTGGTCGATAGCGACCACATGTTCGAACGCGCTGCCCGGTTCCCCGAGCAGGTCGAGCAGGCCTGGGCGGACGTGCGCTCCATTTCCGGCTTGCCGGGGCGCGAGGAGATCGAGAGCGTGGTCGTGATCGGGATGGGGGGCAGCGGCATAGCCGGGGACGTGCTCGCCGCCGTCGCGTCACCTCTGATGCCGGTGCCCGTCACGGTGGTGAAGGGCTACGAGTGCCCGCATTTCGTGGGGGAGTCCACTCTCGTGTTCGCCGTTTCGTACTCGGGCGGCACGGAGGAGACCATCGAGGCTGCGACCGACGCCGCCCTCGCCGGGGCCAAGATGGTCGTCGTCGCCGGCGGCGGGGAGCTCGTCCGCCTCGCGGAAGGATGGCGGGCGCCAGTCGTCGGTGTGCCGTCCGTGCCCTGGCCTCGGGTCGCCTTCGGGGCGATGGCCGTGCCGCTCATCGGCATCGTGTGGAAGATGGGGCTCCTGCCGGGGGCGGACCGCTGGACGGAGCGGGCCATCGAGCAGCTCCGCGCCCGCCGCGACGAGCTGGCCGGGGCCGCCGAATCCTCCGAAGCGGCGGAGGTGGCCCGCCGGGTGGGCACCACCGTGCCGCTCATCCACGCCGGAGGGGCCGTGGGCCAGGTGGCCGCCATGCGCTGGAAGTCCCAAGTAAACGAAAATGCCAAGCGTCTCGCCTTTGTTTCCACCCAGCCCGAGCTCTGCCACAACGAGGTGTGCGGGTGGGCGGAGGGCTCCAAGGCCGTGGGCGAGCAGCTGACGCTCGTCCAGTTGCGCCACGATGCCGAGCACCCCCAGGTGGGCCGGCGCTTCGAGATCACGGCCGAGCTGGTCCAACCCTGGGTCGCCGGCCTGGTCGTCGTCCGAGGGCAGGGCGAAGGTGAGCTGGCCCAGCTCCTCGACCTCGCTTATTTCGGCGACTACGTCTCGCTGTGGCTGGCGGCCAACGCGGGGGTCGACCCGGGGCCGATCGAGGTCCTCATGTGGCTGAAGCGCCAGCTGGCCGGGTAACCTCGGTCCGAGACCCCGGTGGGTCTGTGGTTGCAAGTCGACGCCAGTCGCAGGCGAAGCGACCCACGTAAGGCAACCTTTGGTTGCTGAGCATGGTGCGGCTTAGGAGTAAGCCCTGCCCTCCCGCGAGCCGGCCCGCGGCACCCGGGGGGAGATGGCAGCAAGCGGGGTGAGCGCGGTGTTGGGCACACGTTGTTGTGCCGCCGCCGCGGCCCGCCGATCGCCACAGCAGGCGAGTGTGGGGTCAAAGACCAGGTCAGCCGCCGGGGCCTCGGGAGCGCCACTAGCCGCACGGCGCACCCGGCGCATGCGTGCCTACCTGTGGCCTGCCCGCCCTGTCCGCCCGCCCTGTCCGCCCGCCCTGTCCGCCCGCCCTGTCCGCCCGTGTGACCAGGTAGCGCCGCCGTGTGGGTAGGTTCGAAAGGGTGGGACGGTCGGGGCCGGGCGCCGCTCGGTGAGCTGATTTGGGCCGGCACGGCGGGCGCTCGGCAGAAGGGGCGGGCTGGGGCGGCGGCCCGGGGCGGGGCGCGCCATCGGGCCGGGTGCTGCGCGTGCTCCTCGCCGGCGAGGAAAGCTGGCGCGAGGTGCTGGCCGGCGCACTGGCAGCCAGCGCCGCCATCGAAGTGGCCGGCCAGGCGGGTGCCGGAGAGGAGGCCCTCACGAAGGCCCGCGAGCTCCAACCAGACGTCGTCGCCCTGGACCTTGGCCTGCTCCGCGAGCTAGCGGCGCGCCGGCCGGCGCCGGGGGAAGCGCCTCACCCCGGCCTCACACGGCGCGAGCTGGAGGTGCTCTCCCTGGTCGCGCAGTCCAAGACCAACAAGCAGATCGCCGCTCAGCTGTTCATCTCCGAGAACACGGTGAAGAACCACATCCGCAACGTCTTGGAGAAGCTCCACCTGCACTCGCGCATGGAAGCGGTGACCTGGGCTTGGCGCAACCGCCTGCTAGGGCCGGGCGGCCCGGAGTAGGGTAGCTTGGACAGCGCAATGAGCGTGCTGACCAAGTTCCTGCGGATCGGCGAGGGCAAGAAGCTGCGTGCCCTCGCGTCCCTCGTCCCGGACATAAACGCCCTGGAGCCCGAGTTCGAGGCGCTTTCCGACGAGGGGCTGGCGGGCAAGACCGTCGAGTTCAAAGAGCGCCTGGCCAACGGCGAGGAGCTCAACGACCTGCTCGTGGAGGCGTTCGCCGTCGTGCGGGAGGCAGCCAAACGCACGATCGGCCAGCGCCACTTCGATGTGCAGCTGATGGGTGGCGCGGCGCTCCACTTCGGCTGGATCGCCGAGATGAAGACCGGCGAGGGCAAGACGCTCGTCTCTACCCTGCCGGTGTACTTGAACGCCCTGGAGGGAAAGGGCGTCCACGTGGTCACGGTCAACGACTACCTGGCTGGACGCGACGCTGACTGGATGGGCGCCATCCACAGGTCCCTCGGGCTTTCCGTCGGGCGGGTGTCGCCCGAGATGTCCGAGTGGGACGACAAAAAGCAGGCCTACGACTGTGACGTCACCTACGGCACCAACACCGAGTTCGGCTTCGATTACCTGCGCGACAACATGGCGCGGAGCCTCGACCACATGGTCCAGCGGGGCCACCACTACGCCATCGTCGACGAGGTGGACTCGATCCTGATCGACGAAGCCCGGACCCCGCTCATCATTTCCGGCCCCTCGACCGAGTACGCCCGGCTCTACTACCAGTTCGCCGGCGTGGCCCGCAGCCTCGTGCGCGACGAGGACTACGAAGTCGACGAGGAGAAGCGCACCGTCGCCCCCACCGACTCCGGCATCGAAAAGGTGGAGCGCCTGCTCGGCATCGACAACCTCTACGACCTCGCCACGGCCAACCTCGTGCACCAGCTCACCCAGGCGCTGCGGGCCAAGGAGCTCTACAAGAGGGACAAGGACTACCTGGTCGCGGACGGCGAGGTGAAGATCGTCGACGAGTTCACCGGCCGCATCTTGGAGGGGAGGCGCTGGTCCGACGGCCTCCACCAGGCAGTCGAGGCCAAGGAGCGGGTGCCGATCAAGGAGGAAAACCACACCTGGGCGACGGTAACCCTCCAGAATTACTTCCGCCTCTACGACAAGCTCGCCGGCATGACCGGCACCGCCGTCTCCGAGTCCCAGGAGTTCCTCGACACATACAAGGTGCAGGTGGTGCCGATCCCGACCAACCTGCCCATGGTGAGGAAGGACTACTCGGACCTCATCTACCGCACCGAGAAGGGCAAGTTCACGTCGGTCGTAGACGACGTCGCCGAGCGTTACGAGAAGGGCCAGCCCGTCCTCGTGGGCACCGCCTCGGTCGAGAAGTCCGAGGTCCTGTCCAAGATGTTCCAGCGGCGCGGCATCCCTCACCAGGTCCTCAACGCCAAAAACCACGCTCGTGAGGCGACGATCATCGCCCAGGCCGGCCGCCTGCACTCGGTCACCGTCGCGACCAACATGGCCGGCCGAGGCGTCGACATCCTCCTCGGGGGCAACCCCGAGGGCCTGGCCAAGGAGGAGGTTGCTTCCCTCGGCCTCGACCCGGCGAGCGAGGAGGGCGCGGCGCGCTATGCCGAGCTATTGGCCAAGTTCAAGGAGGAGTGCGCTGCCGAGGGTGACGCCGTGCGGGAGCTCGGCGGCCTCTACGTGGTCGGTTCCGAGCGCCACGAGGCCCGCCGGGTCGACGACCAGTTGCGCGGCCGCTCGGGCCGCCAGGGCGACCCCGGCGAGAGCCGCTTCTACCTCTCGCTCGAAGACGAGCTCATGCGGCTGTTCGCGCAGGGCCTCATGCAGTGGGCGATGGGGCGCTTCCCCGAGGACGTGCCGATCGAAAACCGCATGGTCACGCGAGCGATCGAACGAGCCCAACACAACGTGGAGGCCCGTAACGCCGAGATCCGCAAGGACACCTTGAAGTACGACGAGGTGATGAACGAGCAGCGCAAGGTCATCTACGCCCGCCGCCTCCAGGTGATGGAGGGCGAGGACCTGCGCCAGCGCACGGTGGACATCCTTACTTCGGCGATCGACTCGCTGATCAGGGCGCACTGCCCTTCGGACTTCAAAGAGGAGTGGGACCTAGACGGCCTGCTCAGCGAAGCTCGCGTGTACTACCCGATCACTCAGGGCGTGGAGGCCCTACGTGAGCTGTCGAGCACGGACGAGCTGTACGAGCGTCTCGTGGGCGACGCCATCGAGTACTACGAAAAGCGCGAGCAGTCCATGCCTTACCCCCCAGGGGGCAAGCCCGAGGACACGATGCGCGAGATGGAGCGTGAGGTCATGCTCCAGCTGATCGACCAGCGCTGGCGGGAGCACCTCTCGGAGATGGACTACCTGCGCGAGGGCATCAACCTGAGGGCTATGGGCCAGCGTGACCCCCTCGTCGAGTGGCAGCGGGACGGCTACGAGATGTTCGGCCAGCTGATGGCGAGCATCGATGACGATTACGTGAAGTACGTCATGCACGCCCAGGTGCAGGTCGCCCCGGCGCCGGGCGCGGTGGCCGAACCCGCGCTGGACGGCGCCCACTACATATCTGCCGAGGGCCCCGTGCTCGGGTCGCAGGCCATCGCCCAGGCCTTCGCGACCGGCCCCGCGCCGGGCGAAGAAGTCGTCTTCGCGCCCGAGGAAGCAGTGAGCGCCAGCTCGAACGGCGGTAACGGCGGTAACGGCAGTTCCCGGGCATCGGCCAGAGCGGGGGCTCCTGGCCGCGCCGGGACACTCGGCGACCCCTCCGGGCGTGGCTCGGCCGGGATGTCGCCTGCTGCCTCGAAGGCGGCTGCAGGCCGAGCGGACTTCGACAACGTGGGCCGTAACGACCCGTGCCCGTGCGGGAGCGGGAAGAAGTTCAAGTTCTGCCACGGGCGCTAGGCCCGCCCAGCTCCCCGTGCGCGACCTCACCGAGGACCTGCGGGCGCTAAGGCGGCGCCTCGAAGAAGCCTCCGTCTACCTCGACATAGAGCACTCCGAGAAACGCCTCGCGGAGCTCGAGCCGGAGCTCTCCCGGCCCGGGCTCTGGGACGACCAGGCGGCTGCTCAGGCGCTCACTCGCGAGTACGCAGCCCTGAAGGACGACGTCGACCTGGTGGCTTCGCTGGAGCGGCGCCTCCGCGACGCCGAGGATCTCTACGAGCTGGCGAGGTCCGAAGCCGAGGACGACTCGCTGGCAGCCGACCTCGAGGGCGCGGTGGGCGAGCTTGGGGCCGCGCTCGACCACCTCGAGCTGCGCTCCCTCTTTACCGGGGAGCACGACGAGCGTGACGCCGTGGTCGAGGTGCACGCCAAGGACGGCGGGACCGACGCCCAGGACTGGGCGGAGATGCTGCTACGCATGTACCAGCGCTGGGTCGAGCGCCGGGGTTTCCAGCTCGAGGTCGACGAGGTCAGCCCGGGCCAAGAGGCGGGGATCCTCTCGGCCACCTTCATCGTGAAGGGCCGCTACGCGACGGGCCTCCTGAGCTCCGAGCGCGGGGTCCACCGGCTGGTGCGCATGTCGCCCTTCGACTCCCAGCACCGGCGCCACACGAGCTTCGCCGCCGTCACCGTCATCCCCTTCCTCGAAGAAGCGAGCGACGAAGTGGAGATCGACGAGAAGGACCTGCGCATCGACACCTACCGGAGCTCGAGCGCCGGCGGCCAGCACGTCAACGTCACCGACTCGGCGGTGCGTATCACCCACCTGCCCACGGGCGTGGTCGTCGCGGTCCAAAACGAGCGTTCACAGCACCAAAACAGGGCCAAGGCCATGCAGATCCTGGCCGCCCGCCTCGCCGACAGGGCGCGTGAGGAGAGGGCGGCCGAGCTGTCCGCCATGGCCGGCCCCAAGGCCCAGGTGGGCTGGGGGTCGCAGATCCGCAGCTACGTGCTGGCGCCGTTCCAGCTCGTGAAGGACCTGCGGACCGATTACGAGACGGGCAACGTGGTGGCGGTGCTGGACGGGGACCTTGACCCGTTTATGGAGGCCTACCTGCGCTGGCGGAGACGTCAGTAACCGAACCTGTCTCGAAGGGGAGGGCCGGTCCGCCGCTCGGGTGGAGCGCAGGCTGGCGAGGACCCTCTAGTGCCCCACAGACTGCGCGAAAAACATGTGAACGTGCGGCGCCGGAGGCCACATCTGTCGGAAAACTTGCTCGTTTCGTGCCAAAAAACCGGTAAATGTGCGGCTAACGACTTCACATCGGTCGGTTTTTGGCGCGGCGGCCCTGGTTGGACCGCTGGAGGCGGCGGGTGCTGCCGGCCGCTATTTCGCCGGCGGCTGGCATTATGGCCATGTGAGCAAGTACCAGGGCACTCAGGTGAGCGAGCAGCTCTCCGAGGCGCAAGAGGGCGAGCAGCTCTCCGATGTGGAAAAGGCCGGACGGCTCTCCCAGCTGACCGAGCTCGTGGACATGGTGCGCCCGATCATCCAGCAAGACGGGGGTGACCTCGTGCTCGTGTCGGCCGACGTCGTCTCGGGCGTCGTCGAACTGCAGCTCCAGGGCGCTTGCAGCAGCTGCGCGATCAGCGCGTCAACCCTGCAAGCAGGCGTGGAGCGCATCTTGAAAGACCGCCTGCCCTGGGTGAAGGAAGTCCTGGGCGGCGTCGACGAGGACATCGACTGGGACGAGAGCTATGCCATGGGGCGGGGCGGCTACGTGCCGAAGTGGTGAGCACCGCGTTGGCAAGTGACCGGGTAGCGGGCCATCGCTGCTCCCAAAATTCTGCCAGCGAGCGCGGTTAGCGGGCCGAGGGTTCTGGCCTGGGGCGGGCGGTGCGTATAACCTCGGCTCGTATGCGCACAGCGTCAGACTCTGCTCCCGCGTCGCAGCTCGACAGCTGGCGGGAGAAGGCGGTCTTGACTGCCACGCACCTCGGTGGCCGCGCCCTCCACAGCACCGAGAGCTGGCTGCTCAAGTACTCCCTGGTCCCGACTACGCCGTTCCTCCCGGTCGAGACCTTCGACTGGGTGAAGAGGGCAGAGGACGCAGTGCCCGAGGTGCGGGAGGAGCTGGACCAGGTGCTCCGCCATCGCGAGGAGCTGCCCAACTTCCAGGACCTGTCGGCTGACCAGAAGTCGCTCAGCTCCGACACGGGGTGGAAGACGTTCTTCTTCCTCGCGTACGGCTACCGCTCGGAGACCAACTGCCAGCGTTGCCCGAAGACGGCGGCGTTGCTCGACAGCATCCCCGGCCTCGTGACCGGGTTCTTCTCGATCTTCGGGCCAGGCAAGCACCTGCCCCCGCACAGGGGCCCGTGGAGGGGCGTGGTGCGCTACCACCTGGCGCTCAAGGTGCCAGAGCCCGCCTCCGAGTGCGGGATAAAGGTAGGAGGTGAGGTGGCCCACTGGGAGGAGGGCAAGAGCCTGCTCTTCGACGACGGCTATACCCACGAGGCCTGGAACGGCACGGACAAGGTGCGGGTCGTGCTCTTCTGTGACATCCTGCGCCCGCTGCGCCCGCCCGCCGACCAGGTCAACCGTGGCCTTATCAAGGCCATCTCCTGGTCGCCGTTCGTCCAAGACGCCCGCAACCGCCACGAGGCCTGGGAAAAGCGCGTGGAGGGGCTCCGCTGGGGTAGCAGCAATTGAGCCCGAGCCGGGACGGCGCGCCGGCCGGTAGCGCCGCCGAAGATGGCTCAGGACTGGGCGGGGCGGCAGCCACGAGCCGGCGAGGGCCCGACATCTTCGCCAAGTGCGCACGCAACCCCGAGCTGGACATGTACAGGTCGGCCGAGCAGCTCGGCCTCAACCCCTTCTACCGGGAGATCACCGGCGAGATCGGGCCCACGATCCTCTACGAGGGCTCCGACGTTGTGATGCTCGGCTCCAACAACTACCTCGGGCTCACGACCGACCCCCGGGTACGTGAGGCCGCTCGTGACGCCGTTGACCGCTACGGGACCGGTGTCACAGGGAGCAGGTTGCTCAACGGGACCTTGTCGCTCCACACCGAGCTCGAGGAGCTGCTGGCGGACTGGGTCCGGCTCCCCGCGGCGCTCGTGTTCACGACCGGCTACACGGCCAATGTCGGGCTCGTGTCGACCCTCGTCCAGTCGGGTGACGCCGTTTTCTGCGACTCGGCCGCCCACGCCTCCCTGGTCGACGGGGCCCGCCTGGCCGACGGGATGCTCCGGGCGTTCCAGCACAACCGGCCCAACAGCCTGCGCCGCGGCCTGCGGTCCTGGCGGTCGCAAGCCGGCGGGGGCGGGGTGCTCGTAGCCGTCGACGGCATTTACTCGATGGAGGGCGATTGGGCCCCGCTCCCCGAGATCAGGGCTGCCTGCGACGACTACGGCGCCAGGCTGCTCGTGGACGAGGCCCACGCCCTCGGAGTCGTGGGGCCGTCCGGCGCGGGCACCGCCGTGGCCACGGGCGCCCGGCCCGACCTGGTGATGGGGACCTTCTCCAAGGCGCTGGCGAGCTGTGGGGGGTTCATCGGCGGGCCGGCGGACGTCATCGACTACCTGAGGGTCTTCTGCCGCCCGTTGCTCTTCACCGCGTCCAACGTGCCGGCGTCTCTGGGTGCAGCCCTGGCTGCAGCCAAGATCGCGCGGGAGGAAGACTGGCGCCGGGAGGCGGTCCTCTCGCTCGCCCACCGCCTCCGGAGCGGCCTGGCCCAGCTCGGGTACCAGGTGGGAGGCGAGACGAGCAGTTCGATCGTCCCTGTGCACGTCGGCGACGTGCTCTCGGCCGCCGTCTTGTGGAGGGCGCTGCTCGACCGGGGCGTGTACACCAACTGCTCGATCCCGCCGGCGGTGCAACGGCCCATGCTCCGGACCTCGGTCATGGCGACCCACACCGAGGCCCAGATCGACAGGGCGCTTTCGGTCTTCGAGGACATAGCTCGCCACGGCGTGGTGGACGCAGGCCGGGAGCGGCTGGAGGGCCTGTTCGAGCCCGAACTGGAGCTGGACGCAAGCGCCCCCTGAGCCTGGCCGAGCCGAGCCGGCGTGGCGCCGTTCCGGAGCGCCCGAAGCTGCCGTGACCGGGCCGGCCTTACCCGCCGGCGCAGTCGTAGGCGTCACGGGGGCGACCGGCCACATCGGCCAGGTCTTGGTGGAGCACCTCTTGCGCCAGGAGGTCGAGGTGCGAACCGTAGCCCGCCGGCCTCTTGCCTTCCCGGTCGCCGGCCCGACCACTGGCCCGACCACTGGCCCGACCACTGGCCCGACCACTGGACGGCTCGTCCACACCGGCGCGGACGTGCGTTCGCCGGCGGCGAGGCGCGCCCTGGCCGGTGCGGACCTGGTCTTCCACCTGGCGGCGCAGGTCTGGGAGGGCCGGGGCCAGGCTTCGCGTGAAGCCATGAGGCAGGTCAACGTGGACGGGACCCGCAACATCCTCGACGCCGGGCCGGGAGCGGTGGTGCTGGCGTCGTCCGCTGCCGTGTACGGCGCCTGGCCGGACAACCCTCTACCGCTCACTGAAGACCACGTCCCCCGTCCCAACCCCGAGTGCCGCTACGCCACCGACAAGCTGGCCGCAGAACTCGTTTGCCGCCGGTGGGACGGGCGTTTCGCAGTGGTCCGCCTGTGCGCCGTGCTTGGGCCCCACGCCGACGTGAGGGTCGCCAGGGCACTCGGCGGCTACCGCCTCGCCGTCCCCGAGATGAGCGGCTGCCCGCAGGCGGGCCAGTGGATGGACGAGGGTGACGCCGCTCAGGCCCTGCTCCACGTCGGTGCCGACCTGCTCGGGGCGGGCGAGGTGGCGGGCGAGGTGCTAAACGCTGGGACCCCGGACTGGCTGAGCGCGCCCGACATGGCCCGCCTCGCCGGGAGCCGGCCCCTTCGGGCTCCCCGGGGCTTGGTCGTGCGGGCGGCCGAGCTCGGGCGCTGGGCTCACCTGAGCCCGTTTGGAGCCGACAGGGCCGCGCTCATCTGCGGGCCGCTCGCTATTTCCTCCGAGAAGGCAGAGCGGCTCCTCTCGTGGCAGGCCCGCCTCTCGTCGGCGGAGGTCTTTTCCGCCGCCTTGGCGCGCGGCTGGCAAGGGGCGCGGAGGAACCGCTCGCCGGCGTGAACCTGCGCCGGCCTGAGCCCTCGCGGGCCTGAGCCCTCGCCGGCGTGAACCTGCGCCCCCGGCTCGAGCGGGGCTAGAGCCGCATCTGGTAGAGGCGCCACGTCTTGTGGTGGCGTGCGCCCATGGCCTCGAGCTGGCGGTTGATGCGGAAATTGGTGGCGAGCGTCCAAGAGGCCTCGCCCGAGAGCATGCCGTCGTCGTAGAGGCGAGTGACGACCTCCCCGTACAGGAGCGGCCCGAGGCCGGCGCTCTGCACGTCGGGCCGGACGCCGAGGGCGAGGATCCGAACGTGCTTCAACCGCTTGACGCCGAGGTACAAGCGCGCCCATCCGGTTGGCAACAACCGGCCGCTTCGCAGGCGGACCATGACGCGGTTGACGTCGGGGAGGGTGAGGCAGGCGCCGACGAGCTCGCCGTTGCGCTCGAGCCCGAAGGCGTAGCGGGGGTTGAGCAGGGGCTTCAACTGGCGCGCCAGGTGGCGGACCTCCGCCTCGGGCATGGGCACGAAACCCCAGTTGTGCTGCCAGGTCTGGTTGTACAAATCGAAGAACAAGCCGACCTCGCGCTCGAAATCGTGGGCGCGCATCTCCCGGATTTTGAAGTTGGAACGCTCTTTTACCCGCTCGAGGGCCTGGCGTTGCCGCTCGGACAGCTCGGTCTGGTCGCGCAGGAACTGGTACCCGTAAAGGTCCATGGCCTGCTCCCAACCGGCGCCGGCCCAGAGGCGCTCGTAGTAGGGAGGGTTTTCCAGGGTCATTACGACTGGGGGGTACTCGAAACCCTCCACCAGCAGGCCGATCTCGTCGTTGGTCGTGAAGTTGCCCGGCCCGAGCGCCAGCTCGGCCCCTTGGCGCCGAGACCAGTCGAGGGCGACGTCGAACAGCGAGGCGGCCACCTCAGGGTCGTCCACGCAGTCGAAGAAACCGAGCCACGCCCAGCGCTCGCCCTGGCGTTCGTCGAACAGCGAGTCCCGGCAGGCGGCGATCCGTCCCACCGGTTGGCCACTCCGGTGGGCCGTCCAAAGTGACCAGTGCTGGTGGGCGCGGGCAGGGTGACGGCGCGAGAGGCGGTCGTAGACGGCGTAGCGCAAAGGTGGGACCCAAGCCTTGTCTGCGCCGTGAAGGCGGAAGGGCAGGTCGACGAAGGTCCGCTTCGCGAGCGGCGCGTCAGCGGGGCGGATCTCGGTGCCTGCCATGGTGCTTGGTCGGGAGGAGCCTAGTGCGACCTGGCCTTCGAGGAACTACTCGTCCTCGTCGCCCGACAAAGCCACGACGTTCTGCCTTTCCGCTTCTTCCCGGTCGCGTCTCGTGGGGGAGATCACGATGGTGGGGCTCTCGGAGCTCTCGTCGGCCTTGGCACCCGCCTTGGCCGGGGCGTGGCTCGGCTTCAAGCGGGTGGCGCGCTTGCCGTTGATGGTCACCTGTTCGGTCGCGACCGACGCCTCGACCTCGTTGAACCCCGCCATCCCCGCTGGCCTCGTGTCCAGCTCGACGACCCTGGCCGACAAGAGGTCGCGCATGGCCTTGCACACCTCGAAGTCGCTCATGTTGAGGGCGCGGCCGACCGAGCGGAGGTTGCGACGGCCGTCGACCGCCGTGAGGACCCGCCACTGCTCCCGGTCGAGGGTGACTTGCCCGGGGTCGAGCTCGCTCACGAGCCGGGGCTGCGCATCGAGAGACGGGATCAGGGACTGCAGCTCCTGCCACTCCTCGATGCGCTGGCGGGCCTGGGCCATCGCTTCGGCCACGCTCATGTTGGTCATGGTGGGAGCGCTCGGACGGCCCGGATGGAACTCGAAGTTTCCCCTGTCTGCCCCGAGGAACTCGAAACAGATCTCCTGCACCCGCTGCGGCACGTCGCCTGCCACCGCGGCCGCCTGGTGTTCGGACTGGTCCGCCCCGACGATCATCCCGTCGGCAAAGAACAAATTCCCAGCAAACGAGCGCCCTCTCACGTGGAGGCGCCCACTCATGCTGCGCTCGGACAGAAGCTCGAGCAACGCACTGAAGTCGAGCACATCGAAAGTACCTTGCAACGGCATCGGGCCCATTCTGCCAGCTGCCGCCCGGCCGGTGTCACCTCAGCTCTCCAAGGTGGCGCTCGTCACCGCGTAGCCGCCGGCGAGCACCTTCACCGTGAGCGACAGGAGGTCATTTCCCGAGCGCCAGACGCAGGCGGCGGGCTCGTTGGCCGGTGGCGTGCTGCACCCCCGGTACTGCGGGCCGCCAGGTGGGTACGGATAGGAAAATATGGCCGCTACGGCAGCCGGGGTGGCGTCGCGGAGCGCAGCGGAGCGGTCGTGGGCAGCCCACGCGTCCACGAGGGCATAGGCGGCCTGGGAGATGGTCGGCTGGAGCTGGGTGGGGACCCACGGCTTCGGTTTTTTGGCCTTAGTGGTAGGGGGAGAGGCTGTCGTCTTCGCTGTCGTGGTCTTCGCGTAGGTCGCCGGCGGCCCAGTTTCCGGAGGCCCAGTCTCCGGAGGCCCAGTCTCCGGTGGCGCGGTCGTCGTGGTCCCCACCGTCTCGACCGGCGCCCGCGTCGTCGGGTGGCCGGCCGAGGTCCCCGGGCTCTCGGTTGGCGGTGCTCCCTTCGCTGCCCCGGCCGGCTTCCCGGCGCCTCCACACGCGCCAGCCACCAACGCGAGCATCAATGCGGCCGGGCCCCACCAAAACCGGTGCGGGCCAGGTCGCATGGCGCCCAACCTAGCGGGAGGCCATATTGGCTAGGTGCTGTTCGGCCAGTTCCTAGCCGTCTCGAACGGGTCGGACGCCCTCTTCTACCCCCTGGTCTTCCTCCACATCGTCAGTGCTCTAGCCGGCTTCGGCAGCATCGGCTTCGCCGGCACGTACGCGAGCCGTGCCGCGAACTTGGCTACCGTTCCCGACGACGAGCGCCGTGCTTTCGAGGCCGGGCCTCTCGAGGCCGGGCCGCTCCAAGGCGGCCCGGGAGGGGCGGGCCAGGGCGAAGGGGGCCGCTCCTTGGTGGGGGCTGCTGGCGTGAGGAAGGAGAGCGGGCCGGCCAGGGAGGACCCGGCCGGCGAGGACCCGGCCGGGGAGGACCGGGCCAGTGATGGCGGCCCGGCCGGCGACGAGGGCAAGGCCGGCGAGGCCGTGACCGATGGAGGCATCGTGGACCCCGAGGTCGAGGAGGTGGTCCGGTACTTCCGGAGGCCGGCGCGCTTTTGGAAGGCGGTGCTCGCCGTGCCCGTTTTCGGCGTGCCCGCACTGCTCGCCGAGCCCGGCGGGGGAGGCCTCGACCAGCTGTGGGACCTCTCCGCGCTCCTCGTGTGGGGATGCGCTGCCGTGGTCGCGGCCGGCATCGTCGCCCCTTCTCTCCGCCACATGGGCACGGTCCTCCTCTCGCCGGGACCGGCGTGGCAGGCCTCCCCCGCGCAGCGCGCCCGCCTGTCGCGTTATGGCCACCTGGCAAGCAGGGGTGCGGCGGCGTGCGACGTGCTCTTTTTCATTGCCCTTGCGCTCATGATCTGGAGGCCCTGACAGGACGCGGCCAGCGCGAAAAAAAAGCCCTAAAGTCGGACGCCATAATATTTGGTAATTGACCATTGTGCCATTGGTGCCTTTCACTTGCGCCAGGGAGGCTAACCTTGGGTACTCATGGCCGCACTCCTGGGCAAGAGCGCCGGCGCCGGACAGCTCGAGGGTTGGCGGGGCGCATTTTCTGATGTGCTGCTACAGCACGACGCCAAAAGCGCCAAACGTGAAAAACGTGCCCGTTATCGCGGCCTACCGGTCCGAGAGATCCTCGAGGATTACTGGCTGGGCCTCTTGTCGCGCTGCGTCGATGACCGCGGGATGACCCTCCAAAAACAAAGCCGTGCTTTTTTCCACCTCTCGAGCGCCGGGCACGAGGCTCTCGGTCTCGGGATGGCGAGGTCACTGCGCCCGGGCTACGACTGGTTTTTCCCGTACTACCGCGACCGCGCGCTGGTGCTCGCGCTCGGCGTCAGCCCGGTCTCGATGCTGCTCCAGGCCGTCGGCGCGGCGACAGACACCGCGTCTCAGGGCCGGCAGATGCCCTCGCACTGGAGCGACCGCCCCCTCCACATCGTCAGCCAATCGAGCCCGACGGGGTCCCAGTGCATACCAGCCGTGGGGTGTGCCGAGGCTGGGCGTTACATCACAGCCCATGCCGGCGAGGGCCTGAGCGGCTGCGACGCGGCCGAAGACGAGCTCACCTACGTGTCGCTCGGGGAGGGGGCCACTTCCGAGGGCGAGTTCTGGGAGAGCCTCAACACGGCCTGTACCCTGCGCCTCCCCGTCTTGTACGTGGTCGAGGACAACGGCTACGCCATCTCTGTCCCGGCCCGCCAGCAGGGCCCAGCGCCGGTCTCTGGTCTGGTGAAGGGCTTTACCGGCCTGTCTGTCCACCAGATCGACGGCTGCGACTACTTCGAGGTGAGGAAAAAGGTCCCTGCCATCACGGCCGCTCTCCGGCGGGGGCAGGGGCCGGCGCTCTTGCACGCCAGGGTGACGAGGCCGCACTCTCACAGCAGCTCGGACAACCAAGGCAAGTACCGGCCTCGCCATGAGCTCGACGCCGAGGCGCGCCTCGACCCGATCGACTTGCTGGAGGGCGCCCTGGTCGAGGGCGGGGTGCTCTCGCGCGAGGATGTCGCCGAGCTCCGGGAGGCCGCCCGGCGCCTCGTGGCAGAGGCGGCCAAGGAGGCGCTGGCGGCGCCCCGGCCAGACCCGGCCACCATAACGTCGCACCTCCTCGGCCTGCCCGCAGTCGAGGGCGTGGCCAGGGTCGAGGCGGGCACCGCGCTCCCCACGGCGGGGCTCCCCACGGCGGGGCTCCCCACGGCGGGGCTCCCCACGGCGGGGCCCGCCGGCGAAGCAGCCTCGGTCGTCAACCTCGGCGAAGCCATAAGGCTCGCCTTGCAAGAGGCCATGGGCGAGGATGCCCGGGTTAGGGTCTTCGGCGAGGACGTGGCCGACGCCCCGCCCGAGGTGCTGGACGAGCTCGAGGGGAAGGGCGGCGTCTTTGGCACCACGCTCGGCCTCCAACGCAAGTACGGGGAGGACCGCTGCTACAACACGCCCCTGTCGGAGGCCAACATCGTCGGTAGGGCGGTGGGCCAGGGGGTGCGCGGCCTGCGCCCCGTGCCAGAGGTGCAGTTCTTCGACTACATCTGGACCGCCATGCAGCAGGTGAAGAGCGAGGCGGCCACCATGCGCTGGCGGAGCGCCGGCGCCTGGTCGTGCCCCATGGTGCTGCGGGTGCCGATCGGTGGTTACCTCACCGGGGGCTCCATATGGCACTCCCAGTCCGGCGTGTCGATTTTCGCCCACGTGCCCGGCCTGGTGGTCGTGATGCCGTCGCGAGCGGTGGACGCCGTCGGGCTCTTGCGGACGGCGCTGGCTTCAGAGGACCCGGTCTTGTTCCTCGAGCACAAGCACCTGCTGCGTCAGCGTTACACGGAAGGGCCGTTCCCCCGCCAAGGGTTCCGGGTCCCCTTCGGCCAGGGCCGCATCGTCCGGCCGGGCCAGGAGCTCACGATCGTCACCTACGGTGCCACCGTCGAGCGGTCGCTCCAGGCGGCAGAGCGCACCGGGGCGAGCGTCGAGGTGATCGACCTGCGCTCGATCATGCCGTGGGACAAGGAACTGGTGGCCGCGTCCGTGTCGCGGACAGGCCGGCTGCTCGTGGTGTCCGAGGACAACCTCACCTGCGGGTTCGGGGCCGAGGTGGCGGCGTGGGCGGGCGAGCACTGCTTTGACGACCTCGACGCTCCCGTCGCCCGGGTGGGCGCGGCCGACACCTACGTGCCCTACGAGCCGTCCCTCGAGCACGCCGCGCTACCCCAGGTCTCCGACATAGGAGCGGCTGCCGCCCGCCTGCTCCGCTTCTGACCGGCGTCGCCCCTGGCGGTAAAGTAGGGCGGGAAATGCTACGGAGCGGGCGGTTGCTGGGGCGCCTCGTCGTCGTCCTCGCCCTTTCGGGCGCCCTGCTCGCCGCCACGCTCGGGGCGCTCAGTTATTCCGCCAGCCGCTTGGTCAACGGGGCTGCTAGCAGCCGCGCTCTACCCCTTGGCAACCTGGTGAGCACCCCTGACGTGCCTTCTGTCATCTACGGGGCCGACGGTTCGGTGCTCGCTACCCTTCGTTCGACGCAAAACCGCCAGCCCGTCCCGCTAAAGAAGATATCCCCCCTGCTCGTGGACGCCGTGCTCGACACCGAGGACCACAATTTCTGGGTGCACGGCGGCGTCGACATCGAAAGCATCGTGCGGGCGCTGGTCGCGGACATACGCGCCGGCGGGGCCGTCCAGGGCGGTTCGACCATAGCCGAGGAGCTGGCCAAGATCGCCTACCTCTCGGACCAAAAAACGCTTGTCCGCAAGGTGCGCCAGGCCGTGCTCGCCCTGCGCCTAGAGCAGAGGTACACCAAGACGCAGATCCTCGATGCCTATTTGAACACTGTCTACCTGGGCAGCGGCGCTTATGGCGTCCAGGCGGCGTCGGAGGAGTACTTCGGCAAGAGCGCAGCGAAGGTCGACCTGGCGCAGGCCGCCTTGCTGGCCGGGCTCATCCAGGCGCCGAGCGGTTACGACCCGGTTTACAACCCGTTGGGGGCGAAGAGGAGGCGTGCCGAGGTCCTCGCCCGCATGGTGCACTACAAGTCGGTGACGCCGGCCGAGGCGGCGACGGCTGCCAACGCGCCATTACCGACCGCCGTGCACGACGCCCCCGGCGTCCCCTACACGAGCTATGGGTACTACGTCTCGGAGGTCGTGGACGAGCTCATGGCCAACCCCGCCCTCGGCGCGACGCCAGCAGAGCGTGAGCACGAGCTGTTGACGGGAGGGCTCGAGATTTTCACCAATGAAGTCCCTTCGCTCCAGGCCTACGCCCAAAAGGTGGCCCAGGCGGACATACCCCCGGCGCTGAAAAACGTCGTGGCAGCCTTTGCCGTTATCGACCCTCAAACCGGAGGCGTGGAGGCGCTGATCGGCGGGCCGAGCGGCCAGTCGCGGTATTTCGACGCCGCGGTCCAGGGGGAGCGCCAGCCGGGTTCGGGGTTCAAGCTGTTTACCCTCATAGCCCTCTTGGAGAGCGGCTATGACGTTTATGACTCGATCCTCGCCACTTCGCCGTGCGCGGTGCGTTTCCCGGGAGTGCCTTTGCAAAGCGGTTACAGCCTGGCCCACCCGCTCCACAACGACCCCGGTGACCCAACTGGCGCCGTGACAGTGGTGGAGGCGACGGCTCTATCGATCAACTGCGCCTACTTGCGCCTCGGTTATGTCGTCGGACTTCAAAAAGTTATCGATGTGGCGCGGAGCATGGGCCTGTCGGACCCCACGCTCAATGCTTCCAACCCCTCGCTCGTGATCGGCACCGAGGCTGTGAAGCCGATAGAGATGGCCGCGGCCTACGCCACCGTGGCCGACGGCGGCATCTACCACAGGCCCACGTTTATCCAAAAGGTGGTGGCGCCGGACGGGACCGTGATCTACAACGGGGCATCGGCGGGCCGGCGAGTGTTCTCCGCCCAGATCGCGGCCGAGGCGACCGTGGCCCTGCGGGCGGTGGTGCAGTACGGGACGGGCACGGCTGCCGCCCTCCCTAACGCCGATGTCGCCGGCAAGACCGGCACCACGTCCAAGAGCGTGGACGCCTGGTTCAACGGGATAACCCCGACTCTCGTGTCGTCGGTGTGGATCGGGGACCCCGCCGGCGAGGTCCCGATGTACGTCAACGGGCAGGCAGTCTTCGGTGCCATGTACCCGACGGAGATCTGGCACGACGTTATGGCTTATGCTCTCCGAAACGTGGCCTATTCGCCGTTCCCGTCCCCCGACCCGGCCCTGATGCCCTCCGTCGAGTACATCGACACCCCGGGCCTGCAGCGAAATGACCTGATCTCTCACGGCGAGCTCCCGCCCCCCCCGACCACGACCACCACTGCTCCTCCGGCCAAGGCCCGCGCCAAGTCGCGAGGCCACGGCGTCCCGGGCGGCCCGGCTGTAGTGACGACCACGGGAGCGCAACCCCCGCCGCACGTCCGCATCTCCCCGGCCGGGTTTACCCCGCCACCGGCCACGCCGGCGCCTGGGGCCGTGACTGCGACAGCGGCGACGGTCTCGCAGGCTACCGGCGCTTCGGCGAGCCCCACGCCGGCGGGACCTCCCGGGAAGACGTTGGGCGCTCACACGCCGCCCCCGGGGAAGGCCTCAGGTGGTCCCTCGCACACGACGCCCCCCGGGAAGGCCCCGGGCGGCCCATGACGGCCTCGCCCGACCTGTCGGGACTGCTCGCCCTCCAGGATCTCGACACCCGGATCGACCAGGAACACCATCGCCGGGAGCACCTACCAGAGCGTGCCGAGCTCGCCCAAGTGGAGGCGGCGCTCGGCCAGGTGGAATCTGCTCGCTCCGAGCTGGCGGCCGCCCTGGAGGCGGTGGCCGGCCGGCAGGGGGAGGCCGAACGGGAGCTGCGGACCACAGAACAACGGATTGCCCAGGTCAACTCCCGTCTTTACGGTGGCTCGGTGTCGGCGTCCCGAGAGCTCCAGGCCCTGGCTGCTGATGTCGACGGCCTCCGGAAACGAGCTTCGGAGCTCGAGGACCGGGTGCTGCTCGCCATGGAGGAGCGCGAGCCGCTGGACGCCAGGATGGCCCAGCTGGACGAGGAGATCTCTCGCTTGGCCGAACGCCGGGCGGTTGCAGAGAGCAAGCTGGCCTCGGCCGAAGCCGAAATTGTCGCCGAAGTGTCTCGTCTCGAAGCGAGCCGGCCTGCGCTCGCCGGCGCGGTGCTGGCCGAGCTCTTGGCCGCCTACGAACGCCTCCGCGCCCGCCTCGGCGGGGTGGCGGTGGCACGCCTGGTGGGGGGCCGCTGCGACGGCTGCCACCTGTCGCTGCCTGCCGTCGAGCTCGACCGCATCCGCCATCAACCGCCCGGCAAGCTCGAGTACTGCGAGCAGTGCGGTCGGATCCTGGTGGTCGGTGACTGATGAGGCCCTGCCCCTGGCGGGCGGGCCGGCCCGGCCGCTCGAGCTCGCTGGCGCCACCGTCAGGGTGGGGACCTGTTCGTGGACGGACCCCACGCTCGTAAAGGAGACCAACTGGTACCCCAAGCGCACCATGAGCGCAGGGGAAAGGCTTTCTTATTACGCGAGCAGGTTCCCGGTCGTAGAGGCGGACTCGACCTACTACCGCCCGCCCCGGCCGGATCTGGTACGTTCCTGGGCCGAACGCGCACCCGCGGGTTTCTGTTTCAACATAAAGGCTTACGGCCTGCTGACCGGGCACGGGGTCGAGCCGGTGACGCTGTGGCCGGACATAAAACAAGCGCTCGACGAAGGCTCGGCCGGTAAGCGCAGGGTTTACGCGCACCACCTGCCGGCGGACGCGCTGGAAGAAGCCTGGGCGCGCTTCACCGCCTCCTTGGCCCCGCTCACTGAAAGCGGGCACCTGGGCGCGGTGCTGTTCCAGTACCCGCCCTGGTTCGTGCCCAAGCGAGCCAACCGCGACGAGCTAGCTCGCCTGCCTGGGCGCCTCGGGGGGCTCAGGGCTTGTGTCGAGCTGCGCTCGCCCAAGTGGTTCGAGCCAGGGGACCTCGAGCGGGCCCTCGCTCTCCTGCGCGAGCTGGGCCTCGCCCTCGTGGTGGTCGACGCCCCGAAAGCGTCCGGGTTGCCCCAGGTCCTCGAGGCCACGTGCGACGACCTCGCCGTCGTGCGCTTTCATGGGCGGGCCGACGCCACCTGGTCCTCACGCGAGGCCACCGCAGCCGGACGCTTCCGCTACCTCTACAGCGACGAGGAACTGGCGGACTGGGCGCCGCGCGCCAAGCGCCTCGCCCAGCTCGCGTCGCAGGTCCACCTCCTCATGAACAATTGCTACCAGGACTACGGGGTCCGCAACGCCGCCCAGCTGGTCGCCATGTTGGCGGCTCTGGCCGAGCGCGAAGACTAGCCGTGCGCGGCTGGCGTCTCACGCCCTGACGCCCATCCACAACTTGGCCGCGGCCGCCCGAGCTGGCCTCACGGGGTGAGCAACTTGCGCACCCGCCGCCGGCTCACCTCCCCGGCCAGGACGGCGAGGGCAGCCAGGTAGGCGATGTAGCCGGCAGCAGCCGCCGCGGACGGGTGGCCGAGGGAGAACTCCCGGCACAGCGCCACGCCCGGGTACAGCGGCAGGGCCTCGACGACGAACTGCAGCCACCTCGGTAGCTCCGAAAGGGGGTAGAAGGTGGCCGAGAAGAGGAAAAGCGGCATGACCACCAGCTGGACTTTGTCGAAGTCGGTCCACGAGCGCATGAAGCAGCTGGCTGCGAAGCCGGCCGAGGCGAACGCCGCCCCGACCAAGGTGGCACTGGGCAGGCACAAGACCGCCCACCAGCTCCGCACATCGCCGAGAGCGGCCATCGTGGCCAGGAACACACCGGCGTACACGAAACTGCGCAAGGTGGCGAAGCCCACCTCGGCCGCGGCTATGTCGGTGGGCCCGAGCGGCGTCGCCACCACCGCGTCGTAGAGCTTGGCCCAGTGGAGCTTGGCGAAGATGTTGGTCGTGCACTCGTAGATGGCCCCGTTCATGGCCGAAGTGGCGAGGAGGCCAGGTGCCACGAATGCTGCGTAGGGGACGAGCGTGCCCCCCGGCCCGGGGACCTTGCCCACCAAGTGGCCGATCCCGATGCCGATGGACAGGAGGTAGAGGACCGGTTCCAAGAGGCCGCTCACCCACACGTAGGGGACCGCCCGTACCTCCACGAAAAAGTTGCGGGCGACGAGGGCCGAGGGCCGCCAGGCCCGCTCTGGGAGGGCGAAAAGTGCCCGCCGGCCGGCCCGAAGGGGCGAGGGAGGCACCTGCTCGGTAGGAGCGTGAGCGGCCATCAGCGTGACAGCCGCGCCTCGTAACTCCGCCGGGCGACGAGCAGCCCGGCGCCGGCTACGGCGGCCAAGTAGACGACGTGCCCGGACCCGGCCAGGGGCTCGAACGTCCCGGCGTAGAGGCTCCGGGACAGTTCCACTGCGTGCCAGAGGGGGAGGGCGTAGGCCAGGTAGCGCAGCCCCACGGGCAGCTGGCTGACCGGGAAAAACGTACCGGAAAAGAGGAACAGCGGCAGCATGAGCAGCCGGAAGACGAGGCTGAAGGGTTGGTCGTGGCGCGCCCGCACCGAGTAGGCCGCGAGCGGGGCGGCAAAGGCCAGGCCGGTGAGCGGCCCGACCGCCAGGCCGGCCACGGCCTCGGGGGACTTGACCGCGCCGAAGGCGGCGCTCACGGCCAAGTACAAGGCGCAGGCGAGCAGGGCGCGAGCGGCTATCCAGGCCATGTGCCCAGCCATGATCTGGCCGGTCGAGATGGGCGAAGCCTGCATGGACCGGTACGCCCCGCTCCAGGGGTTGCAGGCTCCCCACACCTCGTAGGTGGCCTGCCCGATGGCCACCTGCATGGCCGTCCCGGCGAACAGCGCCGGCGCCACGAAGGAGAGGTAGTCCTCCCCGCCGAGGCTCGCCAGGCGCTGCCCGTGGCCCACCAGGCTGCCGAGCCCGACGCCGAGCGACGCCAGGTACAAAAGCGGGGTGAAAAAGCTCGCCGAGAGCGTGGACATCCAGGTGCGGCGGAAGCTCACCCAGAAGTAGCTGAGCGGCCGGAATGGCGTGGGCAACACTGGCAAGGGCGGCCGAGGAGCTCAGTCGTCCAGCTGCCGGCCCGTCAGGGAGAGGAACACGTCCTCCAGGCTGGCCCTACGTACGAGCGTGCTCACCGGCTGGAGCGTGGACGAGGCGACGTGCTCGGCCGTCGCGTCGCCGTCGTCGGTGTAGAGGAGGAGCCGGTCCGCGATCACTTCGACCCTCCTGGCCAGCCCATCTGTCCTCGGTGCAGCCCGGCGCGCTTGGCCGGCCGGGAAGCGCAGCTCCACCACCTCCTTGGTGACGTAGCGGTCGACGAGCTCGCGGGGCGAACCCGCGGCAATGATCCGGCCCTTGTCCATGACGACCAAGCGGTCACAGAGCTGTTCGGCTTCGTCCATGTAGTGGGTCGTGAGCACGAGGGTCACGCCATCTTGTTTCAAACTGTAGAGACGGTCCCACAAGAGGTGCCGCGCCTGGGGGTCGAGGCCAGTGGTCGGCTCATCGAGCAGGACCAGCTCGGGCTCGTTTATGAGGCCACGGGCGATCGTGAGCCGGCGCTTCATCCCGCCCGAGAGGTTGTCCACTTTGTCGGCTGCCCGTTCGGAAAGTTGGGCGAACTCGAGGAGCTCGGCGATCCGGCCCCGGAGCTGACGGCGGGGGAGCCCGAAGTAGCGCCCGTAGACGTAGAGGTTGTCGGACACCGAGAGCTCGAGGTCCAGGTTGTCCTCTTGGGGCACGACGCCCAGCCGGGAGCGGATCTGCGTCCCGTGGTGGCTCGGGTCCAGGCCGAGCACCGACAGCTCGCCGCCGCTGCGGTCAGAGGTGGCGCCCACCATCCGCATGGTGGAGCTCTTGCCGGCGCCGTTGGGCCCGAGGAACCCGAAGACCTCGCCGGCCCGGACCTCGAAGTCGATGCCGTCGACAGCCGTAAAGTCGCCGAAGCGCTTGGTCAACCGGCGGGCCGAGACCCGGGTGCTGGTCGTCATCTCCTAGATGGGAAAGGGAGCGCCTGTTGCGCCACGCTGGGCCTGCTCCCAGGCCAGGGCGCACGCGGTGGAGCAAAAGTACTCCATGGCCCCATCGTCCTTGACCAGATTTGACATCCTCCTCGTGACCAGGCCCGACACGAGCGGCAGCGAGAGCTTGCACACCGGGTCGGTGACCATCGTGTCCGAGGTCCCAGGCTTCAGGCGGACCGCCTCCAGGGGCTTGTCGAACCCTCGTACGTAGTACGTGAGCGCCTCGCTCGCCGCCGCCCATCTTGGCGCTGCCGCGGCTACCTCCCGGGTGGCCAGGACCTGGCCTGGCATGGCCGCGTCGCAGAGCCGGGACGCCATGTTGGTGGGCCGGCCTATGTAGTCGTCACCCTCGAACATGATGACCGGGCCGCTCGCCAACCCCGCCCGCAGGGCGAGATGGTCGTCACCAGCGGGAGGCTCGTTGACCGGCCGGCTGCCCCCCGTCCAGGCGTCCGCCTCCCAGGGATCGGCCGCCCAAAGCTCTGGGTTGCTGCTGCTGCTGCTGCTGTTGTTGTTGTTGTTGTTGCCGTTGCCTTGTGTGGCGTCGGCGCGCCGAAGGGCCGGTGCCAGCATGGCGTCCGCGTTGGCCGAGACCTCGAGCACCATGGCGACCGTGGCCTCGGTATCGGCGGACGACAGCATCGCCCCGTCGCCCAGCCACTTGGTTATCCGGACGCCCCGGCGGGCGGCTATCTCTCGGAGCGTCGTGCGAAAGCGCGCCAAAGCCACCACTGCAAGCTCGTCCCCGAAGCGCTCGGTGAAGGCGGTGAACCCGCAGAGGTCGACAAACCCGAAACAGCGCTGAACCCGCACTCAAGTTCTCCGCTAGGGAGCATAGTGTGACCGTTGGCCTATCAGGGGAGGGCCAGTTCGGGAGCCCTGGACAAGGCGAGGCTGTTCAGCCCACCTGGCTGGCCAGCACGAAGAACGAAGTGAGCGGGACGACCTGGACGTCTGCCCCCGTGTAGGGCGCTTGCACGATCTCGCCGTTGCCGATGTACATGGCGACGTGCTGGCCCGGGTTGGCCGGGAAGACCAGGTCGCCAGGCTGCAGGTCCGACATGGGGATGTGCATGGTGTCCGCGTACTGGGACCCGCTGTAGTGGGGTAGGTACACCCCTGCTTGGGCATAGGCCCACATGACCAAGCCGGAGCAGTCGAAGGCGCTGGGCCCCGCCGCACCCCAGACATAGGGGTCGCCGACTCGTGAGAGCGCTGCCTGTACGGCTATTGCGGCCGCCGGCGACTGCCCCGGGGCCGCACCGGGTGTACTGGCGCCCTGGGCTGCAGCCGTGGTCGGTGGCACTGCCGTGGTCGGTGGCACTGCCGTGGTCGTTGCCGAGGGTGCCACCGTCGTAGTGGTAGCCGCTGGCGCGGCGGTGGTCGTGGTAGCCGCCGGCGCGACCGTGGTCGTGGTAGTGGTAGTGGTAGTGGTAGTGGTAGTGGTAGTGGCAGCTGCCTCCAGGGCCGCTTCCCTTCTCGCCCTGGCCGCCGCCGCGGCGGCTGCTGCCGCCTCTTCAGCGCGGAGGCGCGCCAGGCGAGCCGCCTCGGCGCGCTGCTGAGCCAGGATCTGCTGGCGCTGGATCTCCGCTACGAGGGCCGCGATCCTACCCTTCACTTGTTGTTCGAGCACGATCAGTTGGTCTTGCGCCGCCTGTACCTGCTGTCGCTCACGTCCGAGCCGGGACAGCTGGAGCAAGTCGGCCCGGCGCGCGGAGACCAGCCTCACCCGGGCCGTGCTGGCGTCGGCTTCGGCGAGCTGGTAGCGGTCGAGGGCGCTCGTCTGGTCTGCTGCGAAGGTCTGCTCCAACTCCTGGCGCAGCAGCGCTTGGTCGACGGTTTGGACCGGCGCAGGCGTGCCGAGCGCCACTTCGGGGCCGCCCCCCACATACGCTTGGATGGCGTCCTGCTGGAGAAGTGCTATTGTCTTCGACTGTTCCTGCCTTGCCTGCTGGAAAGCATGCGTAGCTGCGTCTACGCGCGCTCGTGCTAGTGCCAGCTTCTGTACGCCAAAGTCGTACTGCTCGCTGAGGCCGTCTTCTTGTTGGCCCAAAGCAGCAATCTTCGTTGCGATCGCGGTCGCTTGCGCGCGCTCGCTGGCAAGTTGGTCAGCGCGTGCGGTCGTTTGGGTGACGATGCCTGCCAAGGTGGCAAGGACAGTTAACATCGCCGCTACCTTGACGGCATTGCGACGGGCGTACATTTTCGGCGACGTCACAATGCCCGATCACGATATTGGGCCCGCACTCCGGCGGTCAAGGACCGTCGAAAAAGGGATAAGCCCAAAAGTGCTGAAAATGGACTTATCGGAAAAAACTTTTGCGGGCCAATGGGCCGCGCACGCGCCTCAGGGGCCCGTGAGCCTGACGTCCGCGGCGACGGCCTCGCCGGCCGTGACCTCGACCGGCAGGCCTTCGCCGTCCCCGGCGCGGAGGAGGTACTTGCCTTCGCTCACGTCGCCGAAGCGGTAGCTGCCCGCGTCGTCGGTCTGGGTGGTAGCTACGGTTTGGCCCGAGGGGAACGAGAGCGTGACGCTCACGTCCGGGACCCAGGCCCCCTCGCTCGACGAGACAGCCCCGTAGATGTGGCCGAACCCGGTCAATGTGATCGTTGCCACGCGGGCGGTGCCCTTCCCGATGTCCACGGGCAGACGCTGGGTGCCGTGCCCCTTGGCCGACGCGACCAGTTCATAGCTGCCTTCGAGCACGTCGGAGAAGACGAAGGCCCCGTCGGCCTGAGCCCGGCACCTCATGGCAACGGCCCCCTCACTGGTCTGCAGCACGAGGTCTGCTTCGAGGGGGGAGCCGTCCTTGGCGCTCGTGACCTTACCGGCCAAGGAGCCCAGGCCGAAGAGCTTGAGTTCCGTCCGTCCCCCGCCGGCGCCCACTTGGACCACCCTGGTCGAAGCGCGATAGGTGGGGGCCGTCGCCACCAAGGTGTACGAGCCGGTTGCGCCAACCTCAATAGAAAACCAACCGCTCACGTCGGAAACGCCCTCGCCGGCCCGCTCACCGCGCAAGCCCATCAGGGTGAGCCGGGCCCCCGCTATGGGCCGGCCGTCCTGGTCGGCGACGAGCCCGTCGAGCGTGCAGCCCGAGGCCGTTTGCCGGCCGGCAGGACTGGCACCGAGCGCCCCTTGTGCAGCCACCCCGCTCGCACGGTGGGGGAGCCGGGGCGCAGGCGGCCCGGACGGGGACAGCCCGGCCCCGGCGCCTTGTAGCTCGACCGTCGTTGGCTCGGGCGCCGCCGGCGGGGGCCCGGCCGAAAGCCCCTGTCCCACGCCAGTCGTGGGCTCGGGCGCCGCCGGCGGGGGCTCGGCGGCGGGTGCGAGGTCCCTGGCCGGCCCGGGCGGGGGCACCGAGAACCAGGCGCCGGCTTCGGGACGGACCGCCGGCCGCGAAGGCTCCAGCGTCGAGTCGCCAGCCGCCCGCCGGCGGGCGGCCACCACGCCGGCGGCCAGCGCGAACACGGCACAAGCCCCACCTACGCCAGCGGCTACGAGGACGACGTCGTGCATCGCGCTCGCGAAGCTAGCCCTCAGGACCCCCTCGCCGGCTGCACGGGCTGCCCGTCGCAGGTTCCCCTGGAGCACGAGGGCTGCCACCATGGGGCCTTGGCCGGCCGACGTGCCGCCGGCGGGGAACTGCCGGGCCAGTGCGTTGGTGAGATGGGTGGCGAAAACCGAGCCCGAGACGGCCACACCAGTGGCCACGCCCAGTTGGCGTACCCATGAGTTCACTCGCGAGGCCGCTGCCGCCTTGCTCTCGTAGCTGTCGCCGAGGCGTGGCCGCGAGCCTGGGTGTGAGGCCGCCGGCACCTGCCGCAGTGGGGCTGACGCGGCGACTGCCATAGTGAGGCGGGGGTAGGTGAGCCAAAGGCCGGCGCCGGCCAGGAGGAGGCCGGGGAGGAGCCCGACCCAGCCGCTGGTGGCCGAGATCCCGCTCATCGCGTACAGGCCGGCCGCTGCCAGGACGAGCCCGCCGAGCAGGACAACCTTGGTCGCGACCAGGCGGGACCACAGGCGGGCGAGCGCGAGCAGGACGACGGGCACGCCCGTCAGGGCGAGCAGGCGGGCGCCGGCGCCAGAGGCGGGGTAGGCGAGGTCGTAGGAAAGGTAGAGGACCAGCAGCATGACCGTCCCGCTCAGGGCCATCGAGGCGCCGAAGGCCGCCGCTGTGGCCACCAGGAAGGGCCGCTGGCGCCAGAGCGACAAGGGGAGCAGCGGCGCCGGCGCTACGGACTCGACCGCAACGAACGCCAAGAGCAACAAGCCGGTACAGGCGAGGCAGGCGAGGATCCCGCTGCTCTGCCACCCGTCCAGGTTGGCCGTGGTCCTCACCAGTCCCGCTACCAGTACGGCGAACCCGCTGGCCAGCAGGCCCAGCCCGGTCCAGTCGGGCCGGCCGGCCGGCGCCGCGGGCCGGCCAGGGAGCGAAGGGAGCGGCGAAGGAAGCTGGCGGCTCCGTGGCTCCCGGCCGAGCGCTACGGCGGCCACTGCCAGGGCTGCCCCGGCCGCCTCGGCGAGGAAGACAGAGCGCCAGCCGAGGTAGGTCGTGAGGAGCCCGCCGACGAGCGGCGACGCGCCCAGAGCGAGCGCTCCCACGCTCGTGCGTGCGGCCGGCGCCAGCCACCCCTTGCCCGAAGTCGCCACCTCTGGCGGGCCCATGGCTGGTGACAGGCCGGCGTCAGCCGGGGCCACGCCGGCGCCAGCTCGCAACCCGCCGGCGGGGGGCCCCAATACGCCGGCGGCGGCCGGCACGAGCCCCGCACCCGCACCCTGGACCGCCCTCGCCACTATCAGCACGGCCGCCAGGTTGGTTGCCCCGGCGAGGAGCGAGCCCGCGCCGAAGACCATGAGCCCTGCCAGCAACAGGGTGCGGGGGCCGATGCGGTCGTACAGGTAGCCGGACATGGCGAGGGCGACCGCCATGGTCAGGGCAAACGCAGCCAGCACCCATTCGAGCTCGGGGAACGATGCGCCGGTGGCACGCTGGACCGCCGGCAGGGCGACGGCGACGGCCATGAAGTCGGCCAGGACGAAGGTGGTCGATAACCCGAGCGCGCCAAGACCACGCCCAGTTTGGGACGGCCGGCGTGGGGGCGCGCCCAAGGCTCCCGGCGCGCCGGGCGCTCCCGGCTCGGCGGGCCCGGCAGGTGCTCTGTCGTCGGCGGCAGCCGCGCGCTCCAAGGTGGCCATCTGTCCTCCTTCCACGGAGACGTTATCGACGCAGTGGGACGGCGACCTGACGGGCCGGGCGGGCAAGGCACGGCCGCTCGCACCCGCCGGGCCGCCGCCACAGGTTAACCTTGGTCTCATGAGTGTTGTGGAGGGCGTCGCCGCCCCCGAGGTGGCCATAGCTCCCCCCGTCCCTGACATCGACGGGGACCACGAGCGCATGGCCCACATCGTCCTCGAGGGAGTTGACACGGAGGAGGGGGATTTCGTGCCGGCGGGGCCGACGGTCGCCGAGGGGATCGTGATGGGGACCCCAGTGCGGGCGCTGTGCGGGAAGATCTGGGTCCCGGGGCGGGACCCCAAGCGCTACCCCCTGTGCCCGACCTGCAAAGAGATCGCCGAGCAGATGGGCTGGGCCGTACCGGCCACCTAAGGGCAAACCGAGCCAGGTCCCAGCCACGTGATAAAAGTCGGCGTCGTCGGGGTAGGCAACATCGCGCCCTACCACTTGGAGGCCTACCTCGGCCTCCCTGAGCACTGCCGCGTCGTGGCGCTGGCGGACATAGTGGCCGAGAAGGGCCCGAAGGCGGCACAGCGCTTCGGCCTCGAGGTGGCCTGTTTCGACAGCCACCGCAAGCTCCTCGAGGAAGCCGAGGTGGACCTCGTGGACGTGTGCACCCCGCCGAGCACCCACGCCGAAATTGCCATCGACGCTCTCGACAGCGGGCGCCACGTGCTGGTCGAAAAGCCCATGGCCGCGTCGCTCGAAGAGTGCGACGCCATGCTCCTCGCTGAGCGCCGGAGCGGGAAACTGTTGTCCGTCATCGCCCAGAACCGTTTCCGGACCGAGATGATGCGCTTGAAACGGTTGCTCAGTTCCGGCCTGGCCGGGAAGGTGCTGCACGCGCAGGTCGACTCGTTTTGGTGGCGGGGCGCCAACTATTACGACCTGTGGTGGCGCGGCACCTGGGAGGGCGAAGGGGGCGGTTGCACGCTCAACCACGCCGTGCACCACGTGGACCTGCTCCTTTGGATGATGGGGGCCCCGGTCGAAGTCCGGGCGATAATGGGCAACCTCGCGCACGACAATTCCGAGGTAGAAGACCTCTCGGCCGCCCTACTGCGTTTCCCTGACGGGGCTCTCGGCCAGCTCACGAGCTCGGTCGTGCACCACGGCCAGCAGCAACAGCTCGTTTTCCAAGCCGAACGTGCCCGGGTGTCGGCGCCCTTCGAGTGCTACGCGTCGCGTGCCCTTCCCAACGGTTTCCCCGAGCGCGACCGCCAAGTCGAAGCCGAGCTCACGGCCGCCTACGAGGCGATGGAGCCGCTGGCGCACGAGGGGCACGCCGGCCAGATCGCCAACGTGCTCGCCGCCCTCGAAGGCCGGGAGGAGCTCTTGATCGACGGGGAGCAGGGCCGGCGCACCATCGAGCTCATAACTGCGATTTACGACTCGGCCGTCACGGGCCGGCCGGTCTCCCTACCTATGGCCTCGACCGACCCCTGGTACCGGAGGGAAGGCCTATTAGGCGCCGCCCCCCGCTACCACGAAAAGAGCCGCGTGGTGAGCGACTTCGGCGAGGTGCCGATAACGACGACCGGTGGTTAGGGCGGCGCCAGGCAGCCTGCGCACGGTAGCGATTTCTGGCCGAGCAGAAAGGGCGTTCCCAGCCGTAGCGAAGGTCCCCAGAGGGATCCGCTAGGCCTTGTCCTTTTCGGCTTCGTCGAGCGCCTGGGCGAGCGTGTGCCAGGGGAGGGTGGCGCACTTTATCCGCACGGGGAACTTGACCACTCCCTGGAGGGCCTCCAACTCGCCTAGCTCCACGCCCTCGTCGGCGGCCACCTCGGCTGCGCTGCGCTCGTCGGCGCCGCCGTCCCCGGCCAGTGCCTCGGCCGTACCCGGCTGGTCACCGAGCGCCGTCCCGGCCGGTACCTCGTTGGCCCAGGGGCCGGCGCCCGTGCCCTCGGGGCGCCCGTCGAGCTGCTGGCCGTGGAGCGACATCATGGCCCGGAAGGCCTTGATCGTGCCCCGGGCCTGCGCCACCGTCTTGCCCCTGACGGCGGTGGACATCATCGAGGCCGACGACTGGGAGATCGAGCAGCCTTGCCCGCTCACCTTGAGGTCGGAGATAACGTCTCCTTCGAGCTCGAGCGAGACGACCACCTCGTCCCCGCAGAGGGGGTTGAAGCCCTCCGCCCGGAGCGCCGGCGGGGAAGGCAGCTCGCCGCGGTTACGAGGGTTGCGGTAGTGGTCGAGGATGATCTCGCGGTAGAGGTCTTCGAGGCCCGGCATCTCGGTCTTTTTTAGCCGAAGAGGGCGTCGGCGCGGCTGAGGGCTTCCACGAGCACGTCCACGTCGGCTTGGTCGTTGTAGACGGAGAAAGAAGCCCGGGCGGTGGCGGGGACACCGAGCAGGCGCATCAGGGGCTTGGCGCAGTGGTGCCCGGCGCGGACACAGACCCCGGCCTCGTCGAGTACCTGGGAGATGTCGTGGGCGTGCACGTCCTTGTACGAAAAGGAAATGACGCCGGCGCGCTCTTCAGCTTCTGGCGGCCCGTAAATAACCACGTTGTCACCGTAGCGCTCCTTCAACCTGCCCAGGGCGTAGCGCGTGAGCGCCTGCTCGTGGGCGCGGACCGACGCCATGCCGAGCGCCGAGAGGTAGTCGACGGCCGCGCCGAGGCCCACCGCCTCGGCTATGGGCGGAGTGCCTGCCTCGAACTTCCAGGGGACGTCGTTGGTGCTGAAGCCGTCCAAGCCGACGTCACGGATCATCTCCCCCCCAGTGAGGAACGGGGGCATGGCTTCCAGCAGCTCCCGCCTCCCCCAGAGCACGCCGATGCCGGTCGGGCCGAGCATCTTGTGCGCGCTGAAGGCGATGAAGTCGGCCCCGAGCGCGGCGACGTCGGTGGGGGTGTGGGGCACGGACTGGGCGGCGTCCACGAGCACCAGCGCCCCCGCGGCGTGGGCCACGTCGGCCAGCTGCCGGACCGGGGGCAGGGTGCCGAGCACGTTGGAGGCTGCGGTGATGGCCAGCAGGCCAGCACCGTCGACGAGGCGCGGCAGCTCCGACAAGTCGAGGGTGCCGTCGGGGCGCAGGCGCAGGTAACGCAGTTCGGTACCTTTTTCGCCCCGGAGCTGGAGCCAGGGCACGAGGTTCGCGTGGTGCTCGATCTCGCTCGTGACCATGGCGCTCGAGGGCCCCAGGTTGGTGCGCCCCCACGTGTAAGCGACCAGGTTGATCGCCTCCGTAGCGTTCTTCGTGAACACGATTTCCTCCGGGCCGCGCGCGCCGATGAAGCGGGCCACCTTGGCTCGCGCCTCCTCGTAGAGCGCGGTCGCCTCTTCGGCGATCTCGTAGACGCCGCGGTGGACGTTGGCGTGGGTCGTCTCGTAGTAGTGGTCCATTGCCTCCAGCACGACGAGCGGTTTCTGCGACGACGACGCCGAGTCCAAGTAGACGAGCCGCTTGCCGTGGACTTGGCGCTCGAGGATGGGGAAGTCCTTTTTCAGCCGGGACACGTCGAGTGGCCGCACCGGCTCCGTTGGCCTCGGCTCTGGCATGACGCCTAGTGCCTCCATGGTTCGTAGCCCTCCTTCTCCAGCTGGGCCGCCAGTTCGGGGCCACCGCTTTGCACGACCCGGCCGCCCACCAAGAGGTGGACGACGTCGGGGTCGAGGTGTTGAAGGATGCGCTGGTAGTGGGTAATGAGGAGCACCGCGAGCTTGGAGCGCTCGGCCTGGACCTGCTTGACGCCGGCGGCGACGGCCCGGAGGGCGTCGATGTCGAGCCCGGAGTCGGTCTCGTCGAGCACGGCCAGGTCGGGCTCGAGCACAGCCATCTGGAGCACTTCGTTGCGTTTCTTCTCGCCGCCGGAGAAACCCTCGTTTAGGTACCGGTCGCCGAAGGAGGGGTCCATGCCGAGCTTGCGCATCCACTCCATGATGGCGAGGCGCAGCTCGAGCACGGACAGCTCGGTGCCACGGCGGGCCGAGAGCGCCTGGCGGAGGAACTGCACGAGCGGCACCCCGGCAATCTCCTCGGGGTACTGGAAGGCCAGGAAGATACCCGCCTTGCCCCGGGTATCGGTGGGCCAGGAGGTGATGTCCTCGCCCTTGTACAGGATCTGGCCCTCGGTCACGAGGTAGCCGGGCGCGGCCAGGAGCGTCTTGGCGAGCGTGGACTTGCCGCTGCCGTTGGGGCCCATGAGCGCGTGGAGCTCCCCGGCGGGTACGGTCAGGTCGACGCCGTGCAGGATCTCGGTCCCTTGCACTGACACGTGGAGGTCGCGGATCTGGAGGAGCGGCGCGAGCGGCCCCTCCGTCGCTTCACTGACTGCCATCGAGGACCATGTTAGGTCACGGCCCCGATTACCACTACCGCGGTAGTGGAAATGGCAACCGCGCCCGGCCGAGGCCTCGTCGTTTGCTCGGGCGTCATCGGACCAGACTTCGGCGGCCCGGCGACACTCTGCAGCCGCCGTATATCCACCACCCGCGAGGAGCACGCGTTATTATGGGCCTACCGAAGAAAGGAGGTGGTCCAGCTGAGTAGTAGTCAACCAGGGACCTCGGAGGTGACTGGCCGCTAAGCGGCTTCGCTGGACCGCCTGGTAATCCCTGCCAGACACCCGGGTCGTCCCGGCCGGGAGCTGGTCCCGCCTGGTATTCCAAACGGGTGACCCGCCTTTCCAGCAGTTCGTGAACGGGGGCGTGCTCGGCACGCCCCCGGTCCCATTTAAAGGGCGACGGGCTGTGGCGCGGTTGGGCGCCGGTACGTGGCGCAAGTATGTTTGGGCGATGGCGAGCGGGCCCAGCCGAACCCTGGTGGTGGGCCGGGAAGCCGGCGAGGCGGTCGCCTTCGAGGCGCCCGGTGGGCCGGTGCTGGCGGGGTTGCTGTTCAGGCCGACGTTCTCGGCCGCCTCGGGCTCGGGCCGCCACGGTGTCGTGCTCGTGCAGGGGTTCCCTGTTGGCGGCAGGATGTCGGGAGCCCCGGGCTATGGTCTCACCCACTTGGCGGCGCGGCTCTCCACTGAGACCGGCGCGGTGGTGCTCACCTTCGACTTCCGGGGGACGGGGCGCTCCGAAGGGGACCTCTCCCTGAACGGTTGGCGGGCCGACCTGGCGGCAGCCGTGGGCACTCTGCGGGCGGTGCCCGGGGTGGAGCGCATCTGGCTGGTCGGTTTCGCCGCCGGGGCGACGCTGTCCATCTGCGCGGCCGGGGAGGACGCGGCGGTGGCAGGCGTTGCGGCCTTTGCCCCCCAGGCCGAGTTCTCGGAGCGTGCCATCGACCCCCGCCGGCTGGTGGCGCAGGCACGTGCGGCCGGGCTCATCCGTAGCCCTGGCTACCCGCCTGACGCCGCCGCCTGGGCCGGGGAGTTCCGGGCGCTCCGGCCGGCGGCGCTGGCGGCCAAGGTGCCGCCGCGCCCGCTCCTCATCGTCCACGGCGCCAACGACGAGGTGGTGCCCCTGGCCGACGCCCGTGAACTGGCCGAAGCCGCCCACGCCTCGGCGGAGTTGCGCATCCTCGCCAGCGCGGGCCACATGCTCCTCTACGACCCCCGGGCGGTAGCGCTGTTGCTCGGCTGGTTCGACCGCTACCTGGGCGCTCCGGCGTGAAGGCCGGCGCCGTCCCCGGCCCGAAGTCGCTGCCGCGTCGACGGGTGTGCGCCCGCTGCCCTAGCCGCCCTCAGTTACCGGCTTTGGCTGCCTTTACTGCCGCTTTCAGCTGAGCCTTGTGGGCGCGCACCTTGGCCAGCGACTCTGCGCTCGTTATGTCCGCTACCGAGTAAGTCGTCCCCCGGTCCCCGAAGGGCCGCGACGCCTCTTGCCATCCGGGCGGGCGCACCCCCATCTGCTTCCCGAGCAGCGCCACGAAAATCTTGGCCTTCTGCTGGCCGAAGCCGGGTAAGGCCTGGACCCGCTCCAACAGCTCGGCACCACTTGACGCGTCGCGCCAGATGAGCGAGGCGTCCCCGCCGTACTCCTCGGTCACGATCTGGCAGAGCTGTTGCACGCGCTGGGCGTTGGAGGCAGGGAAACGGTGCAGCGCCGGCCGCTCGGCGAAAACGGCGGCGAGTTTCTCTGGGCCCATCGAGGCTATGAGGCCGGCGTCAAGCTTGCCGCCGAGGCGGTCGCGCAGGTCCCGAGGCGAGCTGAACGCCCGCTCCAGGGGGATCTGTTGGTCGAGCACCATCCCGATCAACAGCGCCAGCGGGTCCTCCGAGAGCAGCCGGTCGGCCTCGGGGTCGCCCGAAAGATAGAGACTGGTCACCACGTCGAGAGGCTATACGAGGCCGGCGCGGTTTTGGGGTGCTCCGCCGGCCCTCGGCTGCCCCGCGTGAGGGACCGGCGCCGGCACTGAACTGGTAGGTGTACCGCAATGGCACTCGGAGCGTCCCAGGCCGTGTGGACAGTGTGCCCAGGCCCTTTTGCCCGGGCCCTTTTGCCCAGGCCCTTTCGCCTCGCGCTCGGATGGAAGCGTCGAAAGCGTTATAAGGGGGATGCCCGGGCAATGCCAAAAGGAACCGCCGGCGGTGGGCTCTTTTCAGCCGGCTATGCGCCCCGTTTGCTTTTCAAAGACGACGACAAAGAGGGTGCCCGGGCGGCACGCCAGGGCCCCGTCGCCCCGGCGGTGCGCTCGCCCAGGGCGCTCAAAAAGGCCGCCCGAAAGCGCACGGCGCCTGGGCGCCTTGGACTGTTTCGCGTTCCCTGCGGCCCTCTCCGGTCCGCGATAGCGGAGTCACTCGATCGGCGTGGCTTGGCCGGTCGCGCCAGCATCCTGTTGGATCTGGATGGTGGTGGTCGCGGTGCCGAGGGTGGCGTGCTTGGCGTTGACGGTGATCGTACCGGCGGAGCCGGGCAGCGTGCGGACCCAGACGGCGCCCACGCCCCCGGCTTCGCCGAAGGCGAAGGGATTGTCGCCAATGAGCGTGGCGGGACCGTCCACGGTCAGGTCGACCTGCCCGGCGACATAGGGCCGGGGCGCGCCAAACTTGTCGACCGCCCGGAAGACGACACGGGTCGTGTCGACGCCGTCAGCGACCAGTTTGCAGTCGTCGGCGCTGATCGAGAGCTGATCGGTGGCGGGGTCGGAAGAGAAGGTGCGCGAGGCGACCAGCTCGTCACCGAGGTAGCCGTCGATGCGAAGCTCCGGCAGGGCCGCAGCGTCGACCTGACTGAAGTTCACGAACGACGGCGGGTGGGGCAGGTGGGGATAGCCTTCGGTGTCGGGCGTCACGGTGGCGTAGTGGGTGCCGTCGATGTAGAGCACGAGCCTGTCGAGGTTGGCGCAGATCATCGCGGTGGCCAGGCTGGTGAGCGGCGAGGCTGGCCCGAAATCCCAGTAGAACGCTGGGGCGATGACTGGCCTGATCCGCGGGTCCACCTGCGCCTGGTAGATGGCAGCGCCGGGTTTGGGGACGCGGAACAGGTCGACGACTCCGGTGTACTTGACGGCGTGGTAGATGTTCTCGCCGTGCTTCCCGGCTCCGGACTCGTAGTCGATGCCGGTCCAGGCGAGCAGGCCGCAGTAGCGGTTGTCGGCGCCAGCGAGGTTGTGAACGCGTGCGTGCGCCAGCGCCTGACCCTGCTGTACCTCCTGGGTGTCGACCCGGCGGTAGTACCGGGCGGGGCCGGAGATGGTGCCGACGGCCTCGCTTATCAGGTAGGGGCGATCAGTGCGCGGGCTGAGAACGTCGAGTTCGGGCCGCTTCTTACCGTCAGGCCCAATACTGCTGTTGTAGTCG
>JAJYMB010000112.1 GCA_021787365.1 Actinomycetes bacterium | reverse complement strand
GGCGCCTGGTGATCGAGGCCGACCTCGGGTCGGCGTCATCTCGAGGCCGGCGGCCCGAGAGCTCGTGGTTCGTGAGGGTGCGGAACGGCGAAGCCTCGGTGGTGGTCACATGGGGCCTCAGCCGCTCGAACGCTGAGCACTTGGCGAGCCGCCTCGCCGAGGTCATCGCCGGCGTCGTCCCGTGCCCTGGCGGCAATCGGGAGGCCCAGTCGAGGGCTGGCTCAGCATGACCGGGTGCGAGGAGACGAGAGGTGCCCAAGACCTGGCCCGAGGCGCCGGGCTTGGTGGCGGTGGCGAGCTCGGGCTCGCCGAGGAGCGTAGCCTTTCAAGTTTGGCCGGGGGCTGGCTCATTGTTGAATCTGACCTCGCCGGAGCGAGTGTCTTTGATTCGAAGTGCCGCCCCCGGCCCGCAATCCCACGGCCGGCCTCACTTAATAGGGAGCGTTGACAACTCAACGGGGATATGTCGGCCAGCCCCATTACAAGTTACTCCACAAGGAGGGGCTGAGGTGGCAAAGCCAGGGCCGGTGAGCGAGCAGCGAGAGGCCACCGCGGGTGGCATGGACGCAGCGAAGGGCATAGCAGCAGCGCGAGCTGCCCTGGCCAAGGCGCAGCGCGCGCTGGTCGGGAGAAAAGCCAGCGAGGTGAAGCGAGCGCCGGTGAGCGAGCACGTGGTGCAGCCCAAGGCCCCAGCGCGGGCCGAGCCAGGTGCGCAGCCGGCCACCGCCAAGGACCGGCGCACGGCGGCCGCCAATGCCAAGGCGAAGGCCTCGTTGGCGCCGGCCGGCCCCGGCGTGGTCGGCATAGACCCCCACAAGCGCACCCTCACCGCCACCGTGCTCGACTGGCGTGGCGGCAACCTCGGGGCACGGGCCTTCCCGGTCTCCGAAGACCGGAATACACACCCAGGTGACCTCCAACTGGTGCGGCCAACCGCTGACGAGCCATGAGCTGGTCGTCAGCCTGATCGGCGCCACGACCACGCGCACCGAGCTCGACGTCCACGCCCAGCTCGACGAAGGCACTTACCCTTCAGGGGTCAACATCTCCGACGGGCAGACGGCGCCTTTGCGCCCAACTGGAGCCTCACGAGTTCTACGGCGACTGGAACTACACGGTCCGGCCACCCCGGAAGCTCCGTACTACAGCTGTGTAACTACGCAGTAGTTATTCCTACGCGGGTCCTAATCGGTGGATTCAGGCTTAGACTTCTCGGATGCAGTACGATCGGTAGCATGCGACACAGTGCACCCTTTACCTCTGTCGCGGACAGTGCGGCCGGATGACGTACGCCGCAACACCCGACGACCACCTAGCCGAAGTGAGAGCGGGCTCGCTTTCAGCACCTCTCGAAAAATGCGCCCGTCCCTAAACGATCCGGCTGTGCCCACCGGTGATATCGCGCTTTGCTCTCTGGAGGCATGGGACGATGTCTGGCGGCGAAACCAGCTCTTCGTGAAGCACTTGCTGGACACAGACCCGCACTTGCGCGTGCTTTTTGTGGAGCCCCCGGTCGATGTCCTCTTGGAGCTTGCCAACGGGCGTCGGCCCGGAAAGGTGGGACTACGCCAGGTGACCGCGGACGGGAGGCTTTGGGCACTTCGCCCGAGGAAGGTCCTGCCGAGGCTGGTCGGCCGGGGAACCGTAGACCGGGGCTTGGCCCGCTCAGTACGAGCGGCGGTTACGAAGTTGACGCTACGCAATCCCTTGCTGTGGGTAAACGATGTTACTTACGCCGGTTTGGCTGAGGAGGACCCGTGGCCTGTGGTTTATGACATCACAGATGACTGGCTCCTCGCTGGTGGCAGCAAGCGAACCCTGAAGCGGTTACAGGCGTGCGAGACCAAACTGCTGAAAAGGGCCGACGAAGTCGTCGTCGTGTCCAGGTCATTGGTAACGAGCAAGGGTCGGCAGCGTGACGTCCACCTGATTGGCTCCGGGGTCGACTTGGAACACTTTCGGAAACCGCGGGCCCGCCCAGCCGATCTTCCTCCTCCTCCTATCGCGGTCTATATCGGCACCCAACACGACATACGACTTGACGTGGATCTGTGCACCGCCACGGCGCAGGCGATAAGCCCCGCCAAATTGGTGTTCGTCGGCCCAAACTGCCTCAAGCATGAGAGCACCCGCCGGCTCCGCGGTGCCGGTTGTACCTTGCTTGGCCCGCGCCCTTACGACGACACCCCTGCTTACTACCAGCATGCCAACGTAATCGTCGTGCCCCACCGGGTCAACCCCTTCACCGAGAGCCTTGACCCCATAAAGGGCTATGAATGCCTAGCGGTCGGGAGCCCCACTGTGAGCACGCCGGTCGCTGGTATCCGGGATCTTGGGCCGCCTATACAACTCGCCCCGCCCGGCGAGTTCCCGTCCCTAGTGGCCCAACTGCTTGCCGAGCGTCGGCCGACGCGACCTGGCCAACCGCCAACATGGGCCGAACGGTCCGACGCGTTTGCCGGCGTTCTTCGGAGCGCACGGAGAAAACGCTCTGTACCGTCAACCATTTGAGCACACAGCGTGGCTAGTTCGGGCACGCGTAGTTATGGGACGCCCTCAACGAGCTCTCGGATCCTCGTGCGAAACCGGTCCCGGCTGAACTTTTGCGCATGCTGCACGATTAGCTCCTGTCGGTAAGCGTCAGCGTCAAAGCTTTCCATGGCCTTTGACAACGCGCGAGCCGCGTCCGTGGCCGCACGAGTGTCGTACAGGCACCCAGACAGCCCGTCTGCCACCGTGTCCAGCGCGCCGCCAGCTCGTCTGGCGATGACTGGCGTCCCGCATGCCTGCGCCTCGACGGTCGAGATACCGAAATCTTCCACGCCGGGCTGGACCAGGGCGCGGCAGCTCTGGTACAGCGATCGCAGCTCCTCATCGCTGACGCGGCCGCGGAGCTCGACAGTCGGGCCTGCTAGTCGTTCCAATGCTTTTGCACAACGGCCATGACCGACGACGACCAGCTGTAACGCAGCGCGGTTCGCGGCCTCAACCGCAACCTCGGGTTGCTTATAAGGGACAAGCCGTCCGGCGAAGAGGAAAAACTCTTCCCGCGGTATTCCGCTGACGTCGGGGTGGTAGAACTCTGTGTCCACGGGAGGATGGAGAACTACTGATTCCCTGCCCCACCACGCGACGACCCGCTGCTGAACGGCGGAGGAGTTGGCGATGATCATGTGAGGCCGTTGCGCAGCCGCCCGGTCCCAGGGACGGTAGGTGGCCGCGAAGGCGCGCAGGGCTGCCTCGCCCATCCGGCCACCGGGTTCCCCGCTCGTCATTGTGGGATCCCACACCCATCGCGCTGGTGAGTGCACGTAAGAGATAAATCGCGTACGCCTTTTACCCAAGCTGACCTGGTTCGCGAAGGCGTGGTGGCTGCTGATCACTACGTCGACGTCGGGGACGCGCATAGCTCGCATCGCCAATGGAATGGCTGGAAGGAAGCGCGCATGGCTGCCTCGGCCCCGGTAAAGATATTGCAGGGCGCTGGTCGTAATCAGGGCAGGCGGGATGCTCGGCGGGAGGCGGCTGTAATCACAAACGGACGTCAAGATCTGTGCTTGCGGCCATACGTGGTGGAACTCTTCGACGACCTTCTCCGAGCCGCCGTATTCGGTGAAGCGTTCGTGGACTATCGCGACCCGCACTCTATGGGACCCGTATGTCACTCGGGGCGCTAACCGCCATAAGGAGTGACCAGTGTTGAATGCTCGCAGTGGGAGGGGTCGGCCACATTCAGGAGCCGGTCCCGCGGAGCACTTCGCTCATCGTGCGAAGGATAACCTTGAAATCGAGCCACAGGGACCATTCCTCGATGTAATAGTTGTCGTGCCTAGCCCTGTCCTCGATAGACGTGTCTCCCCTTAGGCCATTGACCTGGGCCAGTCCGGTCAAGCCCGGGCGTACTCTCAAGCGATGCTTGTAGTCAGGAACGGTGTCGGTGAACAGGCGGACGAAGAACGGACGCTCCGGTCGAGGGCCGACGAAGGTCATATCTCCGCGCAGTATATTCCAGAGCTGTGGTATCTCGTCGAGGGCGAACCGGCGCAGGACGCGCCCGACCGGCCCGACCCGGGGGTCACCTGCAATGCTCCAAGCGGTATCACCTTCCTTTATGCTGTGCGGCGTCATTGAGCGAAACTTGAGGAGCGTGAACGGTCGCCCATTGGCACCTAGCCGCTCCTGCTTGTAAAGGACCGGACCCCCGCACTCGATGCGGACAGCTAGGGCGCATACCGCTATGACGGGCAGCATGAGGAGAAGGGCGGTGGTGCTCAGCACGATGTCGAACCCGCGTTTTAGCACTCGTCGAAGCCCCATGAAGCGCTCGAGAGAAAGCCTCGTCAGTGTTACGGCGCCGACTTGGTCTGGCCGGCTGTACCGGGAGCCGGGGAACCTTGGTACGACGAAGAGCTGGCACTGGAGTGACGAGCCCTCTCGGATCAAGTCCAAGAGGCGGCTCTCGACGAACCCTCCGGAGGAGACGAGGATGACTGAGGCACCTGTCGAGCGCACCGTCTCGCGTAGCTCCGAGACATTGCCGAGCCGTGGAAGGCGTGTCAGTGCGCCTTGGTCCACCGGTTCCTCGTCTGCTAGCCAACCGACAGGCTGGAGCCCGTACTGTCGCGACTCAAGGAGGGGTCGCACGAGGGAGTCTGTGAGGGGACCCGACCCGACTATGAGGGTAGGGTGGACGGCAATGCCCAGTTGGCGTGCCAGGCGTACGAGCAAAGTGGTACCTGAGCGCCCTGCCGACAAAGAGAGTGCGGCAATGGGTGCGTAGATCAGGAACTGGTTGGACCCCCCATGAGGGTGCCATAGGGTGTGGAGGGCTGCAACTAACCCCGTAGCCGCCAAGAGGCACCCTATCACTGGTGGGACCTCGTCCAAAAGGGAAACATTGAGCCGCGGCCTGTAGAGATTGCTGGAGCCTACAAGGGCTAGTGTGGCCCCGGCTGTGAGGAGGTCATCGTACCGCTGCAATAAAAGGACGGGCACGAGAAGTGCGACGCAGTCCACACCCATCGTAAGGTTGGACGCCGTGATGCGCGCGAGGCGAGCGAGCCTTGAAAGAGGCGAAAGCTTGTGGGCAATGCCGGCCGCGGTCGGGCCGAGCGATCCTGGGGCTTGGCCCGTCTCGCGGAGATCTATTACGTCATCCGTAGCCTGCGTGTGGCCGTGCGACTGCGGGTGTGCCATGCCGTTACCGGACGAAGCCGCTACGTGGGCTCGAGGTAACGCCCTGGCGCGGGTTCAGCATTGTTCCTCGTGACGTTCCGTCGTCTCGGTATTTCACGCGCGACCACTTTCTGTGACCTCTTTTACACCTACAGGGTACAATCAGAACTGGGGTTACCGATCCTCGTGAAGAGGTCGTTCCAGCACCACCTCGTATTCCCCCGCGGGTTCTGCGATAACCTTTGGCGCTGAGAGACTGTAGTCTGCCGCGGTCGGCGGAAAGAGTTCGTTTTCGATCCGCGCGTGAGTGGACACCGGTTTTCCCCGTTTGTGCCACGCTCGGCGCTGCAGGGACGGCACAGTGTGACTGTGGGCATTCGTGATCACGCCGTGGACGGGGTGGTGGTTGCACACTGACCGCTTGTAGCAACAATGTGACCGCTGTGGGAGGTGGAAGTGTATGGGCGACATGCCCAGGGCGTTCTCCCTGGCTGATGGTCCTGGCAGCAGCCTGGGCATGGCGGGACGCGATTTGCTCATCCAGCTTGCCAACTTGCCTTGACCATATTGATCAACGCTTGTGCCTGGTCGGACCCGAGGTACTCGGTTTGAGGAACGGCGATGGACACGGCGGGCACCTGAACTGCCATTTTCGCGAGGCACTTCAGTTGAGTCTCGAGCACGCGTCTACATGACCAACCGGACATCCGCGGCGACCCAGCCAGTCGGAGGGCGACTTCTTTTGTCGTCAGTCGCCTCACCCCTAGGTCTCCGACCCCGTCTTCAACGGACGGGAACACAAGGAGGCCGAGCGGGTGGCTAAAAAGGCTCCCCTTCCCCAGCGTCAGGGCGATACGGTCGTCCAAGGTCTCGCGCGCTGGAGCGCCAGCAAACAACTCCGCTAATACACCCGCCGTCTTCCGCAACCTGACTTCTGCGCAACCGCCTCTTGCAACGATGCCACCGGCATCGGTTGCCACGCAGAGAACGTCGTCGGTCAGAAACTTGGCACCGGCCGCCACCAATAGCGCCGCACAGGTCGACTTGCCTCCACCGGAGGCGGCCACCATAGCCACCGCCTGAGTGCCAGAGTCGTCACTACAGTCGGGGAGCACTACGGCGGAGGCATGGAATACTGCGTAGCCGGCGAGGCCCAACAGTAACGCCATCGCGTGGCCACGAAAGAGCTCGCGAGCATGCTCAAGAGATACTCCGGGCGAGCGGACCCACATCACGTGCGTCAAATCACCGCTGACACGGTATTCGACCGAGCCAGGGAACCTGAGAAGGAAGCCCCATTTGTTGGCTACGAGCCAGTACATCTTGCCAGCTGCCTCGCCAGGTGGAAACTCGGCCAGCACCGTACCCTCCGGCTTTGTCGTGGGGACGTCGCCCATATGGTGGGCGGACACTGTGATGTCCGGTTCCCCGACTGGGCCTGCCGCGACAACTGGCTCCAGCAAGAGATCCGCGCGTATGCGCCAGCCGTACAAGGAGAAATCCCCTGCACCCCCTTCTGCTTGCAGGCAAACTACGCTTGTGCCGACCAAATGCTATGCCTATAGTTCGTTACTGTCTGGGCTCGAAGTATTCGCTGTCACGGGCACTTGGGGTACCCCGTGCTGCGCCATCCATGCAGCCTGCAGCAACGCAGTGCTGGGACCCGGCGGGACTGGCTTCAACCATTCTCTCTTTAGCGCCTCGGCGTCAACTAGCTCGGAGTCGACGCCACTACCATCCCAAGTCTCTGCGAAAGCACGGGACATTTTTGCAAAATAGGCGTTGTTGAACGCCGCCTTTGAACGCCTGCCTAATAACTTCAACGGCAACAAATCGCCCGCTAGATAGCTCGTCGCCTGGGTCCTGTTCACGAAACCTGCGGTCCTCCTGGATTGCGCCAGAGCGCTGACAAAGGTTGCGTCAAAGAACGGATCAAGGTGCTTAACGTCATAATCTAATGCGATTGCTCCGCTGTTTTGTTTCATGGCAATAACCGTCCGTAGGCTTATGTTCCAGTGTAGTGCCTGCCTCCACGACAGTGGTTCGCTGGCCTCCTGGGCGGCGTAGCGCTCAACAAAAGAGGAGAAGGCATCAGGCGTCATCCATTGCTTGTGAGCCAGCGGGTAAATTGAGGCATAAGTGCGGCGCAGCAATGGAGCACGAGCAGAGCCGGGGGCCACATTAGCGAGAAAAGACATCGCCCGACTTCGGTGCAGCAGGCTCCGCGGTGACCGCAGCGCCGCAAGGGCTGCCCTTGCCCGGTAGGTCGACAGCATCTCGTCGCCGCCTTCTCCGGTCAAGTGGGAGCCTCCGGTGGCAAGCTCGAAGGAAAGGGTCCAGTGGTAGATGGGAGCTGGGAGCAACAACCCATAGCGGCGGAGGAAGCGCTGGGCACGGTCGCCGATGAGGTCGAGTTCCTGGGTCACCTCGCGACGCTCCCAATCGGGCAGGCGCAGATGTCGTATCACCAGTTCCTGCCACTGGGACTCCTCCGCCATGGGGGCCTCCGGGAAGCGGCGCGTGAAGGGTACAGGCAAGGGGAGACCCTCCCGGCGCGCAACGTGTGATGCGATAGCTAGGACGACTGACGAGTCACGGCCACCCGAGAAATCTACTACGCATCGTGGTTTCACTAACGCCGACAGTATGACCTGCTCCATGGCCTCGCGAGCAGTCCAACTACCGACCCCATGGTCCGGGTAAGTGACAGAAGGGTCAAGAACCCCGATCATCAACCCTGCGGCGACCTCAAGGGGGTCAGGCCGCAGTACTGCCGTACACGAAGATGCGGTCACACAATCTCGCCAGTCGCAAGGCCCCAAACATGCGAGCAAGATCCACATCTGGTGCCGGCAATACCCTGCTACGGGAACGGTCTTGGGTTTGAGCTCTCACCCGTTGCCTAGGACGAACAGTGCAACCATCTGGTCAATCAGGCTCGCAGGAATAATATTGATAGCTTGAGCCATCTATTAGCGTGCCTGTGTGCTTCACTTTTGTTGTACCGCTTGGGCAAGAAGATGGAGTTTGCGTAAGGTCGGCAACGGTCCCCAGCACCTGGAGTATCGGCGACTCGTAGTGTGTGGCCATGTTCGAAACGCTACCACTGTGTTGCCACCTGGTCCACCGAGCGTCACTGTGTCAGAAACTTCTGGTCCATTGCGGAAGGTGTTCGACCTCGGTGAGCGCACTCGACGGTGCCGAAGGTGGGCGTTCGTGAAAGTATCATGGCAACTTCGGTTGGGGTGCCGGTCTTTTGAGTGCCCTGGTGGCCGGTCGGTGCCGTCCGCAGGGGTGGACGTAAGCCAGGATGGAAGTAGGGGGAACCGGCGTCGGGCCGTCGTGTGCCTGCCCGAGGTCGAGCAGGAGACCCGACGCGCGAGATGAGGGCAAGCGGCTCCGTTGTTCTGGGTTGAATAAGTCCCCTAGAGGCCCGCTTCAGTCGCTTCGGGCGATGGAATTGGACGCTCTACAAGTACCACTGTGGTCCTCAGTCCGGCGGCCCGGGTCCAGTGCGGCAACCGCCTCGTCTCGCTCTGGGCGGGCCCGCTGTTGACCAAAAACCGCAGGTGCTCCTCGAGACCTTCCGATGCCTGCGCAACCGGTTGTCCATGCGGTCAAAGGCCTAATAACTGCGTTCGCCCGCCGACAGCGGGTGCAGCACGTGCCACCTCTTGGCCCTGGGTAGGGCCGGCCTGTTGGCCGGCACCGGTATCGGGACGGTGCCATCGGGGTCAGCCAGCCGCGGCCTCGGAACAGCACCACGAGCGCCACTGCGACCAGGACTTGGAGGCCGATGCCCACGCCGGCGAAGACCGGGAGCCCACCCAAGCGGCCCACCGTCCAGGAGAAGTTCTGCCCGAAGAAGCCCGTGAGGAAGGTCATCGGCAAGAATACGGTCGCGATTATCGTGAGCTGTTTCATGACCACGTTGAGCCGGTTGGAGACGGTCGACAAATGCGTGTCGAGAGCGCCCGAGAGGAGGTCGCGGTAGCTGTCGACGTGGACGCTCACGCGGATCAGGTGGTCGTAGATGTCGCGAAAGTAACGGGCGGAGTCCTCGGTCATGCCAGGGAGGGTGCCGCTGTCGGCCAAGAGGCTGGCAAAGACATCACGATGGGGGCCGACGACCTTGCGCATGCCCCATGAGGGACCGTTTCATGTCGAACGGGCGTCCGAGCTGCTCGTCTGTCGGCCGGCGCAGGATGTGGTCTTCGATCTCGTCGCTCTGGTCGTCGAGCATCGCGAGGACGGGGAAGTAGCCGTCGACGAGGGTGTCGACCACCCGGTACAGGAGCATCAGGATGCCTCCTCGACGGTTCGGGCTCTGGCGCCATCGCTCGGCGAGTGAGGCGAGTTCCGGGCAGGGCTCGTTGCGCACGGTGAATAGATAGTGCCGAGCGAAGAAGCAATGGACCTCGACGAGCTGTCCTGACCCTCTGTGGTCGGCCCGAAGACGACGAGGAGCGAAAACCCGTCGTAGGCGTCGAGCTTGGGGCACTGGCCGAAGTGATCGGCGTCCTCCACAGCGAGGGGATGGAACCCGAAGGTGCCCCCGAGCAGGCTCTCAGCTTCGTCAGGGCCCAAGCCGGTCACGTCGAGCCAGAAGACGGTGGAGGAACCGAGCAGCCGCTGGATGTTGGCGAGGCTGGGCTCTTGGGCAGAGCCGTCCTCGACGGTGATGAGATGTCCGTTCATTCCCGCCATTGTCGCCGCTCCGAGCACCACCGGTCCCAGAGGGCAGCCGGCACAGTCGGGCTGAATGGGACAATCAGCCCTGGGCCGGCCAAAGGTCGCCGATATCGACCTCCAGCCCGAGGCACTCTACTCGGCCTACTGTGCGGGCTTCGACTTGCGCGTACGCCCCTTGGCTGGCTTCCGGCGCGCGGTACACAAGCACCTGCCTGTGTGCCACGTCGATGACCCATACCTCGGGGACGGCGTGGCGAGCGTACGAGCGCAGCTTGTCTCCCAAGTCGTACCCGAGACTGGCGACCGACACCTCTACGACAAGTCGTATATCTTCCGGGCCTGGGTGATGGTCGGCATAGCGCTCCCGCGGGCCCACCGATATACAAAGGTCCGGCGCGGGCTCGGTCTGGTCACTGAGCCTGACCGGCGATTGGATGGTGGCTGTGTAGCCATCTTGCATGCCGGCAACAGCATCGAGGAGGACGCGCAACACATAGGCGTGCTGAGGCGTCTGAGGCGACATCACGTGGACCTCCCCGTCGATCAGTTCGGCGTGGACGCCGTGTCCAAACAGGCCAACCTCACCCGCACGTTCGAAGGCGTCCGCGCTCCACCGCCAGATCTCGACGGCCGGTGCGCCCATAGATAGATGGTAGCGGCACCTGTGCTCGAACCCCGCTCGCGTTTGCCGCCGAAGTCCAGACCGGAGGACGCAGGCGCGGCCGTACCGAGCACGTGCTCGTCGACGTCGTCTTTTGGTCTGCTACATGCGGGTGCCCGGGGCGAGTCGGTATGGCAGCCTCCTCGGGGCGACCGTGGGTTAGGCGTACTCGCAGAGCAGTTCGACTTCGTGCCAGTCTGGGTCACCGTCGAGGCGGAGGACGAGCCATCCCCTGACGCCGGCAAAAGGGAAGCCGGAGAAGGAAGGCAGATCCTGTGGCCAGGAGGCTTGCCTGGTTCGCGGTGGTGCGGCGCGCCACGGGCGAGAGAACAGGTCGTCGTGGCGACCTTCGGGCCAGGGCATCACGAACTGCTCACCAACGAAGAACCCCGGGTAAGCCGTGAGTCAGGCGCTCTGCCACCTCCGGCAGGGCGACGCGAATCGCGCCACCCGGTCCTCGACACAGGCGGTCACGGGGTAATGGCGGTGCCGGCGGGCCGGTGGCTGACTTATGACTCCTTCGTCCACCACTGACGCGGTCGGGGCGTATTTGGCGACGAACACGACATTTTTCGAACAGGCATCCATTTTTCGGGTGGTTACCCGGGTCCGCCCGGCCGGGGGAGAGCACTCTCACGCCGACCACGCTGTGCTGCACGCTTGGGGCCCGGGCCGCGCAGCGGCTGAGAGCCGAGGGCGTCCCTGCGCTTGCCAGGGACAGCAGCTCATCCGGCGCCGGCCGACCATGGGCCGACCAGGCCCAGCCTCGGGCCGTTCCGCCAGACCAACTACTATGTCGGACCCGTGCCAACTGCAACCTTGCGCGAGTACCAACCAAAGGACCTGCCCGACCTCTACGACGTCTGCGTCCGCACCGGCGACAGCGGGGAGGACGCGACTGGCAAGTACGAGCGTCCCGAGCTGCTCGGCGACATCTACGTCGGGCCCTACGTCCACTTCGAGCCCGAGCTCGCCTTCGTGCTCGATTCCGGGGAGCGGGCCGTCGGGTACGTGCTGGGCACCGCCGACACCCAAGGCTTCGTGCGCCGCTACCGGGAAGAGTGGCTGCCCCGCTTTTCCGGCCGCTACCCCGGTCCGCCCACCGCTCCGGTCACCGGTGACGACAGGCTGCTCGACGTCTTCTACCACCCAGAGCGCATGCTCCGCCCCGAAACGGCTGGCTACCCAGCCCACCTGCACATCGACATCCTGCCCCCTTACCAGGGGACGGGGAACGGCCGGCGGCTCATGGAGGCCTTCTTGGACGCGGCCGCCGCCGCCGGGGCAGGGGCCGTCCACCTCGGCGTCTCACTGACGAACATCCGTGCTCAGGGCTTCTACCGGAGGCTCGGCTTCCACGAGATAGAGGTGGCCGGCGTCGGGAGGGCGCTCGTCCTCGGCCGGGCCACTGCTCGCTGAAGCACGAGCGACGCGTCCCCAAGCGCGCCTAGCGCACGTCTTTGCGCAGGGGCAAGCGCCGGCCGGCGTACCAGAGCGCGACGAGAGACAGCGCGCTCGCCGACCAGAGCTCGGGGTACCAACCGAAACCCTCGTAGCGGAAAACGACACGGTGCACGCCCTTCGGCACGCGCACGCCGGGGAGCGCCGGCGCCAGCATTACGGTCCGGGCGGGGCGGCCGTCGACCGACACATGCCAGCCAGGGACATAGGAAGTAGACAACAGGAGTGAGCCGGCCCGGGACATGTCCACCTCGGCGGCCACGGTCCCCCGCCGCAGGTCGGCGTGCACGCTCTCGACGACGCCGGGCGGACCGGCATCGCGTGCTCCCACCGCGACGGCCGACGTCGCCGGCGGCAGAGCATGGCCCGTGCTCCCGACATGGCCGCCGGCCGGCGCCGCCGACTGGGTTGCCCGGGGCGCGCCGGGCCAATCGACCGAACTGTCCTCGCCCGGCACAAGAGTGTGGAGCAAACCGAGAGAGGCGGGACCAACATCGGCCCGGTTTGCCACGATCCTGCCGTCCACGCGGACCGGCTCCACGTAGTGCACCCCGGGCAGTTCCCAGAGGGAGTAGGGGCCGCGGGCCATGACGAAGCTCGCCCTCACGAGCGGGGCCTCCCCAGTCGGCAGGACGAGGTACCGCACGCCAAACAGGCTGTAGTCGGCCAAGTTGGACTCGTCGAACTCTGCCTCGGGGACCAGCATGAGCGAGAGGGACGGCACCACGTATGCCATCTCCTCGACATCGTAGCTGAGGAGGTACTTGTACAAAGGCACCACGCCGACTAGGAAATCCTGGCCCCAGTTGCCGGCGAGGCCCGCGTACACGCGCCCACCGCCATGCCTTTTCGCGTATGCGACGAGGGGTGTGAGCTCGGCGCCGGCCGTCGCGTCGGCGTGCCGCTGAGCCTGGATGACAGCAGCGTCTTGTTGGTCGTAGAGGTACAACTGCCGACCGGCCGGGTACAGCCAGGCCAAGAAGGCGGCGCCGGCGCAGCCCACCAGGGCGAAGTGGGCCAACCGGCCCTGGAGCGCTAGGCCGAGGACCGGGCGCGACGAGGATGGGGCGCCGAGCGACGAGCGCATCACCCAACGCGACAGGCGCGCCCGCCCTCGTTCGAGCAGGCCCCACGCCACGCTGATGGCCGTGCCGGCCAGGTACAGCCCCGCCAGCTGCGTGCCCATCGTGAAGCGTCGGAAGTAGATGCTGCCGTGGGCCGGGACGAGGTCGGCAAGCGGTCCGAAAGTGGTCGGCCCGAAGCTGAGCACCAAGCACGCGGCGAATAGCGCCAGCAAAGAGCGCTCCAGGGGCCGCCGGCGCCACCTCACCACAGCCACCACCACGCCGGCGGCCACGAGGACGCTTATGACCGGGACTGCCCGCCGAGCGTCGAAGATCTGGCCCCGCACGAGCCACTCCAGTTCTCGGCGGGCCCCATAGCCGCGCACGTACACCGTTTTGGCGAGCAATTGGTCGATGGCTGACCATTCGCTGCCGAGCATGAGGGGCACGATGGCCCAGGCGGCCGCGGCGAGCGAGCCGGCGAGCATCACCGCCCCGAGCAAGAGGCGCCGGAGCCACGGGCCGGCGCCGGCTAGCGCCATCACCATCACGCCGAGGAGGGCGAGGTAGCCACATTCGAAATGGAAAACGATCGTGAGGCCACCGAGGCCCGACGCTAACCACAAATAGCGAGGCTCGCGAAAAGCCCTCCACGACGCAGCCCACGCAAACGCCAGCGCCCAGCCACCAAAGAGCTGCGTCCAAACCTCGGCACCCCCGATATAGGAGTACGCGTTTTGCTCGAAGCCGATGCCCGTGAAGCTCACCACGAACTGCGAGAGCAACGCGGCCGCGGCACTGGCCCCCCGGGAGAGGCCCATCAGCCGGCCAGCGCCGTATACCGCGAAGGGCCACAGCGCCACCAGGAGGTAAAGCGACCAGCGGTAAGCGGTACCGGCGCCCACCACCACGCCGGCGAGCCCGGTCACTATCGAAGGCAGGCTCTGGTACTCGCTGTACTGGGGCGAACCCAGCCCTATGTAGGGGAACCACGAGGTGAAGGGCAGGTGGCCTGCCTCTATGGTGGCGGTGGCGAAGCGGGTCATCTGCTCGTGCACCGCCCCGTCGTAGAGGTAGGCGACCGGCAAACGCTCTGCCCGCCAAGTCCAAAGCTGCCATCCCGAGGCCGCGGCTACGAGCCAGATCTGGGGGCTCCGGGGCCAGAAAGGGCGCGGGGGCCAGGGCCGGCGGGAAACGGGCACGGGCCGCCACTCTAAGCCGGTGCCGGGGCCCCGACCACTCGGCCGTGCACCGCCGGCGGCGCCGGTTAGTCCGCCGGCACGAGCGTCGCCTGGGCGACGGGCGAGGGTTGTGACAGGGACGCCGCTTGACGGCCGGCAGCACGGTTGAGGCCGGGCATCGTGCCGGTGAGCAGGAGGCAGATGGCGACGAACAACGCACCCGGAACGGCGAGGACGAGGCCGGCCGATGTCAGTCCCACCAGCGCGCCCCAACCAATGCTGGCCAGGCCCATGGCGCCGGTCGTGCTGGTCAGCTGGATGCTGGCGACCCGGCCGCGCAGGGAATCGAGAGCGCAGGTCTGCACGACGGCATAGATCATGGCCATGAACACGGCCTGGCCTATGCCAGCCAGGCACTCCATCGCCACCGCCAACCACTCAGTGTGGGTCACACCGACCACGATGAGCGGTGCGCCCGACAGGACGCCTGTGACCCAAAGGGTAGTGCCCGTCTCGGCACGGCCGGAGAGCCCCATCATGATGAGGGGGCCGAGGATCGACCCCGCCCCGAAGGCTGTGAGCAACAGCCCGTAGGCGCCGGCAGCGCCGCCGAAGTTGACCGTGGCGATCGTGGGGAGGATCCCGAAGGTGGCCATGGTCAGGCTGCAATGGCAGGTCACCCACACGAACAGCAGGCCGAGCGGCGACGTGGCCCGCATGTAGGACATGCCGGCCTTCACCTCGTGCCAGATCTTGGTGGCGGCCGCCCTGGGGTTGGGCCGGACGTGGGCACGGAGGCCGATCAGCAGCGAGGCACCGATGGCATAAAAGACGGCGCAGGTGACGAACGTCCAGCCAGGTCCCACCGTCGTCAGGACCGCGGTGCCGATCGCAGGGCCCACGAGCTCCGAGCCCTGCTGCGCTATCCGGGTCGACAGCGCGGCGCTCACCAGTTGGTCCCGGCCCACGATACTGGGGACCAGCGCTTGCCACGCGGGGCCTTGGATGGAGTTGGCGACGCCGACCAATCCCGCCGCGGCCAGCGTCGTGTCCAGGCTGGCCACGTGCGTGAAGATGCACACGGCCGCGCCGGCTGTGGCCAGGGCCGCAACACCTTGCCCGGTGGCCGCCTGCTTGGCCCGGTTGACCCGGTCCGCAATGCCTCCCGATGGCAGGCCCAAGACCATCGTCGGCACGAGGATGAGGAAGCTCACCATGCTCGGCCACACGGCTGAGTGCTGTCCCTGACGGAAGGCCTCCCACCCGGCGACCAGGATCACTGCGAACCGGCCTGAGTTGCCAGCGAGCGCGGCCGCCCAGACGGAACGGAACGCCGCTATGGAAAACGGTGCCAGAGCAGAGCGTAGCGTCCCCTTCGCCATAAACGTCGCCGGCAACTATATGCGACATATTGGGGCATTTTCAACCCCATCAACATAAGTGAGTACTGCTCAACATCAGCGATAACCTCGCCGGCGTGGCCTTGCCAGGCTCCACGCGTTGCGGCTACTGGCTAATACGCGTACAAGGGAGCGGGGCCTACTTCGCGGCCGCCATGGCAGCCCGGACGTCGGCCAGCACCCCCGCCGGTAGCTCGCGGGCACCGCCCAAGCCTTCTGCCGCCATCTCGGCCTCCGCCGCCTCCTCGAGCGCGCTCAAGAGCAGGGCGGCCCGCATCACGGTGTCGGTGAAGACGAGGACCCCGTGGTTGCCGAGGAGGACCGCCTCCGTGCGCGGGTGCTCGGCGATGGCGTCGAGGATGCCGCCCACGGAGCGCTCCGACCCGCGCGGGGCCCAAGGCACCACGGGTACCTCGCTGTCCTGGCCGAAGCGGACCATCGCTTCGTACGTACAGCGAAGCGGCCGGTTGGCGAGAGCGAACGCCAGGAGGGCGGGGGAGTGGGTGTGGATTATCCCGCCTACGTCAGGCTTGGCCCGGTAGACCTCGCCGTGCATGTGGACGATCTCGGCGTTGACGGGGTCGAGCTGGCCCTCGAGGGCCGTGCCGTCGGTCCCGACGAGCGCCAGGCCCGACGGGGCCAGGTCGCGCACCTGGCCCCCGGTGGTGAGGAGCATGGTGCTCGCGTCGACGCGCGCCGAGAGGTTGGCGTGGCCGGTGTGGGACATCACGCCATTGGCGAAGAGAGTGCGGGCAGCCTCGACCACGCTGGCGCGGAGATCCTGGTGGCTCGAGTGGGTATCGGTCATGGCCGGCTCCTTTTCAACGGGAACAACTGTCTCCCCGAGCGTTGACTTCCTCCACGAAGCGTAGTAGATGTACCTTCGGTGTTGAAGTGGGGGGCCGGGCGGCACTTGTGAAACCCTTCACGTCGTCTGCCGTTCGCTCGAGATCTAGCAGATCTGAACGAGGAGAAGGAAGAGCGATGAAGTTGCTGAGGGCGCCCAAGCTCCTCACTGGACGTCCCGACGAGGTCCTCCTCGACGCCGAGGTGCTGGTGGACGGCGAGCTCATAAAGGGCGTGGGGGTGCGAGGGAGCCAGGACGCCGACGGGGCCGAACTGGTCGAGCTCGAGGGCTGCACTCTGATGCCGGGGATGGTCGACGCCCATGTCCACCTCGGCTTCGACCGCAACGTCGACCCGCTCACCAAGAAAAGCACGGAGACGGACAGCCATTTGCTGCTCAGGATGGCCGAGAACGCCCGCAAGCTCCTCTCGGCCGGCGTCACCACCGCACGGGATCTCGGGGGCCGGGACTTCCTCGAAGTCGAGCTGCGCGATGCCATCGAAGCGGGCCTGGCCGTCGGGCCGCACCTCGTAGTGGCCACCCGGCCGATCACCAACACCGGTGGCCACTGCTGGTACATGGGAGGCGAGGCCGACGACGCCGAAAGCATAAGGCGGGTGGCCCGGGAAAACCTGCGGGCCGGCGCCGACTGTTTGAAGGTGATGGCGACCGGTGGCACCATGACACCAGTCGGCCCGCCCACCTGGCATGCCCAATTTGGCCCAGGACAGATCAGGGTGGCCGTCGAAGAAGCGGCCATGCGGGGGAAGTTGGTGGCGGCCCACGCGCACGGCACAGCGGGCATAAAAAACGCCACCGAGGCCGGCGTGCGGACGATCGAGCACTGCTCGTTCGCCGTCGAAGGCGCCCCCACGCCCTTCGCCCGGGAGCTGGACATGGATGTCGTGGCGAGCATCGCCGAGCGCGGCGTGTACGTGTGCCCGACCCTGAACTCTGCCGCCTGGCACTTGGACGAGCGCTACGGGCCAGGGACCTTCGACAATCTGGTGGACCGGTTGGCCAAGATGAGGGCGGCGGGAGTGAAGCTGATCGCGGGGACCGACTGCGGCTTCGCCATACGGGGCGTCGAGAACCGTATGGACGCTTACGTGCGGGGCCTCGAACTGTTCGCTGCGGCCGGATGGGACAACGCCTCTGTCATCGAGGCCGCCACCACCCTCGCAGCCCAAGCGATCGGGCTCGGTGAAGTAACGGGGTCGCTCGACGCCGGCAAGCGGGCCGACCTGATCGCCGTGCGCGGCGACCCGCTGGCCCACCTGGCCGACCTGCACAACCTCGAGCTCGTGATGGTCTCGGGCCGTTGCGTGACCCAAAGCCAGGTCGACACTGCCGGCTCTTCGGTTTGGCTACCCTGAGCGAGCGACCTGAGCCCGCGAAAGGAGCCCACGAAAGGAGCCCACGATGCCGAGACTCGACACCGCCAAGGTCCGCGAGCAGCTGCCGGCCACGACGGCCAGCGTCTACCTGAACACGGGCACTTATGGCCCGATCTCCCGGCGCGCGTCAGTCGCGATAGCCCAACGCGCCGCCGAAGACTTCGAGCACGGGCGGCTCCGTGGGGGGATGCAAGCCTCTGCGGCCCATTCCGAGCGCCTGGCCGCCCTGCGCGGAGACCTGGCCTGCCTCGTCGGGGCGGATGCCAACGAGATCGCGCTGACACGTTCGACGACCGAAGGGGTCAACCTCGGGATCTGGGGCCGCAGCTGGTCTGAAGGCGACGAGGTCGTCACCACCTCGCAGGAGCACCCGGGCATCCTCTTCCCCCTTGCCCTGCTCCGCCGGCGCTACGGGGTGAAGATAACCTTCGCCGACGTGGGCCATGGGGACGCCGCCCGCACGCTGCAGGCCTTCGAGGACGTGCTCCACCCGGGCGTGAAGATGGTCGCCCTTTCCCACGTCCTCTACACGACCGGGGCCGTGTTGCCGCTCCTGGAGATAACCGACATGGCCCACTCCGTGGGGGCCGTCGTGCTCGTGGACGGTGCCCAGTCGGTAGGCGCCGTCCCGGTGGACATGCACGCCCTCGGCATCGATTACTACGCGTTCTCGGGGCAGAAATGGCTGTGCGGGCCGGACGGCTCGGGAGGCTTGTTCGTGCGGGCCGACATGCTTTCTTCGCTCGAGCCGAGCTTTGTCTCCTTCGCGACGGTGGACTTCCGGACCTTCGACGCGGCCGACCCCGCCACCTTCGTCCTCCCGGCCGAAGCGTCCTGCCTCGAGACGGGCACGGTTTACCGGCCGGCCGTGCTCGGCTTCGCTGAAGCGGTTTCCTGGCTGAAAGACGAAGTCGGTCTGGACGCGGCCGAGGCAGACCTTTCCGAGCTGTCGGGGTACTGCCGGGAAAGGGCGGCGGAGATCCCCGGTGCCACGGTCATGTCGCCCCCGGGCCAGGCGTCCGGGCTCGTGTCGGTCCATATCGGCGACGACGACACTGCTGCCGCGGTCGAGTACCTGCGGGAAGCGGGTGTGCTCATCCGCAATATTCACGAAAACAACGCGCTTCGCATATCGACGGGCTTTTACAACACCAAAGATGACGTGGACCTCGCCCTGGAGAAGATCTACGAGTTCATGAAGCGTTGAAGTCAAGCTAGACGGGGTAGGAATGAGGAGCACCTCTAAAAAAGACGAGGAAAGGGACGGCCAAATAGCGCTGGTGGCCTCGCTCTTGCCGGCCCTCCAGCAGGCGCTCGGGCCGGGCACCGAGCTTGCCCTCCACGACTTGCGCAGGCTCGACCGTTCTCTAGTCGCGCGGGCCGGCGGGCTCACCAGGCGCAAGCCGGGCGCCCCGATAACGGGCCTCGTGCTCGAGAGGCTGCAGGCGGGCCGGACCGATGACCTGTTCCGGTACCCGGCGCGCACCGACGACGGCAAAGAACTCTGTTCATCAACGATCTTCCTCCGTGACGGCACCGGCGGCGCCTTTGCCTGCCTGTGCCTCAACACCGACGTGAGCCTCTGGAGCGAGCTGGCGCGGGCCCTGCCGGCGATGCTCCCCGAGGGGGCCGACGTGAGCGGGCGTAGCGAGGAGGAGTTCGTCCCTCACGTGGCCGACCTGGCCGCGAGCGCGGTGAGCAGGGCCATCGCGGACGTCGGCGTGCCGGTCGAGCTGATGCGCAAGGAGCACCGGGCGCAAGTCGTGAAGAACCTGCACGCGTCCGGGTTCTTCCTCGTGCAGAGCTCGGTGGGCCACGTCGCCGAGGCGCTCGGTGTCAGCCGTTTCAGTGTGTACAACTACTTGCGCGAGCTCGGTGTGACCGCTGCCACGACCGGGGCGCGCCGGGAGGCGGGGCACGCTCCACGCCTGGAGGGCCGGGGCCCCCGCCAGCGGCCCTCGGCCTCGACCAGGGCAGCCGGGCGAGCCGGTGTCACCCCGAAAGGAGGAGCGCACCGTGCCAGGTAGAGACCGCTCAACAGGTGTGCCGACCGGGAGAGCCGTACTGGCTGGCGACGGCGGCGGGGCGCTCCTCTCGCCAGTGTCCACCGAGGGCGCTCCTGCGGCCATCGGGCCGTACGTCCAGGGGATGAGCGTGGCTGGTGGGTGCCGTTTGGTCTTCACCTCCGGCCAACTGCCGCTCGACCCGGCGTCGGGCACATTGGTGGACGGCGGAATCCGAGAGGAGGCTCGCCAGGCGCTCCGCAACGCGCTCGGCATCCTGGCGGCGGCCGGGGCGCGCGCCGGAGACGTCGTGCGCTCGACCGTCTACCTCCTCGACATGGCCACCTACCCGCAGGTAAACGAGGTCTACGAGCAGGTGTTCGCGGGCCACCTGCCGGCGAGGACGGTGGTCGGCGTGAGCGCTCTGCCCAGGGGCGCGAGCCTCGAGGTCGAGCTGGTGGCGGCGGTCGAGGGCTAAGTCATGGACCTGCAAGAGGCGAGGGACTTCATCTCCGAGCACCACCACGGTGTGCTCATGACCTGGCGACGCGACGGCAAGCCGCAGCTCTCGCCGGTCTTGGCCGTGACCGACGGCGAGGGGAGGGTCGTGATCAGTTCCCGGGAGACTGCGTACAAGACCCGTAACCTCCGCCGGCGGCCCTTCGCGGCATTGTGCGTGTGGGCGACCTGGCCCGGCCGCTGGGCCCAGGTGGAGGGCCCGGCCGAGGTCTTGTCGTTGCCCGAGGCCATGGAACCGCTCGTCGACTACTACAGGCGCGCCGCCGGTGAGACCGACTGGGACGAGTACCGCGAGCACATGGTGGCCGAAAAGCGGGTGCTGCTGCGCATCAATGTCGAGCGCGCCGGGCCCAACGTATCCGGCTGAGGGCGCTCGCCCCCTCGGTCACTCGGCGGTCCCGTAGGAGCGGATTTCCTCCAGTTCTTTTTGGGTCAGCTGGCGGGGGACCTCGTTGCGTTGCAGCTTCCGGCTCTGCACCTGGTGGCGGATGCCCTCGACCACGTCGGGGTTGGCGAGGGTGCTGATGTCGCCCACATCGGCGAAGTTGGAAATGCTCGCTATCACGCGGCGCATGATCTTGCCCGAGCGCGTCTTCGGCATGTCGGGGACGACCCAGACGTTCCTCGGCCGGGCGACCTTCCCGATCTGGGTCTCGATCGCGGCCTTGGCCTTTTCTTCCACTTCGGACGGGCCGGTGACGCCGGGCTTCAAGGAGATGTACATCTCGACCACTCGCCCGCGTAGCTCGTCGACCACCGGCACCGCGGCTGCTTCGGCCACTTCGGGGACAGTGAGGACGGCTGATTCCAGCTCTTTGGTGCCGAGGCGGTGGCCGGAGACGTTTATCACGTCGTCGATGCGGCCCAGGATGCGGTAATAGCCGTCGAGCGCCTGGACGGCGCCGTCACCGCAAAGGAACGGCCAGTCGCGCCAGTCCTTGGACGCCCGGTCCTGGTTGTACTTGGCGTAGTAGGTCTGGACAAAGCGTTCGGGCTGGCCCCAGATCGTCTGCATGATGCCCGGCCAGGGGTTGCGGATGCAGATATTGCCCGCGCGGCCCGAGCCCGGGTCGATGACCTTGCCCTCCTCGTCGTAGATCACGGGGTAAATCCCGAGGGCGCCCGGCCCGCAACTGCCCGGTTTCATCGGCTTGACCCCCGGGAGCGTGGCGCCGAGGAAGCCGCCCGTCTCGGTCATCCACCAGGTGTCCACGACTACGGCGTCACCCTTGCCCACAACTTGGTGGTACCAGCGCCACACCTCCGGCTCGATGGGCTCGCCGACCGTGACCATGAGCTTGAAGCGGAAGTCGTACTTGGCGGGCAAGTCCGGGCCAGCCTTGCGGAGCATCCGGATCGTGGTCGGGGCGGTATGGAAAATGTTGACCCCGAGGCGCTCGGCGATGCGCCACGGCCGCCCGGCGTCGGGGTAGGCGGGGGCGCCCTCGTACACGACGGTGGTCGTGCCTAGGGCGAGCGGCCCATAGACGATGTAGGAGTGCCCGGTTATCCACCCGATGTCGGCAAAACACCAGTAAGTGTCATCGGGGTGGATGTCCAAGTAGTGCTTCGAAGTACCGGCCACGTAGGAGAGGTAGCCGCCGGTCGAGTGCTGGGCGCCCTTCGGGCGTCCGGTCGTGCCGCTCGTGTACATGAGGAAAAGGGGTGCCTCTGCAGGCATGGAGACCGGCTCGACGGTCTGGCCGGCGTAGCGCCCGATGACTTCGTCCACGAAGAAGTCGCGGCCTTCGACCATGGGGTTGGCCGAACGGTACTCGCCCGGGTGCCGCCTGAAAACGAGGACCTTGCTCACCTGGGCCCCTTCTTTCCCCGCGGCCTCGAGCGCCTCGTCCGCCTTCACTTTGTGGTCGAGGAGCTTGCCGTCCCGGTAGTAGGAGTCCATGGTGATAAGGACCCTGCTGCCCGAGTCGGCTATGCGGCCACCGCAGGCAGTCCCCGAAAAGCCGGCGAACACCTCGGAGTGGACCACGCCGAGGCGAGCGCAAGCCAGCATGACCACGGGCAGTTCGGGGACCATCGGCATGTGCAGGGTGACCCGGTCGCCGGCCTGCAGGCCGCAGAAGTCCCGCAGAAGTGCAGCCATTTCGTTGACCCGCCGGTACAGCTCGCGATAGGTGATGGCCTCGGTCAGCTGGCCCTCCGGCTCGGGCACCCAGATGATGGCGGCCTTGTTGGGCGTCTTTTTCATGTGCCGGTCGACGCAGTTGTAGCTGGCGTTGAGCCGGCCGCCGACGAACCACTTCCAAAACGGGGGGTCGCTCGAGTCGAGCGTGGTGTGCCAGTAGCGGTCCCAGTCGAGCAGGTCGGCGTAGTCCCTGAAGCACTCGGGGAAGTTGTCCTCGCTGAAACGGTGGTAGATGTCGGGGTCAGCGCTGTTGGCCTGGGCGACGAAGCGGGCTGGCGGGTAGAGGTACTCCTCCTCGCGCCAGTGGACCGCTATCTGGGCCTCGCTCAGCGTCGTCCCCATGTGTTCTGCGCTCGTCTCAGTGCTCGTCATCGACTACCTCCATCGGACCTGAGGTTCCCCACCTGGCGATGCTACCCGGCGGGGAAGCCCCTGGCCAGGAGCGGCCTCGCCAGCCTCACCAGGCTCGCCAGGCTCGCCGGCGTCGCCCGAGATGTAGCGGACGCCATCGGAGCCGAGCCGCCGGCGCATGACCTCCACCGCCTCGGGGTTGTCGTCCACGAGCACGTAACGCCGGCCCAGCTGGCGAGCGACTGCGCCCGTGGTGCCGCTGCCGGCAAAGAAGTCGAGCACCCAGGCGCCGCGCTGCGAGGATGCCTGCAGGGCGCGACGCACGACCCCCTCGGGCTTCTGGTTGGGGTAGCCGGTCTTCTCCTTGCCGCTCGTCGGCACGATCGTGTGCCACCAGACGTCGGTCGGGGCCTTGCCCCGGGCGGCCTTTTCTTTGGTGACTAGGCCGGGGGCCATGTAGGGAATGCGTTCGACGGCGTCCTGGTCGAAGTAGTAGCCGGCGGGGTCGCGCACGTAGACGAGGATCGTGTCGTGCTTGGGGGGCCAGCGCCGCTTGGGGCGGCCGCCGTAGTCGTAGGCCCATATCACCTCGTTCAAGAAGCACTCACGGCCGAAGATCTCGTCGAGAAGGACCTTGCAGTAATGGGCTTCCCGGTAGTCGATGTGGAAATAGAGCGTCCCGTCGGCCCGGAGGAGGCGGCGGGCCTCGCTGAGCCGCGGCGCCAGGAACCCGAGGTAGTCGTCGAAGTGGTCGGCGTAGGAGCTTTCCCCGGCCACCTCGGTCGAGTAGGTGCGGCCGGCAAACCCCCGCCGGTTGCCGTCGGCCGAACTGTTGGTCCGCAAGGTGAGGCGGAGCTGCGACTTGCCCGTGTTGAACGGCGGGTCGATGTAGATCAGCTGGAACCAGCCCGAAGGCAGGAGGGGGAGCACGCCGGCGTTGTCGCCGAGCACGACCCAGTCGGGGGCCTCGGGGCCGAGCTCGAGCACGGTTCAGGAGCAGGGCTCGCCGGCCGGCGGCTCGAAGCCGGCCACCGACCAAGCGAGAGGCGCGGCGCCGCTGCGCTCGTGGCTCTCCAGGTCGGACGCCAAGCACGGGGGCATCAGCGAGCGAGCGTAGTCTGGCGAACGTGCACGAGCTCGGACCGGGGAGCGCACTTGTCGTCGTGGACCTCCAAAACGACTTCGCCGACCCTCGTGGCTCGCTTTACGTGCGGGGTGGAGAGGAGGTCGTGGCGCCGGTCAACGAGCTGGTGCGCCGGGCGTCGGGGGCGGGCGCCTTCGTCGTTTACACCGAGGACTGGCACCCCGAGAGCACACCGCACTTCGCCAAGGACGGCGGGCTGTGGCCGGTTCATTGCGTCGCGGGCACCTGGGGGGCCGAACTGGTGCCTGGGCTGGTCGTCGCTGGCCCCGCCGTCCGGACCGGGGTGGGGGGGGAGGACGGGTACTCCGGCTTCGGCGAGCGCGATGTGGCCACGGGCGAGACGCGGCCCACCGAGCTGGCGGCCCTGTTGGGGGACCACGGCGTCCGCCGCGTGACCGTCGTTGGGCTGGCGACCGACTACTGCGTGAAGTACACCGCCCTCGACGCTGTCGCCCTCGGGTTCGAGACCACCGTCCTCGCGAGTTGCTGCCGAGCGGTGGATCTACACGCCGGCGACGGCGCCGCGGCACTGGAGCAGCTCGCCGGCGCCGGCGTGGAAGTGCTCGCCAGCTGAGCCACCAGGGGCCCACCACCCGCGGTTGGAGGTAGCCACCCCGCCTACTGGCGGCGGTCAGCAGCCTGGGCTGCCAGCACGGCAGTGGCGACGTCCCTCGGGTAGCGGTGGGCGGCCGAGAACAGGTAGACGGCGCTCGCCGACATCGGTACCAGCATCACTACGAAGGTCCAGTAGAGGCCTTGGTTCCCGCCCCCGAACACGTAATCCGAGAACGCCCCGAAGACCAGCGGCGCGAGCGCCTGGGCGGCGGTGCGCACGAAGGTCCGGACGCCCTCCGCCCGGCCCCACAACCACGACGGCACTATGTCGAGGCGGGCCGCGTCTATGGGCGGGTTCTGGGCCGAGATGCAGGCCGCGGCGAGCAGTATGTAGGGCAGGGCCGCAAGAGCGCTGTGGGTGAGGAGCGCCGGCACCAGCAACACGACGGCAGCCGAGGCAGATACTGCTGCGACCAGTACCCGGCCCGAAATGCGGCCCCGGTGGAGCAGCCGGTCGCCCAGGGGGCCAGCCACCAAGACGCCCGCCACGGCACCGGTGCCGACGAGCAGGAGGAGAAGGTTGGAGACCACCTGGGAGACGTGGTACTGGTGCGAGACGAACTCCTCCCCGAAAGTCTCCACGCCCGCCAGGAAGTAGTAGGCGCATGCGCCCGCGACGATCAGGGCCACGTTGGTGGGCACGGCGAGCACGTAGCGCACGGCGGCGAGGAACCCCATACCCGGGCGCGCCCGGGCAGCCAGGGCCGGGTCGGGGCGGATGCCGCTCTCGAGCACGAGGCGTTGGGCGTCGCTCAGCTGGGCCCGCTGCCGGCCAGAACGTGGAGGTGGCGGCGCCCAGCCCTGGGAGCGCTGCGCCCCCCGTGGTGGGGGCATGCCACCTTCCGGGGCGCCAGGTCGAGGGGGCGGCGGCGGGAAGCCGGCCGCGGGCCGGCCCGTGGGCGGTGGCATGTTCGCCCGAGGAGGAGGCGGCGACCAGCCCACCCAGCCGCGCCTGCTGGTCGGGCGCTCCCCACCAGGGGGCGACGGTGGCCCGCCGTTGGCCGGCATCTTCGCCGTCGCGGGCGGTACCGTCCCGCCCCTGGCCGCAGGTTGTGAGGGTGGGCGGCCGGCGTAGGCGCCGGCGGCGGTTGATGGGGGGTTGTCTCGCTGGTCCGTAGCGTTCGCGCCGGCCTCGGGGGCGCCGGCCTCGGGGGCGCCGGCCTCGGGGGCGCCGGCCTCGGGGGCGCGGGTCCCGGGGGCGCGGGTCCCGGGGGCGCGGGTCCCGGGGGCGCGGGCCCCGGGGGCGCCGGCCTCGGGGGCCAGCACGCCGGCGCCGCCCCTGGCGGGCTCGGGCAGGTGGAACATGGCCCAGGCAATGGGGACCGCCGGCAGGGCGAGCACCACGAAGGCGAACCGCCAGGACAGGGCGGCCACGTCGCCGGTGATGGCAAAGCCGACGCCCGCACCCAGCAGTTCACCGGCCAGCACGAAGCTGTAGATCTGGCCCCGCTCGCTCGGGAGGAACCAGTCGCCCACCAGCGACGCCGTCACCGGGCCGGCGGCGGCGCTGACTCCCCCCAGGGCGAGGCGCGCGTAGAGGAGTTCGGTGAACGATCCGGCGGTCGCGCTCCATACCATGGCCACGCTCCAGCCCAGGAGAGCGAGGCCGAGCAGGTGGGTACGGCGCACCCGGTCGGCCAGCACGCCGAAAGGCAGCGAGAAGATGGCCGCGACCGCGGCGGTGACCGCTACGAGCAGGCCTATGTCGGTGTTGCCCACGTGCAGCGCCCGGCGCAGCTCGACCGCGGCCGCCCCCACCGTCGCCGTGTCGGCGCTGGCGAGCGCGAGCACACACGCCAGTACGAGGACCACTCTGGTGCGTTTGGCGCCTCCGAGGACAGGAACGATCCGCCGGCGGGCCAGGTCGACGCCCTTCCTCGTGGCCCGGGCCACAGGGTGCCCCGGCGAGCCCCTCTCGCCTGCGGTCTTCACAGCTCCATCCTCGCTCGCCCGGAGCGCCGGGCGGCGTCTGTAGGCGGGGCGCGCGGCCCCGGGGCGGCAGCCCGGGGGTGCGGGGGCCGGGCCGCCTGGGGCCGGGCCGCCGGGGGCTGGGCCGCCGGGGGCTGTTTCAGTGGCCGGCTATGGGGTGGGGCTCGTAAGGCTCTTCGAGATGGCTGATCTCCTCGGGTGTCAGTTGCACGGCCAGCGCCCCGAGCACGTCGTCGAGCTGTTCGGGCCGAGTGACACCCACGATCGGGGCGGTCACCACGGGCTTGCTGAGCAGCCAGGCGAGCGCGACCTGAGCCCGGCTGACACCCCGCTTGGCGGCCACGGTAGCCACGGCCTCGACTATGGCGCGGTCGCCTTCGGCATAGAGGCGCTTCCCGAACTCGTCGGTCTCGCTACGCGCCGTCGTCGTTCCCCAGTCGCGCGTGAGCCTGCCCCGGGCGAGGGGGCTCCAGGGGATGACGCCGATCCCCTCGTCGGCGCAGAGTGGCAGCATCTCCCGTTCTTCTTCCCGGTACAGGAGGTTGTAGTGGTCCTGCATGCTCACGAAGCGCGCCCACCCACGACGTTCGGAGGCGGAGAGCATTTTGGCGAACTGCCAGGCGTACATCGACGACGCCCCCACGTAGCGGGCCTTCCCCGCTTTCACGACGTCGTGCAGGGCTTCGAGGGTTTCCTCGAGGGGGGTCGTCGGGTCGAAGCGGTGGATCTGGTAGAGGTCGACATAGTCCACCCCGAGCCGGCGCAGGCTGTTGTCGATCTCGGCCAAGACCGCCTTGCGGGACAGCCCGGCGCCGTTGGGGCCGTCGTGCATGCGCCCGTTGACCTTGGTGGCCAGCACGATCTCGTCCCGGCGGGCGTGAGCGCGAAGCACCTTGCCGGTGATCTCCTCGCTCGAACCGGCGGAATAGACGTTGGCCGTGTCGAAGAAGTTGATGCCGGCCTCGAGCGCCTTGCGGATGATCGGCGCCGCCTCTCCCTCGCCGAGGCTCCAGGGGTGGCCGCCCTTCCCCGGCTCCCCGAAGCTCATACAACCGAGGCAGATCCGCGAGACCTCTAAACCTGTGGATCCCAGCTTCGTGTACTCCAACCTTCCCTCCTTTTAGCGCCGGCGCCTGCCCTGGTCGCCGGCCGGTCTTTCAAACTCTACGGAGGCTCGGAGGCTCAGCGGGCGAGCTACTGGTACTGCCGGCACCTACCGGGCCAACCTCGGTCAAGGCCTGCCGCAGTTCCCGGAGCGTGCCCGGTTCGAGGCCGGCCGGGCCGAGGAGGTACTCCTCTGTCCCGCCGTAGGCCCGGTCCAGTTCTTCGAGGGCGCGTGCCAGCGGTGCCGCGGGCGCTCCCACCACCACGTCGGCAGCCGCCGAGGCCACGCCGGCCGCTGCGAGGGTGCGGCGGAGCGAGTCGGCGTCGAAATAGCCCTCCTGACCGGTCAGTTCGTAGTCATAGAGGACCGTAGCCCTGTCCACGCCGAGCGCGCCGAGGAGCAAAGCGGCTGCTATGCCTGTGCGGTCCTTGCCCGCCGTGCAGTGCACGACGGCTGGGCGGTTGGCGGGGTCGGCGAGGCTGCTGAGCAGTTGGCCGTAAACCCGTGCCCGTCGCCTGAGCAACCCGGTGTAGATGCGCGCGACAGCCTCCTCCGCCTCCCTTGCCGTGGTGGCCCGCAATATGCCGACGCCCTCCTCTCCAGCCAGTTCGTCGAGGACGGGGAGGTGGACGGAGGGTACGGGGTCGGGGTCGACCCCTCGCTCGGTGCCGTCACGGAGGTCGAAGACCGCCCGGACGCCGAGGCCCGCGAACAGCCCGAAGTCCCCCTCGGTGAAGTTGTGCAGGCGTCCCGAGCGGTACACGAGGCCCCAACAAGTGCTCCTCCCGCCGGACGCGGGGTAGCCGCCGAGGTCGCGGAAGTTCTTCACCCCCTCGAAGGGGATCCTCCTCTGCCGCCCGTTCCCGTTTAGGTTTGCCTGCTCAGTCACGGCCTGCTCCTTGCTGGTTGGGCTAACCGGTGACCACCACGGTGGCGCCGGCGGTAGAGGGTCGGAGGTCGAGGACCTGTACGCCGGCGACCGCCTCCACCTGTTCCACCATTTTGGCCTCTGCACCCTCGGGCGCGAGCAGCGTCACCGTCCCGCCTGGCCCGCCGGCGCCGTTCACCTTCCAGCCGAGCGCTCCCGCTCCGGCGCCCGCTGCTATCACCTCGCGCGCCAGGGGGTTGACCAGGCTCGGGTGCAGGCCGGCCTGGGCCTCGGTGTTGGCGACCATGGCGCGGCCGTAGGAGCCGAGGTCGCCGGCGACGAGCGCCCGGGCGGCCCGTTTGGCAGCCTCCCGCATCGGTTGGAGAAGGCGCTCTGCGGCGGCGCTGTCACCCTCCAGGTGGGCTATCACCGTCTCGTGCACGGCGCTCGAGTCGTGGAACGCGCCGAGGTAGGCGGTCACCACTCTCTTCCCCAAAGCTTGCTCCGTAGCCGGAGCGAGAAGGAGAGGCTCCACCTCGAAGTGGGGGTAGGGGCTCACCCGCACCAGGCTGGCGCCTCCGAAGGCAGCCGCGACATGGTCCTGCACCCCGCTCTGGCGGCCCAGGTCCTTTGTCTCCAAGTCGTGGGCGGCGCGCGCCAGTTCGGCCGGGGACGTCGGCGAGCCGTCGAGCGCCCGAAGGGCCGCGACGAGGGCGACCCCCACCGACGCCGAGGTGCCCAGGCTCGAACCAGCCGGCACCGACGACTCCACGTTCACCTCGAGGCTCGCCCGGGCGGGTGCGAAGCGCCGGAGCGCCGCCTCGAGCAGGGGGTGACGCCCCGGGGGTTGTTCGAGGGGAAAGTCGTAGTCGTCGCCGAAAGCGGGGACCCGCAGCCAGACGTGCCGCTTGGCGGGAGGGCCCTCGCCAGCGAGGCTGGCCACGACCTCCGCACCTGGCCCCACCGCCAGGTGGCAAACGAAGCCGCTGCCGGCAAACCAGGTGTCGGTCCACCCGCCGGCGTCGAAGACTCGGACCGGCGCCGTTGCCCGTACTGAGGTAACCACGTCCCCAGTCTGACCGTTCGCCACCAACGGCACGAATGCGGGAGGTTCGAACGGTGCCCGCCGGCGGCGTCCGGCTCGGCGGCGGTGCGGCGGAGGCGTCCGGCTCGGCGGCGGGCGCAGCGGCGCAGGGGCGCAGCCCCGCCGGCGCTCAGTCGGCCTCGGTCAGTTCGGCCGGGACGGCCACGACGTCCACCAGCGCGCCCGAACGCAGCACGGTGAGGTTGAGCGGCCGCCCGATGGCGGCGGCCAGCATGAGCCGCTGGAGGGCCTGAGCGTCAGGGACCGCCCCGCCGGCGGCGGACAGGAGCAGGTCGCCGGGGCGCAGGCCGGCGCGGTCGGCGGGGCTGCCAGGCACGACCTCGACGATGCGGACCCCCTGGCGTTGGCGGTAACGGTCGGCCAGCACGGGCGGGAGCGGGGCCGGCGTGCTGGCGAGGCCGATCCATGCCCGCCTAACCCGGCCCTCCCGGATCAATGCCGAGATGATCTGGCGGCTCGTGATGTTGATCGGTATGGCCAGCCCGACCCCGATGCCGGCGACGGCGGTGTTGATCCCGACCACCCGGCCGTCGGCGGTCGCCAGGGCGCCACCCGAGTTTCCCGGGTTGAGGGCGGCGTCGGTCTGGACCACGTCGTCGATCACACGCACGTTGCGCCCCGCCCGAATGGGCAGGGAACGCCCGAGCGCGCTCACCACGCCCGCGGTCACGCTCCCCGCCAGGCCGAGGGGGTTGCCCACGGCGACGACCAACTGCCCCACGACGAGGTCGCCCGCCTCTCCGAGCCGGGCAGGCGGGGGCGTAGCGCCGTCGGCGCGGAGCACGGCGAGGTCGGACAGCGGGTCCGTTCCGGCAACATGGAACGCCGTCACGGTGCCGTCGGAAAAGGCGGCCCTGCCGGCGTCGGCGTTTCCCACCACGTGGGCGTTGGTCAACAAGAACCCGTCGTCGGTGAAAACGACGGCGGAGCCTGCGCCGGCCGCGAACTTGCCGTCGGAGAGGCGCCTGCCGACCTGCACCGCCGCCACCCGGGGCGTTAGCTCGGCTGCTACGGACGTGACCACGCGCGAGTAGGCGTCGAGGGCGGCGTCGCCGGGGCGCTCCCCGGCCCGGCGCCCAGCCCCAGGGCTAAGTGAAGCCCCGGTCAGATCTGAGTCGTTAGCTGTCGGGAAAGCTTCAAGGTTCATTCTCAGGCACCTCCCGCCAACAGTGTGCCGGCGATGGCGTTATTTCCGCGCCGGCGGGTCGCGAGTGGCGTTGGCAGGTGGACTGGCTTGGCGCCGGCGAGCGCTCGTTCAGGAGCGGCTCAGGCCCGGCCTCGTCGCGCGCCGGGCGGAGAAGAGCCTCGGCGTTGCCAGGGACAGCCCGACGACGAGCGGCCACCAAAGAGGAGGGTTGCCAGCGTTCGCCTGTTCGCGTGCCGTCCAGACAGGCCAGACAGGATGGCAGGTCAGACAGGATGGCGGGACCAGGGATGCCGTCCAGCGTTTTTCGCCTGCTCCGGTTGGACTGCTCCCGTTCCGGCCACCAATACCCCAGAGCAGCCGAGAAAGACGTGGTCGGGCAACATGGACACCGAGAGAGGAACCGCTCGCACGTGCAAAAGGAAGAGGCCGACCCAGCCTGGAGTTCTGGCGAGAGGGAGCTCCTCGCGGCTGCCGCGTCCGGTGAGCCGGCTGCCGTGCGCTGGCTCCTCGACGAGGTGGCTCCGGTGGTCTACGGCTTCGTTTTTGCCCGCGTGGGTGGCGACCAGGCCGCCGCTCAGGACCTGCTGCAGGAAACCTTGATGGAGGCGGTGCGCTCCGCCGGAGGGTTCCGAGGCGAGTCGGCCTTGTCCACATGGATGTGCTCGATCGCCAGGCGCCGGCTCGCCCGCTACTACGAGCGGGAACGGCGGGCTGAGCTTGCACGGAGGTCTTTCCACCTGGTCGGGGCTGGGACCGTCGACAACGAGGCTGAGGCCGACTTCGCCCGCCAGGACGAGGTGGTGCGCGCGCTCGGGTGCTTGCCGGCGCTGCAGCGCCAGGTGCTTGTCTTGAAGTACATCGAGGACATGTCCGTGCAGGAGATCGCCGACCGCCTGCACCGCAACCGGGTGCAGGTCCAGTCCCTCCTCCAGCGAGGCCGGGACAGTCTGCGCCGGCAGTTGACGGGGGCCGAGGGTGCCTGAGCGTGGTCCCGAGCATCCGGGCCTGCCCGAGTGGCAAGAGCTCGAGGTTCTCCTCCAGGGTTCCGGCCGGCCCCGACCGCTGCCGGCGGCATTGCGCGCCCGCCTAGAGGAGGCCCTCCTGGCTCGGCCGGCGGTGGAGGGCGACGCTGTCGTTGCGGGCCCGCCGGGGGTCAGTCACGGGCACGCCCCTCTCTTGGCTCGGGGGGCGGAGGGAGCCCATCCGGTAGCGGGGGCGGGGGCGCCGGCGCCCGGGACAGGAGCTGGCGTTGCGGCGGGCGGCGCCGGCGTTGCGGCGGGCGGCGCCGGCGTTGCGGCGGGCGGTGCCGGTGTTGCGGCGGGAGGTGCCGGCGTTGCGGCGGGAGGCGCCGGCGTCCCGATCGACCTGCCGGCGGGGGCGCGCAGCAAGCTCCAGGAGCGGTTGCTTGCCCGGCGCCGGCGACGGAAATGGGAGGGTCTAGCCGTGCTCGGCGCGGCTGCGGCGGCAGTGGCTGTCGTGGTGGCGGCTCTCACGCCCGGTCCCGCCCGGCCGCCCCTGGCCGCCGGGGCCCACTCCAGCCCGGTCGCGGCGCCGGCGGTGCGCACCCCTCGCTTCGGTACCGCAGGGCACGCGTACAGGGCGCCTGCCGCTAAGGCTGCTGCTGGGGCCCCTGTTGCGACCAAGGTCCCGCAGACGAAGACGGGGGCGGCCTCTGCGGCCTCTGGGAGCTCTGGAGCGGTGCCCGTGCCGGCGGTGCCCGTGCCGGCGGTGTCCGCGGTGAGCCCCACGAAAGGGCCTACGGCGGGACGCAACTGGGTGACGGTCCGGGGGAAAGATTTGGGGAAGGCGCTCGCCGTCTATTTCGGCGACACGAGGGCGCTCAGGCTCGCGCCGGTCTCTGCCGGCGAATTGCGCGCGCTAACGCCTCCGCACGCACCCGGCACCGTGGCCGTGTCCGTGGTCAGTTCCGCGGGGAGAAGCAAGCCCGCCGCCGGCGCCCGCTACACCTTCGGCACCACCCGGTCATAACCGTCGCCGGCCGAGCGAGCTTGGTTGGTTGGCGCGCCGCGGCTAATCGCTCAACTGGAGGACGACCTTTACGTCGTCAGGCTGGCGCTGGTACGCCTGCTGCCAGGAAGCCAGGGCCACGCGCCGGGACACCAACCGGCTGAGCCAGGAGATGTCGGCCTTGGCGAGGGCCTCTGCACCCGTCTCGTAGTGGGACCGGTTGGCGTTGACCGACCCGAACACGACGTCGTTTTCCAGCACCATGTGGCGGTTGAGCTCGCCGGCGTCGATGCCGAGCGAGCGGCCCTTGGCCGAGACCCCGGTAAGGCACAGCACCCCGTTCGGGGCCATCAGGTCCATGGCGTCGAACACCAGCTTTCCGACACCCGTGCACTCGAGCACGACGTCGGGCGTCAAGCCCGTCGAGGAGAGGTCCCCGTGGTGGTAGGTGGCACCGAGCGCCGCGACCAGTTCCGGCTTGGTGCCCGACACGACCTGGTCGAGCACGTGGACCTCGAAGCCCTTCTGCACGCCGAGCAGCGCCGCCAGGAGCCCGATGGGCCCGGCGCCCGTCACCAGGACGACGCGCGGTTCCCACTTGGCGCGCCCGCCGATGCGCATGATGTGGTCCCAAGCCTTGGCCACGACCGTGGTCGGTTCGAGCAGCACACCCAGGTCGCCAAGCGCCGGCGCCACCTTGACCAAGAAGTCAGGCGTGATCCGGTACCGCTCCCGGGCGTAGCCGTGGTGGGCCTTGATGCCCCACTCCGTGTACTGGCCGTTGCGGCACATGTCCCACTCGCCAACGCCGCAGTTGAGGCAGGGCACGGGGTCGGGCCGGCGGACGATGCCGACCACCAGGTCGCCGGGCGACAAACCCGACCCGGCCGGCGCCTCCAGCACCTCGCCCAGGGACTCATGACCGAGGGCGAGCCGCTCCTCGCCCGGGGGCGCCCACCCGTACTCTCCCGTAATGATCTCGATATCGGTGCCGCAGACGCCGACCGCCCTCGTCTTGACCAGCACTGGCCCGTCCTCCTCGGGGGGCTCAGGCAGCTCGGTGAGGTCTACGGAGTTGGCCTTCAGAGGGACGACTGTGACAGCGCGCATGGTAAGAACCGTATACCGCGCATGGTAAGCCCCGGGCACGAGCGATGATGGAGACATGAGCGAGGCACCGGACCTCTCGCAGGGCAGGCTGCTCGTGGCCACACCGCGCCTGGCCGACCCCAATTTCTTCCGGACCGTGGTCCTCTTGCTCGCCCACGGCGACCAGGGCGCACTTGGCCTGGTGCTCAACCGCCCGACGGCCACGCCCCTGGCGTCGCCGCTGCCTCAGTGGGAGGACCTCGCGTCGGGACCGGGTGTCGTGTTCCTAGGCGGTCCGGTGGCGGAGGGCACCATCTGCCTCGCCCGGGTGCGTTCGGAGATCTCCGTCCCCGACGACGCCTACTTACCGCTACAAGGGACTCTCGGGACTGTCGACCTCGAGGCAGACCCGGCCTTCGTTGCGCCCTGGGTGGAAGAGCTGAGGGTGTTCGCCGGCTACGCCGGCTGGGGCCCGGGCCAGCTCGAGGGAGAGATCGAAGAAGGGGCGTGGTGGGTGCTCGAGGGCCTTCCGGACGACGCCTTCAGCGACGAGCCAGCCGGGCTGTGGCGGAGGGTCCTCCTCCGCCAAGGCGGCGACCTGGCCCTTTCCTCTTACTTTCCGCCCGACCCCTCGCTCAACTGAAGGCCGGCGGGAGGCGGGCCGGCGGGCGGGGGCGTCCGGTGGGCGGGAGGCGGGCCGGCGGGAGGCGTGCCGGCGGGCGGGGCCGGCGGGCGGGGGCGGGTCCCGGTTCGGACGGGCGGGGCCGGTGGGCGGGTCCCGGTTCGGACGGGCGGGGCCGGTGGGCGGGTCCCGGTTCGGACGGGCGGGTCGCGGTTCGGACGGGCGGGTCGCGGTTCGGACAGGCGGGTCGCGGTTCGGACGGGCGGGTCGCGGTTCGGACGGGCGGGTCGCGGTTCGGACGGGAGGACGAGTACCGGAGTGCCGGTGCCGCTGAGTGCGGGCGAGGTGGTGCCGTCTGCCGGCGGGCGGGCCGGGTTTGCCGGCGCCGCGGGCAGAAAGTTCACCGATGTGATCCGGCGTGAGCCACATCGGTCAGTTTTTGGGCCAAAATTGCACCGTTTTCTGGTGGATGTGAACTTTTCGAAACCACATCGGTCTGTTTTCTGCTCGGGTGACCGCGGGCCTCTCCCGGTTACGCGCAAGTTACCCCGTGTGGCCCCGTGTGACCCCTCCGTGAGCCCCGGTTACTCCTTCGGGCCTCTCGCCCTGGCCCGCAAGCGGGCCCGGTCGGCCTGGGGGAGCACGGCTTTGCGGAGGCGGACCGAAGCCGGCGTGACCTCGGCGCACTCGTCCTCGCGGATCCACTCGAGCGCCTGTTCGAGGGAGAGCAGCCGCGCCGGGGTGAGCCGCACCAGCTCCTCTGCCGTGGAGGAGCGCATGTTGGTGAGCTTCTTCTCCTTGGTCGGGTTGACGTCCATGTCGTCGGAACGCGAGTTCTCACCGATGACCATGCCTTCGTAGACCTCGGTACCGGGCGACACGAACAAGGTCCCCCGCAGCTGCAGGTTGAGCAGGGCGTAGCCGGAGACCCGGCCTCGCCGGTCGGCCACCAGCGAACCCGACTGCCGGGTGCGGATCTCGCCGGCCCAGGGCTCCCAGCCTTCCAGCACATGATGGAGCTGCGCCGTCCCCCTGGTCTCGGTGAGCAAGGCCGAACGCAGCCCTATGAGGCCCCGCGCCGGGACCAGCCATTCCGTGCGGGCCCAGCCGCCGCCCGAACCGTTCGTCCCGCTGCCCCCGGCGCTCGGCCCGCCGGCCTCGCCGGCGCCAGCTGCCCCGGCAGCGCCAGCCGCCTCGCCGGCGCCAGCCGCCCCGCCGGCGCCGTGCTCCACGTGGGTCATCCTGCCCTTGCGGGCGGCGAGGAGCTGGGTCACCGTCCCGAGGTACTCCTCGGGCACCTCGAGGCTGGCGCGCTCGACGGGCTCGTACAGTTTGGCCTCCACCTGCCTGGTGAGCACCTGGGGCTTGCCGACCGTGAGCTCGAAGCCCTCCCGGCGCATCAGTTCGACGAGGACCGCCAGCGCCAGCTCGCCCCGCCCCTGCACCTCCCAGGTGTCAGGGCGGGCCGTAGGGAGGACCCGAACCGAGACGTTGCCCACTAGTTCGGCGTCTAGGCGGCCCTTCACCAGGCGGGCGGTCAGCTTGGTGCCCTCCTTGCCGGCGAGGGGGGAAGAATTGACCCCCACCGTCATCGAGATGGCCGGCTCGTCGACCCTCACGCCTGGGAGCGGCCTCGGGTCGGCGAGGTCGGCCAGGGTGTCGCCGATCATGACGTCGGGGATGCCGGCGATGGCGACTATGTCACCGGGGCCGGCGCCCTCCGGGCCGGCGTCGACCCGGTGGAGGCCCTCGGTCATGTACAGTTCGGCCACTCGAGCCGGGCGGACCTCGACAACCCCGTTGCCCCCTCCGGCCAGGCCCGTGCCCGCCTCCCGGCCGGCGCCGGCACCCGTACCGGCACTGCCGGCGCCGGCACCCGTACCGGCACCGCTGCCCGCACCGCCGGCGCTGGTGCGGCACCACGCCACGCTGTCGCCCTTTCGCACCCACCCCTGGTGGACGCGGCATATGGCCAGCCGGCCCACGTAGGGCGAGGCGTCGAGGTTGGCGACGAGGGCCTGGAAGGGGTGGCCCTCTTCGAACACCGGCGCCGGCACATGGGCGAGGAGCAGCTCGAAGAGGGACTTCAACCCCGGCGCGTCGGGCACCTCCTCGGGGGACAGGGCCGCGAGGCCGCGGCGGGCGTCGCAGTAGCAGACCGGGAAATCGATCTGGCCGTCTTCGGCCCCGAGGTCGATGAACAGCTCGTACACCGCGTCCAGCACCTCGGCCGGCCGGGCGTCGGAACGGTCCACCTTGTTGAGCGCGACCACGATCGGGAGCCGGCGCCCCAAGGACTTGCGGAGGACGAAGCGGGTTTGAGGGAGAGGGCCCTCGGCGGCGTCCACCAGCAACAGGACCCCGTCGACCATCGTGAGCGCCCGCTCCACCTCGCCCCCGAAGTCCGCGTGCCCAGGCGTGTCCACGATGTTGATGGTCACGTCGCCGTAGCGGACGGCGGTGTTTTTCGCCAGGATCGTGATACCTTTTTCCTTCTCGAGGTCGGTCGAGTCGAGCACCCGCTCCCCGCCGGCGCCGAGCTCGCCCGACTGGCGCAACATGGCGTCGACCAGGGTCGTCTTACCGTGGTCGACGTGGGCGACGATGGCGATGTTGCGTATTCCGGCGCGTTGCATCTCGGGGTTCCTTGCTCGGGTGGGCGGCCGCCAGGGTACCGGTAAAGGCCAAGGCTAACGACGCTCGGCCCGGCGCCGGTGGTCCTCCATGCGCCGGCGGATCAGTTCCCGGCGCGCCTTCAGGTCTCGGTAAGTGAGGTGGTCCACTTCCTCGGTCACCCCGACGACCGCCCGCACCGCGGCCATGTCGATGGGGTGGAGGCTAGGGTCGAGGCCGACGTCGCGGGCGATCTGGGCCCCGTAGCGGCTGGTGAAATAGTTCGCTACTTCGGTTACCTCCGCGAACAGGTCGATGTCGGGGGCGAGGGTGGCCAGGGAGCCGTCCAGGAAGAGCAGGTCCTTCACGAAGAGCATGAGGATCTTCGGGAACTTGGCGCCGTACTCGAGCAGGCGCTTGGTGAGATCGCGCACCTCGGCCAGGAGGGCCTCGGGCGAAAGGGTGGTCGGGTCCACCACGGGCTTGTCGAAGCCGAGGTCCGAGTACAGGGCATCCATGTCGGTGTCGGGCGGGACGGCACCGAGGTCCCGGAGGGCCGCCAGCTGGAGGCGCTGGTCGTTCATGGTCCCGCCCATCAAGAGGCGCAGGAACGCTACCCGGCGTAGCTCGTCGAGCCTCCCCGTTATCCCGTAGTCGAGCAACGCCACCCGGCCGTCGGGGCACACGAACAGGTTGCCCCCGTGCAGGTCCCCGTGGAACACCCCGAACAGGGTGGCACCCTCCAGGAACGAAACCAGGAGGGCGTGGACCACGGCCGAGGTGTCGATCCCTGCCTTGCGCATCCCCTCGACGTCGTCCCATGAGAACCCCCTCAAGCGCTCCATCACGAGCAGGCGCTTGGTGACCAGTTCGGGGTGGGGGCGGGGGACAACGACCGAGCGGTGGCCGGTCTCGGCCAGGACAGCCGCTATGTCCAGCATGTTGTCGGCCTCGAGGCGGAAGTCCATCTCCTCCACGATCGTCTCCGCGAACAGTTCGACGAGCGCCGGCGGGTTGGCGAGCGAGGCGACCGGGATCCGCCCGATCAGGAGCGGGGCCAGCCAGCTCATGGCGGCGATATCGCGGCGCACGAGGGTGGCCACCTGGGGCCGTTGGACCTTGGCCACGACTTCCTCACCGGTGCGGAGGCGGGCCGCGTGGACCTGCGCGATCGAGGCGGCCGCCAGGGGCACGGTCTCGAAGCGCGCGAAGACGGCTTCGAGGGGCCGGCCCAGTTCGGCTTCCACCACCTCGCGCACCACGTCGAAGGACTCGGGGGGAACCTGGTCACGGCACAGCTTGAACTCTCCCACCAGTTCCGGGGGGAAGACGCCTTCGCCCGAGGAGAGGATCTGGCCGAGCTTTATGTAGGTGGGGCCGAGGCGTTCGAAGGCCTTGCGCAGGCGCCGCGACAGGCCTGCGCGCGAGATCTCGCGCCGGTCGAGGCGGTCGGCGCGGCGCTTTTCCGTGAAGCGCCAAGCGGTGATGGCCCAGCCGAGCCGCATGCTGGTGGAAAACACGCGCTGGCCTGGTGGAAGAGCCCGGCGCCGGAGTAGCTCGGGCACTTCGGAGGCGCTTAGGCGGCGGAGAGCGGCGACATCTTTCCTCCAAGGCAGCACCTGTCCGGCGAGGTCCCAGGGGGGGTCGTCGCTGAAAGCCCCCATCTCGAGGTCGGCAGGGGGCAGGGGTTCGGGGTCGGCTTCCATGTCGGTCTTCTCTCGACGCTAGTGGCGGAGAGCCGGCTGTAAGCTGCGCCAATGGCGAAGAGGCTGCAAATGGGCGAGCGCGCGCCCGCCTTCTCCCTTCCCGACCAATCCGGCCAGACCGTCTCGCTCGCCGGCTTCAGAGGGCGCCGGGTGCTCGTGTACTTCTACCCCAAGGCCGACACGCCGGGGTGCACGACGCAGGCCTGTGGGCTCCGTGACGTGCTGGGCGACGTCGGGGGCACAGCAGTCGTGGGCATCAGCCCGGACCCGCCGGAGAGACAGGCTGCGTTCGACAAGAAGTACACCCTCGGCTTCCCCCTGCTCTCCGACGAGGACCACTCCGTGGCCGAAGCGTACGGGGTGTGGGTGGAGCGCAGCATGTACGGGCGCAAGTTCATGGGGATCGAGCGCTCGGCCTTCCTCGTCGGCCCCGACGGCGCCCTCGAGCAGGTCTGGTACAAGGTGGCGCCGGCGGCGACCGCGAGCAACCTCCTGAAAGCCCTCGCCGCCTCCTGAGGGCCCCCGAATGTTAGCCGGCTGTGGCACCTGGGTAAAACACCAGGGTGGACACTATCCGAACAGCAATAAGCCTGGTCATAAGGAGGTTGGAGATGACCACCAGGTTCTTCACGAACCTCGCGATAGCTCTGTTCGGTGGGTTCATTGTGGTGGCAAGCCTGGCTTTCACCCACGCAGACGCGGCCTGGGTTGCGTTCGGCGTCGCGATCGCCGTCCTGGCGATCACGCTTGTCGCGCAACTTGACCGCGCCCGCAGCCTCGAGCAGCGCATCATGGACGTGTTCATGGTTGCCGTCAGCGGCACGATGGTCGGCGTAAGCGTTGCCTTCGCCGGCACGACAGTGATGTGGCTGGTCTTCGCCTTGGCTCTCGGCTGGCTGGCGATCAGTGTCAGCGGCCTTAGCCTGCGCGAGGTCGGGGTCTGGCGTGCCGAGCACGGCTTGGCCGAGCTCCGGCCCTTCGGCCGGGTGCTCGAGCTTCGTTCCCACACCGCCCAGCCCGCTCCGGGCCAAGCGGCCGTGGGTTCTCGCATCGCTTGACCACCGCAGTGTGACCTACCCGGAGCCGAGGGCCGGGGGAGGCCATTCCCCCGGCCCTTGTTCGCGCCTTTCGCTGGGCCCGTTTCGCGCCCAAACGCGAGACGTTTAGCCGTCTGTCCGTCCTGGGTATATGAAGCGGTGTTCGTAAAGGAGGTGGCAAATGAGCACCAAGTTCTTGACGAACCTCGTGATAGCTCTGTTCGGTGGCTTCATCGTGGTGGCCAGCCTGACCTTCCCCTTCACCACGGCCGCTTGGTTGGCGTTCGCTTTCGCGATCGGCGTTGCTGCGGTCACGTTTGGCGTACAGCTCGACCGGTCCCGTGGCTGGGAACAGAGGGTGATAGACGCCGGCATGGTCGCCATCAGCGCCGCGATGGTCGTAATTAGCCTTGTGTACGCGGGGATCACCCTGCAGTGGCTAGTTTTCGCCTTGGCCCTCGGCTGGGTCGCCATGTCCGTGAGCGGCCTTACTCTGCACGAGGTCGGCACGTGGCGTTCCGAGCGCGGTTTGGCCGAGCTCAAGCCGTTTGTGCGGACGACGAGGACGTTCCGCACCACGCAGGCGGCGTCGAGCCAGGCGGCCCCCGGCCAGGCGGCTGTGGGTTCCCGGATCGCTTGACCACCACCGCGTGAACCTCACGCGAACACGAGCGAGGAGCCGGGGAGGTTATCCTCCCCGGCTCTTTTTGTTATGGTCGGAGAAATTGCCATGAGAGCTGCTCTTTACAGGGCCACTGGGCCGGCGCGGGAGGTCCTGCGGGTCGAGGAAATAAAGCGGCCCGAGCCGGGGCCGGGCGAGGTGCTGGTACGGGTGCGTGCCTCTGGGGTCAACCCGACCGATTGGAAGGCCCGTTCAGGGGCGACGCCGCGGCCCATCGACGGGTTCCAGATCCCCCACCACGACGGCGCGGGCGTGGTGGAGGCCGTGGGCCCGGGTGTGGACCAGGCCCGGGTGGGCGAGCGGGTTTGGGTGTGGTACGCCGCGTCCGGCCGGCCCTGGGGGACCGCGGCCGAATGGACCGTCGTGCCGTCCCCCCAGGCTGTGGCCCTGCCCGACGGATGTTCCTTCGAGCTCGGCGCTTCGCTCGGCGTGCCGGCGCTGACCGCGCACCGCTGCCTGTTCGCCGACGGCCCCGTGGCGGGCAAAACCGTGCTCGTCGCCGGCGGTGCCGGCGCGGTCGGCCACTACGCCATCGAGCTCGCGAAGCGCGCCGGTGCGCGCGTAGTGACCACCGTGAGCAGCCCCGAAAAGGCGGCGCTGGCCGCCAAGGCGGGTGCCGACCTCGTCCTCTACTACCGGGAAGAAGATGTGGTCGAGCGGCTGAAGGCGTTCGGCCCCACCGTCGACCGCGTCATCGAGGTGGCCCTCGGGGCCAACCTGGCGCTCGACCTCGCTGTGTCCGGGCCCGCCACCGTGGTCGTGACCTACGCAGCCGAAGCCGAAAACCCCGTCCTGCCCGTGCGTGCCTGCATGACTGCCAACGTGACCCTGCGCTTCGTGCTGCTCTACGGGGTGCCGCGGGCGGCCCTGGACGAAGCCGTGGCGGACGTCAGCGCGGCGCTTCACGCCGGCGACCTGACCGAGCTGCCCGTGCACCGCTTCGGGCTGGACGAGGTGGCCAGCGCGCAGGACGCGGTCGAGGCCGGCGCCGTGGGCAAAGTGATCGTCGTGCCGTGAGCCGGCGGGCCTGAGCCGGCGGGGCGGGCTGAAGCGGCGCTGCCGAGCTTGGTGCCGGCGGGCGTTACGCTCCCCGGGATGGCGCCCGGAGCCGCGTCCAACCGGCCCCTCGACGCGGTAGTGGTTGGCTCGGGGCCCAACGGGCTGGCCGCCGCCATAACCTTGGCGCGTGCCGGGCTAGCGGTCGAGGTGTACGAGGGTGCCCAAAGCGCCGGCGGGGGCTGCCGCACCGAGGATCTCACCCTCCCGGGTTTCCACCACGACGTCTGCGCGGCGGTGCACCCGCTCGCTGCCGCCTCGCCCTTTTTCGCCCGCCTGGACCTGAGGGCCAGAGGCGTCGAGTTCCGAAGCTCGCCGGTCGCCTTCGCCCACCCTCTGGACGGTGGCCGAGCCGCCGCAGTCTTTTCCCCTGTTTTTTCCCCAGAGACCACCGAGCGCGGGGCGGCCGCAGCCACCCGGGCGACCGCCGAGAGCCTCGGGCGAGACGCCGGCGCCTATCGCAGCTTGTTCGGCTCGCTCGCCCGGGACCTGGGACAGGTCCTCCCGACGCTCCTCGCACCGCTCCGAACTTTCCCGGGCCACCCGCTGGCGCTGGCGCGCCTCGCCTTGCCGGGGCTCTTGCCGGCGAGCGGGCTGGCCCGGTGCTTCCGCACCGAGGAGGCGAGAGGCCTCCTCGCCGGTGCCGCCGCCCACTCGGTGCTCCCTCTCACCAGCCCCCTCACCGGCGCCTTCGGGCTGCTCTTCGTGGCGCTCGGCCACGCCCTCGGTTGGCCGGTGGCCGAGGGCGGCAGTGGCCGGCTCGCCGGTGCCCTGGTGGAAGAGCTGCGGGCGCTCGGCGGCGAAGTCCGCACGCGCCGCACAGTCGGGAGCCTCGACGAGCTCCCACGGGCGAGGGCCGTCCTCCTCGATGTCTCGCCCCACCAACTGGCGGCCTGGGCTGAGGGGCGAGCGAGCCCGGCCTACACGAGGGCGCTCCGGCGCTTCGGTTACGGCCCGGGGGTGTGCAAGGTGGACTGGGCGCTCGCCGGGCCGGTCCCCTGGGAGGCAGGAGCCTGCCGAGAGGCGGCCACCGTCCACGTCGGCGGCACCTTCGAGGAGGTCGCGGCGTCGGAGGCCGAAGTCGCGGCCGGGCGCCATCCGGGCCGGCCGTTTTGCCTGGTGGCGCAGCCAGGTGTGGTGGACGGCTCGCGCGCCCCGGCGGGGCACAGCACGCTCTGGGCCTATTGCCATGTGCCCGCCGGCTCGACCGTGGACATGGCCGACAGGATCGAAGCGCAGGTAGAGCGTTTCGCCCCCGGGTTCCGCGACCTCGTCATCGGCCGGGCCGTCCGCACCGCCGCCGCCCTCGCCGCCGGGAACCCCAACTACGTGGGCGGCGACATAAGCGGGGGAGCGGCCACCCTCCGCCAGATGTTCCTCCGCCCCACAGCTCGTTGGTCGCCCTACCGGACGGCCCTGCCGGGGGTTTACCTGTGCTCGTCGTCCACCCCGCCCGGCGCCGGCGTCCACGGGATGTGCGGGTACTGGGCTGCCCGGGCCGCGCTCTCCGACCTCGGCGTAGAGCCACCGGGCTCTTCCCGGCGGCCCTGACCGGGGGCACAGGCCGGCCGGCAGGAGCCGGGCCCGTCTCAACCCGGGCCGGCGTAGCGGCGGGCGAGGGGCTGCAGTTCGGACCGGTAAGGCTCCGTGGCCTGGCTCGCCTCCTCCACGACGCGGCCCGTGCCCGGGCTGTGCAGCATGCGCCCCTGGCCCGCCCACAGGGCCACGTGGTGCGGTTCCTCCTCAGGGCGGGCGAAGAAGACCAGGTCGCCTGCGGCGGCGGCGGGGGTGGGCACGGGCTCGCCGGCGCCGGCTTGGTCGTCAGCGTCGCGAGGTATGACGAGGCCGGCGCAGCGGTGGGCCAAGTGGGCGAGGCCCGAGCAGTCCACGCCGTAGCCGCTGCACCCGCCCCAGAGGTAGGCACGTCCGGAGAAAGTGCGGGCCGACGCCAGTACGGCCGCGCCCGCGGGAGGGACGGGGGCGAGGGCGGCTGCGGCCACCTCCACGAGGTCCCCGCCGGGCAGGCGGAGGAGGAGGTACTGGCCCCGCCGCCCCTCGATGGGCAGCACCGTGCCGTAGCTCAAGGCCACCGGCCCCCCGGCTTCGGTCTGCCCGTGCACCAAGAGGGCAGAGACCAAGAGGGCAGAGACGGTGGCGCTGGCAGCGGCCGGCGCCGTCGCCGGTGCTTCAGCCAGGTGCTCGCAGCGCACCCAGCCCGGGTAGCCGAGCTTTCCTTTGCGGCTCGGCTGGGAGGGCAGTTCGACTTCGGCCCAGCCGGCGCGCTCGCTCAGGACCGCCACTGCCTCGCCGAGCAGCGCCTGGGTCTCGAGCCGCCCATGAAGGCCGAGCCGGTCGTCTTGGCTCATCGCCCCGAGCCAGGCCGGGACGTCGGGCCAGGCCAGGAGCACCGGCCGGTCCACCCGGCGCGCGGCGCCCGGCTCGGACCAGACGTTGGCCACCGGGACGGCCACGACGGCGGCACTCGGGCTCGACCCTCCGGTCAAGGCCAACCCGGGCGGAGCGGTGCTGGCCCCGGCCCCGGCCACCACCGCCGCAGCAGCATGGCGCCTGTGCGGCCCAACAACTCGTCGCCCTCGGACAGGGCGCTCATGGTGTTGTCGGCCAGGTCGTCGGCCATCACCGCGTAAGCGAACTCGCTCCCGTCCGGCATCTCCACCACACCCACCTCGGCCCGGCAGCCCGGGACCGAACCCGTCTTGCTGGCGACCGCCGGCCACTCCTCGAGGCTGCGGCCCGGTTCGGTCAAGTCGAGGAAGGCCCTGGGCACCCCACTGTGGTACTGCTGGTGGGCGAGGGTGTCGAAGATCGACTTCGATGCCTCCCGGTCCACGACCGTACCGGCGCGCAGGCCCGTCACGAGCCGGAGCAGCGCGGCCGGCGTGGCCGTGGCGAAGCTGCCGGGGGCCTCCCGCATAGGCGGCTGCGGCCCGGCGACGAGAGGCGGCGGGGGGTAGGGGAGCTTGCGGTGCAGGGTTATTTCATTGAAGCCGAGCGCCTGGACGGCGGTGTTGACCGCCTCGACGCCGCCCAGGAGGTCGATCAGCATGTTGGTGGCGGTGTTGTCCGAGACCACGATCATGAGGGTGCACAGGTCCGCCACTGTCGGGCTGAGGCCGGGACGGAGCACGCTCAGCACCCCCGAACCGCCCACCTGGTCGGCCGCCTCCAACGGGACGCGCCGGTCGAGGTCGACCTGGCCGGCACGCGCCTCGGCCATCACCGCGGCGAAGATGGCGACCTTCACCGTGCTGGCCGTACGGAAGCGGTCCCGGTCTCGCCAGCGGACCTCCTCGCCATCGGGCGCACCGAGCCGGCGGGCGGCAACACCGAGGCGCCCGCTGCAAGTTGCCTCGAGCCTCGCCAGCCCGCCAGCCACGTCGTAAGGATGTTCCCGGTCCGCGACCATGACGGTAACCTAACAACATCCAAGCCCCGGTCGCCGTTGAGGCCGTCTCGTGCCGCCAGGAACTGCGGCCGCTCCGGGCGCCGTTCCGCACCGCGCTGCGAGAGGTGCGCCAACTCGAGGTGGTGCGGGCCGAACTGGCTTGGTCGGACGGCTCTGTTACGACGGGGGAGGTGAGCCCGGTCGCGCCGGTGACGGGCGAGACCGCCAGTTCGGTCATGGCGGCGGTCGCCGGGCCTCTCATCGCTGCCATCAAGGGCGTCCCCCTCTCCAGCCACGAAGAAATCTTCCGCCGGCTACAGCGGGCCGTCCCTGGCAACGCCACGGCCAAGTTCGCCCTGGACCAGGCGGTGCACGCCAGGTTGGGCGCCCTCTTTTTCGAGGGGCTGGGCGGGGCCGGAACAGGTGGGACCGAGGGCACAGGGCCCGGGCCGCTCCGAAGTACCGGCGCGGTCGCGGGGACGGCGGCCCACCTCGGGGCGCGGCTCGGCCCCGTACGCACGGACGTGACCGTGAGCCTCGGGCCGCCCGAGGCGATGGCCGAAGCAGCCAGCGAGCGCGCACGCGAAGGTTTCGACGTGCTCAAGCTCAAGCTCGGGGGCGGGGACGTGGGCCTCGAAGTGGCCCGGGTGGTCGCCGTCTCCCGTGCGGTGGGGCCCGGGGTCGCACTCCGGTTGGACGCCAACCAGGCCTGGACAGCCAAGGAGGCGCTCGCCGTCCTCGACCGCCTGGAACGCGAGGGGATCCGGCCCGAACTGGTCGAGCAGCCCGTGCCGGCGCGGGACTTGAAGGGCATGGCTGCGGTGACTAGTCACGGTTTTGTACCGGTACTGGCTGACGAATCGGTCCATTCGGCAGCAGACGTGCTGGCGGTGGCCGAGGCCGGTGCCGCCGACCTGGTCAACGTCAAGCTCGCCAAATGTGGCGGCCTCCGAGCGGCTCGCGACGTCGTGGCCGTGGCGGAGGCCTCCGGCCTTCCCGTAATAGTGGGCTGCATGATGGAACCCGCCGACGCCCTTTCGTCAGGGGCGCTCCTCGCCATGACCCTCGCCGAGCCCCTGGCCCACGACCTCGACGCCCTTTGGTGGGTAGGCGACGGAGACGCCCTCCACCTGGCCCCGCCCCACGTCGTACCCAGCTTGTAAAGGGGTCGTGCTGCCGCCCGCCGGTGCCCGCGGTGCGCCCGCCTCCGTAAGTGGCTAACATCCTCGTCACGACCCATGTAGGATCTTTTCAGCAAGGAAAGAGGGGAACACCATGAAAAACAAGAAGATCGCCCTGGTCGCCGCTATGGCCTGCGGCGCGGCGGGCTTGGTCGCACCAGCGGGAACCGCCTCCGCCAGCTCCGCCATATTCACGAGCATCGACGAGACTCACCCGATAACCGTTGGGGCCCCCATGAACCCCTATAACGCCAAGGGCAACTCTTTCGACAGCTACGACCAGATGGAGCTCGGCTACTCGCAGTACAACGGGCTCCACCCTGACGCCGACTACCCCGCCATAGCCGCGACCTGGAAGTCGGTGCCCGGGGGCTTGGACGTGTACATACAGGCCAAAGCCGACTGGTCCAATGGCCAGCCGGTGACGTCCACCGACGTCAAGGACTCGGCCGCCCTTGCCTTCGTCATGGGGACCCAGCCCTTCAACCTTGCGAGCGTGACGGTCCTCGGCCCGAAGGAGGTCCGTTTCAACACCGAGCCGGGGACGCACAACCGGCTCTTTGCGGCGCAGGTCCTCGGCACCATCGTCACGCCCAGTTCCGAGTACGCGTCCCTGCTGCCTTCGGACATCTGGTCGGTGATCGCTGCCTCGGAGGGCAAGGGGGCGGCCGCCAAGAAAGCCGCGGCAACGCTCCAAAAGCTCGCCCCAAAGGTCGAGGACTTCGCCCCCAAGACCGATATTTCCGCAGGACCTTTTTACATCGCCCGCTTGAACGCCGGTGAGGCCCTGCTCCTGAAAAACCCTGATTTCTACGCCGCCTCGAAGATCGCCCCCAAGGAGGTAGTGCTCCGCAACTACACCGGCAACGAGGAGATCTGGAGCTACATGGAGGCCGGCCAGCTCGACGTGTCACCCTACACAGCCATGCCCACCAACGTCCTCCACGAGGTGGTGAGGGCGGGCAACATTGAAGTGATCGCCCCCTCCTTCGTAGCGGTGGCGCTCGCCTTCGACGAGGCCAGGTACCCATACGGGATGCAGCCGGTCCGCCAGGCGCTCGCCTACCTGCTCAACCGCAACGAGATCACCAAGGTCGGGGAGCCGGTGAGCGGCAAGCCGGCCAAGTACCAGACCGGCCTCATCGACTCGGTCTCCGCCCAGTGGCTGCCCGGCCCCGAGCTGGCCAAGCTCGACCGCTACAACTACGACCCGGCCAAAGCGACTTCGCTATTGAAGGGAGCGGGCTTCACCGAGCGTTCGGGTAACTGGTACCTGCCCAACGGCAAGGCCTGGAAGATCACCCTCGAGACCCCGAGCGGCTTCTCCGACTGGGACGCAGCCGCCAGCTACATGTCCCACGAGCTCACCGCCTTCGGCATCCCCACCTCGGTGGGCACGGCTCCGGACTACGCCACCTACCTATCCAAGATCGCCAATGGCGACTACGCGACCGCGTTCTGGCTCAACGCCCTCGGCCCCGCGGTCTACAACGCTTACGCGCGTGTCTGGGGCAAGAACGTGACTTCGGCGGGCAACCAGTTGACCACCAAAGGGAGCTTCCTCCACACCCCGGCCAGCTTCAAGACCAGCAGCTACGGCCCGGTCGCCCTCAACAACCTCACCAACGGGCTGGAGGATATGACGACCGCGCAGGCCAAGCCGGTGGTGGCGAAACTGGCTGCCGCCTACAACCAGGAACTGCCCATGATCACGATCTGGGACTACATACTGGTCCAGTTCGTCACCAACAAGCACTTCACCGACTGGCCGCACAGCTCGGGGCTCCTCAACAACCCGCCCGGCCTTTGGATGTGGAACGGGTACGTCCACGCCAAATGACAGCTGAAGGTGCGCCCGGCCGCTGGCGCCGGCTGGGCCACCGCCTCGGCGTCCGTCTCCTAACGGGGGTGGTGATGGTGCTTGCCGTCGCCACCCTCACTTTCTTCTTGGTGCACGCCATGCCGGGCAACCCGATCCAGACGGAGTACCAGACGCTGATCGCGAGGGGGGTCACCCCGTCGGTGGCGGCTCAGCAGGTCGCCGGCATGTACGGGTTCGTCTCCAACCGACCTCTCCTCGACCAGTACGGCCAGTACATGTGGCACCTCATCCAGTTCAACCTGGGCAAGTCGATCTCGGCTTCGGGCGAGCCCGTTGTCCACCTGGTGCTCTCGGCTGCCCCTTGGACCGTGATCCCGGTCCTCTCCGGCCTTGTCGTCTCCTTCCTGCTCGGCGTCTCCCTCGGGGTGGTGGCCGCCGTGCGCCGCACCAACCGCCTCGGCAAGGTCCTTTCGGTCTCGGGCTCGCTCTTTCACGGCGTGCCGCAGTTTGTCTGGGCCGTCATGCTCGCCTACATCTTCACCACGCTGCTGCCGATCTTCCCCTTCGGTTCGCCCTACAACATCTTGGACACCCCCGGCCTGAACGGCCCCTTCATCCTCTCGCTCGTCTACAGCGCCGTCCTTCCCGTGCTCGCGTACGCGCTTTCCTCCTACGGCGGCTGGCTGCTCACGATGCGCTCCTCGGTCGTTTCGGTGCTGGGCGACGACTTCGTCTTGGCAGCCGAGTTACGAGGGCTGCGCCCCCTCACCCAGCTCCGCTACGTGGCGCGCAACGCCTTCCTTCCGCTGTTTACGATCTTGCTCTTGTCGGTCGGGTTCATGTTCGGCGGGGCGATCTTCATCGAGGAAGTCTTCGACTACCCGGGGCTCGGCTACCAGCTCGTAAATGCCGTAAACGCCCGTGACTACCCGCTCATGAGCGGCGACTTCCTCTTTATCACGGTGGCCGTGATCGCGCTCAATATTTTGGCCGACTTCCTGTACACGTTCATCGACCCGAGGGTGAGGAGGGCGGCCTGATGGCCGTCACGGTGATCGGTCCGGGCTTGGGCACCGAGGGCGGTCCCCGACGGGCCAGGCCGGCCGGGAGATGGCAAGCCGCACGCCAGGCGCTCCTGCGCGAGGCGCGCCGGGTGGTGGGCGCGGTCATCGTGGTGGCCTTCGTCGTCATGGCCATCGTCGGGCCGTTCCTCTACCCCCGCCACCTCGGCGCCAACGCCAACGCGGTCTATGCCCCCCCGAGCCTCGCTCACCCGCTCGGGACCGATTTCGAGGGGACCGACGTCCTCGCCCTGCTAGTGGTCGGCGCCCGCTACGTCCTCGTGTCGGCAGCCGTCGCCGGCGCCATCGCCGTCGGGCTGGGAGCGCTCATAGGCCTTGTAGCCGGCTATCTCGCCGGCGCCGTGGACTGGTCGCTTTCGCGCATCACCGACTTTGCGCTCACTATCCCCCAATACCCGCTCCTCGTCGTGCTCGCGGCCGTTGCCCGCTTCACGTCGCCTCTACTGATCGGGGTGCTCCTCGGTGTGACGAGCTGGGCCGGGCTCGCCCGGGCGGTGCGGAGCCAGGCCTTCTCCCTCCGCGAGCGGCCCTACATCGAGGCAAGCCGCAGCCTCGGGCTTTCCACGTCGCACGTGATCGTAAAAGAGATGCTGCCGAACATCGCCCCGTACGTAGCCATGAACCTGCTCGTCTCGATGATCGGTGCTATTTACCTGGAAACCGGCCTGTTTTTCTTGGGCGTGCTCCCGACCAACGTGAGCAATTGGGGTGTGATGCTCAACTTGGCCGTCTTCTCCGCCGGCGCCATCGGCAGCGCCCAGGCGGTCAGCTACCTCCTCACGCCCCTCATCGCCATCTTGCTCTTGACGCTCGGGATTGTTTTCGTGCTCGACGCGGTCGACGAGTTTTTCAACCCTAGGTTGCGCGGGTGAGGACGCGAGTGAGGACGAGCAGCGCGGATCTGCCGTCGCCGAGCACTGCCACCGCGCCTCCGGTGACGGTCCCCGGAGAGGCCGGCGGGGCCGAGATCCGCGGGCTCGTGGTGGTCTTTGGGACACCCGATGGGGAAATGGCGGCCGTAAACGGGGTGGATCTCGACCTTCCCCTCGGGACGATAACGGGCCTCGTCGGAGAGTCCGGTTCGGGCAAGTCCACATTGGCCCTGGCGATGATGAACGCCGTGCCCAAACCAGGCCGTATCGCAGCGGGATCGATCAGGCTCCCGAGCGTGAAGGACATGACCCAGCTTCGAGGCAAGGCACTGCGCCTGGCTCGCGGTAGCGCGCTCGGCTATGTGTTCCAGGCCTCGCAAAACTCGCTCAACCCTCTGAAGCGGATCGGGGCCCAACTGCTCGACCTCGGCCGCGCCCACGGCATGGAAGACAAGGGCGTCCTGCTCGCCCGTGCCCGCGAACTGTGCGAGAGGATGGGCCTCGACCCGGTCCGGACGCTCTCTGCCTACCAGCACGAACTGTCGGGAGGTATGCGCCAGCGCGTAGGGATAGTTTTTGCGCTCATACTCAACCCGAGGGTCCTCGTACTGGACGAGCCCACCACGGCCCTCGACATGATAAGCCAAAGGACGGTGCTCGACATCGTCCGCGATGTCCACCGGGACCGCCACCTCGCCACCCTCATAATCACCCACGACATCGCGATCGTGGCCGACCTGGCAGACTACCTGGCGGTCATGTACGGGGGGAGGGTGGTCGAAAAAGGCCCGACCCGCCACGTCCTGCAAAGCGCCGCTCACCCCTACACCCGGGGCCTCATCGCGGCCATACCGCGGATCAGCGGCGACATCGAAAAGGCCCGCCCGCTCGTGGGCCGCCCGCCCGACCTTTTGTCCATCCCACGCCAGGGTTGCGTTTTCCGGGAGCGTTGCCCCCTCACCATCGGGCGCTGTTCGCTCGAGGAGCCGGCGCTCGTCCCCGTGGTGAAAGAGCCGGGGGGTATCTTCGGGGAGAGCGGCGATGGCGCTCCCGGCGGTCACGCCGCGGCTTGCCACGTGACGGCGCCGGCAGGGGGGGACCGGAGCCGCTCGTGATCGAGGGAAGGGGCCTCACCAAGACCTTTGCCGGCCGGGGCGGCCTTTTGGGCAGCGCGCCAGTTGCAGCCCTCCGTAAAGTGGACTTCGTCCTGCCGAGCGGGGGGGCGGTGTCGTTCATCGGCGAGTCGGGGTGCGGCAAGACCACCCTCGGGCGGATCCTCTGCGGCATGGAGGAGGCCGACTCGGGACAGCTGCTCTTCGACGGCGTTGACCTCACGAAGCTACCGCGAGGTAAACGCCTAGCCCGCCTGCGCCGGGTCCAGATGGTCCACCAGGACCCCTATTCAGCGCTCAACCCGACCCGCACCGTGCGCCAGGTCCTGGAGGACCCTCTCCGGCTGCGGGCGCGCCAGCTTGGGAGGGGCAACGACTGGGTGAAAAACCGCGCCGTCGAGCTGCTCGGCCTGGTCGGGCTGGACCCCCGCTACTGCCTGCCGCAGTACCCCCACACCCTTTCCGGAGGGATGCGCCAGCGCCTCGTCATCGCGAGGGCCCTTTCGGTCGACCCCGAGGTGCTGGTGGCAGACGAAGCGATTGCCATGATCGACGTCTCGCTCCGGTTGGGCATCCTGGCCCTGCTCCGCCAGCTCCGGGCGGAGCTAGGGGTGAGCGTCCTCTTCATCACCCACGACGTCGCAGCCGCCCGCTACGTGGGCGCCGACGGGCAACTCTATGTCTTGTACCGGGGCCAAGTCGTCGAGCACGGCCCGGTCGACGCCGTCATAGCCTCCCCGGCGCACCCCTACACCCAGTGCCTCCTCTCTGCGATCCCTGTCCTGCGGGGCCTCGAGGAGCCGGGCGCCGAGCAGCTCATGCCGTTGGCCGGCCTCGACGTCGGCCACGAGCCGCCGGGTTGCCTCTTCGCCGACCGCTGCCCTCAGGCCGAGGAAGATTGCACGCTTTCACGGCCGGACCTGCGAGACACCGGCGACCGGGGCCACCGCCACGCCTGCCTCCACCCTCGCCTCCGCCAAGTCGTCGCCCAGGCGCACGCTGGTGCCACCTGACGCCAGGCCACGAAGACCGATTTGGCGCCGCCGGCGCCACTCAGGGCCGCGATAAACGGCACACTGGGAGGTACCGGGATAGTGCCGTGCCGGTCGCAGCGACGGGAGCGCCGAAGCAGCCCCGGCGCCTCGTGGTGCTGCGTCCGGGACGCCAAGGTAAGGAGACCAGAGATGGGCCTTATGGACAAAGTGAAAAAAGCCAGCGAGCAGGCTTTGAGCAAGGCGCAGGAGGGTGTGAAAGAGGGCAGGGCCAAGCTCGACGAGGTCCAGGCGAAGCGGCAGTGGGACGCTCTCCTGCGCGACCTCGGCGCCGCGGCCTATGCCGAGCGGCGCGAGGGTGGACCGGCTAGCGCCGTCGACGCCGCCCTGGCCGCCCTCGATGACCACGCTCGCACCCACGGCGCCGGCGAGACGACAGCGACCTCTGCCGAGGGAGACGGTGCGCCGGCCAGCACCGAACGGGCCGAGGCTCCGGCCAGCGGCGAACGGGCCGAGGCGCCGGCCGGGGTCGACGGGACAGCCGCGCCGGAACCGCCAGAGGCGGCGGCTACGCCGGTACCGGGCGACCCCGAAGAACCTCGAGGTACCTAGACAAGCGGCTGTGCAGGGCCGGGGGCCTATAGCTCTGCACGGCACTCGCTGCGCCAGCTACCAGAAGAGTGCACCCTCGGTCGGCACCGGCGCCATGCTCATGTTTCGCGAGCCGTCGCACCCGGCGGCAACTACGCTCGCTGCATGCCCGACGATATGGAGTTACTTGGCAAGGTCCCGCTCTTCCGGGGCGTACCCAAAAGGGACCTCCAGCGCCTTGCCAAGTCTGCGCACCACATGACGTTCCAGGCAGGTGCCCACTTGACGGACCAGGACCAAGTGGGCGTGACTTTCTTCGTCGTGGTGAAGGGCGAAGCCGATGTCTCGGTGAGCGGCCAACCCCGCCGGCGTCTCGGGCCGGGCGACTACTTCGGTGAGATGTCCATCATCGACCGCTCGCCGCGTTCGGCAGAGGTGGTAGCCGCGACCGACCTCGAGTGCCTCGTGTTCACCCAATGGGAGTTCCGCCCCTTCCTGAAGGACCACCCCGACGTCGCTTGGGCAGTGCTCGAGTCCTTGGTCCGACGCCTGCGCGAGGTGGAAAAGGCGTTCCTGGCGCAAGGCCCGCTCTCCTAGCCACGTGAGCCCGGGAGGGGCCACGCGCGCTCGGGTGCGGCTCCTCTCCAGGGACCCTCAATATAAGCATTTGCCCTGGTTGACGAAGCGCGTGGACTGACGCGCTGCCCCCTGTAGTTCGGAAATCCACCAACCTTCCTCCTTTGCGGATCAGAATCTGTCAAAGAACCTATGACAGAGGAGGTCGTAGAGTATGAACCATGCCAGCTCGCAAGCCAGCCCGGGTACCGCCAATGGTGCGCGGGACGGTGATCGCCCACCGGCGCCGCTGCGGCAAGCCGAACTGCCGGTGCGTGAGCGACGAGGCGGCCCATCAGTCGATGGTGCTGTGCTACTCGGAGGCCAGCAGGACGAAGTTCGTGATGCTGCCGGCCGAGAAGGTCGAGCCGGTGCGCCGGGCGACCGAGGAGTTCCGGAGGGCCAAGGCCCGCCTGATGGAGCAGGGCAACGCCGGTCTGGCCGAGCTGTTGAGCCAGCTCAAGGGGCCTACGCAAGCGGGCTGAGCAGCCCGGAGGAGGACAGGCTGCTGTCCTGCTTCGAGCGTTCGGACGCCATCTACGCCGGCCTTGTCGGCTTCATGCGCAGCGAGGAGGCCGCTTTGCTGACCCACGACGAGCTCGAGGCGCGCCTGGTGCGCGATGGTCGTGAGCTCGAGCGCCAGGTGCTCCAGGACCATTTCGAGCTGCGGGCGCTGAAAGAGCGACGCCTCGAAGAGGTCCGCGACGCCACCGGCGTGGCGCACAACGCCGTCGAAGCAGGGCACGAGCGGGCGCTCACCGCGATGGTCGGGACCGTGACCGTCTCTCGTCTCGCCTATAGGGCCGAGGGACAGCCCAACCTGCACCCGGCTGATGCGGCGGCCAACCTGCCCGCCGACCGCTACTCCTTCGGGCTAAGAGAGCTGGCCGCGATCGAGTCCAGCCGGGGTAGTTACGAGGAGGCCCGGGACGCTATCGAACGAGCCACCGGCGTAAGGGTCCCCAAGCGCCAGGTCGAGCAGCTCGCCTGCCGGGCCGCCAGCGACATCGAGAGCTTCTACTCCTCCTTGGACAGGTCGCCGGCCGAGCCCGATGACGTGCTGGTCGTCTCCGCTGACGGCAAGGGGATCGCCATGAGGCCAGAGGCGCTTCGCCCCGCCACGGCCAAGGCAGCCAGGTCCTCGGCCCACAAGATGGCCGGTCGGCTGTCCAAGGGCGAGAAGGCTAACCGGTGCCGCATGGCCGAACTGGTCGTCGTCTACGACTCGCACCCGGTGCCACGAAGCCCCGAGGACATCTTTTCCTGTGAGCCGGGGCATCCCGCCGAGAAGCGACAAGACGCTCCGACGGCGAAGAACAAGTGGCTCTCGGCGAGCGTCGTCGAAGACACCTCGGCTGTGCTACGGCGCGCCTTCGACGAGGCTGAGCGGCGCGACCCTGAGCACAAGCGCACCTGGGTCGCGCTCGTGGACGGCAACAACCATCAGATCCGCACGATCAAGACCGAGGCCAAGGCGAGGGACGTCGCGATCACCGTCGTGGTCGACATCGTGCACGTACTGCAGTACATCTGGGGCTCGGCCCGGTGCTTCTTCGAGGAGGGCGACCCAGCCGCCGAGGCATGGGTCATCGACAAGGCACGTGCGGTCCTCGCCGGGAACTCGTCCCTCGTCGCCGCCTCCATCCGCCGCAAGGCCACCTATCTCGGCCTCGACAAGACCAAACGCAAGAAGGCCGACGAGTGCGCAAACTACCTCCTGGCCAAACGTCCCTACCTTCACTACCAAACTGCCTTGGCCCAGGGGTGGCCGATCGCAACGGGAGTGATCGAGGGGGCCTGTCGACATCTTGTCCGCGATCGGATGTGCGTGACCGGGGCCAGATGGGGCCTCAAGGGGGCGGAAGCAGTCCTGAAACTGCGTGCTGTTCGTTCCAACGGCGACTGGGAGCCGTACTGGTCACACCACAAAGCAGAGGAGCGCCGACGTGTCCATGAGACCCAGTACCTCAACAGTGCAATCTCACGGACCGCCTAAACTGCTCCCTGGAGAAGAGCCGCACCCGGCGCGCTCGCAATGTCCACGCTCGCGCCGCCCGTGGCGCGACGACGTCCTCTGCGGTCTGCACGCCAAAAGATCCGTTAGTTCACGGACGTCGCGCCCGGCCTCAGCTGCTATACATGCCCATGCCGTTGCGTTGGCTGCCCTTAGCCCCGTCAGACCGAAGTACCGGGCCCGGTTGCTCGGTTACGGAGCGACGACTGTAGGAGCCAATTGAGCCGGACTTTCTTGCACACAGGCTTTGGCGCGCCCCTGCGGCACCGCGACTTCCGGCTCTTGGCCGGCGCCTATTCTGTCTCGGCCGCGGGATCCTGGGCCTACAACGTCGCCCTCGCCGTGTACGTGTACGACCAGACCCATTCTGCGGCGTGGGTCGGGGCGGTTACCCTCGGCAGGTTCCTTCCCTCGGTCCTCTTCGGCACCTATGGGGGCGTGCTCGCCGAGCGCTTCGAGCGCACGCGCCTCATGGTGACCCTGGACGTGACGTCCACCGTCCTCATGGGAGGTCTCACCGTCCTTGCCGCCTTCCACGGCGCCGTACTGGCCGCCATAGCCATCGGTGCGGCCAACGGGGTCATCACCATGGCCTACCAGCCCGCGGTTGCGGCCCTGACCCCCGAGCTCGTGCCCGAGGACGAGTTGGCGGCAGCCAACACGCTCAACAACACCGTGGGCAACCTGGCGATTGTGGCCGGGCCGGCTATCAGCGCGGCGCTGCTCGCTGCCGGCAGTCCAACCTTTGCCTTCGCGGCCAACGCGGTGAGCTTCTTGTGCTCCGCAGCAGTTGTGGCCCGCATATCTGCTCGGAGCACGCCAGTCGACGTGACGGCGGGCGGCTCGGTCGGCCCGCTCCGCCAGATGCTGGTGGGCGTGCAGGCCATCCTCGGTTCGAGTAGCGCAACGGTCCTGGCCGCCTACAGCGTGGTGGCGAGCTTCGTGTACGGCGTAGACACCGTCCTTTTCGTCGTAGTGTCGGAAAGGCGCCTCGGGACCGGCGCCGCTGGCTACAGTTACCTGTTGGCCGGGCTAGGCGTCGGGGGGCTGCTGGCTGCAGGGCTGGTGCGGCGCATCTCGCAATGGCCCAAGCTCGGCACTGCGATCGTCACGGCCATGGCCGTCTATTGCGCGCCTACTTTGGTGCTGGTGGCCGTCCGCCAGCCCGTGGTTGCCTTCGTCGTGGAGGTCGTGCGCGGCGGGGGCACCCTGGTCGTGGACGTGCTCGCCATGACGGCGCTGCAACGCTCGCTGCCCAAGGAGAAATTGGCCCGGGTCTTTGGTTCCTTCTTTACCTTCGTGCTGCTCGCGATTGTTTCCGGTGCCGTTCTCACGCCAATAGCGCTGCGGACGACCGATCTCGTGACCACTCTATGGCTGGCCGGAGGGGTGGTCCCGGCGCTCTGCTTGCTCGGTTGGCCCCGGCTCCGCCGCATGGACCAAGCCAATGTGGCACGCCTGGCCGAAATAGCTCCGCGGGTGGCGCTGCTGCAGCGCGCCGGCATCTTCGCCGAGTCTTCCCGGCCCGTGCTCGAAAGCCTGGCGCGCGCCTCGACGACCCACGAGGTCGTGACAGGAGAGGACGTGGTGAAGGAAGGCCAACCCGCCGACGCCCTGTACATAGTCGAGTCCGGGACGCTGACGGTGACATCGAAGGGTGCCGGAGGCGACGGCGGCGCTCTCAACTCCCTCGGGCCGGGCGACTATTTCGGGGAGATCGGGCTTCTCCACCGCATGGCGCGCACTGCGACCGTGACAGCCCTTTCCCCCTGCCGGCTCCTGCGAGTCGACGGCGCGGCCTTTCTCGACGCGCTATCGTCTGGCGTCACATCACCGTCGTTACTGGAAGGAGCCCAAGTCCGTCTGGCGCGTACGCCTGTCTACTTCGCGCGCCAAGGCGAGGTACCGGGAGCCGCGAGCCCCGCTACGACCTAGGCCTGCATCACTAAAAGTGTAGTGAAGGTCACACAACGTAACGCCCCGCAGTTCCGGAGTGCAAGGATAAGTCTTGCGGGAATGTTTGGGAGAGCTAACATTGCCGTCCTCGCGCCGTCCCCGTAAGGGGCCGGAGGACCTGAAAGGGAGAATGCCTTGCCTTGGGCTACGTCACGGATTACGAGAGCTCTGTTGCTGCCTGCAGCCCTAGCCCTGGTCGGGGTGGCGGCATGGGCGCCCGTAGCTAGCGCCGCCCCCAGCACGAAGTACTACGAGGCGAGCCTGAACGGCCAGCCCACCGAGGACGTAGCAGTCCTCACGCCCTCCTCTGTCACGGTAACGCTCGCGAACGACCCATCGAGCAACCAGACCTTCGGCTCGGCGCAGCTCACTTTCCCCAACCTGACGTCGGCTGAGCTGACCGCCACGGCCGTGCCGTCCGGTTGGGCTCCGCAGACCGTCCAGACGTCAGCGGCTGCGGTGCTCCAGCTCACGAGTGCCGGCCCTGACTACGCCATAGCCCCGGGCAAGTCCCTTGACATCACAGTCCAAGTGGACGAGCCGTACGTCGGCTCGCTCGTCCTCACCACGCAAGTCAAGCAGTCCAACGACTTCCTCGGCCAAAACAACGACTTCACGCTGCTCGACGGCGACCCCAGCATCGTCGTCTACCCGTATCTAGACTTTTCCACCCAACCTCCCCCCAACGTCCTCCTCTCGGTACCGGCGAGCAACAGTTTCATCTACATGTGCCAGCCTTCGACCGACCCCCAAGCGGTCACCGTGCAGCTGGATGGCCCACATAAAGTCCCGTTGGACCAATCGAACGTCCCGGTCACGATCACGGGCTCCCAAGGTCTCGGCCTTTACAACAACACCGGCGCCACGGGGACTCCTGAGCCGGTCGGGCCAGGCGGTATTACCGTCTACACCGACGGCTCGGGCCAAGCCGTCTTTGGCCCGTCGACGGGCGCGTGCACTTATGGCTTGGCTTCCAATACCCCCGGTACCGGCTTCACACTGGACGCCTCATCTTTTGGTGCGACTGCTACCTCTCAGTCGTTCAACGTCACGCAGTACGAGCTGATCTTCTCTCAGCAACCACCTACCGACCTTCAGGCGTCCCTCCAACAGTCCGTGCAGCCCAAGTACAGCTACATGTGCCCGCCCGTGAAGGTGCAAGTCGAGTACCAAGGGAGCCCAATTAGCGCCCCCGGTGTACCAGTCACGGTTGGCGTTTCGCCCAATGGTACGCCCGACCCCGGCCTCTACTACGGCACTACCTCTGTGAGCAGCGAGACCGTGAGCACCGGCCCCAGCGGTGTGGCGGTGTTCGGTGGTTGCACGTCAGGCTTTGCTGCGACCAACCTGGGCGCCGGCTACGAGCTAGCCGCGAGCTCTCCAGGCGCGGTGCAGGCCGTGGGCTCCAACGCGTTCAACGTCGACCAGTACGTGAACACATCGTGCAGCTCGGACTGCAACACGGGGACTCTCAACAGCCCGAGCACGGGCACTACCGCCGACGTAAGTGCCACCAACGGACAGAACGGTTACGAGCTGGCAGGCTCGTTCGGCCAACACCTGTCACTTTCTTATTGCAGCGGTGCGGTAGGCAACAATGACGTCTTCAACACCAGTGCCACCGACCAGCCAGCCGGCGAGATTACATTCGTTTTCCCCAAGTCCGTCGTCAACGAGGTGCCCAACAACGGCACGCCCCTGATGCCGATATGTGCCGGCGCCAACGCACAGTTCCCTGGCTCCACAAATGTAAGTACCACCTACCCGGGCGAGGCCCCCTGGCAAGGGCTACTCGAGAACTGTGACAACCTCACTAGTTCGGCTCCGCTCGTGATGTGCGTGGTGTCGCGCTCCAAACAGGCGGCCAACGAGCAGGTCGTCGTCTACACGAGTTCGCTCACGGATCCTATGTACGATGGCTGATAGGGGACTGACCGACAAGGGATAACGCACTTCGGGCAGCCGGGAGGACACCCAATTGCTCGAGCAAGGCGTCCTTCGTCGCGGTCAGCCCGTCGGTTAGGGCCTCGGGCCAGAGGCTGGCCATAGCCTGCAAGGAAAGAGCCAGTTCGTAAGGGTGTTCCCGGGTGCGGGCGACGTCGATGCTGCGCTCCAAGTGCTGGCGAGCCAATGCTCGGTCACCGCGCGCCGAGACCTCGGCAACGGCCAGGACGCGCAACAGCAACGGCAGGACGAGGTCACGCCCCGCCAACTTGGCCGCGTCGGACAGGGTCTCCGAAGCCAGGGAGCGGGCAGCTTCGATGTCACCGGCCAGGAGGTGGGACTCTGCCAGGACTGCACGAGCGTGGACTACTTCCAAGGCTTCGCCGTCTGCTTCGAATAGGTCCTGTGCCTCTTCGAGTGATGCCCGCGCCCGTTCGTATTGACCGCGCCGGGCCGCCACCCGGCCGAGCAGCAGGGCGGCGTAAGCGATGAAAGAGGGGGTCCTCGCAGCACGGAAGGTCCTCATCGTCTCGGTCAGTATGTCCTCGGCCTCTGCCAGACGGCCCTGATCGGAGAGGATCTCCGCAATGTTGCCCGCCGTCATGGCAGCGGTCCACTGGTCGCCGGCCTTCTGCCAGGCGCTCCGCGCGTCCGCGTAGCACTTCGCTGCTTCCGACCAGCGACCGGCAAAATAGGCTCGGATCCCGATCTCGTTCAGGGCTCGCCCCTCCAGCCACAATTGGCCCCCGACGTCGCGGAGAATCTGGAGCGCTGCCCGTGCCCGCTCGCCGTCGCCTGACCCGACAGTCAGTTCGGCTTGGTCGAGAATGAGGAGTGCCTGCGCTTCAACGTCTCGGGCCTCGGCCGACCGGGCGAGCGCTGTAGCCTCCTGCAGAAGCCGCACCGCCTCGCGGCTCCGGCCTTGACGCTGACGTACCCGGCCGTAATGGACTTGGATCTCCGCCCTCAGCCGGGCAGATATGTTGTCCCTGGCATCGCCGAGGGAGCGCTGCGCCACCGACAACATGCGCAACGCGGTCGGGTACTGCCCGGCGCGGTCCGCGGTCAACGCCACCTTGTAGTGCAGGCGGGCGCGTTGCAGAGGGGTCGTGGCCCATCTGCGGGCCAAGCGGTACGTGTTTTCAGCGCTACTGAACTCGCCGAGGCGGCTGCGGGCGTCCCCGAGCGATTCGGCGACGGCGACGAGTTCGCTGGCCGGCACCTCGCGGAGTGACCGGCCTGCGGCGAGGGCCTGCTCGAAGAACGTCGCCGCCTCCGCGCTGGCGTACACGCCCCAAGCTCGTTCCGCCGCCATCCTGGCGTAGCGCCAAGCAGCCTGGTGCTGGCCGGCGTGGCCGAAATGGACGGCCAGGAGGGCCGCGATCTCGGGAGCGCCCTCACCAGCCTGGTTTTCGAGGACCTGGCCCGCCTTGGCGTGCAGCTCACGTCGCCGTGAGTAGGAGAGCCCCTCGTAGGCCGCCTCGCGCAGCGTGCTGTGCCGGAACCGCATCTCCCCCGGCCCCTCTCCCGCCAAGAACTCCCCGAGCCCTCCCAGTTCGGCCCCGGTCAGCGGCTCGCCGACCATCTCGGCCAGCACAGGGACAGGTACCTGCATCCCGAGGACCGAGGCCGCCCGCAGCAGCCGCCGCTCGGGTGGCAACAGCCGGTCGATCTGGGCGGCCAGAACGCCTTCGATGGTGTCTGGCAGAGGTGCTTCTGCTCCTGTGCCGAGGTCGTTGGCCACCAGCTCCAAGAGGAACAGCGGGTTCCCACCGCTCCGCGCCGCGACGGCCTCCCCCCGGTGCGGCGCCAATGGTCGGATCCCGCTGGCGCTCCGGAGCAACTGCGAGATGACTTCGTCCGTCAGGGGGCCCAACTCGAGGCGAGCGACGCCCGAAGCCCCGTCGAAATAAAGGCCGCCCGGTTGCGGGCACCTGCTCGTCACCAAGAACCAGGGGAGCGACCCGAGAGAGCCGACGAGCCGGCGGACCACGTCCACACTGGCGTCGTCCATGTAATGGACGTCGTCGACGACCATGAGCGTCGGCGCGGGCAGGAGAGCCCGGAGCAGCTCGATGAACGTTTCTTCCAGGCGTGGCCGGCGGAAGCGCTCGTCCAATGCGCCCGCTTCGCGGGTGGGGGAGACGTCGGCGCCGACCACCCCGGCCAGGAGCGGCAGCCATGGCAAGAGGCCCGGTGCCCGCTCGGCGACCACCTCGGTCAGTGCTGCGCCGGCGGGCCCGGGGCCGCTGTCGGCGTCGATGCCGAGGCACTGGCGACCGAGATCCCGTAGCGGGGCGTAGGGGACGCTCGACTGGTACTCGTCGCATACGATGCTGAAAAGGTCAAAATCGGTGGCCCGAGACAGGATCTCCTCGATCAGGCGAGACTTGCCGATCCCGGGCGGGCCCTCCAGCTGCGCACAAGCCCCCTGCCCGCGCCGAGCCGACCGGAGTCTTTCCTCCAAGAAGGCGAGCTCCTTTTCGCGGCCCAGGAGCGGCATGCTTGCGACCGCGTCGGGAGCCGCTGCGGGAGCGGGCACCCCGCGCCCCGAGCTGTGCCTACCCGCGGAGGCGCGGCCCAGGCGGTGAGCGAGCACGGGCGCCGACTTCCCCTTGACCTGGAACGGCTCCAGCTCCTCGGAGCGGAAAAGTGTCCTGCTCCGGCGGAGAACCACGTCGCTCACGCAGATCTCCCCGCGCCCGGCCTTGGCCATGAGGCGAGCGGCCAGGTTGACGGCGTCGCCTTTCACCGAGTACGTCCGCCGGTAGGCGGGGCCGAAATTGCCGGCGAAAACCCGGCCATAGTTGGCGCCGGCCCGCAGCCGCAACAACCCGCCCACGTCGACCACGTCGCGCACGACGGCCAAGAGCCGTCCGGCATCGTCACCAGAAGCACTCGGTGCCCCGGCCACGA
>JAJYMB010000056.1 GCA_021787365.1 Actinomycetes bacterium | reverse complement strand
AGGCTCTTGACGCCCCGCTCAGCCCGCCGCCTCTCGACGACGAACCGGGGCCTGCTACCGGGCTCTCCGGCGTTTACCCGGACGGGACTCTCACCCGCTGGGTTGATCCAGTTTCCAGGACGCACCATGGACCTAGCCTATGGGGCACCGGGGCCTGGCGACTACTCGAAGCGCACCGGGACCGAGAGCGACCGCTTGCCCGCCGACACCACCAGGGTGCCGTCACTGAAGGAGGCAGGGACCAAAAAGCCCACGGCAAGCGCCTGACGGTCAGAGTCGGGCAAGGGCACGGCGCGCACTAACTCGCCCCCCGGCATCACCAGTGTGAAATCGGACACCGGGAGGGTCGCGTTGGCCGGGTCCGTGGCGGCGAGGACCTGGAGGTAGGCGAGGTCGAAGCTCGGCGGCACCGTGCCCCCGTCACTTCCGGCGAACCACACGAGCGAGGCGTCCAAGACCGACACCCCGACCCCGTCGAGCGTGGCGTGGGCCGACAGCTTCTCGGACGTGCCGGGCCGGGTGAGTATGGCCGGCCCCCTCCCAAGCTCGCCCGTGAGGAGCGAGACCCGCTGGGCGAGGCCCTTGTCGGACACGACGAGCTCGGCCTGGGCACCGGCGGGCACGGCCGCGGCGAGCGTGAGGCTGGTGGGGGCCGTGCTCGTCGCCGAAGCGGGGAACTCGACCGCGTTCCCACCCGCGAGCACCTCGAGCGCCGGCCGGTCCGTGCTCGCGCCGGCGCCTCCATTGGCCTGCGCCGGCAGCGGCCCGGCTGCCTCCCCGGGGCTGACAGACAGCTCGGCGACGACGAACACCTCGCCTTCGGGTGGCAACAGGAGCCTCGCGAGCGGGAGCTCACGAGAATGGCCACCCTTCGTCTTCGCGAACAGGCTGCCCGGTGGCTCCTCCGCCTGTCGCAGCGCTGGCGGGTCGAGTGCGACATTCAGGTGATCGGTCTCCCCGTACGCTACGAGGCGGTAGCTCGCGCCCCAGTCACCGATCATGTCGCCCACCGGTGCCGGAGAGAGCCCCGGCGGGGGGGCTGTGAGCACCCCTCCCCAGCCGGACGGCTGGCGCGGCACGGCCGGCAATGTGAGCCCGCCGTCCCCCTTGGGGGGCGAGGCGCCCCCGGGCTGGCGCAGGACCTCGCCCTTGGCCAGCCCGACAGTGGCCGACGGCGCCGGCCTGAGGGAGACCGAGAGCTTCACCCCCTTGCCGGAGGGCGACGCCCTCAGCTTGTAGGGGAGCCAAGGGCTCGACGGCCGGGACCAGGGGAGCAGAACAGGCCCGCAGCGCAACTGGTCGCCGACGTCGTGCGAGGTCTGGTTGGCGAGCAGGAAGTAGCAACGGGCGTCCCCCGAGATGGCACCCTCCTCCGCCCTGGCCACTGCCTTCATGGCGGAGCCCGCCCGGGCCAGGGCCGCCGTCGCGTTGTCGATCGGCTCGCCTCGCCAGTAGAGCGTGGGTGGGCCCCCGCGAAGGACGAGCGCCAGCACGACGACGAAGAGGGCGGCGACCAGGGCCAAAGCGGTCCAGCGCCTGGCAAAAGTCCTCGCGGCCCGAACCCCGGGCGCGCGCCCGCTGGCCACGTGCTCGGTCCAGGCCTCCCCGTCCCACCACCGCAGTCGGCCCGCCACGAGCGGGTCGGGGTACCAACCAGCCTCGAGAGCCCCGTCGTGTTCCCCGGCCACGGCACTACGGTATGTCTTGTGGTCGGTGCAAAAGTGGAAATGGGGCCAGCTGCGGTCCTGGTCAAGCCGGGTGAGATCCGCCTCGAGGACCGCCCTCGACCAGTACCTGGGCATGGCCAGGTGCTGATCGAGGTCGCCGCGGTCGGCGTGTGCGGGTCGGACGTGCACTACTTCACCGACGGCCGGATCGGTGACTTCGTCGTGGAAGCACCCCTCGTCCTCGGCCACGAGGCTTCCGGGGTCGTAAGGGCGCTCGGGCCCGGGACGACGGGCAGGCTCGCAGTCGGGCAGCGAGTCGCGATGGAGCCCGGCGTCCCCTGCCGGCGCTGCCGCGCTTGCCGCAGCGGGGCGTACAACCTCTGCCCGGACGTGCGCTTCTTCGCCACACCCCCGGTCGATGGTGCCTTCGCCCGCTACGTCGTGCACGACGAGGACTTCTGCTACCCGCTCCCCGACCACCTCTCTGACGACGCCGGCGCCCTTCTCGAGCCCCTGTCTGTGGGCGTGTGGGCCGCCCGGAAGGCCCGCATCGAAGTAGGCAGCCAGGTCATCGTCACCGGAGCGGGGCCGATCGGCTTGCTCGCCGCCGCAGTGGCACGCGTTGCTGGGGCGGCCGAGGTCGTGGTGAGCGATGCGCAGCCTTCCCGCCTGGCCCTCGCCAAGAAGATGGGGGCCACGGAAGTGGTGGACGCCAGCCGAGGTGCGGGGAGCCGAGGTGCGGGGAGCGGGGGTGCCGGGAGCGGGGGTGCCGGGCAGTCCACGGCACGGGAGGTGCTCGACATCTTCGCCGGGAGGGAGGCGGACGTGCTGCTCGAGTGCTCTGGCGCCCCCCAGGCGCTCGAAGCTGGGCTCCGTGGACTGCGTGGCGGCGCGCGCGCAGTCGTGGTCGGGATGTCGCCAGAGAGCCACGTCCGGCTACCCCTTTCCCTGGTCCAAACCCGGGAAATCGAGCTCACCGGGACCTTCCGCTACGCCAACACCTACCCCGCGGCGCTGGCCCTGGCCGCTTCGGGGGCGGTGCGCCTCGACGACATCGTGAGCGCCCACTTCGGCCTCGACGAGGTCGCCGAGGCACTCCAGGCAAGCCGGCGAGACCCCCTCGTGGTGAAGCCCGTGGTGCTCCCTGGTAGGTAGGGCTGCCCAAAGGCCAGCACCGCAGCCCGCTCGCCGCCGTCGGTTACAGTAAAGCTGCGTGAGCACCCTTCGGGAACCCACCGACACGGGCAGCCCGCCAATCTCCGGGTGGCGCGCGGCCGCTGTGGCCCGGGCCAAGCGGGCGGGCCCGAAAGGGCTGGCGCGCTGGCTGCTGGACGCCCACTGGCTCGGTCACCGGCGCACTCCTCTCATCCTGCGCCTCTGGCGTTACGGCGCGGGCTCGGTGGTTGCCTTCGTCACGAGCGAGGTGGCACTCGCTATCTGCTTCAGTGGACTGCACTTCGGTGCTACTACCTCCGCCGTGGCCGCTTTCTTCGCCGGCGCCGTCCCCAACTGGATCTTGAACCGCCGCTGGGCGTGGCAAAAGCGCGGCCGGGAGGGCGTCGGACGGGAAACGACCCTCTATCTCACGGTCTCGGTCATCAACCTCGTCCTTTCCACGGGAGCGACCAAGCTGACGGCAGAACTGTCCACCCACGCGAGCCAACTGGCGAGGGACCTGCTGGTCAGCGCCAGCTACACGTTCTCGATCGTGGTGCTGACCATCTTCAAGTACTTCGTCTACGACCGGTTCGTGTTCGTAGACCGAGGCCCGCGCCGCTCGCGCAACCAGGTGCCCACGACGACCCTGGAAAACCGCCAGCCGTAGACGAGGTTGCCGCCCTTTTTGGTGTGGCCCGAACGCCGTGCCTGCATGTCGATCGGCACTTCGACTATCCGGAAACCGCCCAGCGCCGCACTGATGAGCAGTTCGGACGACTGGTACTGGGGCTGGTCGAGGACGACCGAACCGGTCAGCTCGGCGGTCATGGCCCGAAGGCCGGAAGCGGGGTCGGTCACCCGTCTGCCGGTAAGGAGCGAGATGAGCGCAGCGAACACGACGACCCCCACGTTGCGCACCGGGTCGCGGTTGGCCGTCGAGCCAAGCCGGCGGCTCCCGTTGACGAAGTCAGCCTCGCCGGCGAGCAGAGGAGCGAGCACTCGCTCCATGTCGGCGGCGCGCCACTGGCCGTCCGCGTCGGTGGTGATGACAAACCTGGCCCCGCGTTGACGCGCCAGATGGTAGCCGAGGCGGAGGGCGGCACCCTGGCCCCGGTTGACCGGGACATCGGCCACCAGGGCACCAGACTCCTCGGCCACTGCGGCGGTGGCGTCGCTGCTGCCGTCGACGACCACTATCACCTCGACCGGCAGCCCTGCGACCTCGGCCGGCGTGTCCTTCACCACGTGGCCGACCGTCGCCTGCTCGTTGTAGGCGGCCACGACGACGGCCACCGGTACGGAGGCTAGGCCCTCGTACTTGTCAGCGAAACGGGCCGCGACCTCCCTGTCGACCTCGGCCAGCCCACCCTCCCCCCTGCGGCTGGCGGGGTGGCCTCCCCTCGCCGTGCTCGGCTCTGCGTCCGGCACCCGGCCTGCGTAGCTAGGGCCAGGCCCGCTGCCACGGGTGCCCGTCCCCCTGTCCCCGGTCCCGCTGCCCCCGGTCTCGCCCGCCTGGACCTCTCGAGCGGCTACGGGAGCAGCGGTCCCTCCCTCGACTTCGTTGGGCACCGCACCAACCTATACGTTCGCTCGGTGAGCCGGTCCCCTACTAGGCCGGGGCTAACCTTGGCGCCATGTCCACTGTGGACGGGGCCGTCACCTCGTCACCCGCTACGAGCCCGTCCGAGCATGGCCATGGCCTGCCCCGGACGCTTTCTTTCGACATCGGGGGGACGGGGCTCAAAGCCTCGGTGCTCTCCAGGCACGGCGACCTGCTCCACGAGCCCGTGCGGGTCCCCACGCCGTACCCGCTGCGCCCTGAGCAGCTGGTCACTACCCTGGCCAGCCTCGCCGGCGGGCTGCCCTCGTACCAACGCATCTCGGCAGGCTTCCCGGGCATGGTGCGCGACGGGCACGTGCTCTCGGCCCCCCACTTCGTCTCCCCCCAGGGCCCCGGAGGCAAGCCGAGCCACCAGCTCGAGCAGGCCTGGGCCCGCTTCGACCTCCAAGGTGCCCTCGGGGCCGCGCTTGGCCACCCCTGCCGGGTCGCGAACGATGCCGACGTCCAAGGCGCCGCGCTCGTGTGCGGCGACGGGCTCGAGCTCGTGATAACCCTCGGTACGGGCGTCGGCACCGCCCTGTTCTGGAAAGGCAGGTTGAGCCCTCACCTCGAACTGGCCCACCACCCTCTCGGCAAGTCGGGCCAGAGCTACAACGAAGTGCTCGGGGACGAGGCACGCAAAAAGGCCGGCGCCAAGAAGTGGAACGCCCGCCTCGCCCGGGCCCTCGAGGTGCTCCGCGAACTGGTTTTCTTCGACCACTGCTACATAGGTGGCGGCAACTCGAGGCACGTCACCTTCGACCTCCCAAGCGACGTCCACCTGGCCGACAACACGGCCGGGATCCTTGGCGGCATAAAGCTCTGGGAGCGCGTTTAACTCACTACAAGGGCCGGGCGCCCTAGGCCAGCACGTCGCGCGAAGTCATGCGCGCCCAGGCAACGCTACCGAAAAATGCCGCGTACCCGCCCTGCAGCGCGAGATCCTTCCAGATGTTGGCCGAACGCATAGGCTCGCGCAGCAAATCGGCGAACGCGAGCCAGTAATTGGTGAAAAGCCACGGGTGCAAGAACGCGACTTGTGACACCCCGTCCAGGATCGCCGCCACCACGACCGCCCCGATCGTCATGGCCATCGCCACGATGGGCGCATCGGTGAAGGTGGAGGCGAACATCCCGATCGCCGCCAGCCCGAACATCGACGCCCCCACGACCAGCGCCGCCAGGAGGCTCCGGCCGAAGCCGTCGAGGAAAGGTATCGTAGTCCCCGAAAGCGTTACCACTTGGCCGTGAGGGAAAAAGGCGAGCCCGGCAACTATTCCTGCCAGCACCACGACGAGCGCAGCAACCATGCAGAAAAGCGCCACCACCGCCGCTTTCGCGAAAAGGAGCCGGCTCCGGCCAGATGGGCGGACCAGCAAATAGCGGAGGGTCCCGAGGCTAGCTTCGCCGGCTATAGAGTCACCAGCGACAACTGCCACCGAAAGCGGGATGAAAAAGGGCATGGTCACGGCCAGGCTGGCGAGCGCCGTGAAAACCCCGTTCTCGGTTGCCTGGTCCAAGAAGGCCGGGCCACCTGCGTGGGTGGGGCCTCCGGTCAGATAGACGGCTAAGGCGAGGAAGACAGGCACAGCCACGAGGAGGCCGAGCAGGGCACGCACCCGCGCCCGGCCGAACACCATTTTCGCTTCAACTAACCACATCGGCACTATCGACCGACTGGTCGCCGTGCGGCCTGTGAACACGGATCCATCAGGGCGACATCGTAACGCCGGCGGCGGTAAGTGACCGGGGCACCGGGCCCGGCGTGGTCGCCTCGACGGGGCCATGGGCTCCCAATTGTGCTCGATCGGCGGGTACCGCTAACCTGGCGTCGAGCGGTAAGTTGGGTTCGCCGTACGAGCGGGTTGTGCAGGCGGTTTGCTAAGGAGGCGGTATGCGAAGATGTCGCATTCGAGGCTGCTACAAGACCACCAAAGCGCCAGACGGTCTCTGCGACCGGTGCCGTGAAGAGCTAGTGGCCCTTAGGGAGTACTACGACTTCCAGGGCGCCGTTGAAGTGCTCGAGCCGGTCCATTCCGCCGCCTGAGCGGGGTCTCTCCCCAGGCACCTTCTGGGTCTCCCCTCGGGCCGGAGGCCACTGCGGGCGCGGGCAGTTGTTCGCTGCGCGACGGCAACACGGCGGCGGCACGCGCCGTATGGAGCGAGAGCTAGGCTCCCCACCGGCGGGCTCAGGCTCGTAGCGAAAGAAGGGGTTAGCGACAGGAGTAGCGAAAGAAGGGGAGGTAAGGTCATGCACAAAGGTCATCGCACGGCCCAAGTCGTGGCAGTGCTAGTTATTCTCTGGGGCGTCCTTGCGTGGGCTGCGCCCTCGCTTGCCCACCCGAGCCCAGGCCCGCACGGTCCCTTCGGCCCGCAGGCTCCACCAGGGAACGCCCTGGTCCAAGTCGCCCCGAGCCCTTATGGCCCGGTGCTCGTAACCGGCCCTGGCTACAGCAAGGGTGCCGGCTTTGCCCTCTACATGTTCAGCGGCGACGCCTTCACGGCCGCCGCGACTGACGTGCAATCGGTCGCCCTCTCGTTCGAGTGCACGACCGCCAACACGACGGGCCGCTTCGCCAGCCCGCCGTCGACGACCGGCATCCCGTGCACGACGCCCTGGCCGCCACTCACCGTCACCAGCGGCACCTTGCCTGTCGCCGGGCCGGGCGTCAACCAGAGCCAGCTCCAAGTGGTCCCGCCAGACACGTTCACTCCGGACCAAGTGGAGTACTACGGCCACCCCCTCTACACCTTCGTGAGGGACACGGCCGCCGGCCAGTTCAACGGCGAGGACGTGACGGCTTTCGGCGGGGTCTTCTGGCTGGTCTCGCCGAGGGGCATGCCGGACGCCGGCGTCCCCCAGCTTGGGACCGAACTGTCCAAGTCGGGTGAAGCCCTCAATGCCACGTTGCCCAACAGCGGCAGTATGAGGACGCTTTACCAGCTGACGGCTGACACTCAGGGGCCGAGCGGCCAGCCACCCTTCGGGGGGTACGGCCCGCCGATGCCCCGCCCACAACCCCTACAGGACGACCCCCACATGGGCCACAACGGGCACCTGATGCCGATGCCAATGGCTGGGCCCGCCGAGAGCACGTGCGTCGGGGCTTGCACGGCCATCTGGCCGCCGCTCTTGACCACGGGCCGGCCCCAGCTCGGGCCGGGCATCGACCCCCGGCTGGTCGGGGAGCTGCGGCGCCCCGACGGCACCATGCAGGTGACCTATGCGGGCTGGCCTCTCTACCTCTACTATGTCGACCTCGCTCCCGGCGCCCCCGCCGGGGAGACCAATGGCCAGTACCTGCTCGACTACCTGGTCCACGGCGTCTGGTGGCAGGTGGCGCCCCAGGGCGGCCCCCAACCCGGCGCGGCCGGGTTGACGACTTCCGTGCTCGGCACCACTACCTACGTGGCCGCGACATCGCCTTCCGTCCCTCCGAGCGGCCCGTCGGTCGTGTACACCTTCACCCCGAGCACACCCGGGGGCACCTGCACCGGTGCCTGCGCCAGGGCCTGGCCGCCAGTGCTCACGAGCTTGCCGCCAGTTTCGACGCTTTCGGGGGTCGGCACGCTGCAGCGGCCTGACGGTACCTTCCAGGTCACTTACAAGGGCCAGCCGCTGTACTTCTTCGCCAACATCTTGGGCAAAGCCCCGGCCACCGCCGGCCTGTACCCGCTGACGGGCACCGCCGCTACGGTAGCCAGCCCGGTCAGCACGCCCTACGGGACCTTCACCGCCGTCACCGGCTGAACCGAGGGGTTCGCTGGCCAGGTGCCGGCCGGGCGAGAAGGGTACGCCCGGCCGGCCCGGGCCGGACAGCCTCAACCAGCCACGTCGAAGCCCTCGCCCGTAAGCGCCACAAACGCGTCCTCGAGCGAAAGCCGCTCGGGCACGAGCAGGCTCACGCCCACCCCTGCCTCCACCAGGGCCCGGCAGCAATCTTCTGGGCGGAGGCCATCGAGGGAGCCCGTCAGCTGGGCGCCGGAACGTTCCAGGTGGGACATGCCCAGGCGCTCCAGCACGGCGCCGGCCCGGGCGGGGTCGTCCACCTCGACACGCAGCCTCGGCGTCGCCGTGGTGCGCAGCTCCGCCAGCGTGCCTTGGGCCAACAGCTTCCCGCGGTGCATGACGCCGGCGTGGGTGCACACCTGCTCGATCTCCGAGAGCAGGTGGGAAGAAAGGAAGACCGTGGTGCCCTCCGAACCGAGCTGGCGGACCAGGTGGCGGATCTCGCGCGTCCCCTGCGGGTCCATACCGTTGGTGGGCTCGTCAAGCACGAGGAGCTGGCGGGGGCGCAAAAGAGCCGCAGCCAGGCCGAGGCGCTGGCGCATGCCGAGCGAGTAGGCCTTGTACTTCCTACCGGCCGCCGCACTGAGGCCGACCCTGGTGAGGGCCTCGGCGACGCGGGCATGCCGGGTCTGGCGCTGGCCGTCCGGGCCCATGGCGTCGAACCGGACGAGGTTTTCTTCCCCGGTGAGCCACGGGTAGAAGGCCGGCCCCTCCACGAGGGCCCCCACCTCGGGCAGGGCCGCCATGGCCTGACCGGGCATGCGATGGCCGAGGAGCTGCCAAGTGCCGGCGCTCGGGTTTACCAGGCCGAGCAGCACCCGGATCGTGGTGGTCTTGCCAGAACCATTGGGCCCGAGGAACCCATAGATGCTCCCCGCCGGCACCGCCAGGTCTATGCCGTCGACAGCATGCACGGCCCCGAAGGACTTGGCGAGGCCATGGGTCTCGATGGCAAACGCGTGCGAAGCCACCGCACCTTGCTTACTTGGTCAAAGGCCGTTGCCGGCCGCTCGGCACTACGCCCCCTTGGAAGCGGTCGCCTCCAGCACGGAGGGGGCCACGAAACCGGCGTAGAACTGCCCGTCGGGCATCACGAGGACGTTGAGCAGGTAGCTCGTGAACAGCCTCGCCTGCTGACCGCCCACGTCTACCTGAGTAGCCACGGCGCCGAACAGGGCTTGGCCTGTGGTGCCGGCGAGTTGGCTCGACTTGCCATGGAGCACGGTGGCCCAGCCCGTCCCTGATTTACCGAGGGAGGTGGGCAGCCAGCCGAGGCCCTGGGGCTGGCTCGGGACCGAGCCGATGTCGTGGGTCACGACCGTGCTACCCGGAGGGGCGACGAAGGTGAACTCGCTCGAAGCCGGCGCGCCAAGGTTGAGCGAACCGGTGAACCCGAACTCGAGGGCCGGGGCATTCGCGCCCTTGGCGTTGACGGCGACCTGGAGCGGTACCCCGAGGAGCGGCCCGCTCGAGCCGACAGCGATGCTGATATCGCTCACCGTGGTCGCTTCTTTGGGCGTGAGCACCAGCTGGTAGGCGGGCTGGCCAGCCACATAAAGCGGCTCTCCCTCGGTGACCGAGGTGGTGGCCGAGAGGTTTTGCAGGATATTGGCCGCGACCTGCTGGGGCGTTACGACTGCTCCGCTGCCCGAGCTCGGGCTGGACGCGCTGGGGCTGGTCGCGGGCCCAATGAAGTGTTCGACCCGCTGCGTGGTGCTGTCCCAGAGCCAAGCCTGGTTGGCGTTGCGGACCAGGTCGACCTCGGAGTCGGGGCCCGTGATCAGGGCAAGGTGCTCCTCCTTGGGCCCTCCGAGCCACACTTTGACCTCGTAGGGTCCCGTGAGCAGGGTCAACGGGTTGAACCCGCCGCCCGAGCTGGAGCCAATGGAGGTGCCGCCGAGCTCCTTCTCTAGGGTGGACAGGCCGGAGAGGCCGAGGTCGGGGGCCCAGGTGAGGGTGCCCGAAAGCTCAGGCGCCCTTGCCTGGGCCACGTCAGCCACCAGCTGCTGCACCGACAAGGTGGGAAGGCTCGGGGGGGAGGACGCACCCGACATGGCCGGGACGCCGGCACCCACCCCGACCGCCACCAGTACGACGGCAGGCGCCACATAGCGCACCTGCCCCGAAACCCACCGCCGACCGGACAACCGCATACACCCAAGGTACCGCCGGCAAATGTGGTGCATGCTGAGAACTCCGTTACGTGCAACCGGAGGCCTGACCTCGGCTGGTCTCAGCCACGGCGGTCGAGCAGGAGGGGCTCCGCGGGCCTTATCTCGGTTCTCACTTTGGCGTGCCATGCGCGTGCCTCGTCGAGGGTCGGCCGCGCGACGATTTCGCCGTGGTCCATGACCTTCACCTGCAGCGGGCGGGCCTCTGGCTCAGGAGGGTCGGGTGACGTGGTCACGATGTCGGCCCAGACCGGACCAGTGACCGCGGGGGCACCCGGTCCGAGCCGGGTGGGCGGCACGTCGAGCAGGGCACGCCACGCCCACTTGCGCCCTCCGAAGGAGCGCTTGCCTGGGCTCTGCTTGGCCACCGGCCGCAGTGACGTGCCGGGCGGCTGGCCAGGCTCGCCAACGGCCACGAGCTTGTAGACGAACCCCGCGCTCGGGATGCCCATCCCGGTCACGACGTTTGCCCCCACTCCGTAGATGTCGACCGGCGCTGCGCCGAGGGCAGCGATCGAGTGCGCGTCCAGGTCCCCGGTCACCACGAGCTTGGTCGACGTGGCGCCGTTGGCGTCCAGGAGCGCGCGGGCGCGCGCCGCCTCCCGGCCGAGGTCCCCCGAGTCGATGCGCACAGCCCCGAGCTCGGGGCCAGCTACCTCCACGGCGTTCTCGATGCCGCGAGCGGTGTCGTAGGTGTCGATGAGGAGGGTCGTGCCCGGCCCAAACGCGCTCACCTGGGCCGAGAAGGCCTCCTTTTCCCCGGGGTAAACGAGCACGAAGGCGTGCGATGCCGTCCCCGCCGTCGGGATCCCGTAGCGCCGGCCGGCTTCCAGGTTGGAGGTGCTGGCGAAGCCCGCCACATAGGCGGCCCTCGCTGCCGCGATGGCGGCGCCGGGGTCAACGCGACGGCTGCCCATCTCGATCACCGGGCGGTCGCCGGCCGCGCTCGTGATCAGGCTGGCGGCCGTGGCCACCGCCGAGTCGAAGTTGAGGACGGAAAGCACGAGGGTCTCAAGCAAGACGGCCTCGGCGAAGCCGCCTTCCACGGTGAGCACCGGTGAGCCCCCGGTGTAGAACTCCCCCTCCGGGTAGGCGTCGAGCTGGCCGGCGAAGCGGTAGCGAGAGAGCCATTCGAGGGCGGGCGGGCTCACCACCGAGTTGGCCTCCAGCCAGGAGAGCACCTCGGGACCGAAACGGAACGCTTCGAGCGCCTCGAGCAGCCGCCCGAGGCCGGCGAAGACGCCCCAAGGCCGGCGGTCGGGGAGCCGGCGGGTGAAAACCTCGAAGACCGCCGGGCAATCGGCCCTACCGCTTTGGAGCGCGGCGTCGAGCATCGTCAGCTCGTAGCGATCGGTGCAAAGGGCAGTGCTGCCCATCTGGTGAAGAGCGGGGCTCACGGCGCGACCCCGCTCTGGCGCCGCCGCCACCATCTCGCTTCCAGGCTGGCCTCTTCGCGTTCGGCCGAGCGGCGCTCGCCAGGCCCGTGCTCGGTGCGCTCGGCGTGGAGCGCCTCGGCCTCCCCTTCCTCGAGGGGGGCGAGGTCCCCGACCACCCAGGACAAGAGCAAGTCGGCCAACCCCGGGTTGCGGGCCAGCACCGGCCCATGGAGGTAAGTCCCCCACACCCGCCCGGAGACGACGCCCTCGTAGGTGCCGTCCTCGTTGCCCACGCCAGCGCACACGGTGCCGACCGGCTCGGCGCCAGAGCTGAGCTGCGTGAGGGCGCCGTGGTTCTCGAAGCCGCTGAGCAGGCCGAGACCGGCCCAGCGCCCGGCCGCCTGCACCAGGATCTCGCCAACGGCGCGCGGGCGCGACGAGGGACGCGAGACGCAGGGCAAGAGCCCGAGCCCTGGGACCGGTTCCCCGCCGGCGCCGGGGAAGCTCTCGCCCAGGATCTGCAAGCCGGCGCAGACGGCTAGGACGACAGCCCCGGAAGCCACCGCCCGGTGCAGGGCGCGGCTCTCCAGCAACTTGGACGCCGCCAGGGCCTGGGGGAGGTCCTCGCCACCACCGACCACGTAGAGTTCGCAGCTCTCCGGCACGGCCTGGCCGGCGGCCACCGTGACGACCTCCGCGCCGTAGCCTCGCCAGCGCAGGCGCTGGGCGAGCACGGTGGCGTTGCCGGCGTCCCCATAGGTGCCGAGCAGGTCGGGGTAGACGAGAGCGACCGTGCACGTCGAGAGGCCTCCCCTGCTGGCCGTCGCATGTGACCGCTCCGGTCGCTCCGGTTGCGCCGGCGCGGCTCGGTGCGCTGCCGGTGCCTGGCGGGCCACCCCGGCGCGCCTCGACACCCGCAGGTACCCGTGGAAGGCGGTGTAGTTGGCCACCAGGTCCACCCTGCCGGGACCGGCCTCTGTGAGCGCAGCGAGGAGGCCCGGCTCTCTCACGTGGTCCACTTCGGCGTAGTGGAGCCTCGTGGCGAGATCCAAAGAGCGTTCCCCCGCCGCGACGACCCTCCTCCCCCGCAGCCGCTCGAAGGGGACGTCCCACAGCCAGGACGGGTCGTGGCCGTCGGCCGTGCGGGCGTTGATCGCGACGACGACAGGCCCGGGGGGCGGCGCCAGCATGCTGAAGACCTCGGCCCAACCGGCGGGGTTCTTGGCCAGCACGAGGCGGGCGGTGGTGCCATCGGCCCGTACGGTCGCGTAACGTCCGGCGACCTCGTCGACTTGCGCCATGGCCGAGAGCGCCTCGCCGGCATCGTAACCAAGTGCCTGCGCTGCTGCCATGGCGATGAGCGCGTTGGCCTGGTTGCAGCGGCCCGGCAGCCGAAGGGCCAGCTCGTGGACGACCCGAGAGGCTTCGACCGCTCGCCCGGCGCCCTCCGACACCTCGAGCCACAGCTCGGGCTGCGGCCGCCCGAAGCCGCAAGAAGAGCACTGCCAGCCGCCCGGCGCGCCCATGGCACCCTCCGCCGGCCGGCCGGCACTAGCGAAGCCAACCTGGTCGGCGAAGCGGACCTGGCCACCGCATCGCGGGCACCCCCCGGCGTCGCTCGTCCAGCTGAGGCCCGCCCCGACCCATAGGGCCCGCCGAGCCGGCCCTGCGGCCCAGGCCACCAGGGGGTCGTCGGCGTTGGCGACTACTACCGACGCCGGCGGGAGCGTCTCGCAAGCTCTTTGCCAACGTGCCGCGACCTGGCGCACCTCGTTGTTGCGGTCCAGCTGATCGCGGCTCAAGTTGAGCAACACGACGACAGCAGGGTTGACCTCCTTGCTCACGAGGCCGAGCCAGGCCTCGTCCACCTCCAGCACCGCCGGCGCCCCGGGTGATCCGGCGGCGAGGACGGCGGCCAACCCAGGAGGCAGGTTGGCCCCGGCGGCATTGGTGACAACCGGAGCGCCAGTGGCCGAAGACATGGCGCTGGCGAGCAACTTGGTCGTTGTCGTCTTCCCGTTGGTGCCCGAGACGAGCACGACACGCCGGCCGGCGGAAAAACGCTCCAACGCCCTCGGCTCCACCGCCAAGATGGCGTGACCGCCCACCACCGAGCCGGCGCCGCGCCCGGTGACCCGGGAGAGCGTGCCGACTGCCGAACCCGCCATCGCCGCCGCCCGCGCCCGTACGGGCAGTCTCGCGCCTGCGGGAAGCCCGGCGCCGGCCGCGTCAGGCTCGGGCGGGCCAACAGGTGGCGCGGATGACGCCGGTGTGTCGAGCAAGTTGCAGACCTCGCAGGCACGGGTACCCAAGGACACTGCCAAGCTACCCGAACACAGGTTGCTCCCAGGTGCTTCGGCTGGTCCCCACTGTACCCGCTCCTGGCACCGAGCCCTCGGGAGTGCAGACGACCCACGAGCTGGCCAACCCCCTCGGAAGCTGCGGGATGACGTGGGCTCGGTACAGGAAAGAGAGTAGCCCGCCGCGCCATGTCCCAAGAGGTGAGGCGCTCAGCCAGGTGGGTTGCGCACCCTCACCGAGGCCTCGGAAAAAATCGCCCTAGCCATGCTCGAGCGCTCCTGTTCTGCCCGCTTGGCCAATATGATCGAGCAGCTCTCCACCGCGAACGGGTCATCCGGGCTCGCAAGAACGGCCAAGTAAGCCAGGTGAGTCGCCAGCTTGAGATCCCCTTTCTCGTCGAGCTCTAGTGCTCGCTCCGAAAGCACTCCAGGGCCCCCGGCCAATGCGCACAACTCGCGGGCAACTGCGCTGTCCCGTGCCGGTTTCAACCGGGATGGGTTGCCGTCGTACCAGCCGCCGTAATACCGCCAGACGTTGCGAACTACGAACTCGGAGTCATCGAAGAGGGGCCTGAGGTAGGGCCTGGTGAGCAAATCCTCGGGCGCTCTTACGCTGGCTAGGACTTCGTCCAGACTGGCGCCTTCGTTCATCAACTTCAAGGTCTGTTGCTCAAGGCTTTCCAGGTAACTGGCGGTGTCTCCCAACGCCGTTTCGACGCGATCACGCCCGAAGATGGGGAACCCATGTCCAGGGAGCAATATCTCTGGTGCGAGCACCATCATCTGCCGGAGCGCCTTGGCCCAGTCCCCGACATATCGTTGAGACTTCTGCGGGTTGCCCGCGTTGGGCGCGACCCACATGAAAAAGTCGCCACAGCAAAGCATTTTTTGGGACGGCAAGAACACCCAGGTCGCGTCATCGGTCTCCCCGCGGCCGTGATGGAGCTCGAACACGAGCTCGCCGCGCCTCAGCTCGAACTGGTCGCAGTACGTCTCGTCTGGGTAACGGTACTCTCGCGGCCAGGTAATGGTAGGGTCCTGAAACTGACGGCGGTTGACGATCGCGTTGTACTCGAAGCTTCGTTCGTACTTTTCAAACCTGCGCGGCACCGCCTCGTGGGCGATCACATGAGGCTTGGGCAGCCCTGCCCGTTCCGCCTCCGCGTCCAAGCCCCACAATCCCCCCGTATGGTCAGGATGCCCGTGCGTCAGGACCACCGTTTCAACCGGGCCGCCTGACCAACGTCGCAGATGCTCCCAGAAAAGCGGCCAGCTCCACTTTTCCCCGGAGTCGACGAGCGCCAGTCCTTCCCCGGTCTTGAAGGCAACCACGTTGCTCCGGGCAGGCCAGAACGCAACCCCCTCCGCCAATTCGCTCAAGCCGTCGGCATGCAAGCGAGCGGCGTTCTCCTCCTCGCGCGGGTTCCCGGTGTGGTACTCCTCGACTGACAGACGACCATCCCAGATTCGGTCGACATAATCAACTAAGTCCATGGAGGCCTCCTTTGCGTGGCCGGTACCTGAGCGAGGCTCACAAGTCAGCCCCGCCCATCATGCCCCACCTACGGACAGTCAAAGCCTCGACCGGCCGCAGGAGCAGCCTGTCCATCAAGATCCACACCACACCAATCACGAGAATGACAGACACAACGGTCGATCCGTCGAAGACCCGGGAGGCTTGGATGCTCATGAAGCCGAGGCCGTTGCTTGCCGCGATCATCTCCACGGCCACGAGCGCGCGCCAAGCGAACGCCAGGCCCGTACGCAGGCCTCCGAGGACGCCCACCATCGCACCCGGGACCAGCACCTCGCGCACGATGGTGCGACGCCGATCGCCCCCAAGAGTCCTCACCGCATCGTACATGACGCGCGGGATGCCCTCTGCGCCCAGGAGGGTGTTGTACAGGACGATGAAGAACACATTGTTGGCAATGACAAACAGCACAGGCCCGCTACCGAAGCCGAACCACACTATCGCCAGTGGTATCCACGCTATCCCCGCAATGGCGTTGAAGAATGCTACCAGTGGCATCAAGAAGTCGTTAAGTGCCCGGCTCAGGGCGACCGCGACCCCAAGTGCCACCCCGAGTGTTGCCCCGATCACAAAGGCGATAACCAACCTGCTCAAGCTGTCGCCTAGCGCACCGAAGATCGTGCCACTCACTGCCAGGTGCCACAACTCCGACGCCACCTGGGTCAAATGCGGCAGCTTGTAAACGGGCAGGTGGTCGAAGTACGGCAGGACAGCCCACACCGCAAGCACGACCGCGACGGGGACCAACCCTGGCCGAAGGACCGTTCGAAGGCAAACTCGCCAAACCAGAGGTGCGCGCCCACGCCGAAAACGGGAGCTCAACGCGCCCTCCTCAGCAGACCCCAGCGCTCGACGGTGGCCTTCTCGATAGGGCGCAAGTACAAGCGGTCTACCAGCAACCACAGCACCCCGATTGTGATCATCCCAGCCACAGTCCGCTGTGTAAGTTGGTTCGCCCTGCTCTCGAAGATCATGTAGCCGAGCCCGCTCTGGGCAGCGATCATCTCCGCGCCAATCAGCGACCTGAACCCGTAACCGGCACCGGTGCGGACACCAGTGACACTCCCGGGTAGGCTCCCCGGCAGTAAAACATGCAAAGCCACTTGCCAACGGTTTGCGCCGAGCGTCTGCGCGGCCTGGACGCTCGCCTTGGGGATCTGACCTATACCGGACATTGTGTTCGCCAGCACCGGGAAGAAGGTCACGTAAGCGATGCTGAGGACTATCACCTTGAAGCCATAGCCAAACCAAAGGACAAACAAGGGTATCCAGGCCAACTCCACGATCGCGGTGAAGAAGTTGATCAGCGGGAACATCATCCTCGCAAAGGGGCGATAAAAGGACAGCGCAAGCGCCACCGGTATGGCCACGCCGGTGCCGACTCCCACGCCCACGAACCATCTCCACATACTGGTCTCTGTGTAAGAAAGAAGGACCCCATGAGCTACGAGCACGCCGAAAGTCCTCAGCACCAACGCTGGACGTGGGTACAGGTAGTTGGACAGGCCCAGCACCAGGGCCGACATCTGCCAGACCGCCACCAAAAACACAAAAGGCACAGTCAGCTTGACCAAAGAACTGGCCCGGGCCCAAAACCAGGCCGAGCGCGAGCGCCCAGCCCCCACGCGCGGCAGCGTCGCCGTGTCTAGCCCGACCACGAGGCGACCTGCCTGGACTGCCGCGGCTGCGCCACCCTCACCGAAGCCAGTAAAGAAGCAGCCACTTCCGCTACCCGAGGTGCTGACTCACGACTGAAGCGGACTTGGTGGGGCAGCGTCACCGGGAACTCCTCTTGAACGCGTCCCGGTGCCGACGACATCACGACGACACGGTCCGCCAGCAAGGCGGCCTCCTCCACCGAGTGCGTCACGAAGACGACCGTCTGTGCCGTCCGGGCCCAAATCCCAACAAGCTCCTCCTGCAACACCCCCCGTGTCTGTGCGTCTACGGCCGCAAACGGCTCGTCCATCAACAATACTTTGGGTTTGGCAGCCAACGTGCGCGCCACGGCAGCCCGCTGGCGCATCCCACCGGAAAGCTCGTGAGGGTACCGGTCTCCCGCCTGCGGCATGCCCACGAGTTCAAGGTACTCGTCAGCGATCTGGTTCGCCTCCCGGCGCGACGCGCCTGCAAGGCGCGGGCCGAGAGCCACGTTGGAACGGACGGTCTTCCAGGGGAGGAGGGCGTAATCCTGGAAGACAACGCCCCGCTCACGGCTAGGGCCAGTGACCGGGACAGCGTCGACAGCCACCGTCCCCCTGGTTGGCGGGAGCAGCCCCGCGATGATCATAAGCAGCGTCGACTTTCCGCACCCAGATGGCCCGAGCAGGCAAAGGAACTCCCCGGCACTTACCTGGAGGCTTACGGGGCCCAACGCTATGACCGCCGTCTTGTCCCCGGCCCGCACGTACTCGTGGCATACGTCATTGACCTCGAGGCTTCCGCCCGCGGGCTTGGCGGCGACAGACCCGACGACGGGCAAGTGCGACCTTTCGCCTCCCACGCCGCTCAGTGCGCGTGCCAAACACTCACCCCCGCGACCCAGTACTGGCCCGCGATGGCACGGATGGCAGCACCCTTGACCCCAACCATGTAGATCGTGTCTCCAGAGGTTTGGGCAATGTTGCCCACTGCCGACAGGTAGGTCAGGTTGAAGCTCTCCGGCGTAAAATCTAGGTGCACCGCAATATCAGCTGACCCCGACTTGGCGACCTCGGCGGACACGGCCGGGGGAACCCGCGCCGCCCCATAGAAGAACTCAGCGAGAGACTGCCCACCCAAAAGCAGGCCGAGCGCAAACGTCGCGATAACCGGCACCCTCCAAGGACCCAGTCGCGCCCACATAGATGGCCAGTGTCAGGAGAGCTGGTCACCACTCGGTATCGGAGGCAGGCCGCTGAAGAACTGCGGTCGCGCCTTTTGCACAGCCACCATGTAACTCGTATCCATGGCGCTCGACACGTTGAACTTCCCAGAAATGGCCCCCGTTTTCTGCAGGAAAGGCACCATGTAATGCTGCAGCCCATCGACGACCAGCTTGGACATACGCATGTCGAAGGTGACGTACTTGATCGCCCGCTTCGCCACAGCGGCCTTGAGGCCGGTGATCCACTGCGTCGCGATCATCGCTCCTTGCGCCAAGTGAGACCGCACGAAATTTTCAGATTGGGCCACCGCGCCAAGGAAAGCCTCGGCTACCGCTGGGTGGGCCGAAAGATATGACTCACTGGAGACGATCACCCCTGGGTCGTACCAGGTCTTGGAGTGACCCTCGATCACCACCCTCGATCCCTTGACCTCCAAGAGAGCTGCCGACGGCCACGGTTCGAATGTCGCAATAGCGTCGACTGATCTGCGGGCAAGAGCCGTGACCCCGTCAGCTGGCGTCATGTTGACCAAGGTTACCTGGCTCAAGCTGAGGTGGTGCTGCTCTAGGAGACTCTGCAGGTACCCCACGGCGTCGGTGTTGAGCGCCACTCCTATCTTCTTGCCCTTTAGGCCGGCGATACTTTTTATGCCTGTGCCCGGGCCTGCCACGATGGCCTGGTTCTCGGCGTAGTACGAAAGCGTGGCCGTACCGTGGTTGTCAGCTATGATCTTGAGCGGCAGGCCCTTGGCGACGGATGTAAGTAGGGGATCGGCGCCTACGTCGCCGAAGTCGGCTGCCCCAGATGCTATCTCGTTCATGACCTCGACACCTGTCGGCTCCACCACAATCTTGGCATTGAGGCCCCACTGGCGGAATATCCCATTATGGAGCGCCGTGAAGAAGGACGTTCCATCTATTGAACCTACTGCCGCGATAGTTATGGTGGCCTTTGCCGGACCAACAGGGGTCGTAGCAGCAAATGAAGTCGTAGCCGGAGTAACGACCAGCCCGGCGCCCACCAGAAGCCCCACCGCACCGCGATTGAACATGAGCCTAAGTTTCGTCATCGCAAGCCCTCCCTTTTTCGACATGTGTGCAAAACCCCAAAAATCGGCATCGAACAACCGTCCGACGGAGGAACATCACCTAGCTGCCTAGCAGCCGCAAACCCCTGATCGGCCGCTCTCCGAGGGCAGAGCAAGGCCAATTAACGGTAGCAAGAACATGAACCAGAGGCCATGACATCGCTGGTGGCCTCCTCCCCCTTCAGTACGTGACCTCCTCTTGTGGAAAGAGCCGTCCAGGGCACTTTACACAGCAGGCGGGTGCCGCGCAAGGCGGTTCGTTTGGATGAGGATCAGGAAGAAGCGGACAGCGATGTTTGGATCTTGAGCGAAAGCCGCAGGCGCGACGCCGTCGTATGCTTACCACTCGATAGCCATCGGCGTGCTAGAGGTCCTTCGTTCCCGCGAGGTGCAGGGAACCGGACCGAACTCGTCCTGGCCCACCATCACGGCTTTCTAGGCAACCGGGCAGCCCCTCGACGGTGAAGCTCTCGGTCTTCCATCGGCTCCCGTCCCCAGAACGAATGAGGAGACCCGTGCCAACCCCGTACGCTATGGTTCCGGCACCACCCGGACGGATGCGCCACGCTCACTCGCCTCCCTCGCCAGCTGCAGCACGCGAGCCGCCTCACGGGCGTCGGCGAGCGGCGAGACGATAGCGCCTTGGTCCCCGGCCATGGCGAGGGCGAACGCATCGTGCTCGTAAATATAAGAGTCCTCGTACGCGGGGACGGCGAATGCCAGCGTGCCAAGTGCGCGCTCGAAGACGCTGTCATGCCAGTTGTAGCTCGCGCTCCCACTTTCCCCGAGCACTTTGACGCTGAACAGCCAGGGGTTGCTCGTGCGATCCGCGACGGCGAAGGTGGCGAAATGGTGGACGCTTAAACCTTTGTGGTAATGCCAGGTCATCCACGCCTGGTCCTCCGCCGAATGCTCCCGCCAGGCCGGCTCCATACAACCTGCGTACAGCTCATTGGGGCTCCCGAAAAGCGCTAGCGCCAGGTAAGTATGGTGGACCATGACCTCCTCGAGCACGCTCCCGTACGCACGGGCGACGCTCTCGGGGTGGCGGACCACGTAGGTCAACCACGCGGCCCTCACCTTTCCCAGGCTCCCTTCCTTCACGAGACGCAGGACCGAGCGAAACTCGGGCTGATATGCGTAGTTGTGCCCGGGCATGCACACAAGGCCGCTCCCCCTCGCCGTTTGCTCCAGTTCACTAACGTCCTCGCAACTAGCCACCGGCTTCTCGACCAGCACGTGCTTCCCGGCTCGCAGGCACGCGAGCGCGACTTCGGCGTGGATCTCGGCGGGAGCGAGGACGAAGACTGCCTCGACCTCTGGGTCCTCCAGGCCGTGCCCGAGGGTCGGGTAAGCGCGACAACCCCAATCACACGCCCGTCGCTCGGCAACTTCAGTCGCCACGTCATAGACACCCACTAGCCGCAAATGGCTGCCGATGGTTATCGCCCGGTGGTGCAGCTCTGAAACCATGCCTGCGCCCACAAAGAGGACTCCCTGCCGTCCCCGGCTGAGCCTCGTGCTACCAGTGGCACTGTCAACGCTCACGGCGCGCGCACCTTGTCATCGCTCGATCACCTGCTCCGTCAGCTCTTCGATGGTCGTTTTGAGTTGGCACGTCCGAATTGCTATACTCCACATTAAGGTTGAGCTTGAAGAGCTCTGCGGCAGCCTTGGTGCCGCAGACCACCGGGACGAAAGACGGCGTAAAGGGTGTGGCGTAGATTATGAAACTAACCTTCTTGCCGGCGGTCGGTGAGCCGCTTGCCGAGTTGACCATGGCCGGCAATTTCGTCGCGCCGTCCAACGGAGCGCCCGCTGAAGCTTAGCCGACGAGTGTCACCAGTAGCGCCGCGGCCACGCCAGCCATCTTTCCTGTACCTGGTTTCGGTGTTCTCATGTCTGTTTTCTCCTCTCTTGTGACATGCTTTGTTAGACAACGAGCACGGGCCGCACCCACGAACCGGTGGCACCGGTCATCTTGAGCGGCAAGCAGACGAAAAGCCCTTCTGTGACTGCATCTGCGCTCGGCGCCGTGAGGTCGAGGTTCTCGATCAAGTGGACGCCTCGCTCGACGAGCATGGCTCTATGCGTCGTCCGTCCAGGATCCGTGAAGGGTAGCGGCTCGGTCCCAGTGGTGTCGGTCCCGAGCGCCGCCATGCCCTGCTCGTAAAGCCAAAGGGCGGCAGTCACCCCCACACCCGGTTGGCCGGCCTGGAACCCTGCGGGATCAGAAAGGAACTCGCGGATCTTGCCTGTGCGCACAAGCACGACGTCACCTCCCCGCAACTGGATTTCCGCGTGCCCGGCCGCAGCTTTCAGGTCGTCAGAAGTAATCTCGTAGCCGTCCGACAAGGCTTCGGCACCGTGAAGACGGGCCACGTCGAGCAGGACGCCCCTGCCGACCAGGGGGCGGATCGTCTCGGCCCCATGAGCGCGAAAGCCCCGGTCACCTCGGGCCTCCGAGACGGTCATACCACCAAAGATGCGGCCCTCGGCCTGGACATGCACCAGTGCGTCGATGTGGGTCGAAACATGGGGGCAAGCGACGATCGTCTCCGCCGCGTACTGGTAGCCGTCGACGTTGCCCGTGTCCTCCGGCGTCACGCGCCATGTAAAGGAGAAGGGCGTAAAAGCCCCCGGGTTGCCCTGCGGGACGCTCTCGTCCAGCGGCAAGCCGAGGTCGTAGACGGCCCCCTTCTTTACCAGCGCGATGGCGTCGAGGAGCCGTTGGGCGGTCAACCTTTCAAGCGCACTTTGTGAGGAACCGATCACACGTCGACCCTCCCTCCGACACCGCTCACCTGCCAGCGCTTGCGTGCATCGGCCCGCACCCGCGTGCTGGCTCCGGGCGCTGGCGGCAATTGGACGGTGCCACGTTCCACTCGGCAGGGCTCTTCGTAGACATCAAGCGTCCAGGGGATGTACTCGATCATGGCGGGTTTCCTGGCAAACGTCGCTGCGACAAGGTGCTGGTGGACCTGCATCATGTCGCCGCAGTGCGGTACTACCCAGAGGTCGTGAGCCGACGCCTCGGCAGCCACTTGTAGCCATTCCGTGATACCAGCGACCCGTGTGACGTCTACCTGTACCACCCCGACCGCTCGTGCGCGGATGAACTGTGAAAAGGCCTCGCGCGAGTAGATGGACTCCCCCACAGCGATGGGGGTCCTGGTGGATGCTGCCAGCCGGGCGTGGCCTTCGACGTCGTCGGGGTGAAGCGGCTCCTCGATCCATTCGACCTCGGCTTCCTCGAGGTAAGGGAGCACCCGGAGAGCAGTGCGGAGGTCCCACCCCTGGTTTACGTCGCACATCAGAGCCACATGCGCTGGAAGTGCCTCGCGGACAGCCCGCACCCGCTCCACGTCCTCGCGCCAGTCGGGCTTGCCTACCTTCATCTTCACACCGTCCCAGCCCACCTCAACGAGCTCGCTCATTTCCGCGACTAGCTCGTCAACCGTACGGTTGAGCCAACCGCCGTCGGTGTTATAGGAGCGAAGGCTCGAGTGGTGGGTGCCCAAGAACTTCCAAAGGGGCACCCTTGCGCGCTGTGCGGCTAAGTCCCAGAGGGCGATGTCGACCATGGACTGGGCCATATGTACAACCCCTCCACGGCCTACCCAGTGGATGTCGGACCAATAGAGCTCATGCCATAACGCCCGGATGTCACCGGGGTCGCGACCTAGGAGCATCGGGGCGAAGTAGTCCTGGACCGCCAGGCAAAGCAGTTCTTCGCCGGCATGCACGCCTGAGCAGCCCGTGCCCACTAGCCCGTCGTCTGTTCTGATCTCCACCACTGGCACAGTCCACGTCGGCCTGACCCATGTCGCGTCAGCCATCGGCTTTCGGAGCGGCACCTTGAGGGCGTAAGTCTCGACACTCTCAATCCGGGTGCCCACGCGCGTTGCGGCCTCGGCCGGTGTCTGAAGCAGTTCCACTGTTACATATTAACGATCATGCATGATCGTTGTCAAGACTGCTAGGGTTCAACCACGTCCAGTCCCGCCCGCGTAGTGCCCCTGCGTTCTAGCCCGAGCCTCGTGGACGTAGCCTATGAGGCCGTCATCGAAGCCATCCTCGACAAACGTCTCGAGCCCGGTGAGCGCGTGACGATCGACCAGGTCGCAAAGGATCTCCAGACGTCGATCACGCCAGTTCGCGAGGCCCTCACACGGGTGGCCGCGGATGGCCTCCTCATGCAGGTACGTAACCGTGGTTTCGTCGTGTCACCGTTACTGACACCCACGACGTACCACCAGCTGTTCACCGTCCGGCGGCTCCTCGAAGTCCAAGCTGCTGCCGACGCTAATCCCAAGCCTCAGGAACTTGTCGGGCTCGAGCGGCTCGTCAAGCGGATGGCCGCGCTAAAGCCCTCTGCCGATTATGCGATGTTCCGCCACTTCAACCAACTCGACCATTCCTTTCACCAGACCGTCATCAAGTTAGGCCGCAACCCCTACGTGGAAGACGCCTGGGGAGGGCTACATTTCCACCTCCAGATGTGCCGGCTGTACGCGGGGCGCGGCGTAATCGACCACGACGAGGCCGTCCGGGAGCACTCGAGCATCCTCGAGGCCTTGCGCAGTGGCGGTGGTGACCACGCCGCCCGGGCGGTCCAAGCTCACGTCGACGGGGCCGAGAGGCGCTTGGTCCACCTGTTGCCAGAGGGTGGCATAGGCCGAGCTCGACTTTGAACACTAAGGATACCCGAGACGATTTGACTTTGTCTAATGAAAACAGGTCCGTTTCATATTGCACTTGGTCATTGGCCGGTCCCAGGCCTTTCTCGCTCTATCCGCCGGCCCGCATCGCCGCGTCCGTGTCGGCGAGTTCGCTCTCTTCGGGCGACAGGTCGTGCTCGACTAGGTAAGAGCTCTGGCCCACCCGCCAGAGGGCTACCCCCCTCGGGAGCTGCACAACGAGCTGGCGCTCGGTCCGAGAGAGGCCGAGTAGCTCGCCGGCGCTGTCGGCCTCCCCCGGCGCCTGGCCGAAGCAGACCCTGGTCTCGGCGTCGGAGAGGAGGCCCTCGGCCAAGCGTTGCTGCTCCGAGCCCTGACCGCCGGCCGCCCGCAGGTCCGACAGGCGGTGGAGCACGACGATGTTGGCCACTCCATAGGCACGCGAAAGCTTGAAGGCCGCCTGCAGCCAGCGGGCGGTCGCCAGATGGGAGAGCACGGCCCAGGCCTCGTCGAGCACCACCAACCGCTTTACCGGGTGCCCGCCGGCGAGGGCGCTCTGGAGCCACGCCAACGCACAGACCATAAGGAGCCCGAGCGCCGGCGAGGCGTGGAGGCGGGAGAGGTCCATCACCACCATGCTGGAGGCGAGGTCGACGCCAGGGGAGGTCTCCCCGTCGAACATGCCGGCGAGGTCCCCGTGCACGAGACGGCGCAGCTCGAGCGCCACTTGACGTCCGTCGTGGCGAAGCTCGTCCACCTTGGCACCAAGGGCACGTGCTTGGCGGGCGTCCGGGGCGAGGAGCGCTTCGGCGACAGATGGGAGCGTGGGCAGGACGTGGCGGCCCTCGACAGCCGCGAGCGCGACATCGGTCGCGGCGCGCTCTTGGGGGAGGAGCCGCCGCCCGAGGGAACTCTCCAGCAAGGCACCCAGCAGCTCGGCCCTCCGCTGATGCGCTCCTCGGCCTTCGTCTGGGCCTGCCTCCAGGCGCTCCCCGGCACCGGTGCCGTCAGCTTTCGCCTGTCCCGCGCCGGTGCGGCCAGCCTCCCCTGCTCCAGTGCCGGTGCCGACGTCGAGGGGGTTGAGGCGCAACCCGAGGCCCGGCCCCAGCCGCAACGGTGCCGCCCCGCAGGCCGCTGCCAGGCCGGAGTACTCTCCCTTCGGGTCGAGCACCCAGCAGTGGCGGCCGAAACTCAGCTCCCGCCACAAAAAGCTCTTCACGAAGGCGGACTTCCCACGGCCGATCTGGCCGATGACAACCATATTGGGGTTCGTGAGCTGGCCACGGGCGTAGCACTCCCAAGGGTCGAAACAAAACAAGCCGCCTGAGGCCTCCAGCCCTATGTAGCACCCCTCTACCCCGAGACCTTCGGCGACGACGAAGGGGTAAAGCGTGCGCAGTTCGACCGTAGTCCCCCGGTGCAGCGGCGGCAGGCCGCGCGCCTGCCTCACCCCACCTCCCGGCAACCGGCGGCAAAGAGCAGATGATTTATCACATATATCATGCTACTCCATGATAGTTGGGCCCACAATATGGGAGGGGCGGCTGACGCTCGGGCTCGTCGGCGCCCACGCGCAGCGGAGCGCCGGCCACGCGCTAAAGATGTCTTGTGGGCAGGCTGGGCAAGGTTGGCCGCAGAGGGGCGTTCCGCGCTGATATCCAGGGCCTCCGGGCCGTGGCGGTGGTCATGGTCGTGCTCTACCACGCCCGCGTCCCGTTCCTCGCCGGCGGCTACGTCGGCGTCGACGTCTTCTTCGTGATCTCGGGTTTCCTCATAACCGACCTGCTGTGGAGAGAAGTCGAGGGTACGGGCCGGGTCGGCTTGGCCAACTTCTACGGCCGGCGGGCGCGGCGCCTCCTGCCGATGGCCATGCTGGTGGTCGCCCTCACCATGGTCGCTTCGGCCGCCCTCCTCCCGCCTCTCGAAGTGCGCACGGTGTGGAAAGACGGCTTGGCCACCGCGACCTACTGGGCCAACTACCGCTTCGCCGCCCTGCACACCAACTACCTCTCCGCCGGAGGCCCCCCCTCGCCGTTCCAGCAGTACTGGTCCCTCGGCGTCGAAGAGCAGTTCTACCTTCTCTGGCCGCTGCTCCTCGCGCTGGCCGGTGGGGCCCTTTGGGGCCGCGCCAAGCGAAGGCACAGGGCGCCTTCCCGGCTCCGGGCCGCGGCCGTTATCGGTGTGGTCACGGTGTCCTCGTTCGGCTTTTCCCTCTGGCTCACCCATGCCAACGAACCGTGGGCCTTTTTCTCGCTGCCGTCCCGGGCATGGGAACTCGGCCTGGGCGGCTCGATCGCCCTGGCAGCACCCCTCATCAAGCGCCTGCCCCGAGGCATCCTTGCCGCCGTCGGGTGGGTCGGCCTGGCCACTGTGGTCGGCGCAGCGGTGGGGTTCGGCTCCACCACCCCGTTCCCGGGTACTGCGGCGCTCGCACCAGTGCTGGGGGCCGGCGCCGTCGTCGCTGGCGGGCTGGTGCCGGCGCGTTGGGGCCCGGTGGCACTGCTCGGCACGTCGCCCTTGCAACTCGGGGGCGACATTTCCTACTCGTGGTACCTCTGGCACTGGCCCTTCATCGTCCTCGCCCCTTATGTGACGGGAGCGCCGCTTACCCTCTCGGGAGCTTTGGCGCTGGCTGCGGCGAGCGGGGTCGTGGCCTGGGTGAGCTATGTCGCCGTGGAGGAACCCACCCGTCGCTCGGCTTGGCTCGCCCGGCGGCCGCTGCGGAGCCTGTCGGCTGGTGCCGGGCTCGGGGTGGCGGCGGTTACCACCTGCGTGCTGGCGACTGCTTTCCTGCCCTCGCTGCAGGGCCACGGTGTAGCTCGCGTGGCGGCTTCCCCGACCCTGTCTTCGACCAGCCCGGCGCACCACACCTCGACGGGCCAACCGGCCACGCCCGGCCTGAGCGCCACCCGGGCAACGAGCGCCACGGCACCAGTTGGGGACGCACCGGCCCAGCGGGTCGCGTCGCCACAACAACAGCGCGAACGTGAGGTCACAGCCGCCGAGGCCCACTTGGCAGGACAAGAGCGCCAGGTGGCGGCGGCGGTCCGGGCTTCGGTAGGCATGCACGCCCTGCCGGCCAACTTGGACCCGCCCCTCGGGGAGGCGAGCGCCAGCGAGGCGCCACCGTTCCTCGATGGCTGCCTGCTCGGCTACAGCGAGACCTACCAGCCGCCGTGTGCCTTCGGTGACGTCTCTTCTTCGACCACGGTCGTCCTTTTCGGCGACTCGCACGCGACCATGTGGTTCCCCGCCTTCCAAGAGATCGCCAACGCCCGGCACTGGCGGCTCCTAGTCTGGACAAAGGCCGCCTGCCCGCCGGAGGACGTCTCGATCTTCAACCCTGACACCGACAGCGAGTACACGACCTGTAACCAGTGGAGGGCGCAGGAGATGGCACGCATCGAGGCGCTCCACCCCCTTTTGGTGGTGCTCGGGACAGCGCCCAACTACAACCGTCTCTACGACATCACCCAGGACGGGCCGGCCTGGATGGCCGGGCTCAGGCACACGATCCGGTCGCTTCGCGCAAGCGGCGCTCGCGTGCTCGTGATGGGACCGGTCGAGTCCCCGGACTGGAACGTGCCCGACTGCCTCTCCGCCCATCTCGAAGACGTGGCCGCCTGCGGCGTGACGCCGAAAGAGACCCACGCCGGCCCGGGCCTAGTCGGCTACGACAACGCCGGCCTCATCGCCGAGCAGCGGGTCGTACGGAGCGCCGGCGCCAGTTTCGTCGACGTGAAGGGGTGGTTTTGCGCGCCAGCGACCTGTCCCGTGGTGATCGGCAACCGGGTCGTGTTCTTCGACAACAGCCACATAACCGTGCAGTACGCCGAGTACCTGGAGCCCCTGGTCGCCTCCGAGGTCGACCTCGCGCTCTTGAGGCCGTAGCGCGCAGCCGACGCCGCAGGCGCCGGCCTCACAACCCTCTACCGAACGGCAGCGCCCAGGTGAGCGCCTCTTTTTGTTGGCCGTACAGGACGCGCAGGCATAGCCTCGCGGCGCCGGCAGCACGCTCGAGGTCGGCGCAGCAACGGTCGAGCTCTTCCTTGCCCGAGGCCGATACCGTCACGTAACCGGCGAACTGGTAGGCGCCTCGCCCATCGGCCAGCTCCACCTCCCTACCCTCCACGGCCTCGGCCTGGCGCCGCTGCCGCGCCGTCTCCAGGAAGCCGCCCTGTGCACGCAGCTGGGCGTCGGCGAGCTGGGCCGTTCGGGAGCTTTCCGCGTCACGCGCGGCTTGCTCCGGGGCCACAGGGGCCATGACGACGGAAAATGAGCGCCGGCCCCTCCCCACGAGCAAAGGGGAGAGGAAATCCGAGCCGACGCGGCTCCTCGGCCACTCCGCCACCCAGTAGGTGCGGTGCCACCACCCTCCGGCCCGGACCTCGGCCCAGCCCTCTTCAACGGCGAGGGGCCACGGGTACATGCGACGGTGCCGGTCGAGCCCGGGCACCAACAACGAGCCGAGCACCGCCGCCGTGCCCAGAGCGTCGAGCGGCCCGTCGCAGGCGATGCCGGCGCCGTGCAGCTGCGCCCTGAGCGAAAAGACTTCGTTGCGGAGAGCGAGCGCCACCTCGCGAGGGAGCCGGCCGTGCCGGCGTACCACCGGGGCTCTAACCGCGATGACAAGCACGGTCTCGTGGCGCCACGCCCGGTCTCCGGCGCTTTCGAGGAGCATGTAGTGGCCGGAAAAGCCGGGCTTCGCCGGGTCACCCGCCTGCTTTAGATGGGCCAGGAGACCGGCAGCGTCGCCGGGCAAGGCACGCTGGCACCACTGGAGGCGGAGGAGCTGGCTCTTTTGGTTGGCGAGGGACTCGAGCACGCCGGCCCAGGCGGCCAGCCGCTGTTCTTTGCCCGGGCCGTCGAGCAAGCAGAAGGCTCCCCCGCGTGCGCGCAGCAAGGCCGCCGCTGTGCCCGCCCTCTCGTCCAAGACGACCCCGAGGCGGCCTTCGGCGCCCGTCCCGACCACTTCGCTCAAGTACGCGCCCGCAGCAAAGGTCTTGGCCGGCAACCGGAGCGGAGCGCGCCCAGGCACGTGCCCGGGAGGGCGGGCCACCTGCCTCTTGCGACGCCCGACAAAGCAGGAGACCACGCCGGCCCACTGGAGCGGGCTCCGCCCGGCCACAGGCCGGCACGCAACGACGGCGCAAAACACCACTCCGCCTGCGGCGGCGAAGCCGCCCGCGCCGGGGACGGCCCGTAACATGACGAAGGCCACTAGTACGCAAGCACCGACGAGCGCGAGTTGGCCGGCGGATAGGCCGAGCATGACCCCTCCTTTCGGCAAAGGCTCGAAACGGTAGCCGGGGCGGGCTCCGGGGGCCAGGTCCGGGCCTACCGGGTCAGCCACGTGCACCACCTTCTCCCGCCCCGATCGACGCGCCCGGCGCCCCGGGCGGACTGGATCCGGGCGGACTGGATCCGGGCGGACGGGCCGGCCCGAGAGGGTGCTCCTCGGCGCGACCCGGACCAGCGCCGCCGCTTGCCTGGCCGAGCAAGGCCGCAGCCGAACCGAGACCCTCCGCCCCAGTCCCCGAGGTTGCCGGTGCCACGAGCGCGCCGGCGCCAGCCGACAGTGCGAGCACGCCTTGCGCGGCCCGCTCGGCCCAGCGCACGGGTTGGCGGGAGAGGTCGTACAGGTGGGCTACCGAGGGCGCTTCTACGAGCGGCACCATCTTCAGCAAGAGCAAGGGGGCGAAGGCGGCAATGAGCAAGATGGCGGTACCTGACAGCAGCGAACTGGCGCCGGCGTGCCTGGCGCTGACCGTCGCTGCACCGAGGCACAAGGCGCCTACGACCACCGGCTTTACGAGCAGCAGCGAGGCGAGCAGGGCCACGAACCTCTTCGCCAGGTGGGTAGTTGCCGGCCAGATGACGCCGGCCAGGGCAAGGGGCATGAAAAATACAGCCATCTCGATGGCAACAGCCCGCACCGCCAGTTCGAGCCAGAGGAGCAGGGCGCCGGCGAGCACAACCAGGCTCACGAGCGCGCCGAGCGGGGTCCCCACCGTCACAAGCCCGAGAGCGAAGACGTGGACCAAACCCGCTTCCATATGGGGGGCGACTTCGCCGACCACAGCCCTGGACAAGGCGTCCGTGGCGGAAAGCCCGAAACCGGTCAACGTTCTCGCGGCGACGCCGCCGAGGGCAGCCACAGGAAGCCCGACGCCCCACGCCCTGCCGAGACGGCGCATGTCCTGACGGAAAATGGCGCCGATCGTGGCGGCGAAGAGCAACGGCGCGACAACGAACTCTGCTACCGGCCAAAGAGATTTGACGGTGGCAAACCACGTGTTGCCCTCGGCTCCACTGACCGCCGTGGTAGCCCTGACCAAGGCGGCAAGGACGTCGTTGACCAACAAGGTGACGAGGCGTTCTTCGGCCTTCACCAGCACTTCGAAAAACGCTTTGGCCCACAGGCCGGCAATCCTGCCAGTTATGGTCGTGCTGGCGTGGCCGAGCAGAGAAAGCGCCGGCGAAAGAGGGTTGATGTCGAGCAACGACATCGCTAAATCTTCCCGCCCTGGGAGAAAAAGAAGCTGATTATCTGGTTTGCCCCCCCGATCAGGAGGGCCGCCACGGCCGAGACAATGAGGCCCCTCCGCCCGTTGTAGGACTGCTGGTAGTTGTGCGAGAAATGCCCGAAGGCCCACATGATGCCCCCGATTATCACGCCCACTACCGAAGCGATCAACGCCCAGTGGCCGACACCGCTCGCCAGGTTGTCCAAGACGGTGGTGCCGGGGAGGTTGTTGGTGCTAGAAGGCGACAGGTTGACATTGGTCGAGGTGGCGAGGAGCAAATGGTGGGCGAAGAACTGCAAGTGCATGGTGGCTCCCTGGCTGCTCGTCGTAACGGGTCGGTAGAGGCGCTGTACGCCGAGGGATGGCCGGTCCGTGCCGGCGAGGCTGATCCCGTCGCACCACACAGCGACGGACGAGCTATTTCATAGTATCCCACATTTCTCGTATGCTTTCAAGTCCTGTGGGGCCCAAGAGCTCAATCGCTGGCTTGACCTGCAACTTCTCCATTGGCCGTGGTGGCATAGGTGGGCCATGACCTGGCGTGCCGCGGGTAGGCGGCCGCCGCGGCCCAAGCTCGGCCACCCGATCTCATGCCGTACTTCGAAGCCGCCTGTCCCTTCGTCCGCCCTAGGAGGCGGCCGTGCGCCCTCGCGGCCTCAGATCCTGGGGGGCCAGTCCCGGCTCCGGCTCCCCCAAATCAAGCTCTTCCTCGTCGCCACCAGCCGGCTCTTCCTGCTGGAAGAACGCCTCGAACGCAGCCGTCGCTTGGCGCAAGGCCTCGTCGTCGGCGTGGGTCGCCTCGGCGAGCCTCTCAGCCCGGCCAAGGGCGGCATTGCGGAGGGCGTCCTCGTACGCCTGGGAAGCCTCCCGGAGCGCCAATGACCTCGTCGCGCCGGCAGCCTTGATCGCCTCGGCACGCGCCGCGCCGGCCTCCTGGATGGCCCGCGCCCTCGCCATGGCGCTGGCGGCTGCCGCCTCTGCGGCACGGAGCGCCTCCTCGTGTGCCCTCTGGGCTGCCGCCGTCTCCTCCTGGTAGGCGCGCTCCACCGACCGAGCGGCGGCCTCCTCGGCGTTCCTGAGCGCCTGGGAGTAGCGTTCTTCCGCATCGCGCAAGGCAGCGGCGCGCGCTACCTCCGCGGCACGCAGCGCGCTGTCGTGCTCGTTCGCCAAACGTCGCAACGCCTCCGCCCGGGCGACCGTGGCAGCCCGGATGACCTCGGCACGCGCCAGCGTGGCCCCCTTGATGGCCTCGGCGCGAGCCAGCTCTGCCCGCGCCACCTCCTCCGAAGCCTGGAGCGCCTCGTCATGCGCCCTCTCGGCTACGCGCAGGGCCTCGTCGGCGACCTTCTCACCACCATCGAGGCGGATCACGTTCCCCGGCATCGCCGCCCTCCTTTCGGATGCTGACGGTCCCATTCAACGCCAATGTCCTGCGCTGGGCAAGGGCCGGTCTCGGTGCCGGCCGGCACCCCAAGCGTGCCGGGCCCACGTGGATGGAGATGCCTCTGCGGTGGACCGGTGGCAGGACGTTGGTGGTGCGGAAGAACTCGGCGCGGCACCCAGCGAGGCGTTACGAGGTGCGCGCCGTCCTGGCCGACGCGCTGCCCAAGCCGGCACCCTCTTCTGGCCTGGGGAGCCGGATCCACGCGCGGTGCGCTGCACTCGGCGGCATGGAGCTCGAACTGCCCGCCCCGCCGCAGGAGGTCGAATAATCGAAGACACAGGGCGACGTTGAGGCCGGCGAGTGCCGGCCGGCGGTGGGACCGTCTCATAGTATCTCATAGGACTTGTAAGCTTTCAAGTCATGTTGGTGATTTCTTCTGCCAGCGCTGCCGGCGTGAGGTACTGGCAGCGCTCGGCGGTGCACTCCATGTGGCTGGGCGAGGGCTCCGCCAGGTTGGGCCTGGCGGGCCAGGAGATCGACGGCGGGGCGCTCCGCGACCTCCTGGCGGGCCGGCACCCCGGCGGCGAGGCACTGACGAACAGGCCCGGGCTGCGCCGGCGCCAGGGCTGGGATCTCGTGTTCGGGGCGCCCAAATCGGTGTCCCTCTTGGCGTCCGCGGGCGAGGGGGCGGCTGCCGGCCCCGTACGGCTCGCTTTCCGCCAAGCTGTGGCCGACGCCTTCACGGTCCTCGAGCAAAGGGCGGCCTCGGTCTACCGCCAGGGCGGGCGAGAGAAAGCGAGCGGCCTCGTGGCCGGCGCTTTCGAGCACATGAGCGGAGGCACGAGCCAGCCGCACCTACACGCCCACGTGGTGCTTGCCAACCTTGCCGGCCGGGGCGACGGCCAGTGGGGGTGCCTCGTTGGCGCCGAACTGTGGCGCTGGCGCGAAGGGATTGGGGCGTGCTTCCAGTTGGCGTTGCGAGCACACTTAGCCAGCACCGGGCTCTCCCTCGACTGGGAGGTCGGCCCGGGTGGCCTGGGCGAGATCGTCGGCGTCTCCCGCCAAGTGCGCTCGGCCGCCAGCGGGCGCTCGCTCGCCACGAGGGCCGGCGCGCTCTGGTTCGGGGCTACATCGCCGGCGGCGAACCGGGTATCCCAGGGCCGGGGCCACGCCAGCGCCCTCACCAGCCCGCCCGGGCGGCAGCCCCAGGCCCCACAACCACACCTCGGCCTGCCGTTGGCGCCGGCCGGTCCTGGCACCGGCTTGCCTCCTCCCCCACCCTCCCCTGACGCCGTCGCGCACGCCCTGGCAGAGCAGCGGTCGTCTTTCGGTGAACCCGACGTCCTGGTCGCCCTGGCAGAGACGTGCCCCGCCGGCCTCCCGGCGGCTCTGGCCGTCACATGGGCAACAACCTGGTGCCAGGCCGGCGGTCCCGCGGCAACCAGAGCAGGCGTACAGGGGGCAGGCGTACAGGGGGCAGGCGTACAGGGGGCAGGCGTCCCCAAGCGTTGGACGACCTCGCTCGCTCGGCACTTCGACCGCCAGGTTGCCGCGGCCGCCCTCGAGGGCCAGTCCGCCCGCTGTGCACAGGTCGCGCCTGCGTTGGCCTGGCAGGAAGTCGAAACCCTGGGCTTCACCGCAGTAGCGGCGCGAGCGGGTGTCGAGTTGGCCTGCTCGGGACGGGCCATCGATACTGTCCCTCGCGCACCGTGGCTCGAGCAGGCGGCCTGCATCGACGCCGCCCGCGCCGCCTGGCAGGCGGCCGGCATGACCGTCCTAGTGGCGACCCCGTCCGGACCTTCGGCCCGGCGTTGGAGGGCCCTCACTTCGCTCCGGCCGGCGGAGGGCGGTGGCTGGGGCCGTCCTGGCCGCCGGGTGCTCGTCGTGGACGCCGCTCACCGGATCGGCCCGGCAGGCCTGGCGCGGCTCGTGGCCCAGGCTTCGGCCTCGGAGACCAAGCTCGTGCTGGTCCCCGGGGGCACGGTGCCGGGGTATGGGGAAAGCATGGCCGCATCGCTGGATGACCTGGTCGCTCGCACTGGCGGGCCGAGCCTCGACGACGCCTGGCCTTCCATGCGGGCGCCCGCTATGACTGCGCCCAACCCAGCCGTCTCGGTCCCGGGCCTGGCCGTGCAGGGGGCCTTCACCGGCTTCGACGCCGCCACCCAAACGGTGTCGGCCTGGCTCCGCCACGCCGGCACCGGCCAGCGAGCGCTCATGGTGGCGCTCGGCCCGCCCGAGGCAGAGGCCCTCAACCTCGCGGCACGGCGTGCTCTCGGGCTCGCGGGCCGGGAAGGCGAAGTGGTCTTCGGCGGGCGCGCCTACGCTCCCGGCGAGGCGGTGATGGCTCTCCGGCGTATCGGCGACATCCGAGCAGCGACGCGCGGCGTTGTGGTCGCGACCGCTCCCGGCTCGCTCGCAGTGCGCTGGGACCGTCCCGGCGGGGCCGAGCCGACGACCGTGCACCGCGGCCAGGCCGGCGATCTTGGGTACGGCTATGCCACCACGCTGCCCTATTCGAGAGGGGCAGGCCCCGGCCAGGCGTTCCTCGTACTTGGCGACCCCCTCGCCCTCTCGGGTCGCTCGCCTTGCGTTGCGGGCGCTTGGGTCACCGTGGCCGGCCCCGGCATGCCGGCACCTGGAACCGCCGGCGTGGAGCGCCGGTGGCAGGCGGCGGTCGGGGAGTTGGCGACCGGTTGGCCCGACGAACAGATCCTCCTTCGCGCCGGGCCCCGACCGCTCTCGTCGGCCGCCCGAGGACGTTGGGAACGAGCAGCCAAAGCTTGCGCCCTCGAACGCATATACGGGTGGGAGCGGGCCGAGAGTATCGAAGCGGTCGGGCTACGGCGGGGCCCGGCGTCCGCCGAGCCTGCCCACCGGGCGCCCGCCCTGCGCCAGATGTGACGAGGCCAGGCGCGAGAATCCCTTGATGCGGATGCGCCGCCTGCCGAAGCTCGTCCTGGCTCGCTACTGGCGGCACTTGCGCATATTCGTCGGCCTCGCCCTCCTCGGCCTCGCGGTTTGGTTCATAGCGGGCAAGACGAGCGAGCTGTCAGGTGCCGGCGCCTTCTTGGTCCAAGTGCGCTGGTACTGGCTTGTAGTCGCGGGAGTAGTCGAGCTGGGTAGCTACCTGTCGATGTCGTCGATGCAGCGTTCGCTCTTGGCAGCCGGGGACGCCAGGGCGAGGCTCCGGCGTGTGGCACCGGTGACCTTCGCCGGCAACGCGGTCCAGTCGGCCCTGCCGGTCGGCGCCGCCTTCGCCGGCCTTTACTACTTCCGCCAGTACGAGCTGCTCGGCGCCGACGAGGTCCTGGCCGGCTGGGTGGTCATTGCCGCCGGGCTCGCCTCGTTTGCCACCCTGGCCGGCCTGGCGGGCTTGGGCCTGGCACTGGCGGCCTCGTTGGGCACCGCCTTCGACCTCGTGGAGGCGATTTTGGCCGTGCTGTTCCTTGCCATCGTCGCGGGCATCGCCTGGAACCGGAGGGCCAGCCTCTACCACTCGGCCGTCAAGGTGGCCGCTTACGCAGAGAGGCGGCTCCGCCGCCCCCCGGGGCAGTTGTCGCGGCCGGTGGCGAAGGGCATCCGGCGCATCCGGTTGGTGGCACCGACCCCGCAGGGTTGGGCAATGGTCCTCTCTTGGGGCACGGCCAGCTGGTTGTTGGACTGCGCCTGCCTCTTGTTCTCCTTCCTCTCCGTCGGCGCCGGCGTGCCCTGGCAGGGCCTCCTACTCGCCTACTGCGCGGGGCAGCTCGCGGTGAACCTCCCGGTCACGCCCGGGGGCCTCGGCGTGGTGGAGGGCAGCCTCATGGTCGCCCTGGTCGCCTTTGGCGGAGCGAAGGCGGCCACCGTGGCAGCCGTGCTCTTGTACCGAGTCCTCTCCTTTTGGATCCCGCTGCCCGTCGGCGGGCTTTGTTACCTGGGGCTCAGGCGCCTACGGACGCGCTCCGAGCGGGCGTTGCCCGTTCACCTGGGTGCTCTCCCTCGAGGCGAGCGCGTCGTGGGCAACGGTGCCGTGGGCAACGGCCAACTGTCAGCCGCTCAGCGCGAGGTACTGATCGGGCAGGCCCGCCGGGGCCAGGACGAGGGGAAGAGGCCCGTATGAAGAGCCAGGCGACAACGCCGGCCGGGCGACATTGGGCGGCGGTGTCCCGCGCCCGGCGAATTGGGGCGTCGCTCGTGGTCGCCGCCTCGATCGGCATGGGTTTGAGCGCCTGCGCTCCCCGCCCTCCCGTCGGGCTGGCCAACTGCTACCAGGATCTCCCCCTCGCCGAGGGGGCGCTCAACGCGCCCAAAAACAGCTACAAGTTCCACGGGGTGAAACTCGTGCGGCCCCGGCTCATGGAGCGGTTGGTGAAAGAACGCTTCCCGCACAACCCCTCCTCCAACTACAAGCCGCCACCCGCCGGCTCCAAGGTGTGCGCCTTTGCCTTCACCGGTAATTTCCCGGCCGGCCAGGTCGCGATGGCACCTGCCAGCGTGTCAGGGAAGGCGGCGATCGTGCTCACCACGACCAAGCGGGAACTTCTGTTCAGCTTCGTGCTGGCCAAGCTCCCGGAGAACTTCAGCCGGCCCTTTACCCAAATCGCCTAACTGCGCCCGGCACGAGCGCTAGGTCGACAGCAGCTCACGGGCGCCACGGTCCGTCGAGGGGTGGCGCAGCTTCGACATGGCGCGCGCTTCTATCTGGCGGATGCGCTCCCGGGTCAAGTTGAAGTGCTCCCCCACTTCGTCGAGGGTTCGCGGCTCCCCCCGGTCCAACCCGAAACGCAGCCTCAAAATCTCCCGCTCGCGCTCGTCCAGCGCCACCAGCATCTTGCCCACCTCGCCCGACAAGAGCGACGCAGCGGCCGCCTCGAAGGGGGACACCGCCGAGCGGTCCTCGACCACGTCACCGAGCTCGGCATCGCCGTCTTCGCGGAGCGGTTCGGAGAGGGAGAGCGGCTCCGCGGCGTGGCGGAGGATCTCTATGACCTTTTCTTCCTCGAGCTCGAGGTCCATGGCGAGCTCGGCCGCCGTGGGGCGCCGCCCGAGCTGGCCTTCGAGGCGGCCTCGCGCTTTGGTCACACGCGTCAGCAGGTCCCCGGCGTGCACGGGCAGGCGCACGGTGCGGCCCGTATTGGCAATGCCCCGGGTGATGGCTTGGCGGATCCACCATGTCGCGTACGTCGAGAACTTGAAGCCCTTGCGCCAGTCGAACTTTTCGACGGCGTGCATCAAGCCGAGGTTGCCCTCTTGGACGAGGTCGAGCAAAGGCAGCTCGGCCGCCTGGTACTTCTTTGCGATGGAGACAACCAGCCTCAGGTTGGCCTTGACGAAGGTCTCGGCCGCCTCGTCCCCCTCTCGCACCGCCCGGCGCAGCTCACGCTTCCTCGGGGCCGAGAACACCTTGCCCGACATCAGCTCCGCACGAGCCATGCGACCAGCCTCAATGGCTTGGGCGAGGCGCGCCTCGTCGTCCTTGGTCAGGAGTGAGTGCTTGCCGATGTCGTTGAGGTACAACCGGACCAGGTCTTCTTCCGGCTGAGCGGCGTGATTGTTTGGCACCTATCCCGTCGTCCTCATCTACATAAGGGCACGCAAGGCGCTCCCCCAACTAGTCCTTTCGCAGCACGACATAGCCAGGCTCCATGTAGTGCCAGCCGCGTCCAAACTCTGCGCCCGTGTGCACCTTGGCCTCGGAGACGCATGTTACCGGGCCCGGCGGGGGTGTGCGCGCTCTGACCGAAATCTCTCACCGCTGGCAGCTCCCAGCTCACGATCAGCAGTGGCGCCCCCGAAGCAGCCGCCCGGGCTCGGCATTGGCGTAGCCCACGCGCCCGCAGCTGCATACCAAATCACCCGCTCAGCCGGCCTGAGGCTCGCCCGGGCGGTCACTGCTTACCGTTCGGCCGGTCTCACCGGCCACATCCGAAAGCACGTCAAGCTCGGCAGCCGAGGTCGCCGCCTGGCGGTTGGCGGCCGACAGCGCAGCGAAAACCTCCTCCCGGTGCACCTGGACTTCCTTGGGGGCCGTGATGCCAAGACGGACCTGGTCGCCGCGTACTTCCAGGACCGTAACGACGATGTCCTGGCCGATCACGATGCTCTGGTGCACATGCCTCGTCAGTACCAGCACGCTCGCTCCTTCCCTGGGCGATGCCGCTGCAGCCTACTGGCTGGCCCCAAGAGGAGCGGGGGGCGCCCGCCGGCGCACCAGTCGGGCAGACCAGTCGAACGCATGGTCCCTTTTTGCACGACGGGAACGGCGCTCCGGTGCCGAAGCGCAACGCCTGGACGATTTAGACGATATACCGGGAGCGGGGGGCGGCGCGGCGGGGCAGATGTACCGCCACGGTCAGGAGATGAACCGGACAAGCGAGGGTTGGACGATGTTGGCGATCGTTTCGAGCGCTGCCTGGTAGGCGGCTTCCGCGACGTCGAGTTCGCTCAGGACCTGGGCCTCGTTCGCGTTTTGGATCCCGGCCCCCCGGTCCTGGCGCTCCCCCGTGCTCAGGGACTTGGCCGGTGCGTCGTCGCCATTTTGGTACATGGCCATGTTCGCCCTCTCTTGGTCGGTGTCGGCCCGAGCTGCGGGCTGGAGGCTCAGCGCGACGCCGCACAGGCTGGTTTGGTACTGGGACACGTAACTGTCCAACATCTCGAGCACCCCCGCCAAAGAACCGCTCACCGGCTGGTAGTTGCTCTGCTCTAGCCCGAGACGAGCAAGGAGGGTGGCCGGCTCTTGGAAAATGAGAACTGCTGGCCGTTCATCTCGGCCAAGCCGAGCCAAGGGCCGGAGAAATGGATCACAGGTCAGATGGCCCCGTTCACTAGTAGGTGGCCGGAGGGAGGAGCACTAAGAGGCCGTGCCAGTTTGGGGCAGCGGGGCGCCTTCACCCATTAGCGAGCTGCGGGCCTCGCGCGCCGCGTCCCGGCCCTCAGCGAGCAGGTGCCGGTTGCGCTCGGACAGGTCGCGGACCTCGCTCGTCAACTGGAGGAAGGCCTGGCGGTGCCGGGCAAAGATGGACCGCCACGGCTCGGGGGCGGCCTCCGAAAGAGAGCTCAGGCCCGGGAAACTAGCCAAACCGAGCCTTGCCGCTGCCGCCTCCACCTCGACCGCTCGCAGGAGCCCGGCCGCTCGCAGCTCCTCGAAGACGATCTCGACCTCACGGGAGGCGTGGTTGACCCATCGGGCTCTGCCCGCACTGAGCAGGAGCTGCTCTTCGTCGAGCTTGAACACGAGTAACTCGAGCAACTGCCGTTCGCGCCACAAGACGGTAGAAACGTCGTTGAGCACCTGGTCGTCGTGCTCGGCGAACGCCACGGAGGCTGCATCGGCTGCATATCTGCGCGTCTGAGCCAAATGCGTTCTGTCATTTCCGGTTGTGACCAAAGGCCCCTCAAGCGCGCGCTTGGTTCGCGCCGATGGTAGCTGCGATGCTCCAGTTGCGCGCGAACAGCGGCAGCTCCGGCCCGAGGAGAACGGAGGGCACTGAGGAACAACTGGTACGTCAGCACTTACCTCTCGTCAGCTACATCGTCTCAGAAGTGGCAAGCCGGATCCCGCGCCACGTGAGCAGAGACGACCTCGTGTCCGCCGGCATGGCCGGCCTTGCTCAAGCAGCAAGATCCTATGACCCCGAGAGGGGGATCAGCTTCCAGCGCTTCGCCTCCGCCCGCATCCGTGGCGCCCTCCTCGACGACCTGCGTTCGCTCGACTGGGCAAGCCGTTCTGTGCGCTCGAGGGCGCGCCACATCGCCCAAACGACAGACTGCTTGACGGCCAAGCTCGGGCGCCAGCCCTCCCTGGCGGAGGTGGCGAAAACCATGGGAGCAACCCAGGCAGAGCTCCAGGCGGTGGAGGCAGATATTCATCGCGCCCTCGTGCTCAACTTCGAAGCGCTGCCTGCAGAAGGCGGTAGCGAGCCGGCGGGCCTCTCGAGGCTCCCAGGCCCCGACGAAGCCGTGCTTGACAACGAGCGGCGGTCTTACCTGGTCGCCGCCGTCGACAACCTCCCCGAGCGCCTCCGCCGGGTCGTGATCGGCTACTTCTTCGAAGAGCTCCCCATGGCCGAGCTCGCCGAGGAGCTCGGCGTCACGGACTCGCGCATCTCCCAGATGCGTGCCGAGGCACTGGGGCTCCTCCGCGACGCCATCAACTCCCAGCTGGACCCAGACCTCGTGGCCCCCGAGCGCCTCGGGCGCGTGGCGAAGCGTCGCGCCGCCTACTTCGCTGCCGTCGCCTCCCACGACGACTTCCGCCGGCGGCTTTCGGCCGAGGCCGGCCAGCTCGCGAAACTTCTCCCAGCACGGGAGCCCGCGGCCGCGCTGGCGTAGTCGGGTCGTTTCCTCAACAACCGCCGGCCAGACGGATAGTTGCTTGCAGGCACTTGGTGGCCCTCTCCGCCGGCGCCGTCGCCGCTCTGCTCGGCTATTTCCGTCGCTTTGAAAATTCAGCCCGTTACCTCGGCTGGGCGGGGCCGGCTGGCACCGTGCCGGTCGGCCTGGGTCGCCTCGAGCTCAGGCTTTTCCATGCTCCCCGGGCTGGCCCGGTGAGCGGGACGCGTACTTGTCGTCGCGAGCCGCTCGAAGCCCGAGGCTACCCGGGCCAGTGCGCGAAAAACCCACCGATGTGAAGTCGTTAGCCGCACATCTATGGGTTTTTGGTACGAAAACGCGCAGGTTCCTGACCGATGTGGCTTCCGCCGGCGCAGATCGGTCAGTTTTTTGCGCGCCCGGCTGCAGCAGGGGCCCTTGCCGGCGCAGCACGCCTGCTATGCCCGTTCCGGCCAGGGTGGCCCGCTCGGGGCGCACTGACTACTAGCAAAAACAGGCGCAACTGCAGGGCTATTGTGCGAGCGGCGCCGGCAGCGGCTCGCGGTAGACGACCGCGAGCCGGCGGGTACAGCGCGTAATCGCCACGTAAAGGGCGCGCATGCCGCTCGGCCCGCCCGCAGCTATGAGCGCCGGCTCGACCACCACGACCGCGTCGAACTCGAGGCCCTTGGCGTCGCCCAGCGCCAGCAGGCTGACCCGGGCGTCGAGGGCGCCGGAGCCGACCTCGCCGAACTCGACGCCGCCGGCGAGGAGGCAAGAGCGCACCTCCCCCAGCAGCTTGGGCGGGACGAGCACGCCCACGTTGCCGTCTTCGCCCCCGTCGGCCGCGGCGACAGCGGCGAGCTCCTCGCCGACCGTGTTGGCGAGGGCCGGGTACCAAGGGCCGGCGGAACTGGGGGCGGAGTAAATGAAGCGGGGGCGCTCGCCAGTGTGGCGTACGGGCTCGGGGGGCACGGCTCCCGGCAGCGCCTCGGCCAGCACAGCGGCCGCCAGGCTCATCACTTCGGCCGGCGCGCGATAGCTGACCGAGAGCGTGGCTTGGCGCCAGCCCCGGGGCACCGGCAGGTGGGCCACCACGTCGTCCCACGACGAAGGGGCCCACGGCCCGGTGGCCTGGGCGATGTCGCCGGCCAGGGTCATGGAACCGGACAGCGAGCGCCGGCCGACCATTCGCAGTTCCATGGGCGAGAGATCCTGGGCCTCGTCGACGACAATGTGCCCGTAGGTGCGCACCGTCGCCCCTCCGTCCGAGGCTCCGGCGGCCCGCATGGAGCGCGGCCCGAGCAGCGCCCGGGCCTCGTCGAGAAGGGCCATGTCCGCTATCGACCAGGCCACCCCTTTCAACCAAGAGCGGCGCGGCCGGTGCAGCACTTCGAGCTCCTGGCGGCTGAAGATACCCCGTCCCGCAGCATCGAGGAGGGCCTTGGAACCGAACAGGGCGTGGAGCAGTTCTTCAGGGGAGAGCCTCGGCCACATGCGCTCGAGGGCCTCGGCCATCTCGGGCCGCCGGCGGAGGTCGCTCTTTAGCTGGCCCGCCAGCTTCGAAAGCCGTGTGCCGGTTTCAGGGTCCCCAGGAAGGGACTGGCGGGACTCGAGCTGCTGCGCCAGTTGTTGCCAGAGCTGGGCCTCGACGAAGCGCCGGCGGGCGTTGTGCGTGCCGGGGCGGCGCTTGGCCGCGGCAACGACCTGCTCGGACAACTCCGGCGTGAGGACAAGCACCGTCGAGCCGTAGGGCACCTCCACCCGGGAGCGGAGGGGGCGCTCCCACATGCGGACGGCCCTGGGCAGGAGGCGAGCCATCCGGGGGTCCCCCTTCAGGCGCGCGACGTCGGCTGGTTCGGCCGAGCCGGGGCGCTCCGAGCGGTACAGCCCGCTCGCAGTCGACAACTCGACACCGGTCTCGCCGAGGGAGGGCAGCACCTGGTCGATGTAGCGCAGGAAGGTCGGGTTGGGCCCCACCACGAGGACGCCTTGGCTCTCCAGGGGCCAGCGATGGGTGTAGAGCAGGTAGGCGGCCCGGTGGAGCGCCACGGCTGTTTTGCCGGTACCAGGCCCGCCCTGTACGACCAGGGCACCCGCCAGTGGAGCGCGGATGACCTCGTCCTGTTCGGCCTGGACCGTGGCGACGATGTCGCGCATGCGCCCCGTGTGGGCCCGGGAAAGCACGGCCATGAGCACCGCCGGGCCGGACAACCCGAGCACCTGGACGCCGGCACCCTCGGCCTCGCTCCCGCCCGCGGCGAACAGCTCGTCTTCCAAGTCGACGACGCGCCTCGCTTCGGTGAGGAAATGGCGCCGGCGCTTGAGCCCCATCGGGTGCGCTCCGGTGGCCCGGTAGAAGGGCTCGGCCACGGGCGCCCTCCAGTCGACCACGAGCGGTTCGTGGTACTCGTCGGAAAGGGCGATGCGCCCGACATGGAAGCTCTCCTCGCCGTTTTCCTCCTCCCTACCTTCGTCCCCGCGGCGGTCGATGCGCCCGAAGATGAGCGCCTCGTGGCCGAGCTCCAGCTTCTCCAGCCGGGAAAGGCTGTTGCGCACCCTGATGTCGCGTTCGGTGTAGGACTGGAACGTCCCCCCCCGCTCCTCCCCGAACGCCTCCCGGAGGCGCGCTTCGGTCTCGGCACGCACGGTTTCGAGCCGCCGGTATGCACGGTCCAGGTACGCCTGCTCGGCGGGTAGGTCAGGGTGCGCCATACGAAGCTTTTAGGCCGGAACGCCCACTTTGCTCGCACGGCGGCCGGCCCCGCAAGGCCTATGCTCCGCACCAGGTTACTGAGGGTACGGTGGGCGGGTGGCCCCGCCGTTCCTCGCCGCCTGCCGTGGCGAGGCGGTGCCATGGACCCCGGTGTGGTTCATGCGCCAGGCGGGGCGGCACCTGCCCGAGTACCGCCGCCTGCGGGGGGAGGGGAGCATCCTCGAAGCGATCCACCAGCCCGAGCTTGCCGCCGAACTCACGCTCCAGCCCGTACGCCGCTACGGGGTCGATGCTGCGGTGCTCTTCTCCGACATCGTCGTGCCGGTGACGGGCTTCGGGGTGGAGGTGGCCCCGGGCACGGGCCCAGTGGTCGAGAAGCCCTTCCGTCGCGCCACCGACCTCGACCGGCTCGTGGTGGAACCACAACCGTACGTGGCGGACGCCGTCCGGCTCGTGGTAAAGGAAACCGACGTGCCGCTCATCGGGTTCGCGGGCGGGCCGTTCACCTTGGCGAGCTACCTCGTAGAGGGAGGCCCCTCGCAGTCTTATGGGGCGACCAAGAGCCTCATGTGGAGCGAGCCTGGCCTCTGGGCGGACCTCGTGGGCCGGCTGGCGACCATCGCGCTCGCCAGCCTGCGCGCCCAGGTAGCAGCCGGAGCGGCGGCGGTGCAGGTCTTCGAGAGCTGGGGTGGGGCGCTCTCGCCGGCGGACTACCGGCGCTACGTGCTGCCGGCGCTCCAGGCGCTCCTGGACGGCTTAGCCCCTTTGGGCGTGCCCCGCATCGTTTTCGGGGTCTGCACGGGAGAGCTGCTCCAGCTCTTCTCCGAGGCCGGCGCCGACGTCGTCGGCGTGGACTGGAGGGTACCCCTCGACGTAGCCAGGCGCCGGCTCGGGCCCGGCGTTGCCCTGCAGGGCAACCTCGACCCTGCCGCCTGCCTCGCCCCCTGGGAGGTGCTGGCCCGAGAGGCCCGCGAGGTGCTGGCGGCGGGCGGGCCGGCGGGGTACATCTTCAACTTGGGCCATGGCATCCTCCCTGCCACCGACCCGGACCAGGTCGCCCGGCTAGTCGAGCTGGTGCACCAAGAGACGGCCCGCTGAGCCGCGGCAAACGGCGCGCTCAACGCGGCCCCGGCGGTATCCGGCCGAGCGAGGGACGAGGGCCCCGGCGGGCGTCAGGCCTCCCCGGGGGCGGCCGCCACTTCGCCCGGCCCCGAGAACACCGCGGCCGCCGGGCTGCGCCTCGAGAGCACGTGGTCGGCGATCACGACCGCCGCCGCCGAATAAGTGCTCAGCTGGCCGCCCGGGAAGCGTACGCACTCGGGGTGGGCGCAGCCGGTCCAATAGGCACCGGACGGGTGGCGCAGGTGGCGCGTCCACTCCAAGAGTTCCGCCGCCTCGGTAGCCAAGCCGGCACGGGACGCAGCCATCGCGCACTCGGCCGTCTCGGCAGCCGTCACCCAGTACCGGTCCGAGACGCAACGCACCCCGAGCCCTGGCTCGACGAACTCCTGCCAACGGCCGGCCACCCGTCGGCGAGCGTCTTCGCCGGCAAGAGCGCCGGTCAGCACCGGGTAGTACCAGTCCATCGACCACCTGTGCTTGGAGGCGAAGACCGCGGCCCCGCCGCCCGGAGCCGGCCCGCCCGAGGCGCCCCGGCCCCTGGTGGGGCGGTCCCCGCCGCGGCAACCTCGGGCGACGGCGGCGGCAGCCCGTTCGGCCGCCTCTAGCCAGGGCGCCGGCCCCTGGCCGAGCTCGGTGGCAGCCTCGGCCGCGCAGCGCAAAGACAGCTGGAACGACGAGGTGGCCGCGAGCAGGGCGAAAGTACCGCGGACGCCGTCCGGGTCGACAGACCACACGATTTCCCCTCCCGGCCGCTGCTGCAAGAGGCACCAGTGCAAGGCCCGCTCCACCATGGGCCAGAACTCTTCCAAAAAGCTCCTGCCCCCACCCAGGCCTGCACACCACCGAAGCCCGGTGGCCACGTACGCGCAGGCGTTCGGGTCGCGCCGCGGCTCGACCACGCCGCCCAGGACATAGCCGGTGCACCAGCTCCCGTCCTCGTGCTGCTTGGCCGCCAACCAGTCAAAGGCCCTTCCCACTTCGGCCCAGCGGCCGGCGCAGGCGAGGGCCATCGCGGCCTCCACGTGGTTCCAGGGGTCGGCGTGGCCGCCGCGGTACCAGGGGACCATCCCGTCGCGCAGTTGCAGGGAGGCGATCCAGGCAGCCGTCTCGCCGACCTCTTCGGGCGACAGCCAGCAAGGAGCAGACGAGCCGGCACCGGCGCCGTGGCGCTCAGTCCTTGCGCGCATAGACGGCGAGGCTCTTGCCGAGGAGCGGGTTGAGCGCGGCTTCGGTCCAGCTGGTGAGGCGGCGGTGTGCAGTGATGTCCCAAACGAGCAAGCGGTAGTAGGCCTTGACCAGGGCGTTCGAGTCGGCCCGGGCACCGAGCAGGCAACGCAGCCACCAGTAGGGGCTGTGGAGGGCGTGAGCGTGGTGCGAGCGGTAGGGACGAAAGCCGGCCTCCCGCAGGCGTCGCTCGAGCTGAGCGCGGCGGTAGATACGGACGTGGCCGCCGGGGGCGTTGTGGTACTCGGACGAGAGCCGCCAGTTGATCACCTCGGGGTACCAGCGAGGGACCGTGACCGCCAGGGTGCCACCAGGGCGGGTCACACGAGCCAGCTCCGCCAGGACGGAGCCATCGTCGGGGAGGTGCTCCAGGACCTCCGAGGCGACGACCCGGTCGAAACAGGCGTCCGGGAACGGCAGGGCCACCCCGTCGCCCACTACCACGTGGCCCTGGCCGCCGGATTCGGCCGTCTTTTTATCCTCGTCGAGCAGCGCCCGCACCCACCCCGCCGCTCTCCCCGCCTCCTCGGCGTCGGCGTCGAGCGCGGTAGCCACCGCTCCATGGCGCATCGCCTCGAAGCTGTGGCGGCCACCCCCACAGCCGAAGTCGAGCAAGCGTTCTCCGCTGTGAAGGCCGAGCCAGGCGAAGCGCACCGTCAGCACTTCAGCGCCTCCAAAAGGGGCACCGGCTTCAGGTCCGGGGCGGCCCGAAGCGCCCCCGGGAGCCTCGAGGCCGGCGCGCCCTGGCCGTCTCGCTCCGAGCGCGAGCGTGCTCGTCGAGGACGGCCCGGTACTGCTCGACCACGCCGGAGGCGCACCGCTCCCAGGTGAAGCGGCCGAGCACGCGCCGGCGGCCGGCGCGCCCGAGGCGCCCGGCGAGCGGGCCGGCTGCGCCGGCGTGGCCGGGCTGGGAGCCGGCGGAGCTGTTGGGAGCGTCGGTGTAGCTCGCCAGCACCCTGCCCAGGGCTTGAGCCAGCGCGCCCGGGTCGGCCGGCGGGACGAGGAGCGCCGCCTCACCGTCGCGCCCGACCACCTCGGGCAAGGCGCCTCCCGAAGAACATACGACGGGGACCTCGCACGCCATCGCCTCGACCGCGGGGAGAGAGAAGCCTTCGTAGAGCGAAGGCACGGCAGCAACCGAGGCCTCCGAGTAGAGCTCGACGAGCTCGGCGTCGCTCACGCCGGGACGGAAGGTCACCGCACCTTCGAGCCCGAACCGGGTAATCGCCGCCGTACTGGCTGGCCGTGGTTCGCCGACGACGACGAGGTGGGCGTCCGGCTGCTCTGTTCGCAGCTTCGCGAGGGCTTCGAGCAGGTACACGAGGCCCTTCATGGGCACGTCAGCGCTGGCTGTCGTCATCACCCGACCGGGGGGCCGCCGGCCCGGCCCGCCCGGGAGGGGCCTGAAGAGGCCGGTGTCCGTGCCTATCGGCACGACCGAGACCCGCTCCGGCGCGACACCCATTTGTTCGATGATGTCCCGCCGTGAAGACGACGACACGGTGAGGACGCGCGCCAGGCGCTGCGCTACGGCGTTCTGCATGCGGACGAAGCCGTACCAACGCTTGACCGACAGTTCCTTCCAGTAGGGCCCGGCGGCGGCTAGATCGACGAGGCGGTCGACCGTTATGGGGTGGTGGCAGGTCCCGACGACGGGCCAGCCGTCCGCCACCAAGCCGGCGATACCGCTGCCGAACGAGCCGTTGTCGTGCACGACGTCGAAAGCCCGAGCCCCGTTCCCGAGAGCCCCGTTCCCGAGAGCTGCCGTCTCCGGGTCGACGGGCCAGCGGCCCAGGAGCCTTCTCGCCCTCCAGCTAAACGTGCGAGGTTCCGGGAAGCCGCCGGACCACATCGTCAGTACCTCGGCTACGTCCGCCCAGGACCGGAGCTCGGAGAGGTGGGGGACACGGAAGGGGTCAGGCTCGCGGTACAGGTCGAGGCTCGGGATCTTGACGAGGCTCGTACCCTCGTCGAGCACGGGCCAGGGTGGGCCCGAGAAAACGGTGACCTGGTGCCCGAGCCGCACGAGCTCGCGCGACAAGAACCGGCAGTACACGCCCTGACCGCCGACCCGGGGGTTGCCCCGGTAGGCGAGGAGCGCCACGCGGAGCTTCTCGTTTTCCCCAGCCGCCTGGCGGCCGCAACGAGGAGGAGGAACGGCCCCGGGCATCACTACAGCGTTACCCGCCCCCGGGTTGGCGTCAAAACCCCGCCCGCGGCTTGGCCCGGGCGCGCTGTGCCGCCAAGCGCACGCCGGCGGAGCACCCGGAGCGACCCCGTCTCACCAACCACGTCCCAGTCCCTGGACGCGAGGACCTCCAGGTAAAGCTGGTACGGCACCTGGCCGCCCTCCGCTGGGTCCTCGAACACGTCGTGCACGGCAAGGACGCCGCCGGCGGCGACCTTGGGCACCCACCAGGAAAAGTCCGCTCTCGCCACCTCGGCCCCGTGCCCGCCGTCTATAAAGACCATGGCCACGGGCCCGGGCCACGACCTCGCAACGGTGACCGACTCGCCCACTACGAGCACCACATGGCCTTCCAAACCCGCGTCGCGAAGGGTCCGCCTCGCCCACGGGAGCGTGTCAATGGCCCCCGTGACCGGGTCGACGACGTCGGGGTCGTGGTGGGGCCACCCCGGTTGAAGTTCTTCGGAGCCGTGGTGGTGGTCGATGCTGAACAACACGGTGCCGGCCTCGCGGGCCGCGGCTCCGAGGTAAACGGCCGACTTGGCGCAGTAGGTGCCTATCTCCACCAGCGAGCCGAGCCCGCTCCCGGCGGCTTGGCGGGCAACCTGGAAAAGGGCCAAGCCCTCTGGCTCGGGCATGAACCCCTTGGCCTTGGCGGCCACCACCCTCCACGACGGAAGAAGCGGTTTGGCCTCGCGGGCGTCCGGCGTCGGCACAGATTGGCCGGAGGGGCCACAAGATCTCACTGGGCCGGCGTGGTGTTTAGTGCTGCGCAGGTACCCCGTGCCCGTTGGCCGAGGTAGTGCTCGACGGACCCGCGGCGCCCCACCCGAGGCCCTGGCCGGCTTCGGCGGGGCGCGCCGCGAAAACGACCCGGTTGAAGAGCACGAACTTGATGACCCACACGACGCCCCAGGCGAACAACGACGCCCCCATGATGGCGAACGCCCTGTCCAGGCCGATCACATGGTTGGCTTTGGCCATCTTGTCGGCGATGTCCACGGTGCCCGTGGAGGCGGCCAGCCCGGCCAGGGTGAGCCCCCAGAACGGGACGACTTCTCTCCACAAGTGGCTCTTGCCGGTCTTCCCCCAAGCCCACTTGCGGTTGAGCTCGAAGGCAGCGGGTGTCGAAGCGGCGGCACCGAGCGCATTGGAGGCGACCCCGGAGAGGTGGAAAAGCCAGGCGCAGATCAGGATCACCAATTCGCTGATCGCCACCGCCACGACCGAAACCATCGAGTAACGGAGGAACTTGGCGAGCGAGCCCATGCCCCTCGCCGGCGCCAGGGCCCGGCTCACCAACCGGTTGCCGAAGAACCGTCGGGCGGGCGCACTGGCCATCACGCGATCGATTGCGGTGACCCGACCCCCGTGGCGGGAAGGCGGCCTGGCTGGTGCCGCGCCAGTAGGCGCGTCATAGCGTGCTCGCACTTCTCCATCCTACCTGGGCGCCGGGGTGCCCCCGGAACATCTCCGAAGATACGCCACAACCACGGCGCGAGCCCCGTCTAGCATCGTCTTTGCATGCCCAAGCCCGAGGTGCTCACGCCACAAGCCGCCGACTTCCCCCAGTGGTACCAAGACGTGCTCGCCAAGGCCGAGCTCGCCGAAACGGGGCCGGTGCGGGGGACAATGGTCATCCGCCCCTACGGCTACGCCATGTGGGAAAAGATGCAAGCGGAGATGGACGCTCGCATCAAGGCCGCCGGCGTGCGCAACGCCTACTTCCCCCTGTTCATCCCGGAGAGCTACTTCCGTCGGGAAGCCGAGCACGTCGAAGGCTTCAGCCCCGAGCTCGCCATAGTGACCCATGGGGGCGGGAAGAAGCTCGAAGAACCCGTGGTCGTGCGCCCCACCAGCGAGACTGTCATCGACGCCTTCATGGCCAAGTGGGTCCAGAGCTACCGTGACCTGCCTCTCTTGCTCAACCAGTGGGCCAACGTGGTGCGTTGGGAGATGCGGCCACGGCTGTTCCTCCGGGGGACGGAGTTCCTGTGGCAGGAGGGCCACACGGCCCACGCAACCGAGCAAGACGCCCACCGTTTCGCCTTGAAGGTCCTGAACGACATCTACGCAGATTTCATGGTCGAGATCCTCGCCATACCGGTCGTGCTCGGGCGGAAGACGCAACGTGAGCGTTTCGCCGGGGCCACCACGACCTGGACGGCCGAGGCCATGATGCGGGACGGGAAGGCACTCCAAATGGGCACGAGCCACGAGCTCGGGCAGGGCTTCGCCAAGGCGTTCGGGATCACCTTCTCCGACGAGGAGGGCCGCCAGTCCCTCTGCTGGCAGACCTCGTGGGGGGCCTCAACCCGCCTCATGGGGGCGCTCGTCATGGCTCACGGGGACGACCAGGGGCTGCGCCTGCCCCCTCGGGTGGCCCCGGTCCAGGTGGTCGTGCTCGCCGTTCGCACGCAAGACGGCGCCGGCGAAGCTGCTGCCGGCATTGCCGAGTCTCTCCGTAGGGCGGGGCACCGGGTCGAGCTCGACACCCGCACGGACCTTTCCTGGGGAAGGCGAGTCGTGGGCTGGGAGCTGCGGGGCGCGCCCGTCAGGCTGGAGGTCGGCCCTCGCGACCTGGCTGAGGGCAAGGTGGTGCTGTGCCGGCGGGACAGCAACTCCAAGGTGCCCGTTGCCCTCGGCCAGGTCGACGCCGAGGTGGCGCGGGCCCTCGAGGAGGCTCAGAGCGCCTTGTTGTCCGAGGCGCGCCGGTACCTGGAGGACCACACGAGCTCGGTTGCCTCGCTCGAGGAGGCCGAGGAGGCGGCACAGACCGGCTTCGGGGTGCTGGCGGGTTCGGCTCTGGCCGGGGACAGCGGGGAGGCGACGCTCAACGAGGCCGGCGTGACCATACGGGCCCTGCAGCGCAAGGACGGGTCGCTGCCAGGGACGTACGAGGACCTCTCGGACCTCGTAGCCGTCGTGGCGCGCGCCTACTGAGGGCGTCTCACTCCGGCCGGCGCAAGTCGTGCCAGTAGACGTTCTCTTGCGGTTTTGCGCTCCTGGCCGGCCCAACAGCCGTTGGGGACCCGGCACCAGCAGCCGGCCATGTGCACGGGCCAGCCCGTGGGCACTGTCATGCCATGGCCAGGCTTTGTAAAGGCTAGTATGCTATCGGTTACAAAAGGAGCGATTCGGTGGAGCTTGCCGGGACCGAAGTGCCCGTCGTCTGGCGGGGCCGGCGCGTCAGCGCCTTCGTGCCCCAGCTGCTTGCCGAGCGCGACCTCTCTCTTGATGCCGAGGCCGCTGCCCGCTGCGGTGCCGCCGAAGTCAGCGTCTCGCAGGGTGCCGAGGCCCTGGGTGACGACTACGCTCCGTTGGCCCGGCTGCTCCTTCGCGCCGAAGGGATCGCCTCGAGCTACATCGAGGGCGTCACCGCCCCGGTCGTCGATGTCGTCCTTGCCGAGCACGACGACGGCGGCGGTGCCCAATCCCCGGCCGCCTGGGTGGCCGGCAACCTGGCCGCCGCCAACGAGGCCATCGTCCACGCCTCGGGCACCCAGCCGCTCAGTGTGGGCGAGCTGTGCCGCTGGCACGAGGCCCTGATGGCCGGGAGCCCCACGCCGGCGCAGTACGTCGGGCGCATCCGGGAGGAGCAAGGCTGGATCGGCGGTAGTACTCCGTTGGAGGCCCACCTCGTCACGCCTCCAGCGACAGCGCTGGACGGGCTGCTCGCCGATCTGCTTGCTTTCGTGAACGGTGCCGGCCTTGACCCGATCGCCGCGGCAGCGATCGCGCACGCCCAGTTCGAGATCATTCACCCGTTCGCCGACGGGAACGGCCGCATCGGCCGGGTCCTCATCTCGTGGCTGCTCACCCGCCGACTCCGCCTGCTCACGCCGCCGCCGGTCAGCGTCCGGCTTGCCGCCGACGTCGGGGGGTACACCGCCGGACTTGCCCAATACCGCTTCGGCCAGACCAGCACCTGGGTCGCATGGTTCGCCGACGCTGTCTCGGGCGCGAGCAGAGCGCAGCAGGAACTGGTTGGTGACGTGAAGCGTATCCGTAGGGGCTGGGAGACGAAGCTGTCCGTCTACGGAAAGGTCCGCAGCCTGCGTTCCGACGCTGGTGCCCGACGGGTCCTCGACCTCCTGCCTCCCCACCTGGTACTCACCGCCCCCGTCGTGGCCAGCGCGCTCGGCCTGACCCGCCAAGGTGCCGGGACCGCCCTGCGGACCCTCGCCGATGCCGGCATCCTCACCCCCTTCCGCGCGGCCGCGCCGTCCGGGCGGGGGCGGCCGGCGCAGCTCTACGTCAGTGAGGAGCTGCTCGGGCTGGCCGGCTCCAGCCCGCTCCGCCGCTGACCCGCCAACGCGGAGGTCGATGGGTACCGCCGCTATGTCCCGAACGCTTGTTTCGTCGGGTGGTTGGGCGCCTGCGTTTGCCTGGTCCAAGGTCCGGTGACCCGGCGATCCCTACTGCCCGGGATTTCGCAAGTACCGACGGTAAACATTTGTCTGGCGGCATTCGAACCCCAACTTCTGGTAGAGGCGGTTGGCCGCCTCGCGTGACGGGCGCGAGGTGAGGTCCACCGTCGCCGCCCCCCTGGCACGCGCCAGGCCTACGGCCGCATGGGTAAGCGCCTCGCCCACCCCGCGCCCCCGCGCCGCCGTGTCGACCACCACGTCTTCGATCCAGGCACGCAACCCGGTAGGTAAGCGGAAAAGGACGAGCGTGAGCATGCCCACGATGGGACCGCCCGTCCCTTCTCCTTCGCCCGGCGCTGGCGCCGCCTCGCCCTCCACGGCCCCGAGTGCTTCGTCCCTCGCCACCAACAAGAGGGTGGCCGGAGATGCCACGATCTCGCGGACTTCCCCGGCGCCCGGCAAGACGGCCGACGTGGAGAGCTGGGGCACCAGCCGGCGGACGGCAGCTACGAGTTCGGAGTCGGCCCCGCTGGCGACCGATACGCTGACCACCGCCCAGAGTGTACGACACCACCGCCTCCGGGCTCGTGAAGCGCGCCTGACCCGCGGTCCTCAGGATTGATTTACACAGTTGTCATGCTGCGGGCACCTGGATAACGGCTTCTGCTGGTAGCTTGAGCTTCAAGTGGTGGGCGCGAGGCTTTGACGGCGTCCCCCTAGCCCTTAGCCCCCCACCACCAGGGTCCCCTTCTCCCCCCCGGGGGACCCGCGCGCCCTCGGGTAGAGCTGGCACAGGTAGAGCTGGCACAGGTAGAGCTGGCACAGGTAGAGCTGGCACAGGTAGAGCTGGCACAGGTAGAGCTGGCATAGGTAGAGCTGGCATTGTGGCGGCATGAAGCCAGGCGATGCCACGGGAGCAGGCGGTGAAGGCGGCCCGGTGAGCTCCATGGATGGTCTCGGACCTCTCGGCGTCACAGGACTGGACGGTCCCGACTGGGCCGAGCTGTTGGGCTACGACGCGGGCCACGTCTGGCACCCCTACGCGCCCTTGCCCTCGGCGTCACCAGCCCTGCCAGTCGACTCTGCCGAAGGGGTGCGCCTTCGCCTGGCCGGCGGGCGCGAGGTCATCGACGCCATGTCTTCTTGGTGGGCGGCCATCTGGGGTTACCGCCACCCGGCGCTCGACGCCGCCGTGACCGGGCAGTTGCAGCACCTGGCGCACGTGATGTTCGGCGGGCTCACCCACGTGCCCGCCATCGAACTGGCCAGGAGGCTCGCCAGCATGATGCCCCCCGGGCTGGACAGGGTGTTCTTTGCCGACTCGGGGTCCGTTTCGGTTGAGGTCGCCTTGAAGGCGTGCCTCCAGTACCAGCGCAACCTCGGCCACGCCGGGCGCGGGAAGTTCCTCGCCCTGGCCGGCGGCTACCACGGCGACACCTTCGGCGCCATGTCGGTCTGCGACCCGGTCGGCGGTATGCACCACCTGTTCGCATCATTCCTCCCTCGCCAGGTCTTCCTGCCCCGCCCCCCTGCCGGCGAAGGTGTCGACCCGAGCTGGGAGTCCGCGGCGCGCTCGCTAGCCGCCGAGCACGCCGGCGACATAGCTGCCGTGGTGGCCGAGCCCGTCGTCCAAGGGGCGGGCGGTATGTGGTTGTACGACCCCGGCTACGTCCGGGTGCTGCGGGAGATCGCGGACGAGCACGGCGCCCTCCTCGTGCTCGACGAGATCGCGACCGGCTTCGGCCGGACAGGGCCGCTCTGGGCCTGCCTGAGCGCTGGGGTGTCGCCAGACATCATGTGCGTGGGCAAGGCGCTGACAGGCGGCTACCTGTCCCTCGCCGCCATGATCTGCACGAAGGAAGTGGCGCTCACCGTCTCAGGCGGAGAGGCCGGCGCTTTGGTGCACGGCCCCACGTTTATGGCCAACCCGTTGGCGTGCGCTGCCGCGCTCGCGTCCACCGGGCTCCTGCTCACGCTCGACTGGCCGCGCGACATCGCGCGTCTCGAGGCCGGCCTGCGCGAGGCGTTGACCCCGGCAAGGCGTCTTCCCGGCGTAGTGGACGTGCGCTGCCACGGGGCGATCGGGGTCGTGCAGATGGACCACCCTGTCGACGTGAGTGCCGCCACGGCCGCCGCGCTGGCGCTCGGGGTCTGGATCCGCCCGTTCCGGGACCTCGTCTACACCATGCCCCCGTACATCTGCGATGACGACGAGGTCGCCCAGATCGGTGCCGCCGTAGTGGCGGCGGCCAAGGCCGCCTGAAGCTGGGAGAGCAGAGCAGCGAGGCTACCTGGCGCCGGCATCGGCTACGGGCCGGCCAGCCGAAGGAAGGTGGTGCCGGACCGCCGGCGCCAGCCCGGCCAGGACAGCGAGGTTGAGGGTTCCGGCTACCAGCATCGCCGGCCTGACCCCCCAAGCGTCGGCCACGAAACCGCCTGCGAGAGCACCGAGGGGTGCCGCAGTAGCGACGAAGAGGCGGTGCACGCTGCCTACGCGGCCGTAGAGGTCCCGGGGGATCAGCTGCTGGCGGGTGGTTATCGAGCCCACGTTCATGATGGCCGTGCCGAGCTCTTGGAGGCCGAACAACACCGCGGCCAGCACGGCCACGCCCGCTACCGACATCCCGAGGTAGGACAGGCCGCAGAGCAACGAGCCCGTGATGATCACGCCCGAAGCGCCGAGACGCTTCTGCGCCGCGCCCCCGAAGAAAAACCCCACAACGCCCAAAAGTGACGCGCCAGCCAGGAATGCCCCGTAACCGGTGGGGCTCAGCCGGAGGAGGTGCTCGCCGTAGATGACGAGCAAGCCGAAGACCATGTGCTGGCTGAAAGTGGTAGCCGCCATGGCGCCGGCCAGCAGCTTGAGCGCCGCCTTGGCGTTGAACACGCTGAAGCCCGTGCGCAGGTCAGCGGTCAAACGGGCTTTGGGCCGGCGATGGGACGGTGGCCGCACCAGATGTCGCCCGACGGCGCCCGCGCCCTGCCCTACAGGGCCAGCTACCGCATGGGTGCCCTTCGCGCCTCGGGAGGGCACGCTCGTACGGACCAAGACCGCCGAGGCGACGAAGCTGACGGCATCGGCAAAGAACGGCAGGCGCTGGGCGGCGCCGAACAGGAAGCCGCCCAGCGCGGGCCCGACGAGTTGTTCCCCGGCCCCGTCCACGGCCATGAGCCGCCCGTTGCCGACACCAAGTTGCTCGGGGAGGGCGACGACCTCGGGGAACACTGCCTGCAAGGCCAGCTTGTAGGTCACGTCACAGACCGCGACCACGACCGCCACGCCGTAGACCATGGTCAGATCCGCGACGTGCAGGCCCATGGCCGCCACGAGGGCGCCAACGACAAGGCCCGGCACCAACTCGCACGCCGACATCAGGTCCCGCCTGTCCACGCGGTCGGTCAAGAGGCCCGCCGGCAAGGAAAAGGCGGCGGCGGCAGCCTTGTTGGCAGCCGTCACACCAGCAATTGCCAACGCGTTGCGCGTCATGGTCAGTGCAAGGAGTGGCAAGGCGACAGTGCCGACCAAACCATCGCCCGTGGAGGATATGGCCGTGGCCCACCAGAGCTGCCAAAAGCGCGCCCCCATGCGTACCCGCCCGGGGCCGGTGGACCTCGTGGAGGCCGTTCCGCCGGCTGCAGCTGTAACGGCACGCGACCCGTCGACGCGCCTCAAACTATGCCCTTTTCCTTGCTGTTCCTACTATCGGATTGTCCCCTACATAGGGGGAGAGGCCGAGATGCGATTTCCGATTTTGCCTCGTGCTCGCGGCCCCGCGGCGGTTCCCTATCGGCACGAGTGCGTTCCCCTAGACTTGGCGCTGGCTGCCTTCCAGGTCGCCTGCGGTTTATCCCGTTGTTGGGGCTGGGTCATTGGAGCGAACAAGGAGGCAAACGGCGCCGGGAGGGCGAGGTACGCTGAGTACCGGGCGCGCTCTTTTTTTTGCCGTACTCCTGGCTGGCGCCACGGCCTTCGCGTATACGTTCGGCCTCGCAGGACGCCGACCGGTAGGCGGCGACCACACCTGGTTTGCCCCGCTCGTGGCGGTGGGCGCATGGGCCTCCTTCCTGCGCCCGGTGCCGGTCCGTAACCGCAGGCGCAGCGCCTCCGTGGCCTTGTCCGAGATATCTGCCCTGGTTGCCATCGTCTTCCTCTCTCCGGCCCTGGCCTTGCTCGCCTTGTCCGCCGGCAACCTGGCAGCGGGGGTGCAGCGGAGGCTGCAACCGGTCAAAATCCTGACGAACTTACTGGTTTACGCGGCCAGTGCGTGTGCGGGGATCCTCGTTTTCGACCAACTGATCGGCGGCTCGTCTCCCGCTAGGTTGCAGGGTTGGGCGGTCAGCGTGACGGCCATCGCCACGATAAACCTCGTGAACATCGTCCTCCTGCTCGGCGTCATGGGCGCGGTCGACCCTCGCTGGCGCCGCCCTGGCGTGAGGCCCATCCTCGCCCAGGTTGCACTGGGAGTGGTCGTATGTGCACTCGCAGGCATCATGGCGGTCACCTTGATCTCGGTCAACGAGTGGGGCGTGGTGCTGTTCGTGGCCCTTGTGGGTGCAGCGGTCTTCGCGTACCGGGAAGCGGCTGTTGCCAGCCAGCACCGGGCCAACCTGGGCCGGCTGTTCGACTTCACCCGCAATGTGTCTTCGCTCATCGAAACCTCCGAGGTCATTGCGGCCGTGCTCGACGAGGCGCGGGCTCTGCTCTCGGCCAGCCACGCCGAGCTTGTCGTCCCGATGTCAGCAGGCAAGGGTGGCAGGGGCTACCCGAAGGTCGCCCTCCACTGCGCTCTTGCCGGCGAAGGGCCGCCGGCCATCGAGCCGCAAACGGCGCTCACGCGTCTCGACACGATCGCCTTCGAGCGCGGGGCCATGCTGCTCAGCGAGGGCAAGCGGGAAGAAGGCGAACTGAGCACCGCTCTCCGCGAGCACGGGTTGCGGGAGGGCTTGGTCGCCCCTTTGAAGCACGACGACCCAAGTTCGGGGTACCTGCTGGTAGCAGACCGTCCCTTCAGGCACGAAGGGTGGAGCGATGAGGACCTCCGCTTCTTGGAGGTCCTCGCAGCCAACGCCGAGGTGTCGCTGCGCAGCAGCAGGCTGCTCGAGTCGCTCCGGCTGGAAGCCGAAGTGCGCCAGCACCAAGCCCAGCACGATTCGCTCACGGGCCTCCCCAACCGGTCCTACCTGTCCCAGCGCCTGGAGGACGCACTGCACGCCGACAACGGCCAGGGGCGGGTGGCCGTGCTGCTCGTAGACCTGGACGGGTTCAAGGAGGTCAACGACACCCTCGGCCACCACACGGGCGACGCGATCCTTGTCGAGGTGGCCCACCGCCTCGTACCCTTGGCCAGGGGAGGCGATGTCGTGGCCCGCCTCGGTGGCGACGAGTTTGCCGTGCTGATGCCGGAGGCTCCGAGCGAAGAGGCGATCTCATCCAAAGCGGACGAGGTGCTTGGCGTCATACGCGAGCCCCTGGCTGTCGAGGGGCTGCTACTCGACGTGAGGGCGAGCCTCGGCGTGGCTGTGTCTCGGCTCCACAGCCACGATGCCACGAGCCTTATGCGCCACGCCGATATCGCTATGTACACGGCCAAGCGCTCCGGGGGCGGGGCGCGCTCCTACGACCGGGCCGCGGACCAGAGCACGCTGCGCCGCCTAAGGCTCGCCACCGAACTGCGCCAGGCCATCGAGTTCGGGGATCTGGACGTCTGGTACCAACCAGTCGTCGAACTGTCCTCGGGCAAAGTAGTGAGCTGCGAGGCCCTGCTGCGCTGGAACCATGACCAGTTCGGGCCCATCCCGCCGACGGAGTTCATCCCCGTGGCCGAGAGCGCCGGCCTTATCGACCAGCTCACCTGGTGGGTCCTCGGTACCGCCCTCGAGCAGGCCCGGGCCTGGCGCCAGCTAGTCGTTCCGGGCTTGCACGTGGCCGTCAACTTCTCGGCTCGGAGCCTTATGAGCATGGACATCGCCGAACGCTTGAACGACCTGCTCGACCGGACCGGCCTGGAGCCGGGCACCCTCACCTTGGAGCTCACCGAATCCTCGGCCATGGCGGACCTCCAGGGCTCTGTCCAGGTGCTCTCCCGGCTCCGCCACCTCGGCATCGGCCTCTCCATCGACGATTACGGGACCGGCTTCTCCTCCCTCAGCCGCCTGAAGCAGTTGCCGTTCCACGAACTGAAGATCGACCGCTCGTTCGTAAAGGAGATCACCCACGACAAGGGCGACGAAGCGATAGTCCGTTCTACTATCGAGCTCGCCCGCAGCCTCGGCCGCACCGTGACCGCCGAAGGCGTCGAAGACCAAGCCACACTCTCCCACCTGGAGAGCCTCGGTTGCGACGCCGCGCAGGGGTTTTTCCTCGCCCGCCCCCTGCCGGCGCCTCAGTGCCAGGAGTGGCTGATCTCCTCCACGGCGAGGCTCCAAGACGGCGTCAGGCGGTTGCACCCCGAGGGCGCCGGCGACGGCATCGAACGCCAGGCGCGGGCCCTGCCGGCGCGCAGCCGGCGTAGCGCTGACCGTTGAGCCGTCTTTTCGACCCATAAGCTGCTCGGCCCTCGGGGCTCTCCCGGTAGTGGGCTAGTACCAGGTGTCACGGCTAACGGCGACACCGGGGGGGTATTGTCTTGTTATGACCAGGGCTCGCACTGCGGGCCAAGGGACGGCCCGCCTCGTTGGGGCGCTCCGCGGCGTACCCCCCTGGCCCAGGCTGGCCGCGCTTTGCATTGGCATCAACCTGGTGGAGACGGGCTTGGTCATGGGTTTCGACCCCGACGCCCGACCCGATCTGGCGCCGCAGGCGAGCGCGATAGCGCCTTTCGGCGTGTTCGGCGACCTGCGCTGGATAAGCGTCTACCAGTACTCCTGGTGGGCTCTGGCCGCCGAGCTCGGGGCGATGCTCCTCGTCCGCGGGGCGATCACCGCCCTTTCGATCGGTCTCGCTTGGCCAGGGCGAGTGGCGCGCCCTTCCCCGGCAAGGTTGGTGTTCCGTAGCGTCTTTGGCACCGCCTTGGCCGCAGTGCTCCTCGTGCCCAGCGTGGCCCTGCTTTTTGGCCTGGCCGCCGTGCCTATCTCGTGGCTGTTCCTGGCGGCCGTGCCCTTGGCGCTGCTGGTTGCATTGATCATGCACCCTGCTGCAGTGAGCGGCGACTGGTGGCGGAGGCTGTTCTCCTTGCGGGCCCTTGGGTGGGTGGTGCTCGCCTTCGCTGTACTGAGCGCTTCCAGTGCCGCCATGTCTGCCGCGCCGCGGGTGCTTTGGCCCGTGGTCGCCGCCCTTTCCGGGTTGTTCAACGCCTGGTCGTGGTTCGGCGTCGTCCACGCCGTAGCGGACCGCGAACCGGCTCGCCACAAGGTACCAGTCGCGGCGTTGTCGGTTGCTGCCCTGGCCGCCATCGTCGTGGGAGGCACTGTCCTCGGCTTCGAAGCGGCCAAGAGGTCCCCGACCAGCACGTTCGAGCCCCTGGCCACAGCCCCCTCCGTCTACGAGCCGACCGGGCCGGCCGTGCTTCTTGTCTCCGGTTACGGTTCGAGCTGGGACGGCACCAGCGAGCACCCGATCCCAGGGAACTTCATCGAGGAACCCTTCTCTTACCGGGGCCTCACGGCATCTGGTGCGCCGCTCCCCTACAAGGGGGCCGACACGGCCAAACCGCTCGGAGAACTGGACCGGATGCTCCTGCAGCAGGTGGCTGCACTGCACGAAACCACGGGCCAGAACGTCGACATCGTGGCCGAAAGCGAGGGGGCGCTCATCGCCAAATCTGCCCTGTTGGCCAGGCCCGACCCCCACGTGTCGGTGCTCGTGATGGCGAGCCCCCTAGTGAGCCCCGGGCGCGTCTGGTACCCCACTAAAGGCAACAAGGGGTGGGGAGTAGCGAGCAGCACGGCCATGAAGTTGATCGGCGACGCCTTTCAGTCGGTCTCGCCCGTCGACTTGTCGCCGGACAACCCGCTTCTGGCCTCTTTGGACAGCCAGGCCCCCTTCCTGCGAGAAGCCATGGCCTGCCCTCTCCCAGGAGCTCGCCAGTTCGCGCTGCTCCCCCTAGCTGATGCCACCGCCACGCCGACAACCTACAAACTCTCGTACCCGTCGATCGTGGTGCCGGCGTTCCACGGGGGGCTCATAGAGACGCCCGCCGCCGCGAAACTGGTTTCCCAAGTGCTGCGCAACGGCCGCGTCGACGACGACCAAGCACTCTCACTGGCGGAAAAGGCGATCAGCTACGCGGCGAGCGCCTGGCAGGTCCCCTCGCTCGGCCCGTCCGACTACCCTAAGGCTGCCGACTCCAAGCCGGCCCTCAGCTGCGAACAAGTAGCGAACGCGTTGCGGAAGAACCTGGGCCGCTGAGGTCGTAGCCCAGAGGGGTTGGGCCGGGCTCGAGGCGGCGAAAAGCACGAACTGCTGGGCACTCTTGGTGCTGCCATCGCCGACCCGTCCTCCAAGCGGACCACGATTTTGCCGTGCTGGCCCGCCACACGCCTCTGCAGCTGGAGCATGTCTGAACTCGAGCGAGCCCGCAAAGGCGATGTCCTAGTGACCCCTCCCGATTGACAGCCGCAGCCCCCGGGCGCCAGCCGGTTACGGGCCGCGCCCACAGGCGGAGGCGGCTCTCGGGTAAGGGGCGGGCGAGTCCTGCCCAACTACCCTCTCCGGACCGGGTCACGCGGGGCTCCCCTACAAGGCACCCGAACCCGTACCTGGACCGGCTCGTCCGTCCCGACCCAGCCCGTCCGCGCCTGAGGACGCGTGATGCACCCGTCAGAATCGTCCAACTTGGCGTAACGTAGGCCCATGGCAGGTATTCAACCCCCCTCAGGCGGTACGTCCCTCTACCGCTTCCTCCAGCCAGACGAGACTGAGGTCGAGCAACGTCAACTGCTTGATGACGAAGCCGCCGAGGACTATGCAAGGGACCTGTCCAAGGCCCGACAGGCACCGATCACCATCCAGCGCCGAGACGACGTCGACTGGGAGTACGTGACGGAGGCCGACGAGCGGTCATAATGGCCACGTAAGCGATTTGATTTAGTATGGCCGGGTTACTTCGAGTGGCCCTTTCGTTCGGCAGCATTCTGGTCATGCCAGCCGACATGCCGACCATCCTCGCCACGGCGGGGGTTTGTTCCCCGGTCCCAGGACCCTCGTGCGCCCCGGTCCCCTGCTCGACTATGCACTAGAGCTGGCTCAGCCCAGGGCAATCACGTCAGAAGGGGCGGAGACGGTGAAGCCGTGGAGACCAGGATCGAGCCCCGTCTGCTCGCCGGCGACCACGAGCCATCTGCCCCGTAGGCCGAAAATCCACAAAGCCGCGCTCTACGAAATCGACACGACCTCTAGCCCAGGGATAGGGATGCGGGGGCCACGCGAACATCTCTCACGACCAGGCACCCAGAACAGGCAGGCAGAATAGTGCCAGGCACGCCCTGCCAGCGGTTGCCTTTTTTCCAAGAGGTGGCGGGCGTATCAGTGCTCGTCGCCCTCCTTAGGCGTCAGCCATGGAGGGGCACTCAGGGCGGCCAGGGCCTGGCGCAGGACCGCCACCCGCTCCGGGCCCCACTCGAGCGCCGGGTCGGGCTCGAAGAAGGCGAAGGCCACGGCCGCCATGCCGGTGGCCACGAGGGACCATTCCTCCACGCCGGTGGCGCCAAAGGGGCTGGCCTTCAGCCTCTCGCCTGCGAGCTCGGGCATCGAAAGTGACATGAGGATCAGGCCGCGGCTGATGGCGCTCACCAAGGTGGCCAAAACCTCGTAGCTAGCACCGAGCTCAGGCCGCAGGCGGTAGCCGAACAAGTTGGCCATGTGCTCCCAGGCCCGGGCCACGCGGCCGATGAAGCCCTGCTGCGAACGAGCCAGCGTGGCCTGCACCTCGTCGCGTAGCTGGCCGGCCGGCAGACCTATGAAAGTGGCGTGGAGAGCGAGGTAGGTGCGCCATTCGGGAGAACGGTACAGCGCCTCGAAGTCGGCCAGCGCGGTCTGGCGGAACACTTCTACCAGCAGCCCATGACGGCCTTCGGCCGTCTCCAGCCAGCTGTCGTGCCCGGCGGCCACCGCCTTTATCACCCCGATGACCGCCTCGTAGTCCGCGGCGCTCGGTACGGCCGCCTCGGCCAGCACCTTCACCAGGTCGCTCACGAATAGGTCCTTGTACGGCCAGCGCCGGTAGACCGCGCTCCGGGAAACGCCGGCCTCCCGGATGACGTCCTCCATGCTGATGCTGTCCAGGCTGACGCTGAGGCCACTGCGCTTCACCTCGGCCAGGGCGGCCTCTAGCATCCTGCGCTCGGTCTCTGGCTCGGGCAACCGGCGGCCCCGCCGGGCCAACCCCGTGGGCGGTTGTGCAGTGTCCCTCATCGGAACCTAACCCTTCAGGTCATTTGGCTCTTTTGAACCCTATGTCTCAAGTGCCAACCTCTGTCATCTTAGTAGGCTGCTCGCAGCCGTGGCAGCAGGGCTGACGGTCATCAGCCGAGGTTGTCGAGGGGCGCCACGCTCTCCCAACGCAAGACTCCGGATCGGCACGCCTAGGGTGCGACGCGCACGCACAGCGATGAAGCGATCAGCCTGTCGTCTAACGGCGGACCTGACGGTGGCCGAGACTCGTTGCGCCGGTCGTCAATGCTCACCATGGACAAACGAATATCGTCCATTTGCGCCGGTTATTGCTCGCTGCGTCCATCTCCGGCCGTCCACGTACATCTACGCACGTTTATGTTCACCAAGTTTTCTCCGAGCCTTGTCACTTGCCTTGCTACCGTGCGGCTGGTCCAGGCGCCGCTTACTCAGCGACACTTGGTCACCAACTGACGGTTGCTGAACGTTATTGACTACTCGGAACAAATATCCTCGAAGCGCTCCGTAGCCAGTCCCCCACCTGTTGCCGGCTTCGCAAAATGAACACGGTGGCGTCGTCGTAAGTGGTGATTGCGTACCCCCAACGACCAAACGACCAAAGTCCTCGCGCTCGTAGGCCGAGGCCGTCCTGTCGTTGCTTGGGGCCAG
>JAJYMB010000136.1 GCA_021787365.1 Actinomycetes bacterium | reverse complement strand
ACGGCCACCCCGTCACGCTGCTCCAAAAGCGGGCGAGTCGCTCCCCGTCGGAGCAGTCGAAGGTTACGTTCAAGAGGGAGCAGGCCACGGGTGGCATTCTTCCAGCCCGGCTGGTCACGGACTCGGCGTTTTCCTCCGGCCGCGTGTCACATGCGGCTGCAGTCGGGCCGCCGGGCTGCGGCGGCGTGCTCGGGATCGCCGATTACTTCGCCCTTGTGGCTCATTCCAGCAGTGACTCTTCTTGCAGGACGGGTCACCGACCCTGGCGGCCAGCACGACTGTCCAACCCTGAGCAGGCCATCATGAGCTACAAGGGCCGCGTCCCGGGCCGGCCACGGCCGCCCACAGCCCCGGCTGCGGCCGCCATCATCGCCACGGCCAGCCTCGCCCTGCTGGCGGCGGCGTGCGGCGGCTCGCCGGGTAGTCACGTGGCACAGCTCGGCTCGACCACGACGCACAGCAGCCCATCGTCCGCCGGTCGCGGCGGCTCATCGCAGGCGGGAGCGCCAGCGAAGTACGAGGAGGCGCTCGCCTACGCCCAATGCATGCGCTCGCACGGGGTGCCGGACTTCCCCGACCCTACCGGCAACGGGATGTTCAAGCGTGTCAAGCTCAAAGCCGGCCAGTCCCAGTCCCAACTTCAGGCAGCGGAGAACGACTGCCGGCACCTGCTCCCGAACGGCGGCCAGCCATCGCAGGCCCAGCAGGAACGCCAGCTGGGCGATGAGCTGAAGTTCGCCCAGTGCATGCGCTCGCACGGCGTGCCGGACTGGCCCGACCCCTCCAAGATGGGCTGGGAATATGAATTCAACCTGCGGGCCGTCGGCATCTCTTTCCCGTTGCCGCCGCAGGCCGTGGCGGCGGAAAAGGAATGCCAGGCGCAGCTGTCGCTATCCAAGTCGCAGCTGCACCTACCCGGGTCAGCGCTCCCAGGAGGGAGTTCCGTCGGGTAGCCCACGGACAGAGGTATAAGCCTCCTCGTCGGAGCCGGCGCCAACGGCGCGACCAGAGCCCGACGAGCCAGGTCCTGAGGGCGCTGATCACGCTGTTCAGGTTGGAGGCGACCACGCCGCCGCTGGCACGGGGCTGTGCATTTGGCTTGTAGTGGCCCGGCAACATGATGAGAGCTGGGACGAGCCCCGGTGTTGTGCGGCCGCCCGTTCTTTCCGGGACGCCCACCGAAGCTGGCGACAGGAGAATTCCACGAGCCAGCCGCAAACATGAGTTGAGACGAGAGGAGGCGCGCACCGTCCCTGTGGCTCAGGCCGCCTCAGCCTCGTCGGTCTTGGCCCACGCTGCCGGCGCCCAGGCCTGGTCGCCGAGCTCGCGGAGGGTGTGGTAGCAACGCCGGGCGAGCTTGCCGACTTGGTCGTTTGGGCCGTCCAGATCGCCCGATTGTGTATCGCTGGTTCGCCCGGCGGTCGAGCGCGGTCGTTCGTGTTCTGTGCCGGAGTCTCTCGCGTTACATGTAACGTAGGTGGAGGGGGTGATCCTCGTGTCTGACACCGGTTCGAGACGACGGGTGCGCGAGCACCGAGCCCGGCTACGGGAGCAAGGACTGCGCCCGGTCCAGATCTGGGTCCCCGACGACCGGGCCCCAGGGTTCGCCGAGGAGGCCCACCGCCAGGCGCGTGCCGTTGCCGCCAGCGAACGCGCCGACGACGACCAGGCGTTCGTGGACTCGGTCTCGATCTGGCCCGACGAGTGAGACGAGGCGAGATCTGGACTGTTGCCGGAGGCGCCGACTACACCGGCAAGCCTCGACCAGCGGTGATCGTCCAAGACGACCGCTTCGACACCGACTCGGTCACCATCTGCCTCTTCACCACCGACCCGACCGAGGCGCCGCTGTTCCGGCTGTATATCCCGGCGTCACCTGGCAACGGGCTCCGCGATCCTTCCCGGCTCATGGTCGACAAGCTCACAACGGTGCGCCGGTCCAGGCTCGGTGAACGTCTCGGGACACTCGACGATGCCGATGTCGTCCGCCTCAACCGGGCCATGGTCGTTTTCCTGGGCATCTCGTCGTCGAGCGGTTAGACCCACGCAGTTCTGGGCGCGGCGCCGTTACAGCCGGGGGCGATCGAAACGCCGAATACGGGCGGGAGTGCCGCTGGCTGGCTGAGTGCCGCGCTGGGGCGTTCTGTGCGCCTAGCGGTAGACGTCTCGCCGGTGGCCGAGGGTCACGACAACGACAACGAGGAGATCATCTTGGATCGTGTAGATGATCCGGTAGTCACCGACGCGAACCCGGTAGGCGGGGCGGCCGGCGAGCGGACGGGATGCCGGCGGGCGGGGGTCCTCGGCGAGCAGGGCGATGGCACCCTCGATTCGGGGCCGAACCTGGGGATCCAGCTTGCGCAGCGCTCGGATGGCGGCGGGGCGGACCTCGACCCGGTCCCGGCTCACGACCAGCCGAGGTCGGCTTTCACCTGGTCCCAGGGGATGTTGTCGCCTTCTTCTGCGATCGCGGCGTCAAAGGCGGCGATGTCCTCGGCCTCCTCCACGGCCTCGAGAAGCTGCTGGTAGCGCTCGGGGCTGACCAGGACGGCTGCGGGCCGTCCGTAGCGTTCGAGGATGACGGCCTCGGATCTGGAGGCGTCGATGACCTCCGAGAGCTTCTCCCGGGCTTCGCTAACGCTGATTGTCGCCATGCATCTATCGTACAATATCGACAGCTACTTGTACAAAACGCCGTTCTGGGGGCCCGGGCATGTCCTGCGTCCTCGGCCTTGGGAGCCCAACGATCCGAGACATCGATTAGGCCGGG
>JAJYMB010000019.1 GCA_021787365.1 Actinomycetes bacterium | reverse complement strand
GCAGCCAGAGGGCCTCGTCTACTACCTCGCCGACCACGTCGACGCTGGGCGTCTCCCCCTCGAGGAGTAGCGCACCTGTGCGTTTCAGGCAGCACCTTGCACACGTTCGGGCGAACCTGTGCGCTTTCTGGCGGTCGAGGTCGAAGGCGACCAGGTACCAGAGCCGCGCCGTTGCGACGAGACGGTAGGGCTCGGCCCTGCGCGTGCTCGCCTGCCCGCCCCGGGCCACGTAGTCGAAGCGGACCAGTAGGCGCTCGGCGCAGGCCTCGGCGAGCGGTGCGAGCTTGGCCGCCGGCACCGGCTCGGGCGGTCGCACCAGCAACACCGTCGCTGCCCGGAGCGCCTTTACCCGGCGCTGGAGCCGCGGGGGCAGCATGCGCTCGACCCTCGCCAAAGTCGCCAGGGCGGCACGCTCGATGCCGGGGAGGGCGGCGCTCGCAGAGACCCCGAGCAGCACGGCCACCGCCATCGCCTCGTCTTCGTCCAGGAGCAATGGCGGCATGTCGGCACCAATGCCAAGCCGGTAGCCGCCGGTGTTGCCGGTGGTGCTCTCCACCGTGTACCCGAGCTTGCGGACGCGCTCGATGTCCCTGCGCACCGTCCTGATGTCGACCCCCAAGCGGTCGGCCAGCTCGGGGCCTGTCCAGACGGGCCGGCGCTGGAGCAGGCCAAGTAGGGTCAGCAACCGGCCCGACGTCCCTGCTGCGCCCCCGTCGGCGGTCCAGTCCCGCGCCACGTCCCGATTATTGGCCGCATCGAGGACCGTACCTGTCCTCTTGACCGGAGAGGGTAGTCGCGTGATGATCCACCCGTTCCTCATCGAGTCGCTGGCGCGAGAGCACCAGCGCGACCTCCTAGAAGCTGGCTTCCCGGCACCTCGTAGGCGCCGGCTGAGCCTTTTGGCCCATCATGTGATATGGCCTTTCGTGTCCTCGCGGCGCCCGACAAGTTCCGCGGCACCCTCAGCGCCAGCGACGCTGCGGCAGCAGTGGAGCTCGCCAGCCAAGCCGCACGTTGGTCCTGTGACCTAGCCCCCGTATCTGACGGTGGCGAGGGCTTCTTGGACGTATTCGCCGGCTACGGGTCCCGACAGGCCACTCGCGTGGTCGGCCCGCTCGGCGAGCCCGTCGAGGTCCCGTGGCTCCTCGGGCGCGACCGCGAGTACCCGTCGCGGTCGCTTGCGGTGGTGGAGTCGGCCCTGGCCATAGGCCTCCAGGTGGTCGGCGGGGCGCAAGGCAACGACCCTGTGCGGGCGAGCAGTGCCGGCGCCGGCCAATTAGTCGCCGCCGCCATCAAGGCGGGGGCCGACCAGGTGCTGGTGGGCGTGGGTGGTTCGGCTACCACCGATGGCGGGCTCGGCGCGGTCGAGGTACTGGCCGGAGGCGGTCGTTTACCCAGGGCAGAGATCCTCGTCGCTTGCGACGTCGAAACCAAGTTCTCCGAGGCCGCGCTGGTCTTCTCACCTCAGAAGGGGGCGGCGCCAGCCCAAGTCGAGCTGCTGGCGCGCCGCCTGGAGAGGGTGGCCCAGCTCTACCAGGAGCGCTTTGGTGTCGACGTGCACCAGTTGTCTGGAGCAGGTGCCTCCGGCGGCCTCGCCGGGGGCCTGGCAGCTATCGGGGCCAAGCTCTTGCCAGGCTTCGAACTGGTGGCCGAGAAGCTCTCCCTCGCCGAGCGGGCCGCTTCGAGCGACCTGGTCGTGACCGGGGAGGGGCGGCTCGACCGGCAGAGCTTCGCCGGCAAGGCGGTGGGGGGCGTGGTGCGGCTGGCGACCGGCGCCGGCGTGCCGGTGCTGGTCGTGGCCGGCGACGTCGACCCGGAGGCCGAAGAGGCCGCGGCCGCCTCCGGGTCGCGTCTCACCGTCGTCTCCCTGGTCGCCCGCTACGGCCTCGAGCGGGCCATCTCCGACACGGCTGCCTGCGTGCGTGAAGTAGTCGCTGACTATCTAGCTCATTGGCGCGGCGCCTGACGACGTGTGCGGCCCGGCGGAAGGCCGGAGCCTGGACGGCGGGCTCGTTCCGAAGGCCTGGCCGCCGGCCAGGTGCCGTACCTTGCCGCCCAAACGCCTGTCCGGAAACTGGCTGGCGGGGAGTGCCGGCGAGCCCCTATCATGGCAACTGATCATCCAGAGCGGTCGAGGGACGGGCCCGTTGACGCCGCGGCAACCAGTGAGCCCGCCAGCTGGCGGGAAACATGGTGCCAATGCCCGAGACGATGAGGAGGCAGGGTTTGCCGTTTGTCGAAGGTCTCCGGTGCCGGGAGTGCGCGCGCTCGTACCCCGCTGAAGCGCTCCACGTCTGCGAGTGGTGCTTCGGGCCCTTGGAGGTGGTGTACGACTACGAGGCCATAGCCGCCTCGGTCTCCCGGGAGCGCATTGCTGCAGGTCCCAAGTCGATATGGCGCTACGCCGACCTGTTGCCGGCGGGCCCGGAGGGAGCGGTCGACCTCGGGGCCGGTTTCACGCCCTTGCTCCGGGCCGACCACCTGGCCGCCGAGCTCGGCCTGTCGGAGCTGTGGCTGAAAAACGACACCGTCAACCCGACCGGCTCGTTTAAAGACAGGGTGGTGTCGGTCGCGCTCACGAGGGCACGCGAGCTCGGGTTCAAGGTGGCGGCGTGCGCGTCGACCGGCAACCTGGCCAACGCAGTGGCGGCGCATGCCGCCCGCGCCGGGATGCGTTCGGTCGTGTTCATCCCGGCCGACCTCGAGTTGCCCAAGGTCGTGACTACGGCCGTCTTCGGGGGCACCCTGGTCGCCCTGGAGGGCAACTACGACGACGTCAACCGCCTCTGCGCCGAACTGGCAAGCGAGTACCCGACCTGGGCCTTCGTCAACGTCAACGTCCGCAGTTACTATGCAGAGGGCTCGAAGACGCTCGCCTTCGAGGTAGCCGAGCAGCTCGGCTGGCGCGCCCCGGATCACGTGGTAATCCCGGTTGCCTCCGGTAGCCAGCTCACCAAGGTGGCGAAGGGCTTTCGGGAGCTGTCGAAGGTGGGGTTGATCGACGGCGAGCCCAGAGTTCGCATATCAGGCGCCCAGGCGGACGGCTGCGCACCCGTCGCCCAAGCCTTCGAGGCGGGGGCTAGCTTCGTCCGGCCGGTGAAGCCGAGCGGGATAGCCAAGTCGCTCGCCATCGGCAACCCCGCCGACGGCGCGTACGCCCTGGAGGAGGTGCGCAAATCCGGCGGGGCCGTGGCTTCGGTGAGCGACGCTGAGGTCATCGAGGGGATCCGCCTCCTCGCCCGGACCGAGGGCATCTTCGCCGAGACCGCCGGGGGTGTGACAATCGGCGTCCTGGCCAAGCTGGCCGCGTCGGGCGTAGTGAAGCCCAATGAGAAAGTGGTGGCGCTCATAACCGGCAACGGGCTCAAGACGGTCGACGCCGTCGCCAGCCAGTGCCAACCGACGGCGACCATAGAGCCCACCCTGGAGGCGTTCCAGGCGGCCGGCGTGGCAGACTGGCAGGCGTGAGCCAGCTATGAAGGTCGAGCCATGAGCGTCAAGGTCCGCATCCCAACCCAGCTCCGGCCTTTGGCCGGCGGCGTCGGCGAGGTGGAGGTCCAAGCCAGCACCGTGGGTGAGGCCTTGAAGGCGCTCGACGTGGCCCATCCTGGGTTCGCCGAGCGGCTCTTCGACGACAGCGGCGAGCTGCGCCGGTTCGTCAACGTCTTTCTCGGCGAAGAGGACGTGAGGTTCCTGGAAGGGCTGGCCACCACCGTCCCCGAGGGTGCAGTGGTGTCCGTGGTACCCGCCGTCGCTGGTGGCTGAGCCGGCGGATATTTCCCTTCTTCGTCTCGATCTTGCGCGCTAGGGCTCGTTTGCGCTGTAGTGTTAGCAGTCGACGTGTTCGAGTGCTAACCAAGGACCAGACCGGGACCCCCGGCCGGAGCCCAACGGAGGAGCGATAGACCGATGCCCAAGCTGATTGCTTTTGACGAACAAGCCCGCCGGTCCCTCGAGAAGGGGATGAACCAGCTGGCCGACGCCGTGCGCGTCACCCTCGGCCCCAAGGGCCGCAACGTTGTCTTGGAGAAGAAGTGGGGCGCACCCACGATCACCAACGACGGCGTGTCCATCGCCAAGGAGATCGAGCTCGAGGACCCCTACGAGAAGGTAGGGGCTGAGCTGGTGAAGGAGGTCGCCAAGAAGACCGACGACGTCGCCGGCGACGGGACAACGACCGCGACCGTGCTGGCGTGGGCCATGGTGCGTGAGGGCCTGCGCAATGTGGCCGCCGGTGCAAACCCCATGTCCCTGCGCAGGGGCATAGACGCCGCAGTCGAGACCGCCATCGGCAGCTTGAAGGAGCTGGCCCGGGAGACCGAGACCAAGAGCCAGATCGCGCAGGTTGCTGGCATCTCCGCCGCCGACCCCGAGATCGGCGAGATGATCTCCGAGGCCATCGACAAGGTCGGCAAGGACGGTGTGGTCACCGTCGAGGAGTCCCAGACCTTCGGGATGGACCTCGAGCTGGTGGAAGGCATGCGTTTCGACAAGGGCTACATCTCCGCCCACTTCGTGACCGACCCCGAGCGGATGGAGGCGGTCGTGGAAGAGCCTTACATCTTGCTCTTCGGCGCCAAGATCTCGGCCGTCAGGGACCTGCTCCCGCTGCTCGAGAAGGTCATGAACGCCGGCAAGCCGCTCGTGGTGATAGCCGAGGACGTCGAGGGTGAGGCCCTGGCGACGCTCATCGTCAACAAGATCCGTGGCACCTTCAAGAGCGTTGCCGTGAAGGCTCCTGGTTTCGGCGAGCGCAGGAAAGCGATGCTCCAGGACATGGCGATCCTGACCGGTGGCCAGGTCATCTCCGAAGAGGTGGGCCTCAAGCTCGAGAACGCCACCTTGGACCTGCTCGGCAAGGCCCGCAAGGTCGTGGTCACCAAGGACGAGACGACGGTCGTGGAGGGCGCGGGCAGCGACTCGGACATAAAGGGTCGTATAAACCAGATCAAGACCGAGATCGAAAACACCGACAGTGACTACGACCGGGAGAAGCTCCAGGAGCGGCTGGCCAAGCTGGCGGGAGGTGTTGCGGTCATCAAGGTCGGTGCGGCCACCGAGGTCGAACTGAAGGAGAAGAAGCACCGGATCGAGGACGCCGTTTCCACGACCAAGGCCGCCGTAGAGGAGGGCGTGGTGCCCGGTGGCGGCGTGGCGTTGCTCCGGGCGCAGGCGGCCATCTTGGACCGCGCCGAGAAGCTGGAGGGCGACGAGGCCGTCGGTGCCAAGATCGTGGCACGTTCGGTCGAGGAGCCGCTCAAGCAGATTGCCGCCAACGCCGGCCTGGAGGGCGGCGTGGTGGTCGAGAAGGTGCGCAACCTGCCCGTCAACGAGGGCCTCAATGCCGCAACCGGCCAGTACGAAGACATGTTCAATGCGGGCGTGATCGATGCCGTCAAGGTGACTCGTTCTGCGCTGCAAAACGCCGCCTCGATCGTTGGGCTCTTCCTCACGACCGAAGCCGTCGTGGTGGACAAGCCCGAGGAGAAGCCGCCTGTTCCCGCCGGTGCCGGTGGCGGCGGGATGGACGACTTCTAAGCGCCAAGGCTGAGCTAAGCGGCCGACGTGAGGCCGTAGCAGCCTGAAATAGAGGGGCGCCTCGTAACCACGACAGGCACCTCGCCTGGTTGTGCCGGACGTGAGCGTGCAGGGCAGGCTCTGGCCAACCAGGCGAAGGTCCCTGGAGGTGGCACTTTGCGAGGTGCCCCTTTTTCGCGCGCTATACCCTGGTCTTACTAGTCCGAGAGGAGATCGGGGTGGGCGACGTAGGGCCGAGCGAGCACTCGGCAGGCCAAGGTGGGGGTTCGGCCGGCGGTGAGGCTCAGCTTCCAGCGGAGCCGCCGGAGCGTGCTCCCGAGCCTGGCCTCGAAATCCCACCTCCGGGCGGCACCACGGAGCCTTTGCAGAAGCCGCGCTCGACTCGGGCCAGCGCGGCGTGGACGGCCCTGGCCGTCGGTTTGGCCCTCCTCGTCGTGGTCGTCGTCTTCATACTGGAAAACCTTCAAGACGTGAAGGTGACCTTCTTCGGCCTCCACTGGAAGATCCCTCTCGGGCTCGACCTCCTCTCGGCCGCGGCGTTGGGTGGGGCGGTCGTGTTCGCGGCCGGAGCACTACGCATGCTGCAGCTCCGGCTCCACGCCCGTCGCCACCGGGCCCAGGAGGGCTGGGACGGCAGGACTTCGGGCCGGCATTCATAGGCGTTCCAGCCACAAGCCATGAGGTGAGTTAGCACGCCGTGCCCAGCTAGCCTGGCTGCCGATGGTTGTAGAGGCCTTGGAGCCAAAGGAAGGTTGGGGCGTCCTCCACCTGTTTTGGAAGTTCACCCCTCGTTCGGACGCGGAGGCCATAGTGGCGGCGGTAAAGGCCTCGGAGAGCTCGGGCGTGCAGGCTGTCACCTTCGCCGTGCTCGGGCACAAGGCCGACCTGGGCCTCATGTTGCTAGCACCTGACCTCGTGGCTCTGCGCCAGGCCCAGAGCGCCCTCGCGCAGGCCGGGCTCGAGCTCGTAGGCTCCTACGTCTCGCTCACCGAGGTCTCCGAGTACGCCCGCGGGATGCCCTCCGAGAGGCTGGAGCCCCGGCTCCACCCCCGTCTCCCGCCGGAAGGGATGCGCGCGCTCTGCTTCTACCCCATGTCCAAACGGCGTGACGGTGCCGACAACTGGTACAGGCTCGACTACGAGGCGCGGTTGGCGCTCATGTACGAGCACGGCGCGAGCGGCCGGCGCTTCGCGGGACGGGTCTTGCAGCTGGTCACCGGTTCGACGGGTTTGGACGACTACGAGTGGGGAGTCACGCTTTTTGCCCGTACGCCCGACGACCTGAAGGAGTGCGTGCACACGATGCGCTTTGACGAGGCCTCCGCCCGTTACGCGGACTTCGGGCCGTTCTATACCGGGGTGGTCGCTCCGGTCGAGGAGGTGCTCCGGCTTTGCGGGCTGCCTTGACGGTCGGGCCGAGCGCTGGCCTCGCGGTCGGTGCGGTGAGCCCTGACCGGGCGAAGAGGTGGCTGGGCTGGTGAGTGCGGGGAAGGCCCCGGGCTCGATGCTGGACGGCGTGGTCGCGGCCAAGCTGGCTCGCCTGCGGGGGGTCCTCCACGGGCTCGGCCGGGTCGTCGTAGCCTTTAGCGGGGGGGCCGACTCGGCCCTCCTCGCCTGGGTGGCCAACGACGTGCTCGGCCCGGACCGTTCGTTGGCAGCCACTGCTGTCTCGGCGTCCCTGGCGCCTTCCGAGCTGGCGGACTGCCGCGCCCTCGCCCTCGAGTGGGGGCTCGCTTACCGGGAGGTCGAGACCAACGAACTGTCCCGGGGTGCCTACGCGGCCAATGGCACGGACCGGTGCTGGCACTGCAAGGACGAGCTGATGCAGGCGCTGCTGCCCTTGGCCGAGGAGCTGGCCCGCGGCGGTGGCGCGGCCCAGCCTGATTTACCGCTGGCCGAGGAGGGCCCGGCGGCCGGCAGCGTTGCAGGTCCCGCGGCCATCGTGCTCGGGGTCAACGTGGACGACCTGGGTGACCACCGCCCCGGCCAAGCTGCTGCCCAGGCGGCGGGCGCGCTCTTTCCCCTGGTAGAGGCAGGTCTCATCAAGGCCGAGGTGAGGGAGCTTTCCCGGGCGCTCGGCTTGCGCACTTGGGACAAGCCGGCTGCCGCGTGCCTGGCCTCGCGCCTCCCCTACGGCACTCCGGTCACCCTCGGGACCCTCGGAACAGTGGCCCGAGCTGAGCAAGCGCTCCGGGACCTCGGTTTCCGGGCGCTGAGAGTGCGCCACTACGGCGAGCTGGCTCGGGTCGAGCTGCCCCTGGACGAGCTCGGCCGGGCACTGGAGAGCCGTCAACAGGTGGTCCAAGCGCTGAAATCCGCCGGCTACCGCTACGTGACCTTGGACCTCGAGGGCCTGCGCTCGGGCAATCTCAACCACGCGCGCCCGGCAGCGCCGGCTTGGGCAGGGGACATGGGGGCGCTGAGCAAACGGCCCGAGGCCATTAGGGAGGAGGTGGGGCTGTGACCATGGCCGCGAAGGTTCGCCTCACCTTCCCCGAGGCCCTGGTAGGGGAGCCAGTCATCGCCAGGCTGGCCCTCGACCACGGGGTGGTGGCCAACATCAGGCGTGCCAATGTCGAGGACAACACCGGCTGGATCGTGTGCGAGTTGTCGGGCACGAGCGCCGCGCTCGACGCTGCCGTGTCATGGCTCGAGGCCACCGGGGTCAAGGTGGACTGGCTCGAGGGGCAGGTGGAGAGCTAGCTTCGCCTGCTCTTGGTGCCGGTCCTGCGGCTCCGCCAGCTGAGGACCTCAAACGCGAGCCAGGTCGCGAAAGGTATCACGACGGCCAAAGTCAAAAGGACCGGCTTGGCCAGTGCCGACCCGTCGGTTTCGGTCCCACCCTGATTGGCCACTATCAGCACTACCTTCGCGAGCTTGGCCGCCTTGCCAGAGGCGGAGGTTCCTACCACCTGGATCCGGTCCTTGCCATGTCTCCTGGCTGGCACGGCGACGGAGGCCCTGAAGCTGCCGTCGGCACGGGTCACCACCGAACGCACGACCGTGGGCTTGTCCGGGTCGAGGACGATCTCGACCTTTGAGGACGCCTTGAACCCTGAGCCGGAAAGTTGGAGCTTTTCGCCGGCGACCGCCTTGTCGGGGGCTTCGACGAGCGGCACCTCGTGGGGTGCTGGCGCGGCGACGACCGCTGGCGGCGGACGGTGCGTGACAGGCGTCTTGGCCGAAGTGACCTGGCCGGCCGGGGCCGCGTCCTTGCTGGATTGCGTGCTGTCGCCCCGCCTCGTCGCCGCTGATGACGAGGCAGACGTGCCCGAAGTTCCACGGCGCGCGGTCGCTCTGGCCGAGGGCGTTCCGTTCGCGCCTTTCGAGCCCGTGCCCGGGGTGCTCGACGTCGTGGGGGTCGCGACCGCGGCCAGTCCTCGACTGAGGGGAGGCGACGCGATCGGGACCGCCGGTGGAGGTGACGAGGGCTGCGTCGTGCTCGTTGTCGCTGGGGACGGCGGGGGCGTGGTGGCCGGTGCTGTCGTGGCGCTCGTCGCGCTCCCGGCCGTCGTCTCACCTGGCCCGCTGCCGCTCGGCCCCGTCGAAGTTGCAGCCGTCGCAGGAGAGGACGCGTTGGGCGTGGTGCTCGATGTCTCACCGCTAGCGGCTGCGGGGGCAGGGGTGCTGGTCGAGGCGGCCGGTGCGCTGCTCGTGGTAGCGGCACCGGAGAGGCTGCTCGTCGAGGTCGTGGTAGCCCCCGGCGCGGGCGTGGGAGACGTCGTGGCCAAGGGTACGACCGAGGGGCTCGTCGAACTGGCTGTCGAGCCGGGGACGGTGGTGCCGCCGACGCTGGTCGAGGTCGTGGTGGCCGCCGGCGCGGGCGTGGGAGAAGTCGTGCCCGGAGGGGCGCCGGGGACGCTCGTCGAGGTCGAGCTAGTGGAGGTGACGCTCGTTGTGCTGGGCACAGCGCTGGCGCCGGAAGTAGTGGTGGTCGCACCGAGGACGCTGGTCGAGTTGGAGCCCGTGGTGCTCGTCGTGGTGGTCGCGCTGGTCGGGGTGGAAAGCGGGCAGGGCGGGTTTGCCTGGAGCGGCTGGGTTGTCGCTGTCCCGTCGCCTCGAACTGTTGTGCTGGTGCTGCTGCGAGGGTTGGTCGTGGTGGTGGTCGTGATGCCGCCCGCGGCCGTGGTGGTCGTCGTGGCGGGTGCCACCGTGGTCTGTGCGCAGACGGTCGTAGTGGTGGTGGAAGACGCCGCCAGGGTCGCCGTGGCCACCGAGGAGGTCGTGGTCGTGCTGGCCCGGGTCGCCGCCGCCGCTGTAGCAGCAAAGGACACCGCGCCGTACGCCAGGGTGAGGGATGCGAGCGCGTTGAACCAGCTACAAGCTCTACGAGCGGCCCTATACCCACAACCACGCGACGGCAAAGCTCACCCCGGCCCACCCCGCATCGGTAGACAAAACAAAGCCTGCCATCGGGCCTTAGCACGGCTGACGGGGCGCCGCCGAGCCGGCTCCGGGGACAGGTGCCGTCATGTTACCCGACGGGAGGGGGCTGTGGCCAGAGGGCACGAACCGCAGAGGACACGAACCGCGGAGGACACGAACCGCACGGCATTGGGTTACCCTCAACTGCCGGGCGCGGTTTTCCAATGTTCGTGTGCTGCGCTCAGTTCGGGAAAACCTTCGCCTTCGGCCCTAACTACGCCTACGTGATCTGCCAAGGATCTCGGGCCGCACCGGTCCAGGGTTGCCCGTCCTGGTGCCAGTCGCGGCGCTAGGTTGCCGCGCTGCGTTGGTCGATGGGTTGCGCCCGCAGGCTGTTCGAGGGCTCTAAGGGGGAGTGTTTCTTCCTGGCTGGAGCTGTCGTCGTGGTCACGGCCTGCGGAGCCGTAGTCGTGGTCTTCGGGACCGTCTTGCCGGTTTGCGATGCCAGCTTTTCGGCCTGGGCGACCATGGCCTCGGCGGCTTGGATGTTGTGCTGGTAGGTAGCGAGGTCACCCTTCTTGAGCGCGGCCTGGGCGAGGGCGAAGTCCTGTTCGGCCGCGGCCAGGTCTTCCGCAACGGCTCCTCTTGGTGCCGCAACGGGCACCGAGGTCGTCGTCGAGGTCGTCGGCGGGCTCACCGTCTTGCTCGGCGCTTTCTTGGGCTTGGTCGTGCTCGCCGGCGCCTTGGCCGCTGCCGGGCAGTAGCTGGCAAAGGGGTGCCCACCGCCTGGGTTGGTGACGTTGCAGAGCGCGGCGTCGAGCGTCGGGTCGGCGGGGCCCGACTGGAAGGCCTTACCGTCGTACACGACGATCACGTCTTGGAGGCTGGGCACCTGGTTGGTGGTCTGCTCCACGTACAAGGACTGGGTGTAGAGGAGCGACTGGCCGATCGGTGTGAGCACCACATTTCCCAGGACCACCTTGGAATTGTCGTGGTTGAGGAGCGTGATCTCTTGTGAGATGGAGTAGCTCTCGCTGACCGCGGTCGAGACCAGGTAGGGACCGTCGACGGCTTCGCTCGAAGGGATCGTGTACTCGGTCAGTTGGCCGTAGTCGCTTGGGTCCGAGTTCGCGGCCAAGAAGGCCGTGAGGGTTTGGCGGCTCCCGCTACTTGACGCCGGAACGAACGTTTGGAGCAGCACGAAGCTCTGCTGGGTCTGACCCGGTAGAGCGACCAGTTCGTAGGTGGGCATGGTCATGGTCGGCGCCGGCGCTGGGCTGGCCTGTCCCAGTGCACCAAATCCCGACAGTCCCGAGCCCCCCGTCGCCCCTGCCACCTCGCCGGCGGCGGGGTTCTCGGCGATCCGCCAGCCCTGGGAGTTGTTGTAGAAGGTTGAAGGTTGTTGCTGGTGGTAGCGCTGCCACATGTTGGTCTGGACGGTGAAGATGTCCTCCGGGTAGCGCCAGTGCGAGGTTATCCCGGGGATGGCGTGGTCCGCAGCGCTCATAGGTGTGAAGAGCCCCGGGAACGCGTTGCGGTAAGTCGCGAGCACGGGGTCGGTCGGATCTTGCTCGAAGAACCACATCTTGCCGGTGTAGGCGTCGACGACCGCTTTTACCGAGTTGCGAATGTAGTTGAAGCCTTCCTTGTTGAGCTCGGCAGAGGACGGCAAGCGGGAGGTGTTTGCTTGCTCGGAGTAGGGGAAGTTGTCCGTTGTTGTGTACGCGTCCACAACCCAATAGAGCCTGCCGTTGGTGATGACGGGGTAGGGATTGCTGTCGTAGGTGAGGAAGGGGGCCACTTTCTCGAGGGCTTGCACAACGTCCCGGTTGTACATGATCCGTGAGTGCCCATTGACTTGTCCGGATATCAAGATGTTGTAGTCGCCGAAGCTCAGCGCGAACCCCAGCCGTCGCAAGAAACCCCCGGCCTCTACCCCTCCGCTCCCGGAGTAATGAGTGTAGTTCTGGTTGCCGGTGGCCGGGTCCTCGTAGTCGATCTCGGGCTGATTGGAGGCCCCAATGACGAAGCCGTGGGATACCTCGGGGTCAGTCGAGTAGTAGATCCGAGGTTGGGTGCTGAGGTTGGGCTCGCCCGTAGGCGGCAACCCGGAGAGACTGTAATTTGGGTACCCGTCGGAGCCGACACCGCTTTGGTTGGCCGGCGTCACCACTGCGCCGTAGCCGTGGGTGTACTGGAGGTGTTGGTTGACCCAGGTTGCCGGGGCAACGCCCTGGGGGTTGAGCTCGCGGGCCGATATCAGCACTTGGGTCACTTTGGTGTGGCCACCGGGGTCAGTAAGGTCGTAGCGGTCGGTGTTGGGGCCGCTCATCGTGTAATAAGGCCGGAACCCCTGTTGCTTGGTGAAGACGGAGTTGACCCCCGACAGGCGGGGGTCGAGCAGGGGGATGTTGGAGATGCTCTGCTCGTTCGCGAGCGACTGGGCCGAGTTCCCGGTTACTTCTGAAGCGGTTACCGTGCCATTGCCCTGGAAGGCCTGTGTAGCCATGGTGTTGAGCCCGTACGCCCAAGTTGTCGCCGTTATGTTGTCTTGGATATACGGCTCTTCCTTCACGTTCTCAGCGGGGTTGACCACTAGCGCCTGGACAAGGGCCGGGTAGACGTTGGCCACTAGCACCCAAACGAGCCCCCAAAGGGCGACCGCCACAGCAGGAAGGAGCCAACCCTGCTGGCGGGCGTTGTAGAGGAACAGCCCTGCAGCGATCACAGATATCGCTATCAGCAGCAAGAGGGCGGGGCGCGTGGCATGTACATCTGTATAGGTGGCACCGTCGATGAGGTGGTGCGTAGACAGTACCAAGGACAAGCGTTGCAGGTAATAGCGGGCTCCCTGCACCAGTGCGAGCAGCGCGAGCAGCACCGAGAGGTGGGCCTTCACCTTGGGGCTCACGCGGTCCATCGAGGCGTGCGGCCGTATGCCGCCGTTTAGGTAGTGGGCAACCAGGCACAACAGAAAAGTGACCACCAGGGCGGAGAACACCCAGCCTGTGACCCAGTTCAGGAACGGCAGCCTGAACACGTAAAAGCCGTCGTTCAGGTGGTTGATCGGGTCGACGCCGCCCGAAGGAGCCGACGCCGCACTGAAGGGTTGGGCGTTGGAGAAAAGAACCCAGTTCTCCCACTGGCTGTGCGCACTTATCCCACCGACCAAAGCGAAGATCGCGGCGACAGTGAGGCGGATCCACTGCGTCCAGCCGAAAGTGAGCTCCTGCCATCGTGCTACGAGCTGGTCGCCGGGGGCAAGCGTCGCCCGCAATGGTGCCCAGCGCTCGGCGAGCCAGAGGTTGGACCAGATCAAGGCGAAGAGCACGGCCGTGAAGGTGGCCCCCAACCCGACCTGGATCGTAAAGGTCTTCACCCAGACCGAGGTGAACCCAACAGAACCGAACCACAAGATGTTGGTGTAAAAAGCCGCTAAGTCATGGGCGGTCGCGACAAGCACGACGAGCCCCACGACAGCGATCGCCACGGCCCAGCGCGCACGGCGGCTGGCCAGCGAGAAGTGACGTGGCGGTATGTCTGTCGGGGCGCGCATCGCTACTTCGGAGCCTACCTTGGGCAACCCTGCACCAAGGTGGCGGCCGCCGGTGACCGCTTCGTCAGCGTATGTCAGCCGCTAGCTAGATGAGTAGTTCCAAGGGATGCTGGCCGGTGGCCGGACGTAGCGCCTCGCAGCCGCACGGCTGACGAACGATGCGGCTGCGTGGCACTATGCCCGCCCGTTCATTCCAAATTCTTGGGGTATGCAGGGCATTTTTCAGGCGAAACCACGTAACGCGCGAATATCCACCACTCCCCGCGCGAAGGGTGCCAGGATCGGCGGTAACGAACACCTTGACCCTGGAGGACCAACGTGGACGCCGACCTGGACACCCTCGCTACTGCACTGTACGTCACCATCGACGACGCATTGGCGGCCGAGCCGTCGCTGTTGCCGGCCCGGCCAGCCGTCGGCATCGCCCCAGGGCTCTCCGACGCAGAGCTGGTCACCCTGGCGGTGCTCCAAGCCCTGCTCGGCTTCACGAGCGAAGCGCGCTGGCTGCGTTACGCCTGCCAGCACCTGAGGGCGTTGTTCCCTTACCTGCCCCAGCGACCGGCCTACAACAAGCGCCTCCGGCGCTCGGTGGCGATGATGGCGGGGGTGATGCGCGCCTTGGCCGGCGCCTGCGACGCCTGGTGGGACGACCTGTGGCTGGTCGACTCGACGCCCGTCGAGTGTGGCCGCTCCCGGGAGACCGCCAAGCGCTCCGACCTCGCCGGTTGGGCAGGCTACGGCTACTGCGCCAGCCACAGCCGCTGGTTCTGGGGGCTGCGCCTGCACGTCATCGCCACCCCGGCAGGCCTGCCGATAGCTTTTGCCCTCGCCAGCCCGAAAGAAGACGAGCGCGAGGTCCTCTGGCACCTGCTCGTGACCGACCCCGCCCTGGCCGGGCGCCTGGGTGGCCAGGTCCTCATGGCCGACAAGGGCTACCGTTCCGGCGAGCTCGAAAAAGCCTTGGCAGACATCGGCATCACATTGGTACGCCCCACCATGAAAGGCGAGGCCGGCCGCCCGGGCCAGCGCTTCTTGAAGCCGTTCCGTCAAATTATCGAGTCCGTGAACCAGACCCTGAAAGCCCAGCTCGACCTGGAACGCCACGGCGGGCGTACCCACGCCGGCGTTATCGCACGGGTCTGGCAACGCATGCTCGCCCTCACCGCTGCCATCTGGCACAACCAGAACGCCGGCGAGCCCGTGCTGCGGTCTCTCGTCCCTTACGACCACTGAGCCGACCCCTTGGAACTAATCATCTAGTGCTGCCGTGGCACCCTCTTGCCCACGGCGGCCGCCACTTTCGGTGCCGGCAGAAGGTCGTCAGGCGCCAGAGAGCATCGACAGCCGGGGTGGGCGGGCGGGTAGAGCTGACCCGTCGGCCAGGGGTCACCCTTTCTTTGACCTCGGGCGAGGGTGTTGTCCTCGCAATCGGGGCAGGGGCCTTCGCTCTCGTCCACAACCCAGCGCACGAGCGTCTCGTCCGGCAGGGACAGGTAGGCACCCCGCGCAAAGGCAGCAGCCACTTGGTCGTGGGCGGCAGCCTCTATGCGCTGCGTCTTCCACTCCCGGTAGGCCGCGCCGAGCGCGTCGGCTATGTCGGCAGCTTCTGCGCCGGAGCCACGCAGGGCCTGCTCCAGGCGCTGGCGCAGCGGATCCGCGATGGCCTTCCCGAGCTCCTCGGCCAGGTCCTCCACCACCGCCGGGCCCACCTCGGCTGCCCGGGGGACACTGGCGAAGACCTTGGCAGCCAGGGTGGCGCCTGCTCGGGCGGCCTCCTCCAGGAGCGGGCGGCCGGCTTCGATAAAGCGGTCCGGGTGCTCTTCGGCGCTGGGCAATACGTTGGCCGGGCCGAGAGGGCCCTTCAGGCTGCGAAGCCGGTCCAGCAGCGCGTTTTGCTCGTCTTGGAGCGCGCGCTTCAACTTGCGCGCCAGCGAGCTTTCGAGCCGGCTGGTCACCTCGTCGCGCCGGGACAAGAACTCCCGCTCGGCCTGACCGGCGCCGTTGCCGTGCTCGTCGATGACAGCCGGCGTCCCTCCGGGCGAGGTGACGGGCTCTTCGGCCTGGGGAGCCTCTGGCGGAAGCGGCTCGTCCTCCGCACGAGCTTGGCCGTCAGCCGCCGGGCCTTCTCCGGCCTCCTCCAACGCCTTCTTCGCCTTGCTCGTCGCCTCGGCACGCCCGGCGCGGATGCGCGCGAAGAGATTTTCGACGTCGGGCGAGCCACCGGGTGCCTCCGCCTCAGCCTTGGCTTCGGCCTCCTCCGCCTCCTCCGCCTCAGCCTTGGCTTCGCCCTCCTCGGCGGCCTCCGCCTCCTCCGCTTCAGCCGCGGTTGGGGCCTCCTCGGCGGCCTCCGCCTCCTCCGCCTCCTCCGCCTCCTCCGCCTTGGCTTCAGCCGCGGTTGGGGCCTCCTCGGCGGCCTCCGCCTCAGCCTTGCCTTCAGCCGCGGTTGGGGCCTCGTCAGCCTTGGCTTCGGCCTCCTCGGCGGCCTCCGCCTCCT
>JAJYMB010000051.1 GCA_021787365.1 Actinomycetes bacterium | reverse complement strand
TGCCGGGCCGGAGCGGTGCGTCGGTCGGGGGCTCGACACCGGCGGGGGCGTCTACGGGAACGGCCCGATCGACGTTGCTAAATGCCTTCAGGTCGGCCGAGGACAGCGGGAACGCCCTTCCGCCAGCCAGGACATAGTAGGAGCCAGAGAAGCGCACTATCGCGCCGTTCGGGTAGCTATCCTCCGCACCCGGGAACGCGGGTAGGGGAGTCGTGGTGGTCGTGGCCGGCGTCACAATGTCGATGCCATGCGGCAACAAGGCTCGGGTAGGCGTAGAAGTGGCCGTGGTCGGCGATTCCGCAGTGGTGGCCGATGAAGTCGCCGTATCCGCCGTGGTGGACGACGGGATCTCCGTCGCCTGGAAGACCTCCACCTGCTCGACCACCTGGGGTCCCGACTCGTAGATGAGCGGCATGGACCCCTCGATGTACAAGTTCACCTGCACGTCTGCCACGTCCTCGTACATCGTCGGTCCGTTGTCGATGAGGGCTATGTGCACCTGCACCTTCGTGCCGACGGCCAAGCCCGTATCACCGGGCACGCTCAGTACGCCAACCCCGTTCACCTGGGCCCGGACAGCCCCCGGCCCGAGCGGCTCGGTGGCGGCGGGCTGCGCTACCTCTTGACCGCCTCCGGAATCATCGCAGCTGTCTTTGCCGCAGCCCGTGTTGCCGACCGCAACTCGGTGGATTTGGAACGACGTCACAGTCATCCCACCCCGCGCGGGCACAGTCAGCATCAGCGACCCCGAACACGGCAGACCCTGGCCACCTGACCCGCACGTCGCGTTTCCCAGAATGCTCCTCGCGCTGGAGGCAGTCAGGCCGATCCGGAGGTCACTGGCACCGCTGTAAGTGCCCGGATTCTCCACTATCACCGTGGCGCCCGGTGTGGACACGCCCCTGGCAAATGCAACGGAGCTAAACCCGAGCCCGAGCAGGAAGCCAGAGAGCAACGCCGCCAGCCGCACGCCCCGGGTGGTTACCATTTGCCACCTCCTAGTCGACTTTCGCACTTTTGTGACCTGACCGGCTGAGCACAGCTGGACCGGCGGCCGAGTCCCGGAGAAATCACCATCCACCACTTCTGCCTTTGGCTGTGTTTAGATGTCTGTTGGTAATCTACCAACAGACAGGAGACAGGACATGCCACGGCACCGAGCCCTCGGGACGGAGGGGCCCCAGCTGCTCAGAGGAAAGTTGTTCGTCCTGCGCCGCAGGTGCGGTAAGCCGACCTGCCACTGCGCGAGCGGCGAAGCGCACGAGACGCCCGCTCTGGCCTACCCGGTAGCGGGCCGGACCAACACGGTCACCTTGGCGCACGCAAACCTTGCCGAGGTCCGCGCCTCCTTGGCCCGCTACGAGGCCGCTCGAGCCGAGCTCGACGCCGCCGCGGATGCAGGCATTGCCGCCCTGCGGCGGTCGATGGCCGCTTCGCGGGACCGCCGGCAAGTATGAACAGCCCAGGGCGTGCTTGGAAAGCGCTCCTATCGCGTGCCGTCAGCGCTTTCACTTCCCCCTCGTTCGCCCTGTTCGTCGAGCTGCTCTCCGCCTGGGTGTGCACCACCGGGCGGCGCACCATCTGCCAGATGGTGGCGGTGATGGGCCCCGAAGCCCGACGTGCCCACGACGCCTACCACCGCCTGGTACGGGCAGGCAAGTGGGACCTCGGGGCCCTTTGGGCCACCATGGTCGCCCTGGCCGCCGAGCACCTGGGCCCAGAGGGAGCGGTCGTTTGCCTTATCGATGACACCCTTTTGCACCGAGGTGGCCGCAAGGTCGAAGGCGCCGGCTCCTACCGCGACGCCGTGCGCTCCACCCACAAGCGAGTGGTCTACGCCCGGGGGCTCTGCCTCGTGGTGCTCGCCGTCAGGTTGTACCTCCCCTGGGGCGGCATGCCCGTCGCCATACCGGTCGGGGTCGCACTGCACCGAAAAGGCGGGCCGAAGCTCCCCGAACTGGCCCGAGGGCTCATGGCCGAGCTCGCCGGGCGGTTGCCCGAGCGGCGTTTCGTCCTATGTGCCGACGGCGCCTACGCCGGCCTGGCAGGTAAGGACCTCCCCCGCACCACCGTGGTCTCCCGCATGCGGAGAGACGCCGCCCTCTACGGCCCGCCCCCGGCGCGCACGGGCAAAAAGGGGCGCCCCCGGCAAAGAGGCGAACGGCTCCCCAACCCCGAGCAACTCGCAGCCCGGGCCCGCAAGTGGGGCACCGCCGAGGTCCCCTGGCGCGGCCGCACCATCACCCGCCAGATCTGGTCGCGCCGCGTCCTTTGGTACAGCGTCTCCCCCAAGGCGATGGTGCTCCTCGTCGTAGTGCGCGACCCCACCGGCAAAGAGCCCGACGACTTTTTCTTCACCACCGACTTCGCGATGGCCCCAGCCGAGGTCCTCTCCCTCTACGGGGACCGTTGGGCGGTCGAGTGCACCTACCGCGACGTGAAACAGCTCGCCCACGGCCAAGAGCCCCAGACCTGGAAGGGCAAAGGCCCTGAACGCGCCGCCAACTTGGCCTTCTGGCTACACGGCGCGGTCTGGTTGTGGTACCTCACGGTCAGCGGGACGACCCCGGTCTTCACAACCCGGCCCTGGTACAGCTCCAAACGCCTCCCGTCCTTCGCCGACGCCCTCGCCGAGCTCCGCAAAGCCCTCTGGCAAGAACGAATTTCTCCGACTTCCCAAAGCGGCCAACAAGGAAGTGAAATTACAACGCTGTTAGTAGAGGCGCTCGCTATGGCTGCATAGCCGCCATGTTGCCTTCACCAAGCCAGCGGCGAAAGTGCGAAAGTCCACTAGAGCCCTCTCGCCGCCACGT
>JAJYMB010000097.1 GCA_021787365.1 Actinomycetes bacterium | reverse complement strand
TCACGCTGGCCGACAAGGCTTTTTGCGTGCCAGCCCGCAGGTAGGTGGCCGTGACTGCCCCGCCCCCGTTCCACCTGGAGGAGGTGCACTGGCCCTGGCCCTGGTTGTCCAACTGGATGGTGCACACTAGGCGCGAGCCGGCCTTTATGAGCACGGTGCCTCCCCGTGCACCTGCCACCTTGACCTTGTAGGTGACTGCGGTCATCCCACCGCTCTTGGTAGGAGAAACTGTCAAGGTCAGGTTGGCCGACGAAGCCCCTTTGGTCTCGGCCCCTGTGACCGCGCCGGCGCCTGCCGGGCCTGCGCCCGAACCGCTAACTGACGCGCCCGGCACGCCCGGTAGCACCGGGGTCGGGACGACCGTGAAGCCCGTCGGGGGCGGGATTACCGGCTGCGTCGTGGTCCCCGTGGTGGGGGCGGCCGTCGTGGTGGTAGGGGCCGTCGTGGTGGTAGGGGCCGTCGTGGTGGTAGGGGCCGTCGTGGTGGTAGGGGCCGTCGTGGTGGTCGGCGGCGGGGCTGCCGGGGTGGCGCTCACTTCGGCCGAGCTAGCCGAGACACCTTCGGAGGTCACCGTCTGGACGACGAAGTAGTACGGCGTGCCGTTGGCTAGCCCGCTCACCGCGTAGCTGGTACCGGGGACCACCACGCCGTTGACCGAGGCCGAGAAGTCCTCTGCGCCGGGCGCCGTCCCCATGAACACGTTGTAGCCATAGAAGGTGCCCGTCCCCATGGAGGCCGGGGCGGACCAACTGAGGCCCACCTGGGCGTCACCGGCTACGGCCGCGAGGTTGGTCGGAGCCCCAGCCACGGTCCCTGCGCCGCCGCTGCCCGTTGAGGAGGTCACCTTGAAGGTGATCGTGTTGTTGACGGTGGTGACGTTCGACGAGGGGGTGAACGTGACGGTGTAGATGCCGGCTAGTTCAGGCGTCAACTGGAAGCCGTAGACGGTCCGGCCGGTCGCGTTGAGCTCACCGGCCGTGGTGAGGGGTACGATGTTGCCCAGCGGGTCCTTTACCGTGACCTGTGCGGCCGAGTCCCACACGCGCACCTCGGGGTAGGGCGTCACCCAGTTGGCGGTATAGCCGCCATCCGAGGAGATGGCCTCAGTGCCGTAGGCCGAGTCCCTGTCCAGGAGCGTCGACTGCAGCTTGATAACGTCCAGGCCGCTCATCGAAGGCGGGCTGTCGGCCAACAGGCCTATTTCGACCCGGATCGGGTGCCCCACTGCCAGGCTGGCGTCACCGCTCAGGTTGTCGCCCCAGTCGACGGTCGCGGTGGCGGTGAGGGCCGTCATGCACTGCGCCTGCCAGGTGTTGACGCCCTGCACGTAGTAGTAGGCATCGGGGTTGTCGTAGGTGTCCGATTGCGTAGGCTCACCAGTCGGCCCGATGGGGCCCGTGCCACAACTGAGGCCGAAGGGGTCCTCGCCCACGATGATGATCGGGACCGACAGGTTGTTCGTGGTCGTCTCGGTGGGTTCTTCTCCACTTCCTCCACTTCCTCCGCCTCCTCCTCCGGGCACGCCGGCGGCGATCGCCGCGCTGGGCACCGCTAACGCGATGGCGGCAACTCCTGCCAATATGCTCGTAAGCAACTTGCCTTGTGCTTTGTGCCTAAACAGTCTCATTTTTGCGCTCACCTTCACCTATCCGAGCTCGGCAGGACGCCGGGCTGCCATGTGACGAGCAGAGCCTCGTACCGGAACAGGGTCTGCCCGTACGCGAAGATGCGTAACCGAAAGTCGCTCGCTGCCCGGCACCGAGTATCCTGCTCAATTGTCACTTTGGCGATCTCACCACCGTTCCGTGGACGGGGCGTGCAAGGTGGGTGAAGGCTACGTGTAACCGCCAAGGAACACCTACGACAACTCGGAACTGGCCTCGGCATGGACGTCCGGCGCGGCATTGGTGGCTTGGCGGAAGCTGGCCAAAGCCAGCCGGTGCGCCACCGGCTGGCCTCGACGCTGTTGGCAAATGGAAAGGGCGGTTTTACCAGGCCGCGATGCCCACCACCGCGTTACCCGGCGCGAGGGCTCTTGGCGAGCCGAAGTTGACTGCGTTACCGAACTCGGACACCCTGCCGTCCCGGCTCACCAGCCAATAACCGTGACCGTCGGGGGTGACGGCCATCGAGGCGATTGGGCTCTTCATGGCCTTGCCCCCGAGCGACCCGTAGAAGTGGGCATCCCCGAAGGTGAAGACGCCCCCGTTGGCCGCAGTTAGCCAGTAGCCCTTGCCGGTGGCGGTGGAGCTGATCCCCACGACCGGGCTCTTCATGGTCTTACCGCCCAGCGACCCGTAGAAGTGGGCGCTGCCGAAGGTGAAGACTGCCCCGTTGGCCGCAGTTAGCCAGTAGCCCTTGCCGGTGGCGGTGGAGCTGATCCCCACGACCGGGCTCTTCATCTTCTTGGCCCCGAGCGACCCGTAGAAGTGGGCGCTGCCGAAGCCGAAGACGCCCCCGTTGGCCGCAGTGAGCCAGTAGCCCTTGCCGTCAGCGGTCGGTGCCATCCCGACGACCGGGCTCTTCATGACCTTGCCGGCCAGCGACCCGTACACGTGGGCGCTGCCGAAGCCGAACACCTTGCCGTCCCGGGCGACCATCCAGTAGCCCTGGCCGTCAGCTGCTCCGACAAGCCCCAGGATGTTGCTCGCCTGGACGTGGTTCCCCGGGAGCGACCCCAGCTTCGGGGCGCCCCCGAAGCCGAGCACGGACCCATTGGCGCCGACCAACCAGTAGCTCGCCGGGACCGCGATGGTCTTGACCCGGGCCGAGGAGCCGGCGTGCGTAGCGTCGCCTTTGTAGGTAGCCGTGACGATGCCCTGACCGGTCCACCTGGCAGAGGTGCACTGGCCCTGGCCCTTGGTGTCCAAGTGGATGGTGCACACGAGGCGGGAGCCAGCCTTGATGAGGACCGTGCCGCCCCGCGCACCGGCCACCTTGACCTTGTAGGTCACCGCCGAAATACCGTGCAACTTGGCCGGCGATGCCGTGAGGCTCAGCTTCGTGGCGCTAGCGGCCTTCGTCCCCGGGGACCCAGCTGCTACACCTGCGCCAGTCCCAGATCCCGGGCTGGCCGACGCGCTCGGGCTGCTCGGCGTGCTCGGGACGCTCGGGATGAACGGGATAACCGGGCTCACCGGGCTCACAGCGGCAGCCGAAGCGGTCGCGCTCACCTCGTTGGAACTAACCGAGGAACCAACGGTAGTGACCGTCTGCACGGTGAAGTAGTACGTCGTGCCCCCGGTCAAGCCCGTTACGGTATAAGTCGTGCCTGCGACCAGGCTCGTGTTGACCGGCGTGGTCGACTCTGCCCCGGGGGCGGTGCCCATGAACACGTTGTAGCCGGAGAGCGTCCCAGAGCCGATGGCAGCGGGAGCAACCCAACTGAGCGTCACTCGGCCACTACCGGCTGCAGCCTGCACGTTCGTTGGCGCCCCAGGAAGTGTCGCACTGCTGCTCCCGTCCCCGGTGGACGACACCACGTAAAACGTGGTCGTGCTGGGACTGCTCAGCGTTACGTTGGACGACGGGGTGAACGTGACGGTGTAGGGGCCGACATAATCAGGAGTCAACAATAACCCGTACACGATCCGACCAGTCGCGTTGACCTCCCCCGACATGGTGACGTCCAGCACGTTGCCCTTCGGGTCAGTTATGGTCGTCTTTGCCCCAGAATCCCAGACCCGCACCTCGGAGTATGGCGTCACGGGGTTGGCAACATAGCCGGCATCTGAAGACGTCGCCAGAGTGCCGTAGACGGAGTCCTTATCACTGACCGACGGTTGCAGCTTTTCGACTGTAAGTCCTGTCATCGAAGGCGGAATGTCGGCCAACAAGCCAATCTCGACCCGGATTGGGTGCCCGACCACCAAACTGGCGTCACCGCTCAGGTTGTCGCCCCAGTCGACGGTCGCGGTCGCCGTCAGCGCCGTCATGCACTGCGCCTGCCAGGCGTTGGTGCCCTGCACGTAATAATAAGCTTCGGGGTTGATCTCGTAACCGGTGGAAGGTTCACCGCTAGGCGCGATGTACTCCCCTGGTGCATCCGTGCCGCAACTTAGGGTGAACGGGGAGTCGCCCACGATGATGGCCGGGACCGAAAGGCTATTGGTCACCTCCGTCTCGGTTTCCCCGCTCCCTGCGCTCCCGCTGGCTGCAAACGCCGCCGAGGGTACCGCCAGCAGGAGGGCACCAACGCTAGCAAATATGCTAAACAGTGCTCTCTTCTTCAGTAGTCTCATATCAAGCTCACCCTTTCACTTATACATGCCCCAGGCTCTCTGAAGCACCTAACCGGCATGAGCCTTCACGCCACGAAAGGAATTACCTGAAACGCTGGCGCGACGTAAAGATATGACCCCTTGTTCTCCAGCACCAAGGTACATAACCTCATGTGCTCCGTCCAGCCTGCGGTCGGCACTCTCGCTATCCGAGCGCGCCTCCATGAATGGTGCGTGCAAGGCCTGTGAAGGCCACGTGTAGATCGCCTCTGGGGCGTGGGAGCCTGTACCCCCCTCGAGGTAAGAAGGGCCCCAGCCCCTAGGGCAAAGGGCCCTATCCCCGGCCCTTAGCTGATCGTAGAATTCCGCAAAGAACTGCCGTTTGCTCCTACCACTGCAGGAACAATGAGAACCCAGTCCCCAACGAGGTGGCTGGCTGGCGGTCTCGGCACGCTGATGCTCCCACGGCGGCAGCCGTCAGGTCGTCGAGCGCCTCATTGCGCCTCTGCCGGTTGGCGCCACCTCAACCTGGCTCGAGGCGGCTTCGGCGTGGACGTACGTCAAACCGCAGCTCCACCCAGAAACCGTGGTCTTCCACCTCGTAATACCCAAGTTTCTCGTAAAGAAGGCGGTTAGAGGGGAGCGCTTTGCGGACACCGAGGCTCACGTGCTCGTAGCCAAGGTCGGCCGCCTCGTGGTGCAACCAGCCCATAACGCTGCTGGCCAACCCGCGCCGCCTGAAACCAGGGTCGACGCTCACGCGTCGTACATGCAGGTGGTCGTCAAGGAAAAGCGCCCGTGCCGCTGCTACACGCCCACCTCCGAGCTCGGCCAGCACGCCGCGGCCAGCTCCCAGGTCCGCTCTCACGACCTCCAAAGTCTCGCGCGTGGCACCGCTCGGCGGCTCCAAGGTTTCCTGACCGGCAAAGGCAGCCTGCGTCAGGTCGTGGACAACCTGAGCGGCTTCTGGCCCACACCACGAAATGTGAAGCTGGTCTATGACCTGGGGCGATGCTTGGGAGATCATGGCCCCACGACTCTAGCTTGGTCCTGCACTAAGGGCCCACTCAAAAATAACTACCTGACTTCTGGCGCACCTCTATCGATTTGCTCCCTGGGAGCTGCTGCGCGGGTAGGCGGGCGCTAGGGCCCATTATCCCAGTACTACAACAGGTTGTCGGCTGGTCACCTGGGTCACCCACACCTACAGGCGGTTGGCGTATTATGAGAGAGTTACTCCTAGCGAGGAGGAATGCTCTCATAATGAGACCTGAACGGTACGGCCCGGAGGCCCTGATAAGCCTGCTCCGGCAACGAAAGATCGCCACCATGGACGACCTGAAGGAGGCCCTCGGGACTGGTGCGGACGCGACGGTGTTCCGCAAGCTCGCGGGGCTCGGGTACAGGACCAGCTACTCGCACCGGGGCCGGTACTACACCTTGGACGAAGTCGCCCGCTTCGACGAGCTCGGGCTGTGGTCTTTCCGCCAGGTCTTCTTCAGCCGCTTCGGCACGCTGGTCTCGACCGTGGAGGCGCTCGTCCGAGCGGCCCAGGCCGGCTACGACGTCGCCGAGCTCGAGGAGGTGGTGAACGTCGAGGCCAAGGCAGCTCTGCTGAAGCTCGTGCGTAGCGGGCGCCTGGCACGCGAGCAGGTGGCTGGGCGCTACGTGTACCTGTCCCCCGAGAGCTCCGAGCGCCGGGCCCAGCTGCGTTCGCGCTCGGTCTACGACGCCGAGGCGAGCCGGCTTTACCTCGGGCCGGGCTTGCGCGTCCTGCCAGACGAGCTGAAGGCGGCGATCGTGCTGTTCTACAGCTTCTTGGACGAACGCCAGCGGCGCCTGTACGCCGGGCTCGAGGCGATGAAGGTCGGCCACGGCGGGGACGCCCAGGTCGCAGAGCTCTTGGGCATCGACCCCGGCACCGTCGCCCGGGGCCGAGCCGAGCTGCTCGGTGGCGACATCGAGCCGGGCAGGGTACGCCGTGGCGGAGGCGGGCGCCCCTCGGTAAAAAAAGTACCCCCGAAGTCATCGAGGCGGTCCACCAGCTGATGGAGCACGACACCGCCGGTGACCCTGTCAGCGGCATCAAATGGACCAGGCGCACCACCGAAAAGATCGCCACCGAACTGGCCTCGGCCGGCATCGAGGTCTGCGCCAACACCGTCGCCAAGCTCCTGAAGGGCTTCGGCTTCAGGCTCCGGGTCAACCGCAAGAAACTGAACCGCCAGGACGACCCTGGCCGCGACGCCCAGTTCGCCTACATAGCTGCCATGCGCGAGACCTTCACTCGGGCCGGCTTGCCGGTCCTGAGCGTGGACAGCAAGCACCGCGAGCTCGTCGGGGAGTTCCGCAACGCCGGCGCCACCTGGGCCAAAGAGCCCGTCGCGGTGCTCGACCACGACTTCTTATCCGACGCCACAGGCGTCGCCCTGCCCTACGGGATCTACGACCTCGCCGCCAACCACGCCTGTGTCTCGGTCGGCACCACCCACGACACCCCGGGCTTCGCAGTCGACAACCTGGCCAGGTGGTGGGCCTGCCACGGCCGCAGGCGCTACCCGGGCGCGACCGAGCTGCTTGTCCTGGCCGACTCCGGCGGCAGCAATGGGGCACGCTGCAAAGCCTGGAAGCACGGGCTCCAGCACCGCCTGTGCGACCGCTACGGCCTCAGTGTTACCATCTGCCACTACCCGAGCGGAGCTTCGAAGTGGAACCCCATTGAACATAGGGCATTTTCCGAGATCAGCAAGAACTGGGCGGGCCGGCCGCTCACCGACTACGAAACCGTCCTCAACTACATCAGCACCACCCGCACCAAGACCGGGCTCCGAGTCGACGCCCATCTCATCCGCGCTGACTACCCCACGGGCGTCGAGGTCAGCGACAAGGAGATGAAGGACCTATCGGTCCACCCGCACGACACTCAGCCCGGTCGCAACTACACCATCAGGCCCAGGTGAACTGAGTACCCGAAACTGGGAAGTTGTTTTTGCGCCAGCCCTAAGCGCGATGCTCCCACGCGCGCCGCCGCCTGACTAGGCGCGTATTTATACGTTTGAAGAACTAGCAGGGCCGGTCCCGTTAGTTCGTCGTAGTGCCCAACTGGTGGCGTTGTCTCTGGACGGTCACTCGGCAACATGACCAGCACTGCGCCGTCACTGAGCGGGCGCCGGCTACGACGACTTGAACCGGTAGCCGGCGCCCCGCACGGTCTTTATGAAAGGCGCTTCCCCGAGGCCGTTCAACTTGCGCCGGAGATAGCCCACGTAAACGTCGGCCACGTTGCTCCCGCTGTCAAAGTCGTAGCCGAAGACCTCGCTCATGATCCGGGCGCGGGAGACGACGTGGGTCGGGTGGCGCATGAACAGCTCGAGCAGAGCCCATTCACGCGGCGCCAGCTCGATCCGCCTCGCCCCACGCTGCGCCACCTTGGTCAAAAGGTCGAGCACCAGGTCGTCCACGGCCAGCTCGGCCGGCACCTGCTGGTTAGCTGTCCTTACCGCGGAGCGGATCCTCGCCAGCAGCTCTTCGAAGGAGAAGGGTTTCGTCACCTAGTCGTTGGCCCCGAGGTTGAGGCCGCGCACTTTGTCCCCTACTTCGCCTCGCGCTGTCAGGATTATGACCGGGACCCGGGGCAAGCGCCGGCGCACGAAAGAAAGGACCTCCTCTCCCGGCGTACCCGGGAGCCCGAGGCGGAGTTTTCCGAGGTGGCGTGCACGGCATTGTCCACCAGGTTGACGATGGCGCCTCGAAGCTGCTCCCGGTCCGCCAAGACCACGACGTCGGGGACGCTGGCCAGGCTGAAGCGGCGCGGCCCCAGAACGGCGACAGAACCCTTTACCGACGAGAGGAGCTCGGGGAGCCCCACTGGCTCCATCGCCAACAGCTCGGGTCCCGGCGGCCAAGGCGGCTCTGGGCCGGTCGGGGAGCCGGGGCTAGTCGTCATGGCCTTCGCTCCGGTGCAGGACGGCCTGGGCGCTTGCTTGCGCCGCGAAACGAGCCTCGACGCTGCGAAGCGCGGCAGCCTCCTGCTGGAGGGCTTCGCTCCGCTTCGCGAGCTCGGCGGCCCGGGTAGACAGCTGCTCCGCTTCAGAAGTCACCTCCGCCTGCTGGCGAGCGAGCTGCACCCTCTCGGCCGAGACACGAGCCCGGGAACGCTGCAGCGCCGCCAGAGAGGAGACCATGGCCGTCGAGGCTGCCTGCTTCACTCGCTGGACCGCCACGCCGAGACGTGCGGCCGCGTCCACCACCTCCTTGGCCGCCTGGACGTCCGCACTCGCCGGGGCCGGCACCGTGACCGTCGCCACGGTGGCGGGCCTAGAGCCCGACGCCACGGCGGCACTCTTGTACCCGCCGGGGCTCAGTGCCACAGCCGCCCCCGCCAACGATGCGAGCGCCGCAACCGGTGCCAACCACCTTGGATAAGCACTCATGACTGCTCCTCCGACCTCGCTGTCTCCGCCTCTCAGGGCGTCATTCCTGTCGAGTATCAAGGAGCAGAATTACCGGGCACTGAGACCACGGTGAGTATGCTCTTACGGTTCCTCGAGTGGCACACCCAGCGTCTTAATGCTCTCTTAAGGCATCAACGCTAAGAGTGTCCCCATGGCTGGGCAGTGGCGCGTCAACTGGCGCAGCAAGCCGCGCCGAGCCCTACCCGCAGTACTCCTGCCTGGGGCCATCGCCGTAGCTCTCAGCGCATGCGGCTCCCTCGCCACGACCAACGCCCGTGACGCGGGCGTCGGGCCGGCCACGGCCAGCCCGACCACCACCCACCCCAGGACCACGCCGAGGACCACGCCGAGGACCACGCCGAGGACCACGGCCACGACCGAACCGTCCACCACCACTACCACGGTCCCGCCCCTGGCCCTGGTTGGGGTCACCCCCGCCGACAAGGCAAAGGGGGTAGGCCCGAGCACTTCTGTCGTCCTCACGTTCAACCGTGCACCTGGCCCAGCCGTCCCCCGCCCGACGTTCTCCCCCGCCACCGCCGGCCATTGGTCCCAAGCGGGCCGCCGGCTGGTGTTCACCCCGAGCGGCTACTGGGACCCCGCCACGACCTACCGGATCGCGGTCCATTTGCGAGCGCGCACCAAGGTCGTCAAGTTCACGACACGCCTCCCGTCCGTCTTGGCCCTCCAGCAGTACCTCGCCATGCTCGGGTACCTACCGCTCAGGTTCACCCCGGCAGGCGACATCCCCAACCGCAAAGCGGTCCTGGCCAAAGAGCCGACCAACCCCAACCTCGTCCCCCAGGTGCCGGTCCCGGGCGTGTTCACCTGGTCTTACCCCAATATCCCGTCTTCTCTCTGGCAGCAGTGGCACAGAGGCCTGCCCAACGTGGTGACCACCGGGGCCGTGATGCAGTTCGAGTTGGCGCAGGGACTGGCCCCCGACGGGGACCCCGGCCCGCTCGTTTGGAACGCTTTGATCAAAGCGGTCGCCAAGCGCGAAATGAACGCCAACCCCTACAACTACGTCATCGTTTCGGAGACCCTGCCCGAAACGCTGTACGTGTGGCAGGACGGCAAGTTTGTGTACGACACGCTCACCAACACGGGTGTCCCCGGCGCCACCACGCCGCAGGGGACCTGGCCCGTCGCCTACAAGCAAAACCCCAACCTGATGAAGGGTTGTGACGTCAACGGGTCGTGCTACTCGGTGTGGGTCAATTATGCGAGCTATTTCCTGCCCTCGGTGGGCGACGCCATCCACGCTTACCCCCGTGCCGGTTATGGCTACCCGCAGAGCAACGGGTGCGTGGAGGTGGCGGAGTCGCAGGGGCAGACTGTCTACGGCTATGACCCCGTCGGCACGCTGGTCACCGTGACGTCCTGGGTGGGCCCAGCCCAGCACGGCTAGCCCGCGGCCCAGCCCACAGCGTCTTGCTCGTTTCCTCGCTCGCCGAGGCCTTTTCATGGTCCCGCAAGGTCCCCGGCCAAGGATGGCGTCATGTCTTTGCCGGTCGGGACGACAGATGACAGACGGCGCCCGAGGGTGTACTACGAGACCGTTCACCGTCCCCTGGGAGGCGACCGCACCCATCTGGGCCAAGTAGGGCCGAGGCTGCGTCCCGAGAGGCGGCGTGCCGACCGGGGGGTCGAGTCCAACGCCCGGCTAACGGCGATGACTGCGGCCGTCATCTTCGTGCTGCTCGCCATCGAGGGGCTCACGATCGTGCGCATCCGGTCGCTGCTCAATGTGCACGTCCTCATCGGGATGGTCCTCGTCCCGCCCGTGGCGCTCAAGATCGGCAGCACTGGGTACCGCTTCGTACGTTATTACCTTGGGTCTCCCGCTTACCGCCGCAAGGGCCCCCCGCCTCCGTTGCTGCGTCTCCTCGGCCCGGTGATCGTCGTCACCACGGTCATACTGTTCGCGAGCGGCATCGCCTTGCTCTTGGTGGGCCCGGCCCTTCGTGGGGACATGCTCTTGTTGCACCAGGGGATCTTTGTGCTCTGGTTCATGGCCATGGCCGTGCACGTCCTGGGCCACTTCGTCGAGACGGCACGCCTCGCCCCCCGTGACTGGGCGCGCCGGACTGCCGCTGATGTGCAGGGTGCGAGGTTGCGACAATGGGCCGTGGCCACAAGCGTGGCGCTAGGAGTCCCGCTCGGGCTCCTGCTGGTCGGCAAGGCCAACTCCTGGTTCACTTTCGGCCAGCCCGTTCACTTGCACTGAGACGCCGGGCCTCCGCCATCCCAGATAGCATCGACGAGCGCGAGATGCACACTGGCGATGGGCAACCAAACCTGCAGGGGCCGGCCGCGAGCTTCTGGGCGGACGCTCTCGCACAATGGGCCGTACCTGAAGAGATCCTCGCAGCCGCGCCCGAGTCACCCTGGGGGTTCCCAACGGCCCTCTTCGTCCAAAACGCCCGCCGCGCTCTTGAAGGGCCTCCGACGCCAACGCACCGGCGAGTGGCAGAGGCGTTGCCCGAGGCGGGCGTGCTCCTCGACGTCGGCGCGGGCGCCGGGGCGGCCAGCCTCCCCGTTGCGCCGCGTGACGGGCGCCTCGTCGCGCTCGACCAGCATCGCGAGATGCTCACTGCGCTGGCGGATCTGGCGCGGTCCTTGGACCGCACCTTCGACTTGGAGCTAGTGGAGGGGAAGTGGCCGGACACCGCCCATGAAGTCGCCACGGTCGATGTGGCCCTCTGCGCCAACGTTGCCTACAACGTGGCCGACGTTTCCACCTTCTTGACCGCACTGACCAACGCCGCCCGCCACAGGGTCGTGGTCGAACTGAGCGCGTCCCACCCGCAGTCCCCGCTCTCGCCGCTCTGGCAGCATTTCTGGGGCCTCAACCGACCCGACCGCCCGACGGCCGACGATGCGATAGCAGTGGTTAGGGAAGTAATCGGCGTCGCACCGGGGGTCGAACGCTGGCAACGGCGTAGTTCCTTTATGGGGGAGCGGGGCCCGGACACCGCCAACTGGGTGCGCCAGCGCCTCTGCCTACCGCCGTCGCGTGAACCGGAGGTGGCCACGCTGCTGGGCCGGATGGGCGACCTGGCCCCGCCGGAGGCGGTCACGCTCTGGTGGTCCGGCGGCGCCTCTGTTCGCCAGTGAGCAACCAGCTCCCGTGGGCTCAGCGCCCGTGAAACTCCAAAGAGCGCAGGGTTTTCGTATAGTTGGCTCGCTCGAAGGCCTCAGGGTTGCCCACCGACGCGGCGGACACCGAGCCCCGCAGGTCCGAGAGCGAACGGTAGCCGTGCTCGGCCAGCCACTCGCGCAGCTCCGACTCGAGCACCTCCACGCGCCCAGGTCCTTCGGCCAGCAGCTCGGACGCCATCATCACCACGTCGGCCCCCACCGCTATCGCCTTTGCGATGTCGGCGCCGGTGTGCACCCCCGAAGTGAGGCCGAGCGAGACATCCTCGGGCAATAAAGGCCGCAGGATCGCGGTCCACCGGAGCGGCAGGCCGAGGTCCGCCGAGCGCGAGAGGGACAGCCTGGGCAGTACCGTCATGTTGTCCAAGTCCACGTCCGGCTGGTAGAACCGGTTGAACAGCACCAGCCCCTTGGCCCCCGCGCGGGCGACGGCACTGGCAAAGTTGGCCATAGCCGTGTAGAAAGGCGAGAGCTTGACAGCCACTGCGACGCCGGCATCTCGGCAAACCACGCTCACCAGCTCCAGTTGCTCGGCCTCGATGCCGGCTGCGCTGCGGTTTGGGTCCGCAGCCACGAAGTACACATTTAGCTCGAGGGCGTCGGCTCCGGCGCGGCCGAGCAGCCTGGCGTAGCGCGTCCACCCTCCGCTCGAAGTGGCGTTGAGGCTCACTATAACCGGAGCTTCGAGCACGCCCTTCGCGCGTTCGAGGTTGGCCAAGTACCTATCCGCCACGTCCTTTTCCGCGACAAGATCAGGGAAATACTCCCGGGCCTCGTGGAATACCTCCCTTGTCTGTTCGAGCCCAGCCGCGAACGTTGTTCCCCCGGCCAGCACGTCTTCCTCGAAAAGCGAGGGCAGCACGACCGCCCCCACGCCGGCCTCCCCGAGCCGGCGCAGCCCACTGGCGTCACCCGTGAGCGGGCTCGCGGCGGCGACGATAGGTGAGGCCAAGGACAGCCCGAGGTACCGCGTGGAAAGGTCTACATCCATCGGCCCCATGGAGCCGCCGTCGCCGAGAGCGGGCCTCTCCACTGGCGAACCTCCAGGTCCCCCGTCTGTACCCGTCACTCTGGTCCCTCCTCTGCTAGTCCCGGTCGGGCCGCGTGGTCGCTCGTCCCTCTCTACTACCTGTGTAGCCCGCCACCGTGCCGGCGTAGTAGAGGCCTTTGCCCCTACCTGGCGCCGCCCTCCCAGGTCTCGAGGACTTCTTCGGCCCGCAGGACAGCCCTCGCCACGGCAGCCTCGACCGGGGCGGAGAGCCCTTCGCCGACGGGGGTGCGCTCGGTCCCGACACTCACGACAAAAACAGGCGGCGCGCCCCCGTAGAGGCAGCGGGCGAGGTCGACAAGAGTCTTAGGCGTGAGGTCTTCCCAGCACCCGCCGGCCGCTAAGCCCTCTAGCCCGGCTGCTGTCCTCGCATCGCTCGCTGCCACCGGGTGCACGGTTACTTCGCCTGCTGGCCGGCCGTCACACGCGGCGTCCACGAAGAGAGCAAGGCCCGCGCCGGCCAGGTCCTCCGCCAGTTCCGGCGTGAGGCACTCGGCCAAGACAAAACGTGCGCCCGCAAGGGTCGGCGCCTTTTCCCGTCGCCTCCGGAGCTCGAGCACCACCCGCTGGCCCACCGCGTCATCCCCGCGGAGAGAGCTCCCGTAACCCACCACGAGAGGGCGCGGCGTGCCATTTCGTCCCCTGGCCGGAGGAGAACCGTCACCCACCCCCAAAACCATATCTGCCCAGTGGGCGATGTGACACAAGGAACCGACCCGGCGTCGCTCCTCGGCGCGAAGATGTCCTTAGCACCACCTGACGATAGGACGTTGGAGGCCCCCTGGTGGGACTTTTGGCCCTATCGCGCAAGGCACAGTACTAGCGAGACTCGAGAGGCGGCCAGGCCGACGTACACCTGGAGGACATCATGCAGCTAGCGCTGGCACGCTGGGAGTTCGCCGTCGTGACGGTCTTCCATTTCTTCTTCGTACCCGTCACCATAGGGTTGGCGTTCCTGGTGGCGCTCATGCAGACGCTCGCTTACACGCGTGGCGACGCCGAGTGGGACCGGCTCTCGCGTTTCTTCGGCCGGATGTTCCTCATCAACATCGCGGTCGGCGTCGTGACCGGGATAACCCTTGAATTCCAGTTTGGCCTCAATTGGTCAGCGTACTCGATCTTCGTCGGCAACATATTCGGGGCACCGCTCGCCATAGAAGCGCTCCTCGCTTTCTTCATGGAATCGACCTTCATTGGGCTCTGGATCTTCGGGCGCGACAGCCTGTCCCCCCGGCTGCACCTGGCCACGATCTGGATGGTAAGCCTTGGCACCGTGCTCTCGGCCCTTTTCATCCTGGCCGCCAATTCGTGGATGCAGCACCCCGTCGGCTACAAGGTGATCGGGGGCAAAGCGGTCCTCACCAACTTCTGGGCCATCCTCGGCAACCCGGTGCTCTGGGGCGCTTTCAGCCACACGGTCCTCGCTGCCTTCGCCACCGCCGGTACCCTCATGCTCGGCATAAGCGCCTGGCGCGCCCACCGGAGCGCCGCCGACCCGGGCGAGCGGTCGGCCTTTCTCCGAGGGGCACGGTTCTCGGCCGCGTTTACCTGTGCCACCACTGTCCTCGTGGCCATTGCGGGCGACATCCAGGCCAGGCTGATGGACACCTACCAGCCCATGAAGATGGCCGCCGCAGAAGCCCTTTACCATACTGAGCGCGGCGCCAGCTTCTCGCTGATCACCATAGGCAACTTGAAGCAAAGGCCGGTTTTCCAGATCCGGGTCCCGCACCTGCTCTCGCTCATTGCCAACCTCTCTTGGAACAGCACCGTTCAGGGCATAGACAACCTCCAAGCCTCCGATGTCGCCAAGTACGGGCAGGGCAGCTACATACCGCTGATACCGCTCACCTACTGGTCGTTCCGGGTCATGGTGGGCGCAGGAATCGCCATGATCCTGCTGTCGGGGTGGGGTATATGGGCAGCGCGCCGGCGTGCTGGAGGCAGCCTTTCCGGCACGGGAGGCAAGTGGTTCACCAGGGCGGCGATGTGGGGCATGGCGCTTCCGTTCATCGCCAATACTTTCGGCTGGATATTCACCGAAGTGGGGAGGCAACCCTGGGTGGTCTGGGGGCTCATGCTGACGCCGAAGGGCGTTTCCCTCCTGACTGTCGCAGATGTGGCGCTGACCCTGGCCGGTTTCGTGGTCGTGTACACCGTCCTCGGCGTCGTCGACTCGTGGCTCATGGTCCGAGCGGCTCGCCGGCCTCTCGACAGCGTGGGGGCCGGAAAGGTGGCCGAGGGTGGCCCCGTTGGTGCCGAGGCCGAAGTACCGGGGCTCATCTACTGAGGAGACGAAGAGGAGATGGAGCCCTTTGCCAACCTCAACACCACGTGGTTCGCACTAATAGGCCTCCTATGGGCCGGTTACCTGTTCCTCGAGGGCTTCGACTTCGGGGTCTCCATCGTCGCCCCCCTCGTCTCGCGCGACGAGACGGACAAGAGGCTGTGCCTAAACGCGATCGGCCCCGTCTGGGACGGCAACGAGGTCTGGCTGCTCACGGCCGGCGGGGCCACCTTCGCCGCCTTCCCGCTCTGGTACGCGAGGCTCTTCAACGGGTTTTACCTGGCGCTGTTCCTCATATTGCTGTTCCTCATCATCCGCGGGGTCTCCTTCGAGTTCCGCAACAAGGTTGACGACCCCCGCTGGCGGCTGACCTGGGACTGGGTCAACTTCCTCGGCAGCTTCGTCCCGGCCATCGTGTGGGGAGTGGCCTTCACCGACTTCGTGCACGGCGTCCCGCTCTCCCCCGGTGGCCGCTACTCCGCCGGCCTACCTGGCCTCCTCCACCCGATCGCGATCGAGGGGGGCCTTGCCTCCCTGGCGCTGTTCTCGCTCCATGGCCTCGTCTTCTTGTCGCTCAAGACCTCGGGTGGCCTGGCCGAACGCGCCCGCCGGCTCGCCACGCCCGTCGGGGCGGCGGCGCTCGCCCTGCTCGGCGGCACCGTGGCTTGGGTGGCGGCGGCCGGCCGCCCCGCCGTTCCCGGCCAGCTCACAGGGGCGCTGCCTCTCGCCCTCGGCATAGCCGCCGTCGCCGCGGCTGCCGCCGGGACCGCTCTCGTGAGCGCCGGCCGAGACGGCTGGGCCTTCGGCGCCACCGGCTTGGCCGTACTGGCCGCCGTGGGGGCCGTGTGGAGCCGCATGTTCCCCGCCGTCTTCCCGGCCAGCAACCATGCCGCTAACGGGCTCACGATCGCAGCAGCCGCCTCAGACCTAGATCCGCGAGTTACAAGGCTGTAAGCAATAGCAGCTCTCTGGGGCGTTGTGCTTAACGAAATTCGTGCGACTCAGGAAGCGACAAACTCCGTTTTGGGCGCGTTGGACTGCGGTCGTGAAT
>JAJYMB010000148.1 GCA_021787365.1 Actinomycetes bacterium | reverse complement strand
TCACCCGCTACCGTCGGCACCTGACCGAGGAGCGCTCGCGGGAGAAGGCGAGGGCCGAGAAGCTCTTGGAGGACGCCCTGTTGAAGTTGTCGGTCGTGGTCTCGGACCTGCACGGCGTGTCCTCCCGGCAGATGATGGAGGCGCTGATCGCCGGCAACCGGGACCCGAAGGTGCTCGCCCAGATGGCCCGGGGCCGCATGCGCTCCAAGATAAGGGCGCTCGAGGAGGCCCTCGATGGGGCCGACACCTTCAGCGACCACCACGCCTTCGTGCTCCGCATGATGCTCGACAACATCGACCGCCTGAGCGCCCAGGTGGACAAGCTGACAGCCCAGATAGACGAGCTGATAGCCCCTTTTGAGCGCCAGGTGGCCCAGCTCGACGCCGTCCCAGGCTTGGGCCGTACGGCCGCCCAGGACCTGATCGCCGAGGTCGGGGTGGACATGAGCGTCTTCGTCACTCCCGCCCACCTCGTGTCGTGGGCCAAGTTCTGCCCCCAGGTGAGACAGTCGGCCGGCAAGACGAAGGGCCGCAACTCCAAAGGGCGCGGCAACCGCTACCTGGCCGGGGTGCTCGGCGAGGCCACCGTGAGCGCCGGCAGGACCCAGACCCGGGTCGGCGCCCGCTACCGCCGCCTGGCCAAGCGCCGGGGCAAGGGCAAGGCCCAGGTGGCTATTGGCAACACCCTCCTCACCATCGTCCACGCTTTGCTCTCGGACCCGACGGCGGACTACCACGACCTCGGGGCCGACTACTACGAGGCCCGCTCCCAGCACCGCCGGCAGGTCACCAGCCACCTCCGGAGCTTGGAGCGCCTCGGCTACAAGGTCACCCTCCAACCGGTAGAAGACGCCGCCTGAGCCCTCGGAGGACCCCCGAGACCACCGCCAGATGAACTTCGGGACTTCGTCCCGAGCGGGGCCCGCCCCGCACCCCAGTCCCGCGCGCCCCGGATTGTGCTGCATCCACTGGTGATTTTCGGGCCAGCGTGCACGAACTGTTGGGCACGCTGGCCGGCATCCAAGAGACGGTGCTGCTCTACCAAGGAGAGCGGGGCCGTCCCCGTGCCAAGCGGGTGACGACCGAGATGGACGGCACGCAAAAACGGCTCTACGACCTGTTCGGCCTCGGCGCTTACGCCCCCAGGCGATGACCGCTACCGTCAGCACTTTGCCCACGTCCTGGGCCGTCTTTAGAGCCGCCCTCCGGCGGCGCCGGCCGGTCTGGCTCTCCTACCACGGCCGCAGGCGGCTCATTTGCCCCCATGCCCTCGGCTGGCACAACGACAGGCCCGTGGTCCTCGGTTACCAGACCGGCGGCGAGACGAGCAACGGGGCGCTCCCGGCCGACCCTCGCCAGCGCTGGCGGGTCTTCTTCGTGGACGAAGCAAACGACGTGGTGGCCGATATGGCCGCCCCATGGGGGACTGCCGAGAACTACAACCCCACTCGTCCTTTCCCCGCCGTCGACGAGGTCGTGGCCGCCGTCCCCGGGCCCAGAGACGGCGCTTAGGTACTACGCGGCGACATGCAGAACAGCCCGCTCTGCCAGGGAGTTTGTGGTCATGTCACCTGCTAGCCCGGAAACTCCCGCTAGACCACCGTCCGTCCTCGAAAGCTCGGCGGGCAACAGTTACAGCCAGGTTCACGTCGGCACTGTCCCCCGCAGCCACCTCCGCAAGGACCTGGCCGGTCGAGGGGTTCTCCGTAAGGAACCGATGGCCCGATAGGGCTTCGCGGTATTGGCCGTCAATAAAGGCTTCTGTCCTCAGCGACACGACTGTCCGTGGCCTCCTGTCCTTACTGCGCTCGCCGAGCAGCTTCCGCGACGGCCGAGATGCGAGCGCACGCAAATCCGCCCTCGACCACTCCAGTCCGGGATCCTGTCCGTAAAGATGCCCCGGCCCGCATCCACCAGATAATCTGCGCGGAGAAATGTCTTTCGGCCCTTTTCCGGACAGCTCTGCTCCGAACCGCACGGGCACCTTTGGATGCATGCGGCCCTGCAGCGGCCTACGCCGTGTGGGCAGTTCGGGGTGCGTTGCCCGCCTGCCACCTTCGCTGAGGACACCAGCACCCTTTCAGCGCTTTGCGCTCGCATACCTCCAGGTCTTTGGTGTCCTGTCACTTGTGCTTGTGCCCCTTCGTGGCGTGGAGGGACCTTCCCGTCCTTCCTGGCAGGTTCGTGGCTCCGGCGACTACTAGGGTGTGGCACAGGGAGTCGGGCTTGGTCAGCGCCTGGGTGACCTTCCGGTTCCGCATCAGCCAGCGAGGGAGTCCCAGTACGCCTTTGCGCGCCTCGCCCCGTCGACGCACTCCCCGAAGGACGGGTACTCGTAGTTCCTGTACTCGATCTCCAGGCTCACCGGCCCAGAGAAGCCGGACGCGCGCAGGTCGTCCAGAATTGACCGGAGGTCGAGCTCTCCCTCCCCGAGTGGCGGGAAGTCGAGGACTCCTTGGCCACCTCGCTGGTCCTTCAGGTGGACATGGCCGATCCGGCCGAGCGCGATCTTGATGTCCTCCTCCGGCGGGGCTCCCGCGTAGTAGGCCACGTTGCCGGAATCGTAGTTGATCTGGATCCAGTCGCTCCCGATCTCGTCGAGCAGGCGCACGCCATCCCGCGCGGTCGGGAGAAGGTTCGAGTCGGTCTCGAGGCAGAGGCGGACGCCGGCCGCCTGCGCCTCGGCGGCAAGTAGGCGCACGTTCTTGAAGAACGCGCGCCTCTCTTCGGCCGTCTCCGCGTCGCCGGTGAAGGAGTTTAAAACGAGGATTCCGAGTTCCCTGCCGGCCTCGAGGACGCGCCGCAGCCGGCCAAGCCCGTCGGGCGTGTGCACCTGGGCGTGCCCGCTCATCGAGACGACGCGCTGGCCATAGCCATCCAGGAGGCGGCGCGCAGCACCGATCGTCTGCGGAGTCAAGTCGTCGGGGTCGAGGTGCTCGAGGAAGCCCTTCACCGCCCCTATCTCGACGTTCTCGAAGCCGGCTTGTGAAAGCCCGCGCAGGGCTTCTGCCAGGTTGTAGGGCTTGAAGCAGATGGTCGAACCTGTCTGGATCGAAGTCATGGTTCCTCCTTATGCCGACAGGGCTTATAGGGATGCCGGGCTCGAGCGGGCGGGTTTACGGCGGCGGCTCATGGGGGCGACGCTAGGAATGGTGAACTTCGAGACCCCAGACGTCGCGGTGGAAATCGACGAACCCCCGGGGAAAGTCCCACGGGTCGATCGTGCAGTCGAGGAGCGCGGGAACCCCGTCCTCACTCGCCTTCCGAGCCCGGTCCAGGGCCGGCCCGACTTCGCGCGCCTCGCTGATCCGCTCCGCATGGACCCCGCTCGCCTTCGCGACCGCAACGAAGTCGAAGGTGGCCTCGAAGTCGCTCGCAAGGTAGCGCTCGCCGCTCGCCCGCTGTATCCACTTTGACCACCCGAGCGACCTATTGTTCAACACGACCCACACTACCGGCGCGTGCTGCTCGACCGCCACCGGCAACTCCTGCATGAACATCTGGAACGCCCCGTCGCCGGTGACGCAGACGACGTGATGATCGGGGCGGGCAAGCTTGGCCCCGATCGCGCCGGCCACGCCGAGACCCATGCATGTCTGCTCGGCCGGTGCTACGCAGCCGCGATGCGCGGTCACCTTCAGGTACGGGCAGTAGTACGACCACAGGTCTTGGCCACCGTTCTCGTTGACTAGGATCATCTTCCGGCCAAAGACCCGGTTGACAGCGTTCAGGACCTGTTTTGTCCGGAGCGGCCCGCCGTCTGGAGCGCACTCTGCCGCCACGCTGCGTTGGAACGCCTCCTTGAAGGCGACTAGCTCGGCCGTTGTGGGCCGTGGCACACAACGCGGGACTGCCATGGTCAGCTGCTCAAGAACGAGCCGTGCATCGCCGACGACTGCGACATCGGGCCGGAGGTTGCGCCCGATCTCGAACGGGTCGATGTCGACCTGGACGATCCTCGCCCCCGTCGGGACGAGCTTCCAGAGCCCACTTTGGAACTCTTCCATCCGCGTACCCACGAGGAGCATTACGTCAGCCTCGTCGTAGGGCCTTGCGCTCGACTCCGTGCGGTAGAGGCCGACCAGGCCGAACGCGAGCCGCGCGTCCTCTGGGATCGAGCCACGGCCGGAGGGGGTGGTGACAACCGGGGCGTCAAGGTGCTCGGCCAGAGCGGCTAGCGCGCTTTCGGCGCCCGAGAGGCCGACGCCGCCGCCGGCCACGATCACTGGCCGCTTCGCACCGGCGAGGAGTTCCGCGGCGCGCTGGATAAGGCTGTGGTCGCCGGCGGCTCGCAGGCCACGTAGTGGTCTCCGGTAAGGCGGGGTGTCGGCCTCGGTCGCGGCAACGTCTGCCGGTACCTCGACGAACACCGGCCCCGGCTTGCCGTTCTGCGCGAGCGCGAAAGCCCGCTCCATCGTCCAGCTCGTGCGCTCGGGCAGGTCGAGGCGCACGGCCCATTTGCTGATCGGACGAGCGAGCTCGAGCGAGGGCGTCTCCTGGAACGCGCCCATCCCCTCGTAGGTGCGAGCGGCCGCGGACACAACGCTGACGACGGGGCTGCAGGCATAGAACGCCTCGAGAAGTCCCGGGACGAGGTTCGCCATGCCAGGCCCGGGGCTCGCGTGGAGCACGCCGACGCGGCCCGACACGCGTGCATAGGCCATCGCCATGAAGACAGCGGATGTCTCGTGCCGGACGAGCACGGGCTTGATCGACGGATGATCATAGAGGTCGTTGTAGAGCAGCTCCGGGTTGCCCGGGATCCCGAAGATGTGCTCCACGCCCTCCGCCTCGAGAGCCTCGCAGACCGCTTGCCAGGGCCTACGGAGCGGCACCGCACCACTCCAGCACGCAGAGAGCGAGCGACTTAGCGGCCAGAACGACCTCGTCGAGATCGATGCTCTCGTCCCGGCAGTGGGCGACACGCAGGTCCCCCGGACCGTAGACGACGCTCGGGATCCCTTCGTCCTCGAGGAAGGACGCGTCCGATGCGGCACCGAAGGCCACTGGGTGCGCAGGGCTCGGCGGCGGTACGGGGCGCCCGGTCGCCGCCTCGTGTGCCTGGACGAGCGTTTGCACGACGTCGTGTTCCCACGGCGTCGACGCGGGGGGCCAATTGTTGACCCACTCAAAGCGCGGTGGACGAGCGGCGAGCCAGGGATCGAGCTTGCAGGCAGCAAGGACGAACTGCTCGATCTCGGCGGCCACGTCTGCAGCGGGCTGGCCGGGCGGGTACCAGCACGAGTACTGGATCTCGGCGCGGTTAGAGAAGTAGTAGGGGACCGGGACCCCAGGGTCGGAGTGAAAGACCCCAGGCAGCAGGGTGAAGAACCCGGGCATGAAGTATGGGTGGCTCTTCGAGAAGCCCCATTGCTGCTCGAGCTCCTGCAGCCAATTGACGATCTTCACCGCCTTCTCCAGCGCGTTCACGCCGATCGTGTCCCCGGCGCCCCCCGGCCGGATGGCAAGAGCACGGTTCCCACAGTGCGTCGCGAGCCCGTCGATTTCGATTCTGAAGTGCCAGTTCCCGGCCGCGATCGGCGAGATAGTGAGCGGCTCCGGCAGTGATGCCGGCTCGGTAACGATGGCAGCGTCGGCGCGGAAACCGGCCCGCACGCAGGCTCGCGTGCCGAGCTCGTGTTCCATCGTCTCCTCACCGACGACCGAATGCAGCTGGAGCTCGCCGGCGAGCTTCAAGTCCAGGTCCGAAAGCGCCTGAGCGGCGAGCCACATCGCCGTGCAGCCGCCTTTCATGTCGGTTGAGCCGAGCCCGAAGAGCCGGCCGTCGCGCACCTCGGCCTTCCAAGGGCTGCCGCACAGCCACCGGTCTGGCTCAACCGCGGCCACGGTATCTATATGGCCGTTGAGGATAAGCGAGCGGCCGGCCACAGGGCTGGGCGAGCCACTAGCATTGTCGCGGCTTGCCGCAGCGCGGCGCACCCCAACGAGATTGCGCCGCTCCGGATCCCTGGCGACCCAGTGCGTCTCGAGCCCCGCCTGCTCGTAATGCTCCAGCAGTACTTCGTTGCAGCGCGTCTCGCCACCGATCACCGCCGGCCGGTCGACTCCGATGAAGTTCGGGTTCGTGCTGTCGATCGAAACCAGCTCTGCGAGCAGCGCGACAGCGTCCTCACGGCGAGCGTCGACTGCCCGGAGCAACTCTTGCGAGGAGGCAGGGCTGATGGCCGGGCGACCCGCGCCGGCCCCGCCTGGCAGGGGAGCAGGGCCTGAACTCGGGACGCTCATACCGCCTCCACCAAGCCGCTTGCGAGCGAGCGATTTACGGCCAGCGAGACGAGAAGCCCGGCGCGGGCCTGCTCGCCGCTCCCCTGTTCCGGCATGCACCCTTGCTCAAGGCACTCGACGAAGTAGGCGATCTCGGGCCCCCATGGGTCGGCCGCTTCGACAGGCACTGTGCGCGCCTCGCCACCCGAGGGGTATAGCCGCAGCCCCCGCTCCGACTGCGACCTGCCGATGTTGCCCCCCTCCTCGGCCGGCATTGCGGCGAAGGCGTATTCGGCCACTCCATTGTCGCAGAGCACGCGGATATTGCTCGAGAAGGGGTAGGAGCCGGGCATCGCCAGGCTCGCCTCGGCCAGGCCGCATGCGCCGGACTCGTACTCGAGGATAGCCATGACGTGACCCGGCGAGGGGCGTCGCGCGAACACGGTGAGCGCCCGCCCGAGGAGCCAGTTCATCTGGTCGAGGTCGTGGACCAGCACATCGACCGCCACGCCCCCGGAGAACGACTCGTCGCCCATCCACTGGTTCCAGTCGGCCGGCGGGGACAAGCGGTAGGTCGAAACCGCCAGCGGCCGGCCCAGTTCGCCGACTGCCACGAGCCGGTGCAGCTCTGCATACTCCGGCCAGAAACGAAGCACGAGCCCCACCATCAGCACGCGCTTACTTCGGTCGGCGGCGGCAAGGATCGCATCAGCGTCCTCCGGCGACAGCGCGATCGGCTTTTCGAGGAACACGTGGCGGCCGGAGGCAAAGGCCTTCTCCGCCGCCTCCCGGTGGAGGTAGGTAGGCAGGCAGACGTCGACGGCATCGACCTCGGGATCGGACACGGCCTCGTCTAGGTCCTCTACGAGGCGCGCCCCGAGCGACGCCGCTAGCTTGCGGCTGCGCTCGGAGCCGAGCGAGAGCACGGTCTTCACCCGCACACGACTGCCGAGCGAGGCGTAGTTAGCGGCATGCGCGGCACCCATGAAGCCGCCCCCAAGGAGCGAGATGGTGATCAGTTCGCCTCCAGGAAGCAGCGGTTCAGCTCGTTGAACTCGTCAGGGATCTCCCAGAACGGCGCATGCCCCATGCGCGGCCAAATGTGCAGCAGAGCCCTGGGCAGTCGCTCCTTGATCGCCAAGCTGTGATAAGGAGGGGCGAGCAAGTCTGCCTCGCCGACCGTGATCAGCGTCGGTGACCGGATCTCACCGAGCCGGTCGAGGACGTCGTGGGTGATGCAGGCCTCCGCCTGGTCGCAGAACCCGCGAGCGGTCTGCGGGTGGGGGTTGGAAAGGACCGCCGCCTCCAGCTCGTCCAGCGGCTTCTCGAAGAAGCCATAGGTGTACACAAAGAGCCAGATCTGGCGCGAGAGCTCGAGCGGGCTGAGCACCGCCGCGCACGCCTGCCAGCTCCGGAAGAGCGCGGTCAGGTACCCGTCCGCCCGTGACCAGGTGCAGTGGAGGGCGAGGGCGCGAACCCGCGAGGGGTGCCGGAGCGCGATCTGCTGCGCTACTATCCCACCCATCGAGGCGCCGACGACGTGCGCGCGCTCTACTCCCAGGTGGTCGAACAGCTCGACGGCGACATCGGCGAGGAGTTCACTCGTGAACGGCCCGTCCGGGCCGGTGGTCTGGCCGACCCCGGGGTTGTCGAAGACCACGACCTCGAAGCTCGACTGGAGCGCCGCGACCTCGGGCTCCCACGCCGAATGGTCGGCGCCGAGGCCGCCCACGAGCAGGACCGGCTCGCCTGAGCCGTGGCGCTCGAAGTACACGTTGCGCTCCTTCAGCTCCGCGAACGGCATGCCGGTTCCTCTCAGGCCCTCGTCCGGAGGTAGGAAGGAGCGAGCCGGTCGTGCACATCCTCCAGATCGAGCACCATGTTCAGCACGGCGCGGGTGCACCATTGCAGGAACTGCTCACCCTTCTCGGCGGTGGACTCGCTCGGCTTCCCCCAGACTCCGCCACCTTCTTCGAGCAGGGACCAGAACGAGCCTGGGGTGGCCAAGAAGACCGGGTCCACCATCGTGAGGTGGCCGGTCCGCAGCCCAGCCAAATCGGGCATGTAATCGCGCGCCCTCTCCATGTCGCACAGGCGGCTGTCGATCGCCAGCACCGCAGAGGTCTCGCCCGCGTTGGCGTGGAGCCCGGCGCTACCCGAGAGGTAAGCTTCTGCCTCCTCGGGCCGCAAGCCTGCCCAGTAAGGGAAGGGGTAGACGCGCACCCCACTCGGGAGTTCGTCGAAGAACTGGCTTACGGCCAGTTCGAGCGGGTGCGTATTGCAGTAATGGCCGTTCAACAGCACGATGCGGGCAAAGCCCGAGGCGGCCAGCGACAGGCAAACGTCTTTCACTAGGGACACGAAGGTGTCCAGGCGAACGTGGACGACCCCGCTCGCGCCGCGGTGGTCGTGGGCGATGCCAAAGGGGAGCGGGGGGGCGACGAGCGCGCCCAAGCTGGGCGCTGCGCGCTTTGCTACCTCCATCGGGATGTAGACGTCGGTCCACAGCGGGCCGTGGTCGCCGTGGTCCTCGGTCGAGCCGACCGGGACCAAGACCATACGTCCGCCCTGCTCCAGGTACTCGCGCACCTCACGGTTAGTCATCTCGGGCATGTAGAGCGACCGGCCCACAGGCGCTCCTTTCTCGCAATAGGGCTCACCTTCGTGCTTACAGAGCTGGGCCCGCCAGCTCTCGGTTGAAGCCGAGCGTGCTCAGGTGCTTGTAGGACGACTTCATGCTCCGGTCGACCTCAGCGAGCGGTGGCCACGGTTCCCCGGAGAACTCCGTCTCGACCGAGTACCCCCCGCTGTACCCGCTTGCTTTCAAAATCTCAAGAACCCGGGCAAAGTCCACGTTGCCCTCGCCGCAGGCAGGAAAGTACCAGTCCCCCTTGCCACCTTTGTGGTCCTTAAGGTGCACGTGTGCGAGGTAAGGGACGATCGCGGAGAGATCGTCAACGGCCTTCCGGCCTGAGTAGTATTCGACGTTCGCTGTGTCGTAGTTGACCCGTACCCATTCGCTCCCGATCTTTTCAATCAGGGGCAGCGATCGCTCGCCTGAGGCCATTATGTCACCGTGTATCTCGAGCGCTACGATGACACCGGCGGATGCGGCCGCCGCGGTCAACGCGGGCAAGTTCGCAAAGAAGGCAGCTTCGCTCTCGCTGGCGCTTTGGTGCCCGCCGACAGCCGTCACCATGACCGGCAACCCGTAGCGCGCCGCCCACTTGAGGCCCTTCAGCCCGTGCTCGAGCCCCTCCTGGGTCGTCAGGTCCGAGTGGGCACTGAGGACGGTAGCCACGAGGCCGCGACGCTCGATCTCACTCCGGACCTTGGCCGGATCTTTGTCAAGCGACACGTGCTCCGTCCAACCTGGCACGGCGCTCAGCTCGACGCCCTTGAAGCCGGCCTTCGCGATGCCGTCAAGGGCTTCTTCGAAACTGTAGGTGTGATAGGAATTCGTGTGCCCCGCCAGAGGAGACTTCATCGTTGTCCGTTCCTGTGCTCAGCCCGAGGTACCCGGCGAGGCTGGGCCCACCGGGTGCCAACGGGACGACGAGTGCGACTTGGTGCTGATCATTGCCGTTTGGCTTAGTACGTCTTAGGTGCAGGGTTAATCGCCTGCCAGGTCTTGTTCAGCCTGAAGGCCTTGGCGTCCGCGATAGCCTTGGCCACGTTTGCCTTACGGTTGGCTGGCACCACTAGCGCGTTTGTGACGGCATCGGCAACCGGCCAAAGCCGCTTGGTCTGGCCGAGCTTGTAGACGATCTGCAGGTAGCTCTTCCATGCGCCGGGGAAGCTCCAGCCCCACGGCTTGCCGGCGGCGTGGGCCAAACCGTACATGTGCCTGAGCTCAAGGAAGGAGAGGTAAGCGGCCTCTGGCTTCAGCGTCTCGCGGAGCTTGGGGAGGATCCCGTATGTGATCTGTGCCGCGGCACGCGGGTTGGTCTGGGCAAACACGAGCCCCATGACGACGCCCTGCAAAAAACGGGTGTACAGGTCGACCTTCGCCGGGTCCTTCAGGTCGGCAGTGCGCACGGCGTAGACGTTCGAAGGCTGGTTCGAGAATGTAGTGCCGATCAGGTACTTGAGCTTGAGGCCCTCCGCCAGCCACTGGGCCCGGAGACCCTCCCATGTGAGCGCAGCGTCGGCCTCACCACGGGCTGTCACCTGGGCCCATTCCGAACCGGCCTCCACGTACTTGACGGACTTGGGGTCGACCCCGACTTCGACCAGGATCGGGTTCACTATGGTGCTCCAGCCGGCGCTACCGAGCGCGATCTTTTTCCCGGCCAACTGCTTGACGCTCGTGATCTTGCTGTCCGGCGGCAGGGCAAAGTCGAACACCTGCCCCGCGGCCATGTCGCAGATCCCCTTCACCGGCACGCCCGCGTCGAGCGACGCTGTGAGCACGCCGGGAGATGGGTAACCCATATCAGCCTTGTGCTGGGCGACGAAGGTCGTGGTGGCTAGCGCGTCGGACAGCGGGCCGGCGATCAGGTTGACGTTGATGCCCAACTCCTTGAAGTAGCCCATTTGTATGGGCACGTGCAGGTCGTAGTCGTCCATAACGTCGAGGGTGCCGCGGGGCGAGATCCACCGGACGGTCTGTAGGCCGCCACTGTTGGACTTCGTCGAGGCCCAAGCGCCCTCGGTAGAGCCGCTGAGCAACGAGACACTTGCCCCAGCCGCAGCGGCGTACTTTAGGAAGCCGCGGCGCGTCAAGCCCTGACTTACGGCCGTGTGCTGGACAACCTCTCTGCCTTCTTGCCTATCCATCAGTGTTTCCCTCCCTTTCTCATGGCCAACTGGCCTTTCGGTTCCTAAGGTGCTCTAAGAATTCGCTCGCTATCGCCACAGTTGTCGCAAGACTGTTCCGTCGAACTCAGGCCTCCCAGCTCGCCCAGCGTTTCCCAATGAGGTAGAAGACGATATATATGAGCACGCCCAGGATCGCGACGATCAGGATCGTAGCCCCGAACTGTGGCATGTCACCGAGCGAAGCGTAATAAACGAGGTCTTTGCCGAGGCCCCCCTGGTTGCTGGCTGCGACCATCTCGCTACCGACAGCGGTCAGAATGCCGAAGATGGAGCCCACCATGTAGCCGACCACGATCATCGGTAGGGCGAGCGGTATCCGGATCTTCCAAAAGATCTGCAACGTGCTAGCCCCATACGAGCGCGCGAGGGCGATCTTCGCCAAGTCCGTCCGCCTAAACCCAGTAGTCGCGTTGATCATCACCATGGGCCCGGATGCGAGGGCCACGGTGATGATGATGGGCCAAAGGCCGAAACCCAACAGCAGCCTGAGCAGCGGTACCAGCGCTAGCATGGGGGTGGTGACCATCACGAGCACGTAAGGGGCGATCACTTTCTCCGCGAACGGCTTTTGGGTGAGAAGCGCCGCAAGGACCAGGCCGGCCGTCGACCCGATGGCAAGGCCAGCGAGGAACTCGCTCCCCGTCACAGAGAGGGAGTGCAGCTCGGAGGTGGTGAAGTCGTTCACGAAGGTCTTCACGGTTTCGATCGGTTTCGGGAAGACATAGGTAGGCGTGTGCGTCCAGTCGAGGATCCCCTGCAATAAGAAGAAAATTCCGGCAAAAATGGCAATGAGGACGCTCACCTCGAGCGCCGAGCGTGCCCCTTGGACGTGGGTGAGCGCGCTCCAGTCGATCGGCCCATGCTCGGCAGCGACAGGCCGCTCTTCGAAGGTTGGGATCTCGTCACGGAGCTCGGTTGGGACCTGACTCATCAGACCTCCAGGGTGCGGCGGCTTCCCGACTCGACGGCTCCCTTGATCTCACGCATGAGCTCGAGGAACTCCGTCTCAAAGGTCATCTCAACGGTGCGTGGGCGCGGGAGCGGGATGTCGAAGGCCCGCGCCAGCCTGCCCGGTCGAGGCGTGAGGACGAGCACCCGGTCAGCCAGGAAGATCGCCTCGCTTATGTTATGGGTCACGAATACGATCGTCTGCCTGCTCTCGCTCCACAGGCGCAGCAAGAGCAAGTTCATCTCGTCTCGGGTGAAGGCATCCAGCGCGCCGAAGGGCTCGTCCATCAAGAGCACCGAAGGCGCCTGGGCGAGCGCCCGGACAATCGAAGCCCGCTGCTGCATGCCGCCGGAGAGCTCGCGGGGGAAGGAATGCTCGAAGCCAGCGAGCCCCGTCTGTTCAAGGAGGGCTACGATCAGGTCACGCGGTACCTTCTGGTGCTTGATCTCGAACGGGAACTCGATGTTCTCGAGCAGGTTGCGCCAGGGAAGAAGGTTCGCCTCCTGGAAGATGACACCGACCTGGTCAGGCCGGGGGCCTTGCACCGGTTGGCCATCGAGCAGGATCTCGCCGCCCGTCAGGGCATGCAGGCCAGACATCGCCCAGAGCAAAGTCGTCTTGCCGCAACCGCTGGGCCCCAAGATGCACACGAACTCTCGCTCGTAGACATCGGCCGAAACCCTCTCCAGCGCATGCACCGGCCCCGTCTTGGCCGCGTAGATCTTGGTCGCTTCGAGGATGCTGATCTTCGCCGTGGCACATTGGGCCGTCGCGGGGGCGGCGCTTCGGACCGAGGAAGACAAATGGCTCATCAGAACCATCCTTCAGAATTAGGGTCCGCGTACTGCATGAACTCGACCACCGCGCGATCGGCTAGGACGAAAGCGACCCACGCGAAACCTGCGCCGACTTCGAAGGGCTTGAGCAGCACGTGTTGCCCGGCGGTTGCCCCTGCCACGTCGGCGACCCGGTAGGCCACATGAGGCTGCTCGCGGAGCGGCCCTGTCACCGGGCTGTCGGGTTCATAGCGCAGCCATTCCACGTTGAAGGGGTGGGCACGCGGACTGGTCACCCACACGCGCGTGGCCTCAACCCAGTTCTCGTCTTCGTGCCTAAGCGTCGTCGGGATACCGATGTGGTCGAAGGTGCTACGGCTAAACGAATCCACTTGCGCCCCCCAGTTATGATTGACACGAAGCTTTCTTAACATATACTGGATCCGGTGCGTCCTGTCAAGTCGGTCGGGTCCGTGGGCTCGCCGAGCCTGCTCCGGCAGATCAACTCTGCCGCCGTGCTGCGCGCTGTCCGCCAAGCCGGCCCCGTCTCGCGCCCCGAGATCGCGAGGCTCACTGGGCTTTCCAGGCCCACTGTGAACGATGTCGTCGACGAGTTGTTGCGGGCCGGCTACTTCTTGGAGCGTCCTCCCGACGGGAGCACGGACGCACGCAGGCCCGGCCCTCGTCCCCGGCTCGTCGGTTTCCGGGCCGACCTCGGTTACGTGCTGGGCCTCGACATAGGCGCGAACAAGCTCCTCGCTGTAGTGGCTGACCTTGATGGCCGCGTCCTCGCTTCGGAGCGTCGCCGGGCATTTGACCTTAGCGGTGCCGACGAGGTGCTGAGGGCGGCCTTCGAGACGGCCAGGGCAGCGCTTGGCCGGGCCGGCGTGGCCACAAGCGAACTGATGGCCACGGCGGTAGGGACGCCCGGCGTGGTCGAACTGCCAAGTGGCCGGATCACCCTTGCCCCGCAGATCCCGGGCTGGGAGGGCCTCCCGCTCGCCGAGCGGCTCGCAGAGTCGCTCGGGCGGCCCGTGCTCGCCGACAACGAGGTCCACTTGGCTCTCATCGCCGAGCGCTGGCTTGGCGCTATCCAGGGAGCGGAAGACGCTCTCTACATACAGTTGGGCATAGGGATCGGGGCAGGCATCCTGATCGGCGGGCAACTCTACCGGGGCGCGACGGGGGCGGCAGGCGAGATCGGTTACCTGCCGCTGGCCGACCCGGGTTCGTCCCCGCCAGACGGGGTCGGCCAGTTCGAGCACGCTGCAGGGGGGCGGGCTTTCATCAGGCTCGGTCGTCGCGCAGCCGCCAGTGCCAAGGGCGCGTTGCTGCGCGAGATGGCGGGAGGTGACCCAGCGTCAGTCGACGCGGAGGTCATCTTCGGTGCGGCGCTCCAAGGGGACCCAGTAGCCCGAGGCGTGGTCGAAGAACTCGTATGCAGGCTGGCCCGGGGGGTCGCGACCGCCACAGCCCTGCTCAACCCTGCAGTGGTCGTTGTCGGCGGCGGCCTTTCGCGAGCAGGCCAGGCGCTCCTGGAGCCACTCGAGCGAGCTGTCCGTGACTTGGTGCCCGTAGCCCCGCGATTCGTGCTCTCAAACCTCGGTGACGAAGCAGTGGCGCTAGGTGCGGTACGAACCGCTCTTGATGCTGCGCACGACAGCCTTCTCACATACGTGCGGCAGGCAATGTAGATGCGCGTGCTTGCGGTCGGTGCACACCCGGACGACCTCGAGTTGCTCTGCGGAGGGACCCTTGCTCGCCTTGCCCGCGAGGGGCACGAGGTCGTAATGTGCCATGCCACCACGGGGAACAAGGGGAGCTACGTGCACACCTCGGAGGAGATCTCGCGCATCCGCACAGCGGAAGCCGAACAAGCGGCAACGATTTGCGGAGCCGAGCACAGAACGCTCGAACTTTCAGACGGTGAGGTCCTGGCTGCAGATGTTGGCCAGCGACGCTTAGTGGTCGACCTGGTACGGGAAACACGTCCCGACCTCATCATCACCCACTCGCCGAACGACTACATGTCAGACCACAACGAGATCTCGAAGCTCGTTTTCGATTGTAGTTTCCACGCCACTTTACCGCTGTTTGCGACGAGCAAGCCGCATCATAACCAGGTGACCCCTATCTACTACATGGAGACAGCTTCTGGCCTCGGCTTCGCGCCCACCGAGTTCGTCGACATCTCGCGTGTGATCGAGATCAAGGTGGCGATGCTCCAAGCGCACGCAAGCCAGCTGTCGTGGCTGCGCGACCACGACGGAGTCGACATCGTGCAGCAGATGAGGACAGCGAACGCCTTCCGCGGGCAGCAATGTGGAGTCGATTATGCAGAGGGCTTCGTTTCCAGCCTGACTTGGCTCCGGTGCAGGACGCGCCGGCTGCTCCCCTGAAGGAGGCCATGCAGATGCCACCACATACACTCGCTGAACTCGTGGAAGGCCAACCGACCTTTCAATATGGCCTAGCCACTTTCATCCCATTCCGGGACCGTGAGGCCTGCGACCGCGTCCGGAAGATCCCTCGGGCTGAAATAACGAGCCACCCTAACCCCGATTTCAGGATAAGAGTCATCGATGACCGCCAGGTCTTCTACCAAGAATTCGCCGACGATCTAGTCAGCCAGATCCGCGCCGCCCGCGATGAGGGACGCTCCTTCGTCGCAATCCTTCCTGTCGGGCCGATGCCCCAGTACGCGCTTGCCGCCCAAGCGATCAACGGCGAGCGGCTTTCCTTGGCTCACGTGCATACGTTCAACATGGACGAGTACGCCAACGAAGACGGGGAAACAGCGCCCGTGTCGTGGCCTGGCTCGTTCGAACGGGCAATGCGCGAGCAGTTCTTCGGCCTGATCGACGAAAAGCTTCGGCCGCCTGAGGACCATATCCATTTCCCCACGACGGATGCTATCCGCGACTATGGTGCGCGGATCGAGGACCTGGGCGGTGCGGACGTGTGCTACGGTGGCATCGGCTGGTGTGGTCACATCGCCTTCTGGGAAGCTCACTTGGGCCTCGAGTTCGCCGGCGATCTCGAGGCCTTTAGGCGTGCAGGCCCACGGCTTGTCGAGCTTCACCCCATCACAGTTATGCAGAACGCGCTGCACTCGTTCAGCGGTGACTGGTCGTTCGTCCCGCCGAAGGCCAACACCATCGGTCCACGAGAAATCTTAGGGGCGCGCCACCGTAGCTTTTGGTTGGACGGCGACCTCGGGGGTGGTGTCTCATGGCAACGGTTCATCGCCAGGCTGGTTGCTCACGGCCCCGTGTCGGAGCTCGTACCTGGTTCTATCCTGCAGACTGTGCGCACGGACTATGCAATTCTCGGCGGCGTAGCAGACGACGTCGTGGTCGATATGGCTTGAGGCCATAGGAGCTCAGACGAGCCGGCCAACATGACCGATTAGGGCGCTCGTAGCAGCGCCCGGCAGACGAAGAAGTGCCAAGGCGCGAGCCACAGGCCGGCGCGGTGCCGAGTGGGCACGTCTGATGACGCAAGGGGGCAGCAAGGGATTGGCTAAGACTGTGCCAGTCCTG
>JAJYMB010000129.1 GCA_021787365.1 Actinomycetes bacterium | reverse complement strand
CGCCGTCGCGGCCGAGGACCTCTTCAGGAAGGCTCGTCCTAAGCACGTAGATGCCGTCCAGGCGTGCCTCCTCGGCGATCTTTGCCTCGTTGCGGGAGAAGTGGAACGAGGTGTCGGTGACCTCGGTGATGAAGTGCTTGGCCACCTTGTGACGGTTTATGACCTTGCCCACCCGGAGGGCGATCTTGTCCTTGCCCCGTAGCGGCCTCTTCTCCCGCTGGGTGGCCCTGGCGATGGCCTCCAGGTCGGCCTCGGTGGCCCGGAGCAGCTCCTCGCGCTTCCGGCCCCGCTCTTCAGCTAGGAGCGGGTTCCTGCAGGCGACGAGGCGCTCGCCCGGGTAGTCAGGGTGGGTGAGCTCGAACAGGCCCACCTCGTCGAACAAGGAGAGCTGTACAGTGCCGTCGTCCAGTAGTGCCTTTATTTGCGGGGCCCGGAGGGCCGTCACCCAGTCGAGCTGGGCGGGGGCGAGGTCCTCCCTGAGGCGCGCTGCGGTCAGCATCCCCCTGTCGCCCACCAGGCAGACACGGCTGAGCCCGAAGCGGCGCCGGAGCTTCTCCACCTGGGGAGCGACGGTCTTAGGGTCCCCCGTGTTGCCCTCGAAGACCTCGACCGCTACTGGGACACCCTCGGTCGTCGTGAGCAGCCCGTACACGATCTGCAGCCGCCCGTGCACGCCGTCCCTCGGGTGGCCGATGGCCCCGAGGGGGCAGGTGCGCCCCTCGAAGGCAGCCGAGGAGACGTCGTAGAGCATGAGCACGCCGTCAGATAGGTGCCGGGCGGCCAGGGCGTCCTCGATGGCCCCCTGGCGGCCCAAGAGCCAGTCCATCGCGCCGTAGAGGTCGTCCTCGTCGGCACTGGCGACAGACAGCACCTCACCGAGCGAACTGGTCGCCGTCTCGCGGTGCAGCTGCCTCGCGCAGGCGAGCTTGGACGAAGGTGAGATGACCTGGGAGGCCACCATCGCCACTACGAGGTCGCGCTCCCGGCAGGCAGGCCCTATGAGCTCCTCCAAGCCGAGGCGCCCCAGCGTGCCCAGCACCGCGGCGACGGCTCCGTGGGGGAGGCTGCGGGTGACCTCGAAGGCCTCCACCAGGGCCCGCTCGGCTGGCCCCTGGGGTACCGGCTCGCCTTTCAGCACTGCCCGGAGCGCCTCGAGCTTTTCCTCCGGCCAGTGGGAAAGGTTGGCCAGAGTGCGGGTCTTCACCTTTCCCCCTTCGCGGTAGCTCTCCCGGAGCAGCAACGCCGGCGGGGAGCCCCGGTTCGGCACCCTGGCGATGTACATGCCGACAATTGTACTACACAAAATCCTGTCAAGTCAAGAACTACAAAACCTTCCCTACGGCAGTGCAGGCCATTACATGCTTACAGCCTAGCCGCCCCGTTGGACGCGAAGCCCGAGGCCAAGGCAAAAAACTACGGCTCAGGACGCCAAAATCAGGGGGAACTTCGGCTTAGTGGCTTGTAGCACCCATCGCGGCGCCGACGCACCACGGCCGTGCGGGCACGCGGCCGTGGTGCTCGTCGGCTAGGCCTTGGTGGTCGTGGTGCTGCCAGACACTGGCGCGGCGGCCACGATCGTCAGCTGCGACGGCGGGGCCAAGCCCTTTTGGGTGAACACCGCAGAGAACTTGCTCACGGCGTTGTGGCCCTTGGTGGCTGGTACGGGGTCCGTGATCACGTGCACGGAGAAGTTGACGATGCCAAGTGGGTAGTGGGCGGGGACCTTCCAAGCAGCTGTCCAGTACGACGCCGTCCCGTGCGTCCCGTAGGCCATGGGTATGGGGGCAACCCCGGGGATCTTCACGTACGCCTTCGCTGTGTTGGTATTGGTGAGGGCAACGCCTCCGTCGGCAACGTTCACGCCGTCCATGCGGAATACCACTTGCTGGCCGGCCTGGAACAGGTTGGTCATGGCGCAGGCAGCGGCCGGTGCCGGGTTGCTTTCCGACCCTGTCACGGTGTCCACGTAGAGGTAGACCTGGTGTTTCCCGGCCCCCTGGACCGGGGGGGCCAGCGTGGTTGTGGTCGTGGCCGCTTTGTGCAGCGGTGCGGCTTGGGCTGCACCTGCCAGGAGGGTCACCCCGCCGCTCAGTCCAATGGTGAGAGCGAGGCCAGTGGCAACCCTGGTGGGGACGTGTTTCATCTGATGTTCTCCTATGTCTCTGCCGAACTGTCAGCACAGCAGCACCGCGGCCACTCTGAGCGGGGTCGGCTGTTGGCCTGCTCTGCTTCCATCCGGCGCTTTACTTTGGTTTTCAGGGACCTACGTTCAGTTTTAGGGTTTTGGGCTTATTTCTTCAGGGACAAGGTGCCGGTGAGGGTCACCGTGTAGGGCCCGTTTTGAGACCCGCTTGTCCCCTTGAGGGCGAGCTTGCCGCTGAACTTCAGGTTGCCGCTGGCACCTTTCGCCGAGCCGGTGCCGCCCAGCACGACCGCCACGCCGTGGAAGCTCACGGTCACGGGCCCGCTTGTCCCGCTCGAGCACCCGGTCGACTTCGACTTGGTGACTGAGAGTTCGAGCTTGCCTCCCGCGCCGGCGATAGCGCCCTTGCCGGTGAACGGGTCGCACTGGGCACTGGCCGAAGCAGACCCTTTGCCCGACACCGTGCTCTTGCCCACCAACGTCGCGGTACCAGTCCCGGTGACGGTGGGGATCGAGACCGAAGAGTTGTCGATGAGGAGCGAAGCCGTGCCCCTGTAGGTGCCCTTGAAGGGGACCTTCTTGATCCCGGCGACCGCCCTGTGGGAGGTTGTTTGGTGCGCCATACTCGCCGGCGAGGACGCACCTGCCAGCGAGGACGCACCTGCCAGCGAGGACGCACCGGCAGAGGGGGAGGCAAGCAACAATGGGAGGGCGAGCGCTGTGCCAAAGCT
>JAJYMB010000093.1 GCA_021787365.1 Actinomycetes bacterium | reverse complement strand
GATCTTTGACTGCTCGGCTGCCCCGGAAGAACTCCGGGATGCAGTCCAGAACGGCGAGATTTGGATTGATGCGATGACCGCAACCCTTGCTCGACTCGACTCACTCTGCTGCGCTTCACCGAGTGTCCCAGAACGCGCGGGCCAGTAGGTCGCTCAGCCTCGCCCGAGATGCCGTTTGGTGCGCCCCGGACTCGCGGGCCGCTTTGAGACAGTCAAGTGATCACTTGACTTTTGCCCGGTTGGCCGCTATGCCAAAGCCTGTGCCGAACCGTGTCCTGGAGCCAGACTTGGACCGCATCTTTCCACGCGCTCGCCGACCCTGGTCGTCGGCGCATGTTGGAGCGGCTCAGCAAGGGTCCAGCATCGGTCAGCGAACTCGGGAAGCCTTTGGCGATCACGCTTGCCGCCGCGCTGCAGCATGTCGAGATCCTCGAGGCGAGCAGCCTCGTGCAGTCACACAAGCTCGGCCGCACCAGAACCTGCAGCCTCAACGCGAGGGGCCTCCAGTCCGCCGAGCGCTGGATCTCCGAGCGTCGCACGCTCGTCCAGCACCGCCTCGATCGGCTTGACCAGTACCTGGCCGATACCGCCGACCATCCCGGTCGCGGCCACCCTGGCCCGCCCTCATCAGATGGCCCGGCCGGAAAACAGGAGGAAAGCCGATGACCAAACGATCCGTCATCCACGACACGTTCGTGATCGAGCGGCCGTACGCGGCCAGCGCAGCGCGTGTGTTCGCGGCCTTCGCATCCGAGGAAGCAAAGAGCGCCTGGGGCGACACGGGAGAGCTGGCTAAGGCTGAGCCGGCCACCGGCCGGCCGAATTCGACTTTCGGACGGGCGGACGCGAACGGTTTGGGCACAGGTATCAAGGCATCAGCTACACCTACGATGCTCTCTATTACGACATCGTGCCCAGCCAGCGAATCGTCTACAGCTACGAGATGTATGCAGATGGTGTGCGCATCTCGGTATCTGTCACCACGATTGAATCGCCGAGGCCGACCACGGCACGACGCTGACCTGGACCGAGCAGGGTGCTTACCTCGACGGCTTCGACGGGGAGGAGGCACCCCGGCTCCGACAAGGCGGCACTAGCGAGATGCTCGACGGCCTCGGCAAGTACCTGGCATAGGAATCCCGGGCCACGCGCCGGCCGACCGCTCTCGACTCAACCGCTCGACCTAGGCGCCCCTATCCGCGGAACGAAGCTGCTCATGAAGTGCTGTTTGGTGCGCCCCGGACTCGCGGGCCACCTTGAGTTGAGCCTTCGTTGGCCGTGCGCGACCGGGGCGAGGGTGCCGGGCTGGGTCCCGTGGGCTGGCGGCGCCTTCCCTCCGGCCTCCCCTACGACGACCCTCGCACCGGGACGCTCCGTGCGCTTCCCGCCGAGGCCCAGCTCACACTCGCGCTCGGCGGCAACGAGGTGACGGTCCCAGGCGTCGCCCGGGTAGAGAGCGTCCCGGCGGCCCGGCTCGCCGCGGTGCTGGCCCGCTTCGCCGGCTACCTCACCTCGTCGTGCGCGGAGCGGTGTCGGCCGGTCCTCGCCGTGCTCGCCCGCACGCCGCGTGTCGCCAAAGGGGTGCTCTCTGCGGCCGAGAAGCATCGGTGACGCCCCCGCCGCCCGCCACCTCGACGACGGGGCCATCGCGACGGTGCGACGGTGGGTCGCGGTCGGAGTCCTCGAACCCCGCCCGATCGAGCTCGCCACCGGGCCGGTGTGGGGCCTTCCAGACGATCGGCGCCCCCGGCGGCTCGTCGAGGTTCTCGCTGAGACTGAGACCGCCAGGAGCGCCACGTGACGGCGCGGCCTACGACTCGCCGGGACCAGCGCCGTCGGGGAGGTCGCGGGGCGTCGAAGGCGCCGAAGCTACCCCAGCATCCGCAAGGCAAGCAGGCCGAGCACCCCCAGTACCGGCGACGCAGGACTACCCGACGACCGGCGCGTCGGCCGTGGCCGCGGTGGCTGTCGCCAGACCGGCGATGCGGTCGTGCCAACACCCGGTGCGCTGCGCCCCCTGGCTCGGGCGCTGCTCTCGGTGGCGGTCGAGGTGCACGCCGCCCGGCGAGACCCGCTCGGGGCGGGTGGCCAAGTGCGCCCCGACCACTTGCGGATGCCCAGAAAGGGGGTCGTTCACCCCGTCCGTTGGGGGGTCCGTTCAGGGCTCGTTTCTCCCGCCACTCCTGAGCGGACCCCCTCTGGGGTCACGTCCTCGCAGGTAAAGGGCACTCCACCCCCGTCAGTGGTGGACCCCGACTCTATGGGTGATTGTGCATGACTGTCGTCGCCGGCCGCCAGGTGGCTCGCATCGTCCCTGATCCCGAGCGCGCCCCGCTCGTCACGATCGCCTTCGAGCACTACGCCAGCGGAAACTGGGCCCTCCAGCGTCTGGCCGGCGAGCTCGGCCACCAGGGCCTCACCAACCGGGGACGGCGCGACCGCCCCGTCAAGGCGATCACCTGGCAGGGCCTGGCCAAGATCCTCGCCAATCCCATCTACACCGGCGTCGTCTGCTGGGGTGGGGTCGAGCACCCCGGCCTCCACGAGCCGCTCACCACCCCCGAGACCTTCCGCCGGGCCCCAGAGCTGCTCGCGGCCCGCTCGGTGCGCGGCACGCGCGAGCGCAAGCACCCCCACTACTTGAAAGGCCTTCTGCATTGCGGGGTGTGTGCGGGCGGTGCCTGTCCATCCAGCACTCCAAGGGCCGCTATACGTACTTCTTCTGCCTCGGCCAGAAGAACGACCCCCAGGGCACCTGCCGGGAGCGCTACGTCGCCGCCGATGATCTCGAAGCCCAGGTCGAACAGCTCTACGCGTCCATCCAGCTACCAGCCTCGTGGGCCGAGCGCCTGCACGAAGAGCTCGACGCCGAGGTGATCGAGCGCCAGCGCGCCGACGCCGCCCAGCGCGAGCTGCTCACCCGCCGGGTCGCCAAGGCCGAGACCGCACGGCGCAAGCTCCTCGACGCCTACTACGGCGGCGCCATCGACGTCCCCACCCTCAAAGCCGAACAGGCCCGCATCGCCGCGGACCTCACCGCGGCCCAGGACCGCCTGGCCGACCTCGATGCCAACCTCACCGAGTGGCAGGAGATCTTGGAGCTCGCCGCCGCCTTCGCCACCCGCTGCGGCGACGCCTACCGCAAGGCCGGCGACCGCACCCGGCGGCTGTTCAACGCCGCCGTGTTCACCCGCCTCGACGTGGAAGACGGGCGGATCTGCCACGAGGAGTACCGTCCGCCCTTCGACGACATCTTCGACGTGCCCGGGTTCGAATACGGGACACGAAACTGGATGGAATGGAGCGAGCGACGGGAATCGAACCCGCGTTCTCAGCTTGGGAAGCTGATGTACTGCCTCTGTACGACGCTCGCGTAAGTCAGTCCGAAGAGGAATGTTAGCCCGCCGGCGGGGTCCTGCCGATCCCCCGGGCGCCCACTGGGGCTCTCGCGAAACGACGCTCGGGTCTCTGGAATGCCACGTAGCGTGCTGCTATTACTCCATATGGCGCGCCGGGTGGGACTAAAGGCCAGCCCAGTAGGGCCCAAGGTCAAAAATGCGAGGAGGGCCACTTGGCAACGCCGTGATTAGCGTGTACTCTCAAAACCTGGAGCGGGAACCCGCCGCCTGCTCCGCAGAGCGGATCTGAGATCCGCCGCTCGGTCTGCTCCGCCAGTGGCGCCCTGAGGGGCGCCACTGGTGTTTTAACGAGCCAGTCTGGACGCAAGGACGCCGCGCCAGCGGCGCAGGCTACGGTGCTGCTAGGAACGTACCCATGACTAGGGCAGCTGACGGCTTCTCCGGTGAGATGGCCGACGAGAGGCTGCGAGAGCAGCTCGAGGCTGCCGAAGTGGCTCTCGACCAGCTTCGAGGAGAGCGAGGCCGGCTGTTCGAGGCTCTCTTGTGGCTCTGTGCGTCGGCCCTGCGCTTGGACCTTGCCCAGGTGGTGAGGGACGTGACCGGGATGGTGCTCAGCCTGACGGGGGCCAACGTCGCCACCTGGGTCCCTGCGGACGGGACGGGCATCGACCTGCCCCACATGTCCTCCGAGGAGCGGGGGCTGGCGAAGGGGCCTGCCCTCGACGACCTCCCTTACCTCACCGAAATCCTGTGGCGCGGCGAGCCCGTGCAGGTCGACGACGCGCCCACAGGCTCTACCGAAGAGGGACAGCGAGGGAACCACATGCGGAGCTGGGTCGGGGCACCGGTCAAGGCGCGTTATGGGGACGTGCTCGGCGCCTTGTTCGTGGGGGACCACCGGCCCAGCGCCTTTGGCCGGGAGGAGCTGGAGCTGGTCCAGGCCCTGGCAAGTTACCTGGGTGCCCGGTTCGAGACCCTCGCCCTCTTTCGCGAGCGGGCTCAGGTGGCTGGCGCGCTCCAGCAGACCCTCCTGCCGCCGCCTCTCCCGGAGATACCCGGCCTCGAAGTGGCGGCCCGCTACCGGCCAGCCAAGGCGGCGGCGCGCGTGGGCGGGGACTTCTACGACCTTTTCGAGGTCGGGGAGGGTGCTTGGGGCTTCATCGTCGGCGACGTGTCCGGCGTGGGCCCCGAGGCCGCGGCGCTAACGGGAGTGGCCCGCTACGGTGCCCGCGCGGTCGCCTCTGCCGAGCACTCCCCCTCCGATCTCCTGCAGCAACTGAACGACACGCTGGTCCGGCTGCGGCTCAGGGAGAAGTTCTGCACAGCCCTCTATGCCCACCTGCGACCCGAAGGTCGTGTGGTGAAGGTCGTAATGGCGAACGGAGGCCACCCGTACCCTTTCGTACTGCGCCAGGGCAACCAAGTCGAGGAAGTGGAGGTACCCGGCACGCTCCTCGGTGCCTTCGAGCAGCTCAATTTCGAGGAGCGCGAGCTCACCCTGGCGCCGGGCGAGCTCATGGTCTGCTACACCGACGGAGTTACCGAGGCACGAGACGACGAGGGCAGGCTGTTCGGCACCGAGGGCTTGGTACGCGTCCTCGGTTCCGGCCCGGGCGCAACCGCGCGGGAGGTGGCCCGCAGCATCGAACTGGCCGTGCTCGACCACGAAGGTGGTGGGGCCCGTGACGACATAGCGCTCATGGTCCTTCGCAACCCCGAGCAGCCAGAGGCCGAGGGGACGACGGGCCGGGGCGCGTGGACGGCCGGTAAGGGTTGATGGAGCGCTGGCGCCGACCCTTCGCCTCGAGCGAGGCCGTCCGCCGGCGGATGAGCGTGCAGAAGAGGGAGGGCACGGCTCCCGAGATGGCGTTGCGCCGTGAACTTTTTGCTCTTGGCCTGCGCTACCGGCTCAACCGTCCGCCCCTGCCGGGGCTCCGTCGCCAGGCTGACATAGTGTTCGGCCCCGCCCGCACGGCGGTCTTCGTCGATGGCTGCTTCTGGCACGGTTGCCCCGAGCACGGCCAGCGCCGCCACGACGTCAACGGGTGGTACTGGCCGGCGAAGATCGACCGCAACCGCCGGCGCGACCGCGAGACGGACCAGCTCCTCGCTTTGGCGGGGTGGCAAGTCGTCCGCATCTGGGAGCATGAGCTCGCGGGCGGAGGTGCGGAGGCCGCCGCCTTACGGGTTCAAGCTGTGGTCGTGGGGCGCCTTCGCGGGCGCCAGCGCTAGTCGGGGGGGCCGCTCGCCAGAGTGATGGTCGCCGACTCCGGTTGGCCTGTCGGGGTCACCCAGGCCACTTTCACCTTGTCGCCCGGGTGGTAGCGGGTCATCAGGTGGGAGAGTTGTTTGAAAGAGGTGAGCGACGTGCCATTTAGGCTGGTGAGGATGTCACCCTGGGCGAGCCCGGCTTGGGCCGCCGGCGTGCCGCTGACGGACTGGTAGACCTCGAGACCGGTGGCGCTGGTAGCCGGTTGCTGGGTGGTGGGGGAGCCGTTGGGGAACTGGAAGGTGTTGGAACTGCCCGCCGAGACCAACTGCAGGCCCATCCAGGCTGTCGCCCCGACGTGGATGTCGCTCGTGCCCTTTCCCGCCTCGATCGCATGTGCGATGGCGAGCGCCCGGTCGATGGGAATGCTGAAGCCCTGGGTCCCCTGTTGGGCAAACGCGAAGCTCGCCAAAGCTGCTGTGTCCATCCCGATGACTTCGCCGGCGGTGTTGACGAGCGGCCCCCCGGAGTCGCCCTCCTGTATGGCGGCGTCCGTCTCGATCATGTCCGACAGGTTCTCCGAGGTGTGGGTGAGCGCGTCCGAGGCGGTTATGTCCTGGTGGAGGGCTATGACCGTGCCGCTGGCGCTGCTCGGCGCCCCTCCCGTCCCGCCGGCGTTGCCGATAGCGACCACCTGTTGCCCGACTGCCGCCGGCGAGCTCGCGATCTTGACCGTGGCCAGCCCGGACGCGCCCTGTAGCTGCAAGAGGGCGACATCGTGGATGTTGTCGTAGCCGAGCACGGTGGCGCTGTAGGTCCTGCCGTTGCCGATGTCGGTCGCGCTCACTTTGGTGGACTCGTCGATGACATGGTTGTTGGTGAGCACGAGACCGTCCGGGCTCAGCACCATGCCGGTGCCGGCGCCGGCGGCGTTGTTGTAGCCGAACGAGACGTTGACGTCCACGATGGCAGGGTCGACAGCGGCGGCTATCGCGGCGACGTTGGCCGGGCCGCCGGATCCCTGAGCGGCCGAGCCGCTGGATCCCTGAGCGGCCGAGCCTGGTGCGGTCGGGTTGCTCGTCCCCGAAGAGGGGAAAGCGCCGCCCGTTGTCTTGCTCGCCGGCCACGCCACCCGGCTGATGCCAGCGCCGGCGGCCGCGGCAGCCACCACCACCAGGACTCCCGCTGCCGAACGCAGGGCGCGGCCCCGTGCTGTCCCCGAGGGACGGCCCGTGGGTGGCCCGACGTGCCGCTGCGGCGACGGTGGGGGGCCGTACGGCGGCGGGCGGTACCCACCTCCGCCATAACCCGTGGGGCCATACCCGCCCGCACCGTACCCGCCCGCACCGTACCCGCCCGCACCGTACCCAGGTGGGGTACCGGGAGGAGGGCCGTAGCTCCCCGAGCCGTACCAAGGGCCGCGGTCACTTACGGCGCCCATGGCCCCGGCAGGCCACGTCGGTGGGGTCGGTTCGGTCTCTGCATAAAGCGGGGACGTGGGCGTGCGGTGACCAGCCCCTTTAGTTGTCTCGCTGCCCGGGGCGGTGAGCGCATCGCGCTCGCCGGGCCAGGTGGGTGCCGTGTCGGCCATGGCGGGGCGGGTGGGTACCGCCCCCGGCCGTGCCCCGTCGCCCGTACCCGCCGCCGCGTCCGGACGCCCGCCATGGCCAGCACCTTCTTGGTGAGGCCACCGTTCTCGGTCGCTCATATCTGCCTCCGGCTCACCTGGCGAGGGACGCACCGTCCCTCTTCTTCTTCCCACTCAACGTCCTTTACCTGTGAACGTCCTGAGCCCGCCCTGAATCTCTGTCCAACGAGGGATGACTGGGCGGACGCTCGTGACCGGCGCAGAAGCGCTCGGCCGGCGATGACGAGAGCCGCTCCTCGCCGAGCGGCTCACCACAGGTCTCGCAGACCCCGTAAGTACCTTCTTCGAGCTTGGCGAGAGCGCTCTCGACGTCGCCGAGGTCGCGCCGTACCGTCGCAATCAACTCTTCCTCCGAGCCGAAGTCAGCCTTCGCCATCATCATCCGGTTTAGCGCAAGACCTCCCGGTCCCGGTCCGCGAGCCGGCACGCCCAGCTCCCAGGCCGCTCACAAGCGGGTCACAAGCCCTCCAACTCGCTCGCGGGGGCCATCGCGATCGCCGGGGCCTTCGCCGGGTCGAGCCAGCGCAACAACCTGTCCAGGTCAGTTTTGGGGATGCTGACGCAGCCGAGGGTCGGCGCCCCCGTGGCGGCGTGGACGAATATCCCCGACCCGGCATAGGGAACGACCGGGTGCATGTTGTACTCGACGACGGCGAAGCTCGGGTAGTAGAGGCCCTCGGTCCAAAGCGCCTCGCTCTTGCGCCCGAAGGACGGCTCCACCCCACAGGGGACGTGCTGGAAGCTGTTGTAGGTGGGCGAGGTCGGGTCCTCGTCCCACCAGTCGCCGCACACCAGGCGGTGGTAGGGGCCGCGGTAGCCGGGGTTGGGGTCGTTGCCGTAGACGGTGGGGGCAATGCGGTAGATGCCCGCAGGGGTGGTCGCGTCTCCCTCCCGGTGGTGGTTGGAGAAACCATTGGCGCCGATCAGTGCCGGCCACGGTCCGCCGGCAGCTTGCCAGCAGCCTCCTTCGCGCGACCACGTCTCCACGACGGCCACGCTCGTGCCGAAGCCGCTCGCCTCCACGGTCATCAGCTGAGCCGCGCCGAGGGTGGTCCGGAGCCTCTCTACCAGGTTGAGCCTGCAGGCGTGCTCGCCTCGGCGGCTCTGGTAGCCCGGTTGGGCACTTTGAGCGGACATCCCGTCGCCCGCGCCCGCTTGGGTACCCACGGCCGCCGACGCTACCGATGTGAGCCCTCCCAGTGTGGCAGCGGCCAGTAGGGCCACACTGAGAAGCAGCCCGGCAGGCGCCTGTGACGGCTGCACCTGCGCCTTACTGGCGGTAGCCCTCGACGATGTCCCTCGGCCGCACTTCGGCGCTGTCGGGGTCTTGGCCTGCCGCGCGTCGAGCCCGCCTTTGGCGCAAGAGGTCCCAGCACTGGTCGAGCGTCTCTTCGATACGGCGGAGCCGGCCCTGCTCGTCGACAGAGAGCTCCAAGCCCTCGTGGGACCGTTCGAGGCTGTGTTCCTGCTCGACCAGCCTGTGGATCTCGTTGACTATCTCCAAGTCTTGCACGCTGCCTCCTCTTCGGTTCACCTTTCGGCCGTGGCAGCGCCACGGTACCGTCGCTCGTAAGCCTGCCCGTCAAGGCACCGGGAGCAGGGCCGGCACCTCCGCGGCCAAGCGCGCGGCCTCGGCGTCGTCGCCGGCTTCGCGTGCCGCCCTCGTCCATAGTTCCGCTTCTCGGGAGTAGGCCGTCAGCTCGGCAGCCAAGGTCGCTCGGTCCCAGCCGAGGAGCCCGGCCATCAGCTCCCCGACCTCCTCGGCGCACCCGGTCCCCCGGTCGGGGCTCTCTATCGCCAGGCGCGTCCGCCGGGAGAGCACGTCGTCCAAGTGCCGGGCGCCCTCGTGGGACATGGCGTAGGCGACCTCGGCCTGCAGGTAACCGGAGGCGCCGGCCAAAGGTGCTGCCAGCGACGGGGCGCCTTTGATCGGGGCGAGCACCTCCGTGAGGAGCGAACCGTAGCGGCCGAGCAGGCGCTCGATCGTGGCCCCGGGCAGGCCGGACTCGCGGGCCAAGGTGTCGCGCCCTTCACGGGCGGCGTTCAGGCCGCGCGCGCCGAGCAGGGGGATCTTGGCGGTTCGGCAGCTGAGGGCGTGGAGCCCGCCTTCAACCACGGCGGCGTCGATGGCGTCAGATGCCATGACCCGGTAGGTCGTGTACTTGCCACCCGAGACCACTACCAGGCCCGGCGCGGGCCTGCCCACAGCGTGCTCGCGTGAGAGCTTGGTGGTCTCCTCGACCTCGCTAGGTGCTTCCCCGCTCCCCGTCCCCCTGCGCTCCTCTCCCGGCCCGCGGACGACCCCCTTGCCGGCGACGAGCGGGCGGAGCCCGGCGTAGACCCCGACGACGTCGTCTTTGCCGAGGGGGTGTTCGAGGACGCTGTTCAGTTCGGCGAGGATGTAGCCGACGTCGGCGGAGGTGGCGAGCGGCCGTTCCTTGGCATAAGGCCAATCCGTGTCCGTGGTCCCGACGATCCACTGGCGTTCTCCCCAGGGAAGGACGAAGAGCACGCTCTTCTCGGTCCGCAGGATGAGCCCGCTGCCGGCATCGAGCCGGTCCCTCGGGACGAGGATATGTGCCCCTTTGGACGGCCTCACCGTCACGCTTCGCCCGTGGCCGGCCAAGGCTTCCGTCTCCTCGGTCCACGGCCCCGTGGCGCAGACCGTCACCTTGGCCCGCACCTCGTAGGTTTTCCCGCTCTCGGCGTCGCGCACCGTCGCGCCGGCCACCCTGCCGCCCTCGTGCAGGAACCCGATGACCGGCGCCCTCGTAACCGCCAGGGCGCCGTAACTGGCAGCGGTACGGACGACCTCGACCACCAACCTGGCGTCGTCTACCTGGCAGTCGTAGTAGACCACGGCGCCGCTAAGGGCGTCTTGGCGCAGTGCAGGGGCGTGTTCGAGCGCCCGGCGCTTCGAAAGGTGCCGGTGCCAGGGCAGGCCACCGCGCTGGGAGCGGCCGCCGTTCGCCGAGAAGGCCAGCAAGTCGTAGAGCGCTACCCCGGCGCCGACGTACACCCGCTCGACAACCGGCCGGCGCAGGGGGTAGAGGATCGCAACTGGGTGCACCAGATGAGGCGCGAGGCTCCCGAGCAGCAACGACCGTTCCCGCAGCGCCTCGTGAACGAGATGGAAGTCGAGCATCTGGAGGTAGCGCAGCCCCCCGTGGACGAGCTTGCTCGACCGGCTCGAAGTGCCCGCGGCCCAGTCCTGGGCCTCGACCAAGCCGACCGAGAGACCCCGGGTGGCTGCGTCGAGCGCCGCACCCGCCCCCGTGATGCCGCCGCCCACCACGAGCACGTCGAACTGTTCGCCGGCCATTTTGGCCAGGTCGCTACCACGCCTCTCGGGCGACAGGGCACTCGACTGGTCAGCCATGGTTCACCTCGGAGGAGCGTAGCCTTGGGCGGTGCCGGAGTTCGTGGGGTCGATCGACCAGGGGACGACGAGCACCCGTTTTATGGTCTTCGACCACGAGGGCCAGGAGGTGGCCCGCGAGCAGATCGAGCACCGCCAGCTGATGGCGCGCCCGGGCTGGCTGGAGCACGACCCCCAGGAGATCGTGGAGCGGACCGGGGCGGCCGTCGCCGGCGCCCTGGACAAGGCGGGCCTCGGGCTCGTGGACCTAGCCGCAGTCGGTTTGACCAACCAGAGGGAGACCACCGTCGTCTGGGACCGCCAGACCGGCCGCCCTTTCACCAACGCCATCGTGTGGCAAGACACCCGCTCGGAGGGCGTCATCGAAGCCTTGCGACAGAGCGGCAGAGCCGAGTTGGTCCGCGACAAGACGGGTTTGCCACCCTCGACTTATTTCTCGGCCGGCAAGCTCCGCTGGGCGCTCGACAACGTCGAAGACTTGCGCGCGGCGGTGCTGGCGGGGACGGCCTGCTTCGGGACGGTGGACAGCTGGCTCATCTGGAACCTGACCGGGGGCCCGAATGGCGGCCTTCACGTGACTGATGTCACCAATGCCAGCCGCACCATGCTCATGGACCTGCGCACACTGGCTTGGGACGAGGAGTTGCTCGAGGTCTTCGGGGTGGCGCCGGGCCTTTTGCCCGAGATCCGCCCCTCGACAGGCAGCTTCGGCGAGGCGACGTTCGGCCTCTCCCAGGTGCGGCCCGTCCCCCTGGCGTCGGACCTCGGCGACCAACACGCGGCGATGGTGGGCCAGGTGTGCCTGGAGCCCGGAGAGGCCAAGAACACCTACGGGACCGGCAACTTCCTCCTCCTCAACACCGGCCGGGACATCGTGCGTTCGGCGAGCGGGTTGCTCAGCACTCTTTGCTACCAATGGGGCGGGTCGCCGGCGGTTTACGCCCTCGAAGGCTCGGTGGCGGTCACGGGCTCGGCGCTCCAGTGGATGAGGGACCAGCTCGGGCTCATCCGTTCTGCCGCTGAAACCGAGGAGCTCGCCGCCCAGGTGCCAGACAGCGCCGGCGTGTACTTCGTGCCGGCCTTCTCGGGTCTCTTCGCCCCCTACTGGCGACCCGACGCCCGGGGCGTCATTGTCGGCCTCACCCGAGCTACGACCAAGGCGCACCTGGCCCGGGCGGCTTTGGAGGCGATCTGCTTCCAGACCCGCGACGTCGTGCTCGCCATGGAAAAAGACCTGGGTAGGACGCTCGGGGTGCTCAAGGTGGACGGGGGCGTGACGGCCAACGACCTCTGCATGCAGTTGCAGGCGGACATCCTCGGTACCCCGGTGTCCAAGCCTGCCGTCGCCGAGACGACCGCCCTCGGCGCCGCGTTCGCCGCTGGTTGCTCGGTTGGCTTCTGGTCGGGCCCCGGAGAGCTGCGCCGGCTCTGGCGCGAGGGGCGGCGCTTCGAGCCTGGCTGGAGCGAAGACCAGCGCGAGTCTGCGTACGCCGGCTGGAAGAAGGCCGTCGAGCGGAGCCTCGGCTGGGCCGGGACCTCGTAGGGCGAACTGGCGTCCGGTCCCTCGCCCGCTACCGTGGGCCCCGTGGAAGTTCGACGGGGCCTCCCGTTCCCCTTGGGTGCTACGCCGACGGACGAGGGCACCAATTTCGCCGTCTACTCGGAGGTGGCCACAGCGGTCGAGGTGTGCCTTTTCGACAGCTCAGGCGAGGAGCAGCGCTTTGAGCTGCCCCAACGCACCGCGAACGTCTGGCACGGGCTGTTCGTTGGCGTTGGCCCGGGCCAGCGCTACGGCCTTCGAGTGCACGGGCCGTGGGTGCCGGCCGAAGGGCTGCGCTGCAACCCGGCCAAGCTCCTGCTCGACCCCCACGCGACAGCCGTCGATGGGGACGTGGCGTGGGGGGAGGAGGTCTTCGGCCACAAGCTCGCAGACCCGATGGAGGCCAACCCAGCAGACTCCGCGGCCGCCATGCCGAAGTGCATAGTCACGAGCAGGGACTTCGACTGGGAGGGCGACTCACCCCCCGACATCCCCCTCGACGAGACGGTCATCTACGAGGCCCACGTGAAGGGCCTCACGATGCTCCACCCTGACGTCCCGCCCGAGCTCCGGGGCACCTACGCCGGCCTTGCCCACCCGGCGGTGACCGGTTACTTGACCGATCTTGGCGTGAGCGCGGTCGAACTGCTCCCGGTGCACCAGTTCGTGCACGACGAGCACCTCTTGAAGAGGGGCCTCTCCAACTATTGGGGCTACAACAGCATCGCCTTCCTCGCCCCCCATGGGGCCTACAGCTCAGCGGGGAGCGCCGGCCAGCAGGTCAACGAGTTCAAGCAGATGGTGAAGGCGTTGCACCGGGCCGGCCTCGAGGTGTTCTTGGACGTGGTTTACAACCACACGGCCGAGGGCAACCACCTCGGCCCCACGCTCTCGCTGAAGGGGATCGACAACCCTGTTTATTACCGGCTGGTCGAGGGGGACCGGGCGCACTACTTCGACACGACCGGCACCGGCAACAGCTTGAACGTCGGCCACCGGGCTGCACTTCGGCTGATCATGGACTCCCTCCGCTATTGGGTGACCGAGATGCACGTGGACGGGTTCCGCTTCGACCTGGCCACGGCCCTCACCCGCCAGAGCGGCGAGGTCGACGTGCACAGCGCCTTCTTGGCCCTCGTGCACCAGGACCCCGTGCTCGCCCGCGTCAAGTTGGTCGCCGAACCCTGGGACACCGCCGGCTACCAGGTTGGCGGTTTCCCGCCGGGCTGGTCGGAGTGGAACGGGCGCTACCGCGACGCCGTGCGCGACTTCTGGCGTGGAGCAGACGGGGCGCTCGGCGAGCTGGCGCTCCGCCTGACAGGGAGCCCCGACATATACGGTTCCGACCACCGGGGGCCGGTGGCAAGCGTCAACTTCGTGACGGCGCATGACGGCTTCACCCTCGCCGACCTCACCTCTTACAACACCAAGCACAACGAGGCCAACGGCGAGGGCAATGCCGACGGCACGGACGACAACCGGAGTTGGAACTGCGGCGTCGAGGGCCCGACAGACGACCCCGGGGTCCTCGACCTGCGAGAGCGGCAACGACGCAACCTCCTCGCCACCTTGCTGCTCTCGGCCGGCGTGCCCATGCTCCTAGGGGGGGACGAGATCGGCCGCACCCAGCGGGGCAACAACAACGCCTACTGCCAGGACAACCAGCTGTCCTGGCACGACTGGGAGGGCATCGACAAGGACCTGCTCGGGTTCGTGAAAGAGGCGATCGCGCTCCGCCGGGACAACCACGCCCTCCGCCCCCGAGACTTCCTCCGTGGCCCTGAGGGCGGCCCTGCTCAGATCGTGCTTTACCGCCCCGATGGGAAGCAGATGGAACCGGACGACTGGCACAACCCCAACGCCCGGGCCCTGTGCGTCGCCCTCGACGGCCGCCGGATCGGCGACGCCCGGGGCGAGACCACGAGCGACCACTTCGCCCTCCTCCTGAACGCCCACTACGGGCCGGTGCGCTTCACGATCCCCCGGGGCCCCGCCAAATGGGAAGCAGTGCTCTCGACGGCGCCGGCGGGGCCCAAGCCCAGGCTCATTCGCCGCACCGTGTCGGTGGGACCGCGCTCGCTGTTGCTGTTGCGCGGGCGCTAAGGCCAACGGGTGAGGCCGGCGCCGCTGTGGCGCTTGGCACGCCCCTTCGGGTTCCCCCGCCCGGGCGGAATGCGACTGTCGAGCAACTGAACCGGTTCACTGCACTGGGGCCCCCCGACCGTCCCGAGCACGCCGTCCGCGTGCAATTTTCCGGTGGACGTGGTTGGCCCGAGGCCACGTCCGTAGGAAAATGGCCCTGTTTCGCGCACAGAACTCACCGATGTGGCATTCGTAAGATCACATCGGTGAGTTTTTAAGCCGGGCGCCGGCATGACCCCAGGGATGGGTGGGCCCAAGAAGGGTGCCGGGCGCCGCCCGAAGGGAGGCTCACCCCAAGAAGGCGTGCCAGGTGCCGGTCAGCACGGCCAGGACATTGGCGCCGGCGACCACCGCCGCCGATGACCCCACGAGTGCCCAGTCGGCCGCTTGCACCACCTGGCGCCGGGCGGCGGTGCGGGGCCCTCGAGAGGCGAACCCGCGGCTGTCCATCGCCAGGGCTAGGCGGGTGGCGCGGCGGACCGCAGCCACGAAGAGCGCATAGACCGTGGACGCAAAGAGGGAAGCGGCCCCCCAAGGCGAGCCGCCGGCATCGATGCCGCGGGCGCGCCGGGCGCGGCGGATGAGGTCCCACTCGAGGCCGAGCAGGGGTAGCAGCCTGAGGCCGGCGAGGGCGCCGTAGGCGAAGCGGGCTGGGACGTGAAGCTGCTGGACGAGCGAGTCGGCGAGGTCGACGGCCTCGGTCGATGCGAAGGCAAGCACCCCTGGCAGGGCGATGGCGAGCAACCGGAGCGATATCGCTGCGATCGTGGTCGGGCTGGCGTCCGAAGCTACGATGTTCGCCACGGCCACGCCGGCGGCCCCGAGGGGCAGTGGCCAGGTGCGGGCGAGGAAGGGCCGCACGGCTACGCCGGCAACGGGAAGGGCAAGGAGCTCGCAGCCGAGGACCACCGACGCGCTCACCAGGCTGGCGCTGGCCAGCAGGCCGGCGATGACGAAGGCGGCGGCCGCCAATTTGGCTGCGGGATTGAAGCGGCCCAGCCGGCTCCCGGCAAGCGACGCCGTTACAGAGAGCGTCGAAGTCGCCCGCACCGCCGGCTCACCCGAGGGCCGCCGCGCCACTGGGCCGCTCAGCCAGGGACCGGTTTGCCCGCGTCCCCGCTAGCTCTGTCAGGCGGCCGGCGTGCATCCGGGCCTCGCGGTCGGCCAGGGCACCCACCAGCTGCTCGTCATGCGTGACACAGATGACCGCCCGGCCGGCGTCGCGCTGCTCGGCCAGGAGGGCGACCAGCTCGTCCCATGTGGAGGCGTCTTGGCCGAAGGTCGGTTCGTCGAGCACGAGCAGAGCGGGCTCTGTCGCCAGGGCGGTGGCCACCGAAAGGCGTCTTTTTTCCCCTCCCGAAAGGGTGAAGGGGTTGGCCCGGGCCAAGGCTGTGAGGCGGAGGCGCTCCATCAACTCGGTCACACGCCGGCGGGCAGCCGCGGAGGACGCCCCAGCACGCCGCGGCCCGACTAGCAGTTCGTCCTCCACGGTCGAGGCCACGAACTGGTGCTCTGGTTCCTGGAAGACGGTGCCCACCCATCGGACCAGTTCTCGGGCCCGCCATTTGGTGTACGGGCCCGGCGGGCCGCCGGACAGGAAGCGCACGGACCCCGCCGAGGGGGCTAGGAGCGACGCCAGCACCAAGGCGAGGCTCGACTTGCCCGAACCGTTGGGCCCCGTCAAGGCCAGTACCTGTCCCGAGTAGGCCGCCAGGTCGGCGCTTTCGACGGCCGGGAACTCGGTCCCCGGGTAGCGGACGCTCACGCCCTCGGCTCGGATGACAGGGTCGCCGCCCGTGCGAGGAGGTGAGAGGCGCTCCGGTGCTGGCCCCGGGGCCCAGACGCCCGCGGCTCGCAGCGCCGGCGCGTGGGACGAGAAGACTTCGGCGGGGCTGCCGTCGGCCACGAGCGCCCCCTCGGCCCCTAGGACGACCACGCGTTCGACCAGTTCGAGAGCGGGCTCGACCTTGTGCTCGACCAGGACCAACGTGTTGTCTCGCCTACCCAAAACCGCACGCAGGGTCTCGCGCACCAGAGCGGTGCCGGGGGGGTCGAGGTTGGCGGTGGGTTCGTCGAGCAGCCAGAGGCGCGGTGCGGCCGCGACCACGTCGGCGATGGCGAGACGCTGCTGTTCGCCGCCCGAGAGCTGCTCCGTGGAGCGCGTTAGCGGGTAGCTCAGGCCGACAGCGGCGAGGGCGCGCCCGACGCGGGGCCAGATCTCGGCGGCCGGCACGGCCCGGTTTTCCAACCCGAACGCCACTTCGTCTCCGACGCGGCCCATGACGAGCGCCGACGAAGGGTCCTGGAAGACGAGGCCGGCGTGACCAGGAGCCTCGGCGGCGGGGACGCCGCCCACCAAAAGGCGGCCCTCCTCGTCGCCGCTTTCGGGAGCACGCAGGAGCCCGGCGAGCGCGGCCAGCAGTGTGCTCTTGCCCGCCCCCGACGGCCCGAGCAGCAACACCCGCTCGCCGGCGTTGACCACTAGGTCGAGGCCGCGCACGGCCCAGTGCCGGCGGCCGGCGTGGCGCCAACCCCAGCCCCGGGCTTCGATCACCGGGTGCTCTCTCATGCGAGCCCCGCCCCCGCCCTTGGGGCTGGGCGGCCGCGCACTAGACGCTCGCGCTTCGCCCGGAGGCAAAGGGCTGGAGCGCCCCCGTCCGCGCCAACGCCTTCACCAGCGCGGAACCACCGACGCCGGCGATGACCAGGGAACTGGCCATAACGATCAGCACGTAGGTGAGCTTCCAGTCGGCCCGCCAAGCCCCGTAGTAGTAGACGAGGTCGAGCGAGGCAGCCGCCAACCCGGCGGCAGCACCCGCCAGGGCCGGGACGGGCAGGCGCCACCACCGGTACACAAAAGCGGCAAACACGATCTCGGGAGCGACGCCCTGAGCCAACCCGTAGGCGACGACCGAGAGCCCCCATTGGTTACCGAGGAGGGCCTCGACGACGGACGCGACCAGTTCCGTATAGACGGCTGCGCCAGGCTTGCGCAGGATCAGCGCTCCTACGACTCCTGGCGCCAGCCATACGCCGTACATCACGGCTTGAGCCGGCGGGAAAGCGGAAAACGCTGCTCCGGTAGCGGCCCATAGCTGGTCCCAGCCCCAGAACACGACCCCGCCAGCGACTGCCACGACAGATGCGACGACGATGTCGACAGTTCGCCACCGCCGGCGGGAGCGAACACGCCGGTGGACCATGCCTGTAGCTTCCATGTGTGACTCCCTTCGCTGGTATGACCCAGATCAGGTGCCAAGGGTCTGCAGCCGAGGGCCGCACTCTCAGCGCCGGAGCGCTCCCCTGTCATCTGTGGATTTTTCTAGTCCCCCAGCATAGCGTCACACCGGCTCGTCTCCTCTTGCCGGGGCCCAGCCCCTCGGCCGTAGTGCTGTCGAGAGGGATCGCGTCGGGCTAACGGGGGGCTAGCGTCGGGCTAACGGGGGGCTAACGGGGGGCTAACGGGGGGCTAGCGGTGGGCTAGCGGGACCCGTCGTCAGTGGGAGTCCCTGGGCACCTCGTGGCCCCGTTGTCCCTGGAGGAAGTCGAAGTCAGCGCCGGAGTCGGCCTGCATCACGTGTTCGCCGTAGAGCCACGTGTAGCCAGAAGTGGCTTTAGGGGCCGGCGGCCGCCACGCGGCCCGCCGTCGCTCGAGCTCGGCCTCGGGCACGTCGAGGCGGAGGGTGCGCGCCGCCACGTCGAGCTCGATCATGTCGCCGGTCTGCACGAGCGCTATGGGCCCGCCGGCGGCGGCCTCCGGCGCCACGTGGAGGACGACCGTGCCGAAACCCGTACCGCTCATCCGCCCGTCGCAGATCCGCACCATGTCGGTGACGCCGGCCCGCAAGATCTTGGCCGGGAGGGCCACGTTGGCTACCTCGGGCATCCCCGGGTAACCCTTAGGCCCGGCGTAACGGAGCACGATCACGTCGTCGGGGGTGACGTCGAAGTCCTCGTGGTCACAGGTGCCGTGGTACTCCTCGGGCGAGTCGAAGACGAGTGCCCGGCCCCGGTGCTTCATGAGCTCGGGGGACGCCGCCGACTGCTTGATGACGGCCCCGCCCGGGCACAGGTTGCCGTGGAGCACCGCCGTGCCCGACCCCGGCGGCAGGAAGGGCTCGTCGAAGGCCCGTATGACCCGTCGGTCCCAGCAGGGCGCCCCGGCCACGTTTTCCCCGATCGTCTTGCCAGTCACGGTCATCTGGGAGGCATCGAGCAACCCTGCGCCGGCCAGCTCGGCGAGGACGGCCGGGAGACCGCCGGCGTAGCAGAAGTCCTCCATCAGGTGCTTGCCAGAGGGCATGAGGTCGACGAGCGTCGGCACGGGACGGGCCAGGCGGTCGAAGTCGTCGATCGAGAGCTCCACCCCGAGGCGCCCGGCGATGGCCAAAAGGTGGACGATGGCATTGGTCGAACCGCCGATCGCCGCGTTGGCCCTGATGGCGTTTTCGAACGCACCCCGGCGCATCACCTGGCTCGGCCGCAGGCCCTCCTCGACCAGGCCGACCGCCCTGAACCCTGCCTCCTGGGCCACCTCGTAGCGGCGGGCGTCGACCGCCGGCCAAGTAGCCGAACCAGGCAGCTGCATGCCGAGCGCCTCGGCCATGCACGCCATGGTCGATGCCGTGCCCATGGTCATGCAGTGGCCGTTGGAGCGCGCCATGCACCCTTCGGCCACGTAGATCTGCTCCTGGGTCATCCGCCCGGCCTTCAGGTCTGCTTCGAAGCGCCAGACGTCCGTGCCCGAGCCGACGTCCCGGCCCTGGTACTTGCCGTTGAGCATGGGGCCGCCGGTCACCATTACGGCCGGCAGGTCCACGCTCGCCGCGGCCATGAGGAGCCCGGGCGTCGTCTTGTCGCACCCCGACAGCAGCACCACCCCGTCGAGGGGGTTGGCGCGCACCAGCTCCTCGGCCTCCATCGCCAACAGGTTGCGGTAGAGCATCGCCGTCGGGCGCATCTGGGTCTCCCCGGTGGCGAGCGCGGGGAACTCCAAGGGGAACCCGCCGGCTTGCCACACCCCCCGCTTCACCGCCTCCGCCACGCGGTGGAGGTGGGCATTGCAGGGTGCGAGCTCCGACCATGTGGTGGCGATCCCGATGACCGGGCGGCCGTCGAAGACCTTGGGGCCGAACCCCTCGTTGCGGAGCCACGAACGGTAGATCATCCCCGCCCGGCCCTCGGCGCCGAACCAGGCCTGGCTGCGGCGCTCGGTGTTCTTTGCCGTCGTCATGGCGCCACCAGCGCACCGTCGACCCTGCGCACCACGGAGTGCTCCGGGCCGGGTCCTTCGCGCAACTCGGGGGGCAGCATGGTCTCGGGGAAGTTCTGGTAGCAGACCGGCCGGAGCCAGCGCCGGACGGCTGCCGCACCGACGGAGGTGTGGAGGGCGTTGGTGGTGGCCGGGTACGGGCCGCCGTGGTGCATGGCCCAGCTCACGGCTACTCCCGTCGGGTACCCGTCCCAGATCACCCGGCCCACTTTCTCGCTCGTCGTGTCGACCACGGTCCGGGCGAGAGCTTCGTCCTCAGGCAGGTCCGCGTGGAGGGTGGCGGTCAATGCCGGCGCCAGCCGCTCCAGGAGCTGGGAAAGTTGGGCTGCGTCGCGGTAACGCACGACCACCAGCACCGGCCCGAAGCACTCCTCGCCCAGTGGCCCGTCCATGGCGCCGGCATCGGCTTCGAGCAGGAGGGGTACGCCCCACCAGCCGCCGCCCTCGCCGTCGGAGGCCGGCGTGCCGGCGCCCGCCTGCGTGCCGGCGCCCGCCGTTGCCCCTTCCGCCAACACCTGTACGCCTGAGAGCCCTCGAAGTGCGGCCGAACCTGTTGCGTAGGAGTTGGCTATGCGTTCTGTGAGCATGTGCCCCGCCGGCAGCGCCCGCACCGCTCCGGCGAGCGCGTCACGGAGCGAGTCGCCGGAGCTCCCCGCCGGCACCAGTACGAGCCCGGGTTTCGTGCAAAACTGGCCCACCCCGAGGGTGGCCGACGCCGCCAGCCCGTCGGCTATTTCCCGGCCCCGCTTCTTGGCAGCTGCCGGCGCGACGACGACAGCGTTGAGCGCCCCCAGTTCCCCGTAAAAAGGTATGGGCGAGGGGCGCCGGCTTGCCAGGTCGAACAGGTACCGGCCCCCCGCAAGCGACCCGGTGAACCCCACCGCCTTCACGGCGGGGTGCTCGACCAGCCTGGCCCCGGCGGCGTCGCCGAAGACCAGGCTGACGACGGGCAGGTCCACGCCGGCCGCTTTGGCGCCCTCCGCCAAGGTCCTCGCGCAGAGCAGCGATGTCGCCGGGTGGGCCGGGTGGGCCTTCACCAGGACAGGGCAACCGGCGGCCAGCGCCGAGGCGGTGTCGCCGCCGGGCACGGAAAATGCGAGCGGGAAGTTGCTCGCCCCGAAGACCGCCACCGGGCCGAGCGGGCGCAGCATCCGGCGCAGGTCGGGCCGCGGCCCCATCGGGGTGTCGCCGGCGTGGTCGATGGTGGCCTCCAGGTAGGCGCCGTCGGTTATGACGTCGGCCATGAAGCGGAGCTGGAAGCAGGTCCGGGTCAGCTCGCCGTTGAGCCGCGCCTCTCCGAGGGCGGTCTCTCGGTCGGCCGCCTGCACCACCTCGGCGCGGCGCGCCTCCAAGGTGGCGGCCATCCCCGAGAGCATCGTCGCCCGCCGGCGCCGGCCGAGCGCCTCGAGCTCGGGCGCCGCCTCGGCCGCGCTCCGGCAGAGCGCGTCGAGTTCGTCCTCGCTCGTCTCCTCGGCCACCGTGGCTACAACCGAGCCGGTCCGGGCGTCCAGGCTGGAGATCACGGCGTGGCTCCCCTGTCGTCACCCGCGAGCACCTTGCCGTCAGGCGCGAGTGCTCGCCGCAGCTCCGGAGAGGCCTGCGCCTCCAGGGCCGCCAAGCCGCGCACCACGGGGTTGCTGAGCGTGCCGATGCCAGCCACCTTTACCCGCACGACGTCCCCGGGGGCAAGTCCGAAGGGTGCCTCGGGCACCAAGCAGGTGCCGGTGGACAGGACCGCCCCCTCGGGGTAGCGGTCCGCCCGGAACAGGTAGCTGGCCAGCTCCTCGTAACGCCGGTGCAGCTTGGCCGTGTTCGTTGCCCCTTCCCACGCCGTCTTGCCGTCCCTTTCGATCACCAGCTCGATCTCGAGGTCGTAAGGGTCGGCCACCTCCCAGGCCGGCCGTACGACAGGCCCCAGGGCGCAGGAACCGAGGTAGATCTTGGCCTGCGGGAGGTAGAGGGGGTTGTCCCCTTCGATCGAGCGCGATGACACGTCGTTGCAGGCCGTGTAGCCCACTACCTCCCCGAAACGGTTGAGCACGATGGCTACCTCGGGCTCGGGGACGTCGAGGTTGGAGTCCTCCCTGATGGCGATCGGGTCCCCGTCGCCGGCCACCCGCCAGGCGGCCGCCTTGAAAAAGAGCTCGGGCCGCTCGGCGTCATAGACCCGTTCGTAGACCGTAGCGGCGTGGCGGCTCTCTTCCATCCGGGCCTCTCGGGAGACCTCGTAGGTGACCCCGCTCGCCCATACCTCGGTGCGCCCGTCTACCGGCGCGAGCAGCTCCACCTGGCTAGCGGGACGGCCGTCCCCGGAGGCGCCGGCCGCGTCGTCGAGGAGGGCTCGCAGCTCCGAGAGCGGCATCGCCAGCAGCTCGCTCATGGACTTGGCGCCGGCGAGCTCGGTCACCCGCCCGCCGGCCGAGACCCCGACCCTAGGCCCGTCAGGCCCTCGGAACCGCACCAATTCCATAGCTCGGGCGTCACGTTAGCAACAAACCGTGCCCGCCCTGTAAAACCTCTATAAGTCGCACCGGGTCCGCCGGGCAGGGCCGGCGGGTGCACCTGGCCCGCCGGCGGATGCTCTCTGCTCGCCCGGGTGCTCCCGGCCCGCCGGCTGGTGCTCCTGGCCCGCCTGCGGGTGCTCCCGGCCCGCCCGGGACCGCCGCCGGCCCCCGCGAATGCGGCAACTGGGTGCGTTTTCACCAACTGGGTGCGGTTTCGCCTACTGGGTGCGTTTTCCTGCTCTCGGGGGACGCCGGGTGCACCCGGAAGGTGGCTCTGCACCCGGAAGGCCCTTGGGGCTACAACCGGGCGCGAAAGCCCGTCCTCCCAGCCGGCGACAACCGTGCGCCGTATCCCGCGTCGCGGCAGGGACGGACAGGCGACTTAGGCCGAGGCGACGATCACTGGCACCACGCACTCTTCGAGCGAGGTGCCACCGTGCACATAGCGGCCCTCTGGGCCTTTGCCCCAGGCCGGGTTCTCCCGAAAGCCGTGGTCGGCGAGCAAGACGACGGGGACCGACAAGGGGAGGACGGAGAGCGAGGCGAAAATCCGTTGGGAAATGGAGCGAACTGCGTCGTCGAGCAGTACGGCCAGCTCCAAGGAGCTGTGGTGGAGGCGCTCGTCCAGGGCGGAAGCGACCGCGACCATGACAGGAGAGGCCGACGCCCACAGTTCGCGGAGCTGGCCGGCGTTGTGGTCCCGGTCGGCGCGTTTTAGCAGCGCCACCTCGTAACCGAGGTGCTCGAAGGGGGTCAGCGCGGCCTCGCGCGTACCGTTGGCGGCCCCTCCTGCCCACCCGGCCTCACTCACCGAGCCTCGCGGTACCGGCCGGCCGAGCGCCAGGGACGCCACCGCTTCGGCGGTCCGCGTCGGCGCCGGCACCACCGCCCAGTGCCAGCGCAGCCGCCGGCCCGGCAGAGCTCGGGCCAGTTCGCCGGCGAGGAACTGGCCGGCGTCAGCCCGCATGGCGTCGACCAGGACGACCGCCACCTTCCCGCCGGCCTCGAGGAGCGGCCCTATCACGGTGCGGCCCACTTCGGGGAGGGAGAGGCACCCGGGAAAGCCGGCTTCCGCGTGGCGCGCCAACGCAGCGTCGGCGCCGGCGAGCAGCCGGCGGGTGCCGGCACGGAAGGTCTCCACGGACTCGGCCGAGAGCGCGGAACGGCCGGCGGTCGCCAGTGCGGCCCGGCTCACAAGGCTGGCCACAGGCGCGATGTGCTCGGGGTACAGGTGCTCCGCCAGTTCGGTGCAAGACGGGAACGGGAGCCGGCGCTCGACTACGGCCAGGTGGCGAGCGGCCTCGAGGAGGTAGCCGAGCGCGCCGAGCTCTTCGGGCCCGATGAGGAAGTGCTCGCTGGCCAGCCGGGTGAGGTCCAGCTGGGCGTCCTCTCCCAGCTCCGCCGCGCCCTGCCAGTCGCCGGGGAGACGACGTGCCAGCTGGTCGGCGGCGAGGGCCACCGGGTAACGCAGCAGCCGTTCCGAGCCGAGGGCGCGGGCGACGTCCGCGAGGGGCACCTGGCCGAGCCCGAGAGCACGCTCCACCTGCTTGCCCAGCACCGTCCCGGGCCCGCACCGGCTGTCCAGGTCGGCCAGCTCCGCGAGCGCGCCCAGATCTGCGCGCGCTGCTTCCGCCGCCCGGTCTAGCTGCGGTGCTTCGAGCAGGGGGCGCGGGGCCCAGCCTGGAGGGTTCGGCCTCCCGGCCCACCAGGCGGCCAGCCAGAAGGCGTCTGCTGCCTGCTCGGCCGGCAGCGTCGCAGCCAGCGAGGGGAAGCGGGCTTTCAGGAGGCTGACCGTGGCCGATGCGCGGTCGAGCCGGCTGGAGGTGCCCGCGGTGCGGCCGGAGGTGCCCGCGGTGCGGCCGGCGGTGCCGCCCATGCGGGCAAAGGTGCCGGCGGGCTTGGCACCGGTGCCTGCCGTGCGGGCTGTGGCGGCGACGGACTGGCCAGAGCCCCCGTGGGGTAGCCCCGGCGGGGCCAGCGAGTCGGCCGTGCCGGCGGGAGGCACCGGCCACCGATGCCCACCGGCGGGAGCCTGGCTAGCCCCGCCCCCCGGGCCACCGGTACCGGCTGGCGCCGGCGCGCCCTCCGAGCTGTCCACCACCTCGATGAAGCCGGTCGCCGGGAGGGTGCCCTCGGGGTCGGCCCAGGAGGCGAGCAGCTCGACGAGCCGGCGTTTGGTGTAGCGCCGGCCGATCAGGTCTTCTCGGAGCGCGGCCAGGTCGCGGGTGACGATCAGCTGGCTGCCCGAGAGCACGTCGCGAAGGACGTGCTGGAGCTCGGGGCCGGCCAGGCTGGCCACGGCCACGGGGTCGGCCGCCCCCGCCGTCCCCGCCCCCGCCGTCCCAGGCCCCGCTGTCCCCGCCCCCGCTGCCCCAGGCCCCACACCTGTGTCATCGGCCGCCGGAAGCTCGGCCGCCTGGGGCTTCGCCGCGAGCTCGAGGAGCTGGCGGAGGTCTCGAGCGAGCTCGGCCCGGCCGAGGGCATCGAGCTGGCCGGCGGCCTCTCCCAAGCGTTCCGAAGTCGCCGGCTCGGCAAGGAGCGCGAGCTGCTGGCGGAGGCCGCGGCGGGCGACCTCGAGCACGGCTTCGGTGTCGAGCGCCGGCAGCGGGTCGCCCAGGCTGAACCCACAGGGGCAGCGCGGCTTCCAGGCGAGCTCGGCCCCCACGCGCCGCCCGCAAGGCGAGGGGACAGAGGAGGAAATAAGCCGCTCGATCTTGACGGAACCGTCGGGAACGGCGAGCGCTCCCACCTCCGAAAGCGCCGCCAGCGCCCGGAGGGCGGGGTCACGGCGTAGCTTTTCCACTTCCCCGGCCCCGATGGCGGAGTAGTGGCGGTCGTGGGCGTCCTGGTACGCGGCGACGTAGGCGCTCCTGAACTCCCTCATGGCATGGGAGAGCTCACCGAGGCGGCCTTCCGCCGCCAGGTCGAGCACGTCGGGGAGGAGGGCGAGGGCGGACGAGCGCAGCTCCAACAAGTCTTCTGCCTCGTCGGGCACCACCAGCTCCGGGTGGGTGAGGTAGGAAGCGTCGTCGCCCACGCGTCGTAGGTCGTCACGGAAAAAGCGCCCGAGCGCCGAAAGGCGCCGAACGGAAGCCTGTAGCCCGTCTCCCCCGGCAGACCCGGCTGCCCGCACCAGTGCCCGCAAGCCCTCCGCCGGCGAGGACACGCCGGCGCACGCCTCGAGCACACCCTCCACCAGGCGGAGATCCTCCTGGGCGCTCGAAGTAGAGGCTGCCGACAGTGCAGGGAAGTCGTCGAGGCGCTCCAGGCCCGAACGCACCTGCGCCGCGTCCTCCCGGCGCGCCGCTAGCCAGGTCTCTGCGTAGTGCCAGGCGTCCCGCTGGGTCCCCGACGTCCATGGCTCGAACGGGCCAGGCCCTGTGACGGCCGGCGCCAGGGCGGCGACGCCCTCCCGGAGCGGCTGCTCGACGAGCTCGCCGGGCCCGAAGGCGTCGGTGCTCGTCACCGCGAGGAACGTCTCTGCCATCTTCTTCCGACCCCGCCACCGCTCGACCAGGCCGGCGCGGGTGCAGGCGTTCAGCAAAAGGAGCGTTTCAGGTTCGGTGAGCCCGAGCGGGCCGGCGGCCAGCAGTGAGACAAGGCGGGGCCCGGGGACGGGCTCGCCCTCGCCCACCAGACGGAGCAGTTCTGCGACGGCCGGGCTCCGGGCCGGGTCGGGGGCCACCGAGGCGCCGTCCTTGCGTTGCCGGGCCACGCCGAGGGGCACCAGGTAGAGATCGATCAGGCGCCGCAGGTCCCCGCGTTGGAGGGGGCCGGCCCCGAGACGGCCCTCTGCTATGAACTCGTTCACGAGAGCCTGCACATGGCGTTGGCCGAGCTCAGCCTGGGGGGCGACCTGCGAGTGGAGCGGGTGGAGGTGGCCGAGCAGCGGCGCCGCCAGCCGGGGGAGTTGGTTGTCGAAGGAGAGCCCGGCCAAAGACGGGAGGTCGATTGCGGCGCGCGTGCCCACCCCGCTGGCGCCGGTCACGAGCGAGCCGGAAAAGTACAGCCGGGACAGGATTTCTTTGGCTCGTGCGCCTTCTGAGTCGCGTGAACGTTCGAGCAGTTCCACGAGGTCGGTGCGCCCCTCCCTGGCGGCCTGCTCGCGCACGAGCCTCCGGCTGTGCAGTTCGATGAGCGACCCCACTTCTTCCTCGAGAGGTGCGGCCGGCACCCAGAACATCACCCGTTCGCTGCCCGACACGAGCCGCTCCGTCCGCTCCATCAGCTCGGTGGCGCCGCTCAGTTCCGCTTCGCTCACTACGAGCGCTCCCTCCGCCCCCGCCGCGCCGGCGGCCTCGACGGCAGCGGCCACGTCCTCGGGCGACCACTCGGCCACCCGGGCAAGCAGGACCGTCAGGTAGCGCCTGGTGTTTTGCCAGCTGAGCTCGCGCTTGGACGGGCCCGCCGTCTTCATCAAATCGAGCGGCAGGTTGGGTGCCGAGCCCAGCTCGACCAGGGTCGAGACCATGCGCCGGTCCGCCTCGTTCAGCTCGGCCCGGGCCGCCGCCAACCGCGCCTCCAAAGCGACCGCGGCATCGGCGCCCGCTTCGACCGAATAAGTGGCCGGCTCGCCGGCATTTTCCACTACGTACGCCCCCCGCCGCACGAGCGGGGCGAGGACGACCTGCTCCAAGTAGGCGACATTGGCGGCAGGGTCGGTCTCGCTCACCTTGGCGAGCAACATGCCCGCAAGTTCGGCGGCATTGCGAGGCCGTTCGAGGGGTGAGGCCGACAGGAGGCAGAGCAGCTTTACGGTGCGGAGGGCCAGTTCCCGGTCCGGCTCCTCGAACATCTCCGCGACAGCACGCTCGTAATAGGGCACCACGGCGCTGGCCAGGGGGGCGGTCTGGCGGCGCTCGGCGAGACGTTCCGCGAAGTGGTCCCAGATCCTTTCCGGGGTGACGAGGGCGGTGGCCGGCGCCCCGAGGTCGGCCCGCACCTGCGTGCAGACGAAGTCGACCACGCCCCGGTTTTGGGAGAGCAGGAAACGCAGCCCTTCGAGGAGGTCGAGGGCCGATGGGTGGAGCGGGTAGCAGCGGGCCATCCTCGCTTGGTCGAAGGGTGCGCGGGGGAATGAAGCGGCCGTTTCTTTCCCCGTTTTTTCGACCCATGCCTCGGCGCCGGGCTGGAGGCGCACCAGCCTGCCCCGCACCAGGTCTTCCACGTGGCGCATCGACAGGCGCAGGTCCCGGTACCGGTCGCGGATGCGCGTGAGCTCTTTTTCGCTCACGTTGGCCACTTCTTCGATGTTCTCTTGCAGGGCGGCGAGCACGACAGCCGGGCGGCGGCCGGCCCACTCACCGAGGAACTGCAAAAACCTGAGGTCCTCCGTGAGATCCGCCCCTCGCTTGGCCCGCAGCCACTCGCTCACCTCGTCGAGCAGTACGGCGACGCCCTCGAAGCCCGCGTCTTTGGCCCCCGCGAGCACGAGGTCCCAGTGCTCGGAGCGGTCCGCCCCGCCGGCCGGGGCGTCGGCTCCGAGAACTTTCCAGGCCCGCTCTCGGGCCACGTCTTCCAGCGGTACCTCGGCCCGGTACTCGACGAGCGGCACTTTCACCGGGAGCGAGCGCCGTGCGGCCCGGGCTGCGCTCGCCAGCTCGGGGGGCCAGTTCTCTGGCGCTTCGAGAGGCGCACGCAAGAGCTCGCCGACGGCCGAGAGGAGATGAGACTTGCCCGAACCGAACGGCCCGACGACGAAAAACCCCCCGCCGGCCAGCCCGGTTGCCGCTTCGACGACGTGGCGGAGGGCGCTCTCCACGTCCCCGGTCGGCACCAGTTCGGCCATGAGGCCCTCGCTGTCGAGGCGGACGACGGTCTCGACCTCGGCGACGCTCACAAGCTCGCCGATGCTCGGGACCGGGCTCATGGGCTGGTGGGGAGTTTTTTCAGCGCACCGAGGAAGGCGCCGCGCCGGGCGCCGGCGCGCGGCAGCAGCTCTTCCAAGGTGGCGCGCAGCTCGTCTGTGGCACCCCGTTGGGTCTGCAGGCTCACGTAGTTCTTGAAGATGACCGGGTCGGCCGGGTCGTCGGCCAAGCACTGCGCCAGGGCGCGGGCCGCCTCGTCCAGGCGGCCCGCCTTTTTCAGGGAGAAAGCATAAGCGCTCCTCGAGTAGGCGTCCCCGCTTTCGACAGCCCGGGCCAGCGTTTCGGTGGCTTTGTCCAGCTGCCCCAGGTCCTTTTGGAGCCTGCCGAGGAGGCGTTGCAGGTGGGTGTTGCCCTTGGCCGTCGTTCGCAGGAGCACTTCGATTTCTTTGGCGCGTGCCTCCTCGGGCATCTGCATTACGCGGGCTTCGACCAATTCGGCGTACGCGTACTTGTCATTGGGAGAAGCCTCGTGGGCACGGGCGAAGAACTTTTCGGCCTCGGGGAGGTGCCCTTCGGCCATGGCGATCTCACCCAGCGCGAGCCAGCCCCGGGAGTCCGAGGGCGCCCGCTCGGCAGCCTTGGAAGCAGCCCCCCTGGCCCCCTCGATATCGCCGGCGTGCAGGCAGCTGCGGGCCAGGCCGACGAGCGACCATGTCCCCCTGTCCCCGAGCGCGTCGGCCTCCCGGTAGGAGCGTGCCGCCTCGGCGTAGCGACGCCGCTTGTAATAGAGGTCGCCCCGGAGGCGGGCGGTCAGGGCCGTCGTACCACCGGCTGCCTCGGCGCGGTCCAGGCACTCGGCCGCTTCGGTCAGCCGGAGCCGGCGCAGCTGCGTTTCTGCCAGGTTGGCAAGGGCCAGGGCATTGGCCGGCTGGCGGGCGAGCAGCGCCTCCAGTGCTATGACCGCCTGGTCGAGGCGGCCCTCGCGCTTCAGCTGGAGCGCCGCGCCCAGCTCGCTTTGGCTGCTCATTGTGTGCGCGAGGCTACCAGCGGGGCCCGGGTAAGGGGTTGTGGCCACCCTTGGTACCGGGTGCCGTCCCGCTACGCCAGCCCCACCGAAGGCCCGCCTAGGCGGCCACGGCCGGGATCAGGCGCTGGCCGATCAGTTGGAGCGGCTTCAGCGAGGCAGCTTCTGGCACCATGCCCTGGTAGTGGGTGACGCCGAGGGCAGCCAAGCCGCGTATGGTGTCGGCAAGCTCGTCGATCTTGTCGCCGGCCGGCCCGGGGTCGAGAGGGCCCATGACGGTCTTTTCGATCTCGTCGTAGTCGCGCCCTTCTTCCTCGCAGTGCCGGCGGAGCACGTCGAGCTTGTGCCCGAGTTGAGGGCTGGCGAAGAGGTTGCAGGCCTGGGCGTACTTGGCGACGAGCCTGAGCGTCTTTTTCTCGCCCTGGCCCCCGATCATGATGGGGGGATGGGGACGCGACAGGGCCGGTGGCGAGTTGAGCGTCTTCTCGAGTTGGTAATGCTTGCCTTGGTAAGGGCCGGCGTGGCTTGACCACATCTGGAGGCAGATCTGCAGGACCTCCTCGAGGCGCTCGAAGCGCTCGGCGGTGGGCGGGAAGGGTAGGCCGAGGCCGCGCGCCTCGGGCTCGTTCCATGCGGCGCCGATGCCGAGCCAGGCCCGGCCGCCCGACAGCACGTCGAGGGTGGTCACCGCCTTCGCCAGGAGCCCCGGCTCGCGGTAGACGGCGGCGGTCACCCAGGCGAGGAGGCTGACGCGCTCGGTCTTGCCGGCCAGGTAGCCGAGCGTCGTGTAGGCCTCCAGCATCTCGTGCTCCGGAGGGCCGATCGAACCTATCTGCCAGACGTGGTCCATAACGCTCAACCTGGTGAAGCCCTGCTCCTCGGCAGTGGCTGCTATACGGGCGAGGTCGTCGCGAAGCGCTGGCGCCCCCCCGGGGAACGTGAAGTCTGCGATGTGCAAGCCGATGTCCATGGCGCCGTTCTACTCTTCGCCGGCGTCCTCCCGCGGTCGAATCCTTTTCGCCCGACCGCACGTAGTTAGCCGAGGAATGTTTCACCCAACGTGAGGGGAGGTTCGATAATGCGCGCCTTTGACCATAAGTACCTGTCAACGTTCGGGAAGTACCTGTCAACGTTCGGGGCACGCCGGGGTGCTCTGGCCGCCGCCGGAGCTGCCATTTCCTCGGCCGCGCTGGCTGGCTCGATCCTGGTGGGGCTCGCCGGCGTCGCATCGCCGGCCTATGCCGCCGGCGTGACGGTCTCGAGCCACATGACCGCGGAGGGTAAGGTCCTCGTCGGGCCGAGCGGGTTGTCGCTGTACGTGTTCAGCGGCGACCTTTCCTCTGTGACAGGGTGCACTTCGGCCACCTGCCAGAAGTTCTGGCCACCCCTGCTCTCGCCGAGCGGGTCTGTCAGCGCCGGCCCCGGCGTCAAGGCAGGGGAGCTGGCAGTGAAGAAGAGGCCGGGCGTGGGTGACCAGGTCACCTACTACGGCCAGCCCCTGTACTACTTCTTGAAGGACACGGCAGCCGGGCAGACCAACGGCGAGGACGTCGCGGCCTTCGGTGGCATCTGGAACCTGGTCTCGGTCGCGGGCCACCCTGCCGCCAACCGTGCCCAGTTGCAGGTGGAGCCCACGCCGCAGGGCTTGGCGCTCGGGGCGGTCACGGCGTTCGGGGCGGTGAGGACCGTCTACACCCTCACCTCCGAAACGACGACTTCGGCCCCTTGTACGGGGGTGTGTGGTGCTTTCTGGCCGCCCCTCATCAGCAACGGGCCGGCGGTGGCCGGCCCGGGCGTCAACAAGTCCCTCCTCGGCCTTGTCCGCCTACCCGACGGCAGCGCGCAAGTGACCTACGCCGGTCACCGCCTCCACTTCTTCACCAAGGACCTTGCCACCGGCGCGCCGCCGAGCGAGGCCAATGGCGCCAATGTGCTCGCGCAGCCCTTCAACGGCGTGTGGTACACGGTCTCGCCGAGCGGGTTCCCTCTGGCCGGCGCAACCCACTTGAAGGTCGAGACCTCTCCTGCGGGCCAGATCCTGGCTATGGTCGGGGCCGGCGGCGCCTCGGCCACGGCGTACGCCTTCACCGGCAAGAACTGCGCCGGGCAGTGCGCCGTTGCTTGGCCTCCGGTGTTGGCTACAGAGCCCCCCGTGGGCGGGCCCGGGGTGGACGCAGCGGCGCTCGGGTTGACCCGCCGGCCTGACGGGACCTTCCAGGTGACCTACCACGGCCACCCTCTGTACCTCTTTTTCAAGGCTCTGAACAGCTCCACCTCTGGGGCGGGTATCAAGGCTTTCGGGGGCACCTTCGAACTGCTGACGTCGGCGGGCAAGACCGTGTCGTCGGCCCCGAAGTCCACGACGACGACCTCGGCCACCACGAGCACGACCGCGACGACTACTGCCCCGACAACCACGACGACCGCCCCCACGACGACCACGACGGCAGCGCCCGGTTACTAGTAGGCGCGGGCCCGACGAGTTGGCCCCGGGGCGCGGGCGGGCTGAGCCGTCGCCCCGGGCCAGCCTCGGCACCAGCCCCGGCCCCAGCCAGCCGACTTGACTCCTCCTCCCCTGGAGGCGGTTAGCTGGAGGGTCGATGAGCGCGGTCCTGGCCTATGCCTTTACGCTGGGTTTGGTCGCCGCCATCAACCCCTGCGGCTTCCCCCTTTTGCCCGCGTACCTCGCGACCTTCGCCGGCGGCCGCTCGGGTGCCGGCTGGGTGAAGCAGACGGAACGAGGCTTGGTCGCCGGCGCTTGCGTGACCATGGGCTTCGTGCTCGTGTTCGGGTTGCTCGGCCTTTTGGTGGAGAGCGGTACCGGGTTGGTGCTCGGCTGGGTCCCGTGGGTGATGCTCCCGCTCGCAGTGGCGATGACGGTCGCCGGAGTGTTGGCCACGCTCGGGCGCCAGGCGCGTCTGCACGTCCCGCTGCCTCGTATTAGCGGCACCCAGGGGCCTCTCGCCATGGCCGGTTTCGGCGTCGCGTACGCGGTGGCATCGCTGTCCTGCGCGCTGCCATTGTTCCTGGCCGGCGTGGCGGGGTCCTTCACTCGCCTCGGCTTCGTGACGGGGGCCGAGACCTTCGTCGCCTACGCGCTCGGCATGGGCCTCCTGCTCACCGTGGCGAGCCTCCTCGTCGCGTACGCCGGCGCGTCCGTCCTACGCCGGGCCTTGCCGCTCACCAGGTTCGTCCCGCGGGTTTCGGGCGTGGTGCTCGCCCTGGCAGGGCTGTACCTGACCCTCTACTGGGCAGACGACCTGGTGTCGCCCTCGTCGTCACCCGCGCCCGTCCGGCTGGTCGAGCACGTGCAGTCCCAGCTAACGGCATGGCTCGGGGGCTCCTCGCGCCTGATCGGCATCGTGCTCGGCGCCGGCGTCGTAGCTGCACTGGTGGGGCTCGCCGTCATGAGCCGCCGCCCTCCCGCGCCAGTTGTGACCGACGGCCGCCCGGCTGGCCCGCTAGCCGTCGAGAGCCAAGAACGGGCACCTACACGTCCGGGGCGGTAGCAATCGGCCCGGCAAACGGGTTGGACTTACGATTTCGCTTGCCCGGAGCCGGCGTCTTGGCCAGTACGCACGGAGACCTTGCTGCCGAGCTCAGCCCAGTGAGCAGGCCAGCGGTATGAGTGGCGACGAGGCGGTTGCGGGGCCTGGGTCTCGATCCAGCGGACTCGCCCCGGCGTCGTGTTGAAGAACCCGTGCAGCACGCCCACCCCGCAGAACAAGAAGTCGCCCGCCCCGAGGGTCATCTTCTGCCCTTCCACCTCTGCTTCGATCTCGCCCTCCAAGAAGAAGTAGGCCTCTTCGAAGGGGTGGTCGTGGATCTGGGCTGCCCCGCCGGGCTCGTAGTCCACCATAAACATGGTGAGGAGCTCGGCCCCCATGTTGGGGTCCACGAGCATCTTGACCGAGATCCCGCTGTAGGCGAGCAGGGCTGTGTCGATGCCGGCGGGGGCACGCCCGCGAGCAGGGCCTGTCGTCGCGAGGGCCTCGTGTTGGGGGGGCGTCCCCAGATAGGTGCCCACATTGGCAATGGTGGGGTCGGGCAACCTGGCGGGGAGTACTGCTTGCGGATCGGAGGAACCTGGGAGGAAATACGTGTCGTCTCGCTGACGGCCGGGCGGCAGCGGCTGGGGGGTGCTGAGCTCCAGCCAACGGGCCTCCATCTCACCAGGGTTGAGCCAGCCGTGGGGGCTTGCCACCGGGAAATGGACGTAGTCGCCGGTTTGTAGCTGCAGTCTTTGGCCGTTGCTTTCGACGACGGGGCGCCCGCCGAGCACGTAGGCACATTGCTCGAAGTAGTGGACGTGCCGGTTGATGCGGCCGCCCGGCGCCAGCCGACAAAGGGCGAGGTCAGTGTGCACCGCGCCGTTGCTCCTGCCCACGAGCCCGCCGCGCGTGTAGCCCGTGGCATGCGTACCGTAATCGTGGATGCCGTCGTCGTCGAACGACCAGTTCCATTTGCCGGTTGAGCACATCTCGGTCTTCAGCGGTCCCTCCGTTCCCCGGTGTTCAGGTGGGACTGCGCCTCCCTGGTCGCGGGGAGCGGCCCGTCCACGGCCCAGTAACGCTGCCCGGCGACGAGCAGCTCCTCGGCCGGGAACTTCGTTATCACCTCGCAACCATCGGCGGTGACCACGACCTCCTCCTCGATGCGCGCCGCGGACCAGCCATCGGAGGCCGGCCAATAGGTCTCGAGCGCAAAGACCATACCCTCTTCCAGCACTTCGGGGTGGTCGAGGGAGACCAGCCGGCTGAAGATCGGTTTCTCCCAGATGGAGAGGCCGACGCCGTGGCCGTACTGGAGGGCAAAGGCGGCCAACTCGTCCGGGAAGCCGAAGTCCGTTGCCTTGGGCCAGACTTCAACGATGTCGGCAGTGGTAGCGCCCGGCTTCACCCTGTATATAGCTTCGTCGATGAACTCCCGGCAGCGGCGGTAGGCGTCGCGCTGGGCGGGGCTCGCACTGCCCACAGCAAACGTGCGGTAGTAGCAGGTCCTGTACCCGTTGAACGAGTGCAGGATATCGAAAAAGGCTGGGTCGCCCGGGCGCAGGATGCGGTCGCTGTAGACGTGGGGGTGGGGTGCGCAGCGCTCGCCCGAGATGGCGTTTACTCCCTCGACGTGCTCGCTGCCGAGGTCATATAGGGCTTTGGCGACGACCCCGACACACTCGTTCTCCCGTACCCCCGGGCGCAAGAACGCGTACAGCTGGTCGTAAGCTGCGTCGACCATAGAGGCGGCGGCTACCAGCAGGGAGATCTCGTCCTCGGTCTTCTTGCGGCGGGCCTCCAAGAACACTTGCTGGCCATCGACCACCCGGACGCCAGCGCTTGACAGGGCTTCCAAGACGGGCATCTCGGCAATGTCGACGCCGACGGGCTCACGGGCCAGGCCGTGGCGCTCGAGCTCGCGCTTTATCGAGCGGGCCACTTCATCGGCCCTCCCTGCTGCGGGGTCGAAAGCCCCTCGAAGGGTGGAGATCCCGGGACGCGAACCGTGTTCGACCCCCGGCCCGTAGTCGAGCCAGGGGTTGTACATAACGTGGTGTTTTGCTGCGGAGCCGAAGTCCCACACGACCGGTTCTCCGCCACGAGGCAGGAGCGAGAAGCGGATCAACTTGTCCATCGCCCACGTGCCTATGTGGGTCGAAGTCATGTAGCGGATGTTGTGGAAATCAAACGACAGCAGGGCACCGAGCTCGCTCGCCTCCAGTTGGGCGCGAAGGCCTCCCAGGCGGGCAGAGCGCAGCCGGCCGAAATCGACCCGTTGTTCCCAGTCCACGGCGTTGAGCCCGAAACTCTTCAAAACCAATGCTCGAACCTCCTTTTTTGCAGCGGGCCTTAGCCAAGCCCTTCTCTGACCACAGCAACGACGCGCTCCACCGAGGGGATCGCAGCGTCTTCCAGGGAATCCGCTGCAGGCAACGGTATGTGGGGGGTGGTCACCCGCCGCACTGGGGCGTCGAGGTCGTAAAAGCACTCCTCGGCCACTATGGAGGCAAGCTCAGCGCCCCACCCGCAGAGCCTGGGGCCCTCCTCGACGGTGAAGACCCGCCCAGTCTTCGCCACCGAGGCCGCCACCGTCGAGACGTCCAAAGGCACCAACGAGCGAAGGTCGACGACTTCGCAGTCGATACCCTCTGCAGCGAGTTGTCCGGCCGCGCCGAGGGCACGGTGGACCATCGTGCCCAGGGCGAAGATGCTCGCATCCGAGCCTGCCCGGCGCACACGAGCCGTGCCCAGCTCGTCGACGTGCTCACCCTCAGGCACCTCGCCGCTCGTTGGGTAGAGCGCCTTTTCCTCCAAGAACATGACGGGGTCCTCGTCGCGCACCGCCGCAGCCATCAGCCCCACCACGTCGGCCGGGGTTGAGGGCACGACAACCTTGAGCCCGGGGACCGCCATCAGCCAGCCCTCCACGCTCTGGGAGTGCTGCGCGCCGAAGCGGAGCCCCCCGCCGTTGCCGAAGCGGACGACGAGCGGGAGGCTTATTTGGCCGTTGGTCATGTAACGGGCTTTGGCGATCTGGTTGACGACCAAGTCGTGGCACACGGAGACGAAGTCGGCGAACATCAGCTCTGCCACCGGGCGCAGCCCGGTCATGGCAGCGCCCATTGCCGCGCCAAGAATGGCCTGCTCAGATATCGGGGTGTCGCGGACGCGTTTGGGCCCGAACTTCTCCAGAAGCCCCGCCGTCGCCTTGAACACACCGCCGGCTGTCGCGATGTCCTCCCCGATCAGCACGACGGAGGGATCCCTCTCCATCTCTTGGGCGAGGCCCACCGCGACCGCCTCCCGGTAGGTGATCACTTGCGGCACGAGTGGGTCACCTCCGCCATGACGATTCCCCGTAGGAGAAGACCTCCGTCTCGAGGTGAGCAGGGTCAGCCGGCGGCGCGGCCTTGGCTTCCTCGCGGGCGCGGTCGACCTCGTCTCGCGCGTCGGCCTCTATGCGGTCGAGGAGGGGGGCTTCGACCCCTTCTCCTTGGAGCCTTGTCCTGTAGCGGGGGAGAGGGTCCTTGGCAAGCCATTCGGCTACTTCCTCGTCGGGACGGTACTTGCCGGGGTCGGCGCGCGAGTGGCCTCCGTGGCGGTAGGTGACCGCCTCGACCAGGCTGGGGCCGCCCCCCGAGCGGGCCCGTTCGACCGCCTCCGTCGCCGCCTCGTGGACGGCATCGGCGTCGTTGCCATCGACCAGCACCGGGGGTAGGCCGTACGCGCTGGCGCGGTCCGCGGCCGGCTGGGCCACGGCCGTCACCTGGCTGATCGGTGTGTACTCCATGTACAAGTTGTTCTCGCACACGAACACCACGGGCAACTTCCACGTAGCGGCCAGGTTGAGAGCTTCATGGAAGGCGCCGATGTTCGTGGCGCCGTCGCCGAAGAAGGCGACCGCCACTTGGTCGGTGCCACGGTAGACGGCGGACCAAGCGGCTCCGTTGGCGATCGTGAGGTGGGCACCGACGATCGCGTACGAACCCATGAAGTTGCCCTTCGCGTACGTGAGGTGCATCGAGCCGCCCTTGCCAGCCATGAGGCCGCTTTCACGGCCCATCAACTCCGCGAAGCAGGCAGTCATGGGCGCCCCCCTCGAGATGGCGTGCGCATGTCCCCGGTAGGTGGCAAAAACATAGTCGTCCGGCCTGAGGGCGGCGCTCACCCCCGCGGCGACCGCCTCTTGGCCTATCGCCAGGTGGCTCGTGCCCTTGACCAGGTTCTGCAAGAAGAGGTTGTAGGCCTCCTTCTCGAAGAGGCGCACCCGGACCTGTGCCCGGTACATCTCGACGCGCGCCTCGGCACCACGCGAGCCCTCGGCCTCGCGTGGCGGACGCTTTACGGTGTCATTCGACATACAGGCTCCCCTTCGGCGACGCTGGTCGGGCGTCTCGTTTAGCAATGATACACGGAGCTGGGGACCGCACCAACTGCCATGGTCAAGCTGTGCGTGTATGATACACGACTGTTGCGCACCACTTGACAGGCTGGGCCGGACTGTGGCACACTTTGCCTGAGAGGTCCAAGGGGGCCTCTCGAGGGAAGGGGAAGCGATGCCATCGGGACATCGGGGCATAAGGTTGCGCCGCATTCCTGCCGCTTTTGGCGCGGTGCTGTCGGCTGTTGCGCTCACAGGGCTAGCCGCCGCACCAACTGGCGCGTCCGCACCACCGCGGCACCAGGGCCGGACGCTGCACGTCGCGTACCTGTCGTTCGCCGTGCAGAACAGTTACGACGCACCCATGCTGAGGGCTGCGCGACAGGAGGCGAAGAAGGCCAACGTCGACCTGACGGTCTTCGACGCCGAGAACAGCCCGACAAAGCAGTACGCAGAACTGCAGGACGCCATCACGTCGCACAAGTACCAGGGGATAATCGTCCAACCGATCTTCGGCACAGGTCTCCTCGGCCTCGTCCGCCAAGCGATCGCCGCCCACATCGCGGTGGCCAACATGGACCAAGAGCTCGGGCCCGACCTGGCGACGGACAAGCCCCAGGTCAAAGGGCTGGCGGTCAACGTCGTTTTCGTCCCGACCGAGATCGGCACCAAGCTTGGCCAGCTCGTGGTCAAGGCTTGCAGCAAGTACAACCCGTGCAACGTGGGCTACATGTACGACATCAAAGCGTCTGCCCTCGACGAGGCCTTGCACGGTGCCTTCATGAAAGTCGTGAGCTCTCACACCAACGTGAAGATCGTCACCGAGGGCCAATCCTATTTCACGCCGAGCGACGGCCTGACCGCCGCCCAGAACATGCTTACGGCACACCCGAACCTCACGTTGATCGTGGGCTCTGACCAAGGGATAGAGGGCGCCCAACAGGCCGTAGCTGCCGCCGGCAAGACCGGCAAGGTGATCCTGGTCGGTTACGGGGCGAGTGCGGCCGCGCTGAAGGGGATCCGGAGCGGCGCGTGGTACGGCGACGTCGCCCAGCTGCCGGCCTCCGAGGGGCGCCTTGCCGTCGAGTACTTGGCCGAGTCAATCCGCACGGGCAAGCACTTCGGCGGTATCGACCCTGTGGCCGAGCTGCCCCACGGGGGCATAGTCACAAAGGCTGACGTGGGCGAGTTCCACGCCGAGTGGCCAGGCTGAGCCACGAGGGCGAGAGCACAGCGAAAGCGCACAGAGCAAGCGCACGAGGAAGCAGAGCAGGTGCCTGCAGGGCGCGGCCCCATTCCCACCCATCTCGAATTGCGGGCGGTGAGCAAGCGCTACGGCGGAGCCCGGGCGCTCGAGTCTGTCTCGGTGGGCATCCGCGCCGGCTCCGTGCACGCCGTCGTCGGTGAGAACGGGGCTGGCAAGTCCACTCTCGGCAAGGTCGTCGGGGGCTTGGTCGCTCCCGACGGCGGCGAGGTGGCGCTTTGGGGCACGCCGGTCCGCTTCAGGAGCCCCCGCGAGGCTCTCGACCACGGCGTTGCCACGATCGCTCAGGAACTGGCGATCGTCCGGGAACTGACGGCCGCCGAAAACGTCTATCTCGGTGTCGAACCTCGGAGCTCGATGGTCGTCCGCCGGCGCGAGCTGCGCCGGCGGTACGAGGATCTTTGCGAGGCAGTCGGCTTCGGGGTCCCGGCCAACGCCGTCGCCGGTCGGCTTCGGGTTGCAGACCAGCAAAAGCTCGAAGTCTTGAGGGCGCTCGCCCGGGACGCACAGCTGCTCGTTTTCGACGAGCCGAGCGCGGCGCTCAGCCGTGACGACGTCGAGAGGCTCCACGAAGTGATCCGCTCGCTACGGTCGCGCGGCAGGACCGTCGTGTTGATCTCCCACTTCTTGCGCGAGGTACTCGAGGTGGCCGACGACGTGACGGTCCTTCGGGACGGCCGGCTCGTGCGCAGCGGCCCGTCGGCTGAGGAAACCGAGGAGACGCTGGTCCAAGCGATGCTCGGCCGGTCCTTCGACCAAAGCCTCCTGCCCAAGCAGCGTCCGGAGCCTGGCGCGCCCGTGTTGTTGTCGGTGCGCGATCTCTGGGCGCAGGGTGTCAACGGCGTGAGTCTCGAAGTGCGTGGCGGAGAGATCGTGGCCCTGACAGGGCTCGTGGGAGCAGGCCGCACCGAGGTAGCGGAGGCAATCGTCGGGCTGCGCCGGCTGGCACGCGGGAGCCTGGTGCTGTGCGGCCGAGTGGTGCGGCGGCCGACGCCGCGGCGGATGTTGCACCTCGGCCTGGCCATGGTCCCCGAGTCGCGCAAAGAGCAGGGCCTCCTCCTCGGAAGGCCGGTGCGGGAAAATGCCGTCCTCTCGGTCCTTCCGGAGCTCAGCCGGCTGAGCTACGTGCGCCGTGGGATGGAGCGCCGGGCGGTGTCCGAGGTGCTCGGGCGAGTGGACGTGCGCGCGGCCCACCCCGGGGCCGAGGCAGACACCCTTTCGGGCGGCAACCAGCAAAAGCTCTTGTTCGCCCGCGTGCTGCTCACCAAGCCCCGTGTCCTCGTGGCCGACGAACCGACCCGCGGCGTCGACGTCGGGGCACGGCGTGCCATCTACGAGCTCCTCGGTCGCTTTGCAGCGGAAGGCCGGGCAGTGCTCATGATCTCTTCCGACGCGGAAGAAGTGCTCGGGGTTGCCCACCGCGTGCTCGTCATGCGCGGCGGACGCATAGTCGCGGAGCTCGACGGTGAGACCGCAACCGAAGAAGAGCTGGTCGCCGCGTCCCTCCTCGTCCCGACGGGCCCGGACGGCGTTCCGAGTGCTGCTTCCGCGGGCAACCCGGGTTTGGTGCCCCAGGCGTGCCAGAACGATGCAGAGGTGGCCCCATGAAGACGGTCGAGCTCGGAGCATCTCTCCCCGACGCGGGCCCCCGAGTGCGGCTCCGAGCCGCCTCAAAGGGGACCGCCGCTCGCTTGCTCGGCCTGCTCGACCTCCGCCGGGGCGGGATCCTGGTGCCGTTCATTGCCCTCTTCGTCGTGCTGTCAGCCACAAGTTCGGCGTTCCTCACAAAGGACAACCTCCTCAACATCGTGGATCAGCAGGCTTCGACTCTGATCCCTGCGGTCGCGGTCACCCTCGTGCTCGTCGCGGGCGGCATCGACTTGTCGATCGGTGCCGTGTACGCGCTGGCCGGAGTGGCTTCCGCCCACTTCGCCCTCGTGACGAGCCCAGCGTTAGCCGTTGCCATCGGCCTGCTCGTAGGCGTGGCGATCGGCGCTGTGAACGGGGTTGTGACGACGGTGTTCCGGGTCAACTCCCTCATCACCACGCTCGCCACTGCCTACGTCGTCAGCGGGGTCGCCGGTCTGGCGACAGGTGGCAACATAATCACTGATTTCAACCGCCCCGGCTTCGCGGACTTTACCCGGAGCAGCTTCCTCACGGTGCGGACATCGACCTGGGTGACGCTTTTAGTGGTCCTGTTGCTCGGTTTCTTGCTCCACCGGACGACGGTGGGCCGGTACATGTACGCCGCCGGCGGTAATGCCGAAGCGGCGCGGCTCGCGGGAGTGCGGGTGTACGACGTGAAGATCTTCGCCTTTATACTGTCAGGCACGGCGGCGGCTCTGGGCGGGCTGATCGATGCTTCGCGGGTGCTGTCTGCAGAGTCCTCCGCGGGCACCACCCTCGCCTTCACCGTGCTCGCCGGCGTGGTGGTCGGAGGGACGAGCATCCTCGGGGGGCGAGGCGCCGTGTGGCGCTCCGTGGTTGGGGTGCTGTTTATCGCCCTCATCGGCAACGGTTTCGACCTCCTCGGCCTCGACCCCTTGTACGAGCAGATCGTGCTCGGCGTCTTCCTCATCTTGGCGGTCGGGCTCGACGCGTGGACGCGACTGAGGCGAAGTTGACCTGGAAGGTGAGAGAGGAGAGCGAGATGGGTGAAGGCGCAGTTGTCGTTGTGGGCGGTACTTCGGGGATCGGGCGCGAACTTGCCGCCGAGTACGCGAGGAAGGGCGCCCCAGTGGTCGTCTCGGGGCGCGACGCCGTGCGAGCCACCAAGGTCTCAGAGGCGATCGGCGGGCTTACGAAAGGAGTTGGGTTCGACCTCGCCGAGCCGGGGTCCATCCGCGCCGCGCTGGCAGACATTGGCCCTGTGCGGCGTCTGGTCATTGCCGCTATCGAGCGTGACGTCAATAGCGTCGCCGAGTACGCCTGGGAGAGGGCCCAACGCCTGGTCACACTGAAGCTCGTCGGGTACCTGGAGGCGGTCCACGTGCTGAAGGACCGCCTGACCCCCGACGCCTCCGTAGTCCTGTTCGGCGGCCTGGCCAAGGAACGGCCCTACGAGGGGTCGACGACCGTTAGCACCGTGAACGGCGGGGTTTCGGGCATGGTGCGCACACTGGCGTGCGAGCTGGCGCCTGTACGGGTAAACGCCATCCACCCCGGCATCGTCGGGGACAGCCCGTATTGGTTGGGGAAGCCGCTCGACGCTGTCATTTCCCGGACCCCGCTCGGCCGGCTCGTAACGATGGCCGAGGTCGTGGAGGCAGCTTTGTTCCTCCTCGAGTGCGGAGGGGTCAACGGGACCGACCTCTACGTGGACGGCGGATGGTTGCTCCGATGAGAAAAGCGAAGAAAGAAAAGGGGGTCAAGTTATGAACGAAGGTGTTGCGCTGCAGGAAAAGTTCCGTGCGCTCCCACCGGGCGCTCCGGTCCTCTTCCGGGGTGGCACCGTGCTCACCATGGACCGGGCGGGCCTGCTCGAAGGCGCAGACGTGCTCGTCGAAGGCGAGCGGATCGCCGCCGTCGGCACGGCCCTGCCCGACCCGGTGGGTGGCCTCGTGGTGGACTGCTCGGGGGGCATCGTGATGCCGGGCATGGTCGATACCCACCGCCACATGTGGCAGACCGCGCTCCGGGGGTTCGGCGCAGACTGGACGCTCACCCAGTATTTCATTTTCTACTACTTGAAGTGGGGAAAGATCTTCCGCCCGGAGGACATCTACGCAGGCAACCTTCTCTCGGCCATCGAGTCGCTCGATGCGGGAGTGACGACGACCCTCGACTGGTCCCACGGTCTGCAGACCGTGGAGCATGCCGAGGCAGCCCTCCAGGCCCTGCAAGAGGTGCCCGGGCGCTACGTCCTCGCCTATGGCAACTTGCAGGGCGCGCCATGGGAGTGGTCGAAGAGCCGAGAGTTCCGCGACTTCGTCGCGCGCCGTTTCGCTAGCAGGGACGACATGCTCGGGCTGCAGCTCGCTTTCGACGTGACAGGCGACCCCGAGTTCCCGGAGAAGGGCGCTTTCGAGTCTGCCCGAGAGCTTGGCCTGCGCGTCACGACACACGCCGGGGTCTGGGGAGCGACCAACGACGCGGGGCTCCGGCTCATGTGCGAGCACGGTTTCGCGACCGAAGACGTGACCTATGTGCACGCTTCGACGCTGTCAGAGGACTCCTACCAGCGCATCGCCGCTTCGGGGGCGTACGTCTCGGTCGCCACCGAGAGCGAGCAGAGTGCCGGCCAGGGCTATCCGACGACGTGGCAACTTCGCCGCTATGGCATCCCGGTATCGCTGTCTGTCGACACGAGCGTGTGGTGGAGTGCAGACATGTTCTCGGCGATGCGTTCGACGCTCGGTGCTGACCGTTCGCGCGAGCACCTGGAAGCGCACGCGAAGGACGAGACGGTGGTCTCCAACGCCCTTCGGGCCGAGGAAGTTGTAAGGTGGGCCACCATCGGAGGCGCGCAGGCGCTGGGGCTGGGCGACGCGGTGGGGAGCCTGGCGCCAGGCAAAAAGGCGGACGTGGTGCTCTTGAAAAACGAACGTTCGCCGGTGATGTTCCCACTCCTGCATCCCTTTGGGCACGTCGCCTTCCAAGCGGGACGCGGGGACGTCCACACGGTCATGGTCAACGGCCGGGTAGTGAAGCTCGACCACGAGCTCGTCGGGGTCGACCTCGCGAGCGCTCAACAGGCGGTGGAAGCGACCGTCGATTACACGCGAGCTCAACTCGGTGCTGCCGAGTGGGCCGAGATGATGCACCCCGAGCTGCCGAAGTCAGAGCTCATCGCCAACCCGTACACCTACACGAACTGGGATGGCGGCAGGGCTGCGGCCGGTAGCGCGCGTGCTGGCTGAACGAGCACGCGAGCCCCAGCCGCTAGCCTTGGAGGAGACCATTGGCACACGTGAGCGGAGAGGTCTGGTTGCCAACCGAAGAGAACCTAGTCGAGGCGCAGCCGGCGCCGGCCTTCGTGGCCCGGCCAGGGCCCGGTCCTGAGAGGCGCGGGACGCAACAGGACCTGGTCGGGAGCCGGCTCCGCGAGGCCCGGCTCCGTAGCGGTATGGGTGTGCGGGAGCTGTCACGCAAGCTAGGCATCTCGGCCAGCAGCATCTCCCAGATCGAGCTCGGCCGCGTGGCGCCGTCAGTGAGCACTTTGTACGCGTTGACCAATGCCCTATCTGTCTCCATGGACAGCCTCTTCGTCGAGGAGAGCGAGGACGGTCCGGACGATGACGGCTCTTTGGCAGGGGAAGGTGCTTTGGCGGGGGAAGGTGAGGGGGGCGGCAAGGGGGCTTCCCCCGGGCACGCCGCCGGCGCCCGGGCGGCCCGTCCAGGTACCCGCCAGGTCGGTCCCGGCTCGCCGGAACCTAATGCGCACGAGGACCCCACTACCCACGAGCGGGCGATCGTCCAAAGACGCGACCACCGCCGCTCTATCGACCTCGAAAAGGGGGTTCGTTGGGAGCTGCTCACGCCGTTCCCGGAGCCTGGCGCCGAGTTCCTGGAGGTCCGGTACCCAGTGGGCGGCGGTTCGGGTGCTACAGGCGAGGCCATCCGCCACAACGGGCGCGACTATTGCCTGATCCTCGAGGGCAGCCTCTCGGTCCAGGTCGGCTTCGAGGAGTATGTGCTCGGGCCGGGGGACTCCATGGCGTTCGATGCCACCATCCCCCACCGGTTCTGGAACGCCGGCGACACGGCCGTGCGATCGGTCTGGTTCGTGCTCGACCGGTGGTTGCCCCACGGCAACGGGTCATGAACGTAGCGGTCGTCGGGCTCGGGAAGATGGGGAGCGCGCTCGCTCGCCACCTCCTCGCCCAGGGATTGGGCGTCACGGTCTGGAACCGCCACCCCGGAGCGGCCGAGGCGCTCGCCGGCGCCGGCGCGACGCCCGTCGGCAAGCTGGGCGAGATCTGGGGGAAAGCCCACGTGGCGATGAGCTTCTTGGCCGACGACCAAGCGGTGCACGACGTCTACCTCGGTGCCGGCGGGCTCGTGGAGACGGCGTCAGGCGGTGCCGTCCTGGTCGAAATGAGCACGGTTTCACCGGCTGCCTCACAAGCCGTTGCAGACGCGGCAGAAGAGCGCGGCCTTCGCTACGTGCGTTGCCCGGTGAGCGGCAACCCGGCGGTCCTCTCCTCGGGCAACCTGACCCTCATCGCGTCCGGCAGCCCGGCCAGCCTCGAAGCAGCCATGCCGGTGCTGGAGCGGGTGGGCTCGAAGGTCTACCAAGTCGGAACGGCGGAGGAAGCGCGGGTAGTCAAACTGGCCGTCAACTCCATGTTGGTGGCGAGCGCCCAGATGCTGGCAGAACTGATCACCATGTGCGAAGCCTGGGGTATCGACAGGTCGGTGCTGCTCGACGTCCTAGCAGGCTCGGCCATCGGGTCCCCCTTTGTGAAGTACAAGACCGCGGCCCTGCTGGCACGCGAGTACGACGCCACGTTTACGACCGCCATGGCTGTGAAGGACCTGCGCCTCGCCCAAGCGGTGGCGGCGGCGGAGGCGGTGCCTCTGCCGGTAACGGCACTGGTGACGGAGCTGGCTGTCGCTACGTGTGAGGACGGGTTCGCAGACCTGGACTTCCTCGCCCTCCTGCCCCACCTTCAGCGCCTGGCCGGCCGTGGTACCGACGTGGCGCCAGGCGCCGGCTAGGAGCCCAAAGCCATACTCCCGCGCCGCTGGCAGGGCTCCCCGGGTGGCGCTCTACCTATAGGCCGCTACTATCGGCGTGGCACGCGAGACGACGAAGGGAGGCGGGCCATGGTGATGCGCATAGCCGTCGGGCAGGGGGCACGCGCGACTGAAGAGTACCTTGCCTTCGCTGTCCAGCTCGGGGTGAGAGGCATCCAGCTCAATACGCCGGACTTGTCCGGCGAGCACCGCTGGGAGCTTGGAGACCTCGTGGCCTTGCGCGAGAAGGTCGAGGCGAGGGGACTGGTGTTGGAGGCGATCGAAAATATCCCCAACCACTTCTACGAAAAGGCCATGCTCGGCAAGCCCGGGCGCGACGAGGAAATAGAAAATGTCGTCGCGACCGTCGCCAACATGGGAAAAGCCGGCATAGGCCTGCTCGGGTTCAACTGGATGCCCAACTCCGTGTGGCGCACCGACCTTTCGTCGACCGGCCGGGGCGGGGCAGTGGTCTCGGCTTTCGACCTCGACTTGGTGGACGAGCGCACGAAAGCTGGCAAGATCCTGGTAGCCAGGCGCGACCGCAGGGTCGAGGACAAAAAGGACTCCTGGAGCGCCGGCGCCACTTTCGACCTCGGGGCCGAGCGCAGCGACGAGGACATGTGGGCCTCCTACGAGTACTTCGTGAAGGCGCTCGTACCTGTGGCCGCGGAGGCCGGGGTTGTGTTGGCGCTCCACCCCGACGACCCGCCCGTGCCCTCCCTCGGGGGCGTGGCGAGGATCTTCCGTTCTGTAGACGCTTTGAAGCGGGCGGTGGCGCTGGCGCCCGGGCCTGGCTTCGGCATCGAACTGTGCCTCGGGACGGTGTCCGAGATGGGCGGGGAGGAGGCCGTACTGGAAGCCATCCGTTATCTCGGGCCGCTCGGCAAGATCGCATACGTACACCTGCGTGACGTCAGCGGCACCGTGCCCGCCTTCGTCGAGTGCTTCCTCGGCGAAGGCAACTACCGGCCGGCGGTCGTGATAAGGGAACTGCGCAAGGCCGGCTTCGACGGCTTCATACTCGACGACCACACACCCTCGCTCGTGGGGGACTCGCCTTATGGCCACCGTGGCAGGGCGTTCGCCCTCGGCTACATCCAGGGGCTCATCGAGATGATGGAACTCGACGACCTGCCCGCCCCGGTGGCCTGAGCCGGCCCGCCGCAGGCGGAGGGCTCAGCTGTAGCGGAGGGCGGCGAGGAGCTCCACCTGCGCCGGGTCGGCGAGCGCCGACCCCACCCCGACCGCCCGCGCCCCTGCCTCGAGGAAGGCCCGGGCGTTGGTGGCATCGACTCCTCCCGTGGCCACGAAGCGGATCCCGGGGAAGGGGGCGAGCATCGCCTTGAACCACGCCGGCGTGAGCTGGGCGGCCGGAAAGGCCTTCAGCCAGGAAAAGCCGAGGGCTCGGGCCTGCTGGATCTCCGTGGGGGTGGCGACGCCGGGGAGATGAGGCAGGCCGGCGTCGAGCGAGGCCAGGGCGACCTCGGGGTCGAAGCCGGGCGCGACCGTGAAGGCGGCGCCGGCGGTGGCGGCGCGACGCGCCGAGCCGGCGGACGTGACCGTACCCGCCCCGACGATGCGGCCCTGGTTCTTGGCAGCGGCCACGGCCGCTTCGAGCGAGGGGAGCGCGTCCTCGCTCTGGAGGGTGACCTCGACCAGTTCTACGCCGGTGCCCCAGGCGAGCGCGCACAGTTCGACGGTCTCGGCCGGTGGCAGGCCGCGGAGGACCGCCATCACGCGCTGGTGAGCAAAGTGCTCTTCGAAAAACTCATCGGAGTGGGTGGCGGCACTGCTTGCCTCTGGAACTTGGGTCATATGGATCTCCGTCCTCGATCGAGCGTGCCGACGCTTTCCCTCACCGTCCCACCGGACGCGGCCAGGCTCTCCCGCCCCGCCGTTCCGCCGCCACGCGCCCGAGCCTCGGTCTCTCCCGCCTTCGCCCAAGCCTCGGGGCCGGCCGCCCAGTCCACCTCGTCCACCGTAAGTGCCGCCGCGAGCAGGTCCGGAGGCGGCGGAGCCTGGTGGTCGGCGGTCGATGCGAGGGCCACGCCGGCGAGCACGTGCCCGAGCCGGAGCCTCTGCGCCTGGGGCAGCCCCCGGAGCAGGCCCGACAGCCAACCGGCGGCGAAGGCATCACCGGCACCGACCGGCTCGCTCACGGCAACTCGTGGGCAGGGGACGAAGACCTCGCCGGCGCTGTCGAAGGCGGTGGCGCCCGTCGCGCCGTCCTTCACAACCAAGACCGGCGGTCCCGACAGCAGGTCGCGCACCTCTCGCGGCTGGTGGGTACCCCACAAGGTTTGGGCCTCGTCGAGGCCAACGAACACGACCCCCGCCCGTTTGGCCAGCTCGTGAAGGCGCGGTGCCGCCTCTTTCGGGCCCCATAGCGCCGGGCGGAAGTTGATGTCGAAGCTGACGAGCGTGGTGGTGCCCTCGAGGCACCCGAAGAGCTCGCTCATCATTTCGTCGCAGGTGGGAGAGAGCGCCGGCGTGATCCCGCTCGCGTGGACCACTCTGGGAGGGGATGCCAGTACCGAGCGCAAGGTGGCAGCGGTCATGAGCGAGGCCGCCGACCCGCGCCGGTAGTAGAAGACCCTGGTGCCCTTTGGGCCAGGGTCCTTGAAGTAGACGCCGGTCGGTGCCGCCCTGTCGAACTCGACGAGCGAGGTGCCCACGCCGGCGGCGGCCACGTCTGCCAGCACCCGGTGCCCGAGGGGATCGTCACCGAGCCTGCTCACCCAGGCGACCTGGTGGCCGAGGCCCGCCAGGTACATGGCAACGTTGGACTCCGCGCCTCCGGTGTGGATGGCGACTTCGCGGGCGAGCTCGAGTGGCTCCGCGTGCACCGGCGCCACCATCGCCATGGTCTCGCCTACGCAGACGACCTCGGCCATGGCCATAACCAGGCCGTAGCTTAGCGGCCCTCTGGTTACGCGCGCTGGGTGGGTGCACCGGCAGCGGCCACCTCATTGCCTGCATTGTCTGCAGCCGACCAAGCTTCCCGGTCCTGACGCCACGCAGGGCCCCTGCCGGCGCATTGGCCGTGACCGCGAGTACCATAGGCGACTTGAATCGTCAGCTTTTCGCACCACATGAACGAGGAGGGTCATTGTGAAGCGGAGTTTCCGTAACAAGCTCGTGGCCAGCGTGGTATCGGCCGCGACGGCTGCCACGACTGCCGGCGTCGGTGCCGTAGGGCAGCCCGCCAGCGCTGCCACACCCGTGTCTTTCACCTACTGGACGAGCGGCTTCAAGCCGGCCGAGATCACCACCATCGACAACGCCTTCGACAAGGCCTACCCCGGCTACCAGGCCCACGGCCAGTACATCTCTACGTCCGACGAGTACCTGCCCAAGGTCATCTCGGCGCTGAAGACCGGCACCTACCCGACGGTGCTCACCGACCAAAACCCCTCGGACCTGCCCCTCTATGCGCAAAGCGGCAAACTGATCCCCTTGACGGGCAAGCTCAACGGCCTCACCAACAGCCTCTACCCCGGCATCAAGAAGTCGCTCTTCTACCGGGGCCAGCAGCTCGGCATGGCGCTGGCTGGTGTGGGCGACATTGCCCTCTTTTACAACAAGGCCGACTTCAAGGCGGCCGGCATCGCAGCGCCCCCGAAGACCTGGTCGCAGCTGGTGAAAGACGCGGTCAAACTGACGGACCCCAAGGCCAAGCGCTGGGGCTTCTACGTCCCTACCGGCGACGCCGAGTGGATCTCCTACGACTGGGAGCCCGTGCTCTGGGGCGACGGTGGCCAGCTCTTGAACGCCAACCAGACCAAGGCGGCCTTCGACAGCGCCGCCGGCATCAAGGCCCTCAGTACTTGGGTGAACCTGGTCCGCAAGTACAAGGCGGCGCCGGCAGCCAGTTACGCCGCTGACGGCAACTTCGACGGCCCTACCGCCTTCAGCTCCAACGCGGTCGCGATGATCACCGATGGCGTCTGGCTCGAAGGAGAGCTCCCGAAGACCTTGTCCTATGGCGTCGCGCCTTACCCGGCCGGCACCAAGGGCGAGTCCACCAACATCGGCCTTGGCGTCGTCGCCTTGTTGAAGACGACGCCAGCGGAGGACAAGGCCGGCTTGGACTTCATCAAGTTCCTGGCCAGCCCCAAGGAAGGCGCCTACATGGCTTCGGTGAACGGCGGCCTGCCGTCAAGCCCGGCCCAACTCGCCCAGCCTCTCATGAAGAAGAACGAGTCCGCGAAGTGGTTCAACGTCTTCTCCGGACTGGAAAAGTACGGGCAGGTCCGGCCCATCACGCCCGCCTACAACGCCGTTTCGCAGGATCTCTGGACGGAGATCAACGCGGCTATCGACGGGCAGGTCACGCCGGCGAAGGCCCTTTCCATCGCCGCCAAGGAGGCTGACACGACCCTCGCCAAGAACGGCTGAAAGAGATCGGCTGAAAGAGATCGGCTGAGAGAGCTAATGCTGCTTCCGGGGACCTTCGGCCGGTTGCCGTGCCAAATGCGGCTTGTAGCGACCCATTTTGCCGCGGGCGCAACCGGCCGAAGGCTGCCCGTTGTCCCACTAAGTGGCGCGGGCGGTTGACGTAGGGGTGGCCGGGCGGGCGCCGGCCCTTGGCCGTGCCCGCCGAGTTGCCCCCGGGCGAGGGCGGTTTATCCGGCCGAGGACCACCAACCGGCCCGCGAGCCGCTCCCGGATGCACCGGCCCCTGGCCCTGCCGTACCTCTTCATCGCGCCAGCGGTCGGCCTCACGGTCCTCTTCTCGCTGGTGCCCCTGGTCATGCTCGCCTATAGGAGCCTCTACGGCGGCGTGGGCATCTTCGCCACCTCGCTCCAGTTCGTCGGCCTGCAGAACTACGGCAACGCCGTCTCCCAGGGCGGTGGCAAGGCCCTCGAGGTGACGGCCATCTACACGGTCGCCTTCGTCGTGGGCAGCATGGCGCTCGGCCTCGGGGTTGCCCTGCTGCTCAACATAAAGCTCCCGGGGCTCGACTTCCTGCGGGCGCCCTTCGTCATCCCCCTCGTAGTCCCGACCGTCGCCACGGCTCTCATCTGGGCCAACATCTTCGCGCCCCAGTTCGGTTTCGTAAACCGCATCTTGGTGGGCCTCGGCCTCCCGGAGGCCGATTTCACGTCCTCGCCCTCGCTCGCTCTCGTCATGGTGCTCACCTTCGGGATCTGGCAGTTCTTCGGTGAAAACGTGATCCTGTACCTGGCGGCATTGAAAACGCTCCCCACCGAAGTGCTCGAGGCGGCCAGCGTGGACGGTGCCGGGCCTTGGCGGCGCTTCATCAACGTCCGCTGGCCGCTGCTCCGTCGCCACAGCGTGCTCATCTGGGTGATAACGACCCTCACGGGGCTGCAGACCTTCACCCAGATATACGTCCTGACCGGCGGCGGCCCCGCCGGGGCGACCACGACCGCGCTGTTTTACGTTTACAACCAGGGCTTCGTGCAGTTCAACACGGGCCAGGCCGACGCCATGGGCGTGCTTCTCTTCCTCATCTCGCTGGCGGTCACGGTCACCCAGGTGGGCTTGATCGGTAGGGGGTCGCGCCGTGGTTACTAGCCCGCGGCTCTGGCTGTCAAAGGCGCTTGTTTACGCGCTCGTCATCATCGCCGTGCTCGTCGTCGTGTTCCCGCTCGTATGGATGCTCGGCACGGCGGTGAAGCCCAACAGCCAGATCCTCGACCTCCGGGCCTCGCTCTGGCCGAGCCGCTTCGAGTGGGGCAACATAGCCCGCGCCTGGAACTCGGCCCCGTTCGGCCGCTGGTTCCTGAACAGCGTCATATTCAGCTGCGGCGCCACCGCCGGCCAGATCGGGAGCTCGCTCTTGGCCGGGTACGCGTTCGCCATGTTCGATTTCCCGTTCAAGCGGATATTGTTCTACACCCTGCTCTGTGGGCTTATGGTCCCCTTCAGCACGGTGATAGTGCCCGTGGTCCAGATCTTGGCGGACTTCCACTGGCTGAACACTTACCAGGGCCTGATCGTGCCCAACATCGCCTCGGCCTTGGGTGCGTTCCTATTTCGTCAGTTCTTCCTGGGCTTGCCCTATGAGCTGGGCGAGGCGGCCCGTATAGACGGGGCGTCGGAGCTGCGGATCTTCTTGCGGGTGTACGCCCCGCTGTCGACACCCATCCTGGCTGCCTTTGCCATGATCTCGTTCCTCTACAACTGGAACAACTTCCTCTTCCCGCTGATCGTGGTCAACACGACCAGCATGGAGGTACTCTCCCAGGGGCTCTCGGTGTTCCAGAGCCAGTTCAGTGTCAACTACGACCTCATCATGTCGGCGGCGCTCATCGCCATCGTCCCGATCCTCCTCGTGGCCATCGCCACCCAGCGCCGCATTGTCGAAGGCATAACGCTCGGGGCTATCCAATAGGCGCAGTTCGGCAGCGCTCGGCGAGCCACGAGCCTGCAGCCCCCACAGCACGACTGGCGCCAGCAGGCAGCTCAACCGCTGTGCCAAGGCAGGGAGGCGCACGGGCGCTGGCAGACACGCTCGGGAGTGCACGCCTCGAGCAGCTCTGGCAGCCAGGCGTAAGCCTCCTTGGTGGCGGGGTCGTCCTGGCGGTGCCACCAGGCGGCGAGGTCGCGCCAGCACGGCGCCGAAAGCGAACCCCCCGGGTAGCGTACGGACTCACCGGCGCAGAGGTTGGCGAAGCGGAGCCGTTGCTCGACCGGCCACTCGGCGAGGGTCCCGTAGATGAACGCGGCGTCGAACACGTCGCCGGCACCGGTTGTGTCCACCGCCTCCACTGGGAGAGCCTGGACTGCCACCGGCCCGTCCAGGCCCTCTCCGGCGGCCACCGCCCCGTTGGCGCCGCATTTGACCACTGCGAGCGGCACATGGCGCGCCAAGGCTTCGGCGGCCGCGAGGGGGCTCGTGGTGCGGCTGTAGGCCATTGCCTCGGCGGCGTTGGGCAAGAAGACGTCGACCAGGGAGAGCTCGTCCAAGAGGTCCGCGCTCCAGCGCTCGGCCTCGTCCCAACCGACATCGGCAAAGAAGATCCCAAAGCTCTCCCGCGCCTTTTCGAGCCAGGCTCGCTCGGGCCCGCCGAGAGGGAGGTAGCAGGCGTCCGCCACCTGGCTGCCCCCGGGTTGCCCTCCGAGCGATTTGCCGAGCAACTGGGCGACACCTTCGGGCGATGGCTCTTCGTAGGTGATGAGGCTCCGCTCTTTTTTGTAGGCAAGCGAGACGGTGACCGGCGACGTCCAGGACGGGTACCTGGACGACGAGGAGAGGTCCACCCCTTCGTGGCGGAGAGCACCCCAGACGAAGTGCCCGAAGGCGTCGCCCGCGAAAGGCGCCGACAAGCGGGCACCGAGCCCCAAACGGGCCAAAGCGACGGCTATGTTGGCGCTGCCACCAGGGGACAGGCCGAGGCTGCCCGTCCGCACTTCGGTGCCCGGCCGCGGGGGCGAGGGGAGGTCAGAAAAGACCAGGTCGAAAAACACGGTCCCGAAAACCTGGACCACCTTGCCTGACGGGGGGCTCATTCTTGAAGCCTATCTTTCCCCGGGTTTAGGCCGATCTGCGGCGCACGAGCTTCGTGGGCAGGACCATGTGGGCGGGCTCTCGGTCGTCGCTCGCGATGAGTTCGTTGACGATGCGCACTGCTTCGGCGGCCACCCTCTCGAAGGGCTGGTGCACGGTCGTGAGAGGTGGCTCTGCCATGGTGGCTGCCGCCGAGTCGTCGAAGCCGACGACGGCCACGTCGTCGGGCACACGCCGGCGTGCCTCGGCGAGTGCTCCGAGCGCGCCCAGGGCCATCAGGTCGGAGGCCACAAAGAGCCCGTCGAAGCCCGGGTGGTGTGACAAAAGTCGCCGCGCCGCCATGCGGCCCGAACGGGGCGACCAGTCACCTTGCGCCGTGAGCGGCTGGTAACCGCCACCGGGGGCTTCGGTGACGGCCCTTCGGTAACCGACAAACCTTTCCCGCCCGCTGCTCGTGGCGAGTGGCCCGGTGATCGTGGCGACGCGTGCCCGGCCGAGACGGAGCAAGTAGTTCGTGGCCTCGAAGGCGGCCTTCTCGTCGTCCACCCCGACCCATGAGACCTTTTCCTCGAAGCCGAGCGGGCGACCGAGCACGACCATGGGTAGGCGGCTCCCTGCCAGGCGGGCGAGGAGCGCCTCGCCCTCGTGAGGCTGCGCGAATATGGCGGCGTCGACGTGCCCAGAGGCAAGGTAGCCGCCGAGGAAGGCCTCTTCGTCGTAGTCCTCGGCGGTGGTCACGATGAGGTGCTGGCCCCTGGCGCGCAGCTGCTTGGAAAAGACCCTGATGAGCTTGCCGAAGTTGGGGTCCCCGAAAAGGTGCTCCTGGCGCTCGGAGATCACGAAGGCGATCGAGCCCGTCCGCAGCGAGGCGAGGTTGCGAGCCGCCTGGTTGACCGAATAGCCGAGGGCCGCGACGGCCTCGCTGACCTTGGCCATGGCCGCGGGCCTGACGTGGACGCCCCCGTTGAGCGCCCGCGAGACCGTGCCGCGCGAGACACCGGCCAGTTTGGCGACGTCCTCGATGGTGGGGCGCCGCTTGGCCTCGGCCGAAAGCCGGCGGGCCTCTGCTTTCTGCTGGCGGGCTGCAGCCGGGGCCCTCGAGGCCTGCGGGTGCTCGGTGGTGGCGCCGGCTTCAGCCGAGAGCAGGGACGACCTCCTCTTGGAAGAGCCTGAGCGGCGACAGGTCGAAGGGGTGCCCGAAGCCGAAGACGAAATGGGAGACGCCGGCGTCGAAGTAGCGCTTCATCCCTTCGACGACGTCGTCCGGCGTGCCCACCAGCCAGTTGGCGCGCTGGACCGAGCGCGGCCTGTGCGACCCCGGCGAGGTCTCCCTCGTGGTTTCGCCGGCCAGCGCGGCCTCGATCCGTTGGGCCAGTTCCTCCGCCCCCTCGCGAGTCCGTGCCACGGCGAGCGTGGGGTGGACCGACAGCTCGACCTCGCCGAAGTCCCTGCCCGCGGCGGAGCAAAGTTCGGAGAGCTTGGCGGCGTGCCTGGCGCAGTCCTCGGGCGAACCGATGACGTTGAGCCGGTCGGCGTGGGCCGCCGCCACCCGGAGCGAGCCGAGGCCTGACCCACCTACCATGATCGGTGGGTGCGGCTCCTGTAGGGGCTTCGGCTCGCAGGGAGCATCGTCGATGCAGTAGTAGCGCCCCTGGTAACTGGCACGGCCTTTGGCCCATAGGAGCTTCACCACGCGGAGGGCCTCGTCGAGGCGGGCGTAGCGCTCCGCTACGGCGGGGAAAGGTAGGCCGTACGCCCTGAACTCCCCCTCGGCCCAAGCTGCGCCGAGCGAGAAGTCGAGCCTCCCCCCGCTCATCACGTCGACCTGTGCTGCCGCCTTGGCGAGGGTGGCTGGGTCTCGGTAGAGGACGCCGTTTACGAGCACACCGATGCGGGCCTCGGAGGTGAGCAGGGCCAAGGCCGATAGCGTTGTCAGCGTCTCGAAGCAGGGACGGTCGTCGGGACCGGAAAAGGGCAGCATGTGGTCGAAGGTCCAGACCGAGCCGAAACCGAGCGCTTCGACCGCCTGCACCGCTTCCACGTAGACCGGCCACGTGGTGCCTTGTGCCTGCAGTTGCACCCCGAAGTGGACCGGGTACCCTCGAACCTCCATCACTCTGGCTCCCGGCCGAAAAACTCGACGCCTCCGATGCGCACCAGTTGTCCCGCCCGCGTGAACACCGCGCGCGCGGGCGACCCCACCACCTCGTAGCCGGCAGCCAGCGCGCTCTTTACGAGCGGTGCCGTCACGGCCAGATGAGCAACTTCCAAGGTGTTGGCGAGTGCGGCGGCCCGGTTGCCCCCTCCCACCACCGACCCGAAGGCGAGCGAGAGCGCCTCGGCATCGCTGTGGGCGACCATGGGCAACCTCGCCCCTGCCAGTGCCTTCGACGCCATGGCGTTGGCGTAGGTGGCTGCCCAGTCGATCTTGTTGCGCAGCCGCTCGGTGACCACGTCCGCCACCCCGACCCCTATCGCGTTGCCTCCGGAGTCGTCCCGGAGGTCCAGCACGGCGAGCCGGCCTGCGTGGGTCCGCGCGGGAAGGGCTGCGTAGGGGAACCGCCCGGTCACGTTGGGGTCCATCCCTGCCCCCGAGACCGTCTTCCCCATCTCCTTCAGCACGAGGACGTCGACTTCGTCGAAGGGCAGGGACCCGAAGCGGGCCCAGGCCTCCTCGAGCAGCGCGGCGTCGCGCTCGCCGATCCTGTCACCGGGCACCACTTCGGCCAGCGCCAGCCGGTGCCAGGCGTCCTCCACGAGCGCCACCCCGAAGGGGACGTGGAGGGCGGCGAGCACCTTTTCGAGCGCCTCGGGTAGGACCTGGGCAAAAGCGCCGAAGCCCGCGCTGTGCAAGCTCGACGCGCCCAGTTCCTTGCCGAGCCCGATGGTGAGCATCTTGGTGAGGCCGCTCTCGACCTGCGCCCGGAAGTCGGTGTGGGGTTTCACCCGATTGACCGGCACGACGGCGTCGCATGCGAGGGCAGCCTTGGCCACATAGACGGCTTGCCCGGACGAGACGCGCCCGACCTCGGCCACTTCCATGGACGCGTCCACTCCGACGCCGAGGTGCTCGGCTCGGACCCCCAACTCGCGGAGCACTTCGACCTGTCCCGGGCCAGTCGCCCCGCCGTGGGAGCCCATGGCCGGGACCAGCACAGGTTCGCTCCCGCCGGCGCGAAGTGCCGCCACTGTCGCCTCGACTACCTCTGCGACCCGCGAGATTCCCCGGCTGCCGACGGCCACCCCCACCCGCGCGCCCTCCCCGAGTCTTTCTCGGGAGAAACGATCCAGCTCTCCTCGAAGCGGGGCCAGGTCAAGCTCTCTCGGCGGCGCTTCGCGGCGAAGCTCGGTCCATTCGATGTCCTCTAAACCGGTGCCCACGGGCCCAAACTAGTGCTTCCTCCAGGAGCCCCCCTCCGGTTGTCGCCTGCGAACGTAGGTTTGAGCCGTGTAATGAGGGAGTTCGGCAACCGGGCGAAGGCTACCTGTCGTCGCACGAGCAGCCGGCTAGCCTGGGTGCCCACATGCCGTTCGAGCTCGCCAAGGTACTCGAGGCCCACAAGGGCCAAAACTTTCGGCTGCACTCCCGCTACATCTCGCCTCAGCTACCCCGGGTCCTCGAGACCCTGAAGTTCGACCGGTTCTACGTCCGGGGGGAGGGCTGCTACCTTTACGACGACAAGGGCCGCCAGTACCTCGACTTCCTCGCCGGGTTCGGCGTGTATGCCCTGGGGCGGTCCCATCCCGCCGTGACCCGGGCTTTGCACGAGGCGCTGGACGCCGACCTGCCCAACCTGGTCCAGATGGACTGTGCCCTCTTGCCCGGCGTCTTGGCCCAAGCCCTTGTCGAGCGTACCCATCCCGGCATCGAACGTGTCTTTTTCACCAACTCGGGAGCGGAGGCAGTCGAGAGCGCGATCAAGTTCGCCCGCTGCGCAACGAAGCGAGACCGGGTCCTCTACTGCGACCACGCCTTCCACGGCCTCACTACGGGGGCGTTGTCGCTCAACGGGGGCGAGGAGTTCCGCCGGGGCTTCGGGCCGCTCCTGCCCGGGTGCGCCCCGGTGCCCTTCGGCGACGCCGCCGCCCTCGAGGCCGAGCTTCGCGCTGGTGACGTGGCGGCCTTCGTGGCCGAGCCCATCCAGGGCAAGGGCGTCTACATGGCCACGCCCGAGTACTGGGCGCAAGCTCAACAACTCTGCCGCAAGTACAAGACCTTGCTCGTGACCGACGAGGTCCAGACAGGCTTCGGGCGTACGGGGGCGATGTTCTGCTACGAGCACTGGGGCCTTCAGCCGGACATCGTGACGGTGTCCAAGGCCCTCTCCGGCGGTTACGTGCCCGTCGGTGCGATGATGTGCTCGGCCAAGGTTTCCGACGCTGTGTACAGCTCGATGGACCGCGCGGTGGTCCACTCCTCCACCTTCAGCACCAACCAGCTAGCCATGGTCGCCGGCCTCGCGACCCTCCAGGCCTTCGAAGACGAGGACATCGTGGACCGTGCCCGGCGCATGGGGGACACCCTGGCCAAGGCGCTCGCACCGCTCGTCGAGCGCCACGAGTACCTCCACGAAGTGCGGGGCAAGGGCCTGATGGTGGGGCTCGTTTTCGGCGAGCCGGCCTCGGCCTCGCTCCGCCGGCGCTGGAAGGCCGTCGAGGCCATGAGGACCGGCATGTTCTCCCAGATGGTGGTCGTGCCCCTCTTCCAGCGCCACCGTATCCTCACCCAGGTCGCGGCCGACAACGTCAACGTCGTCAAGCTGCTCCCGCCCCTCATCGTCGGCGAGGAGCAGGTCGACTATTTCGTCGATGCCTTGGACGACGTGCTGAGCAGTGCCGAGAAGGGCAACGACCTGCTCTTCGAGTTCGGCACTACGCTCGCCAAGGGCACGTTCCGCCGGGCCCTGTCCTGAGCCCAGCTACTCCCCTCAGGTCTCGGCCTTCCCGCCCTGGCTCACCGCACCTCCTTGGAGCGGCTCTAGCTCCTGGCCGGTCACGCTAGCCGCATGCACCACCCGACGTGGTGGGTTGTCTTGAGGGAGCTGCCCGATACCGGCGGCGAGCATGGCAGAGTTGGGGATCTTGAGCAGGCCGTCCTCGGTGTGGAGCGTGACGTAGTTGAGGCTCATCTCCCATACCCAGGCGTCGAAAATGCCGCCCAAGGAGCCGGCCCGCACCCGTATATGGTCGCCGACTTTGAACGGCCGCGCTACGAGCAGCACGAGGCCGGCGAAGACGTTGCCCAGGCTTTGCTGGGCGGCGATGCCGAGGACGACGCCGGCGAGGCCGGCACCGACGAGGATCTTCTCGACCGACACCTCGAGCACGGCGAGGACGGAGAAGAGCACGAACAGGTAGCCGACGACGGCTGAGATCACCCTGACCGCTCCGCCGGCGGCAGGTGCTCCCCTCTCCACGACCAGGTGGTGGAGAGCGGCCGAGAGCCGCGACGAAGCGAGGACCCCGAACACGAGGAGCACCGCCGCGCTCGACCACTCGATCACCTTGGGGTTGAGCCGCGTGCCTTGGATCTTCCCGAGGTCGGAGCCCACTACCAGCGCCGCGAGCGCGACCACGCCGGCAGCTGCTCCCACCGACCAGTTGTGATTGCGGATGTGCCTGAGCGATTTCAGCGCCCCGATCTTAACTTCCGACGCGGGCGTCGGCGGACGAGAGGCCGTCTGGGTGCGGCTGCCGTCCGCTGGTGCCCTGGAACGCTGGCGAGCCGGAGAGCACCACCGCCCCGGCGGCCATGGCCAAGGCGGAGGCGGCGGCGAGCGCGATGAACCACCCGTGCTCGGTGTGCTCGTGGAAGGCGAGCACACCGAAGGCGACCGCCCAGAACGGGTCGAGCAGCGATATTCCCGGCTGAGACGCCACGAGCTTTCCCGCGTGGAAGGCGCTCTGGACGAGGAACATGCCGAGCAGCCCGGTAGCGACCATGGCGTAGACAGCCCAGGAGCTGAACACTTGGCCGAAGCCGGTGGGGAGCTCGGTCGTCGTGGCCTTCATGAACGCGGCGGTCAAGCCGAAGGCCACACCGCCCGCCGCGCCGAACAGGGCGGCACGCACGTCGTTGTGACGGGAGCGCCCGAGCGCCACTAGGAGGGCGATCACGGCCGCTGTCCCGCCGGCGCCGACCGCCCACACGAGGGCACCCGAAGGCACCTCGCCGCCGTGGGGCGACAGGAACCCGATCACGCCGGAGACCCCGAGCGAGAGGAGCGCGATCGCCCCCCACTCGCGCCGGCCGAGCCGGGAGTGGAACAGGGCACCGCCGATCACCAGTGTGATCGGCAGTTCGAGCACGATCACGGGCTGGACGACCGCCAGCTCGCCGGTTCCGAGGGCGCCTGCTTGGCAGAGAAAGGAGACCGTGACGAGGGTGAGGCCCGCCCACCAGTCCCTCCGGTGGAGGAGCGCCCAGATGAGCTTGGGCGAGAGGTTGAGCTCGGGCGGTTCCGTCATGTTTGCCCGCCGCTGGAGTACGTTGGACCCTGCATTGGCGAAAGCGGCCAGTACGGCCAGTCCTAGGCTCAGGATCATGGCAGGTGCCTTCCTAGCCGCTGGTGCCCGGCTAGCGCGCCCGTGCCGGCTGGGAGGTCTTTCGTGAGCGTAGCGGCGTCCGAGGAGCCCGTGGTCGTGGTCCTCGGGGCCAACATGGGTGCCGGGCACGAGGGGGTGGGGCGAGAGCTGGCCCGGCGGCTGGCGGGGTTCGGCGTGGCAACGCAGCTTGTCGAGATCGGCGAGCTGCTCCCGGCGGGGTGGGGACGGGGGCTGACCGGCTTCTACAAGTTCATGGCGTGCCGGGCGCAATGGCTGTACGAGGCGACGTTCCGCCTGCAGATGTCGACGCCGGCGGGCTCGAGCCCCGTCCTTTTCCCCTTGGACGTCGTGGCCGAGAGGCGCCTGGCGTCGTTGGTGGAGCGCGAGAAGCCTGCGCTCATCGTGTCCACTTTCCACCTGAGCTCGCAGGTGGCCGGCCGGATGCGGCTGGCGGGGAGGCTCGAGGTGCCGGTCGCCTCCTTCGTGCTCGACTTCCACGTGCACGGCATGTGGGTACATCAGGGTGTCGACGCGCACCTGCTGCTCCACGGCTCGCAGGCTTCCCAGGTCGAGCGGCGGGGCGGCCGCCGGCCGGTCGTGTGCGGCCCAGTCGTGCGGCCGGTGTTCGACCTCGGCACCCCGGGCTGGGAGCGCGGGGCTGCCCGTACCTCGCTCGGGCTCGCTGACCGGGACCTGTGCGTGCTCGTGGTGGGAGGGAGTTGGGGGGTAGGTAAGGTGGCAGAGACCTTCGCCTTGGTGGCCGAGGACGGCAGGTTCTTCCCGGTGGGGGTGGCGGGTCACAACCCGGGGCTCGAGCGTTCGTTGCGGGCGACGCGCCGGGCCGCCAGGACCGGCATGGTGCTCGGCTGGGTGGAGGACATGGACCGCCTCATGGCCGCTGCCGACGTCGTGGTGGAAAACGCCGGCGGCCTCACCGCCATGGAGGCAATGGCCCGGGGCGTCCCGGTCGTCACCTACGCCCCGATCGCGGGCCACGGGCGGGCCAACGCCCTCGCTATGGCGGAGGCGGGTGTTTCGGCTTACGCCCACGGCCCGAGCGAGCTCCTGTCCTTTTTGGAAATGTTTGCCCGGCCCACGCCGGCCCGGCACCGCGTGGTGAGCGAGGCGCGTTCGATGTTCGGGACGGATCCGGCGGCGCTGATCTCGGCCTGGGCGCGCTCGGGCTCGGTGGAGGCTCCGACCGGCGTCCCGGCTGGTTAGCGGTCCGCCCGTGGCTCGTCAGGTCGCACCCGGTGTGGTGGAGCTCGACACGTTGCTAGGCGGCTGGGAGCGAGTCACAGCCGGTTACCTGGTCGGGGGTCCTGCCCCGGTGCTCGTCGAGACAGGGAGCCGGAGCTCGGTGCCGGCCTTGTTGGCTGCCTTGGCCGAGCTCGGCGTCTCGGCCGGCAACCTGGCTGGCATCGCCGTCACCCACATCCACCTAGACCACGCCGGCGGGGTTGGCGACGTGGCGCGGGCGTTCCCCGAGGCCACCGTCTACGTGCACCCCCTCGGTGCCCGGCACCTCGCCGAGCCCAGCCGTCTGGTGGCCTCAGCGGCAGCCGTCTACGGTGAGGCGCTCGACTCGCTGTACGGGCGCATGGAGCCGACAGATCCCGGACGCGTGAGGGCCCTCGAGGATGGCGAGGAGATTCCCCTCGGCGACGGCCGCGTCCTCGTGGCGGTGCACTCACCAGGTCATGCCAAGCACCACATGGCACTCCACGACACTGGGAGCGGCCTGCTGTTCGTGGGCGACGCCGTGGGTGTCAAGCTGCCCGGCGCCGGGGTGCTCCGGCCCGCTACGCCTCCCTCGGACTTCGACCTCGACCAGGCGCTCGACAGCCTGCGGCGGTTCGTCGAGCGCTCGCCGGCGGCGATCGCGCTCGCACACTACGGCGTCGTGGCGGACGACCCGGCCTCGGCACTCTCGGAAGCGTCCGAAGTTCTCCGGGAGTGGGCTTCGGTCGCCGAGGGCGCTTGGCGCGCGGGCTTGGACGTCGAGGAGGCCCTGGCCCGCCGCTACCGACCCGAGCTGGATGCCCTGCCCGAGGAGCAGCGCCGGCGGGTCGAGGCGCTGAACGGGATCCACAGCAACGCCGAAGGCTTGAAGCTGTGGCTCGCCCGGGCCGGCGCTCACATGAAATAGCTCACATGAAATAGAGGGTGGCGCACACGAACAAAGCGAGCAGCTCCGGGGGGCCGGAGTACTCGCCGGTGACGCGCACCGGGGCACCGTGGTGGTCCCGGGTGGCGTCGAGGCGCACCGGTGCACCCCCGCACGTGCCTCGGGTGCCGGCCCGGGACATGTCCCCCGTCAGGCCCACGAACACCCCGAAAGCCGTCTCTTCCTGCCTGCCCTCGACCACGATCGTGCCCGTCGAACCGAAGGCCCCTTCGGCGCGCGCCACCTTGGCCTCGAGCTCCTGGTCCCCGACGTAGCCACTGACCTCGGCCCGCTCGAGAAGTGAGCCCGGACCGAGGTGAAAGGAGGCATGGAGCTCCGCCGAACGGCTCCCGAAACTGCCCCGCAGGTGCCCGCTCGGCCCTCGGTTGGGCCCGGGGGGCCCGACCTGCCAGCTGGCGGTCAGTGGCTCGTCCAGCCAGGTGCCTTCGAGCGTCCCCTCACGGGACCACTCGCCGAGCAGCTGCACCTGGGCCTCGCCGGCGTGGCCATCCAGTATCCGCCGCTCGGTCCAGGTAAGCTCGACTCTTGACGCAGCGGGAACGTCTTCGAGCGCCACCGGGACCATCGCTTCGGTTGGCAAACTGCGTACGCCTCTCGGTGGCGTCGGCTCACGGGCCGGGCGCGCGACCGCCGTGGCCGCGCCACTGGTCAAGGTGGAGGCACCGGACGGGGACGAACCGATAGCCGTGCCGCACTGCAAGCAGTAGACGACTGGGAACATGAGCATCGCCTGTGCAGCTGGCTCATCGGGGGCAGGGAGCACATTGATGGTGAGGTAACGGGCGCTGGTCGACAGGCTGGCACGGCAGCGGCTGCAGCGCGGAGCCCCCTCTGGCGCCGCGGCAGCCGTCAGGGCCGTGAGGGCCGTGAGGGCCTCGGTGGCCTCGCTGAAACGCAGCTCCTGGCCTGGTCCCGCTTGGGGGCCCTTCACCAGATCGAGGACGATGTGGCGGGCACGGTCGAGGCTCACGCCGAGCTGCTCGAGCACCCGTGCGCCCACGCCTTCGCCTTCGCGCACGAGCCCGAGCAACATGTGCTCGGTGCCTATGTAGTTGTGGCCGAGCTGCAACGCCTCGCGAAGCGAGAGCTCGAGGACCTTCTTGGCCCTGGGTGTGAACGGCGGCGAACCAGTCGGCGTTTCCACGCTCGCTCCGACGGTCTCCCTCACCTTTTCCTGGACGGTATCGAGGCGGACACCGAGCGCCTCGAGCACCTGTGCGGCAACTCCCTCGCCCTCGGCAACCAGGCCCAGAAGTATGTGCTCGGTCCCGATGAAGTTGTGGTTGAGCGACCTGGCCTCTTGCTGGGCGACTACCAAGACGTGGCGCGCCCGTTCCGTGAAGCGCTCGAACACTCAACCATCTTCGCGCCGGCTAGGCTCAATCGGCGGTGAAACCGAAGACGGGCGGGCGGCGGACCGCGGCCGTAGCAGCAGCAGTACTGAGCTTGGTGCTTTCTGCGTGCGGCGGCCAGGGCAAACCGAGCGTCAGCAAGCCGACCACCACTACTTCGCGCGCGGCTGTGCCGCGCGCGACGCGGCCGCGCTCGAAGAAACCGAAGAAGCGCCAGGTGGGGCTGATAGCACACCACCGTCCTCTTTGCCCGCTCACCGGCTTGCCGGCACCAGGAGGGCACGTGCCTCGACATGCAGCTTTGGCCGTCAAGGTCGAAAACTTGCCGCAAGCTCGCCCCCAGTGGGGGCTGGACAAGGCCGACATCGTATTCGAGGAGCCCGTAGAGGGCGCAATAACAAGGTTTATCGCAGTGTACGACTGCAGTGGTGCGTCACGGATCGAGCCGGTGCGCTCGGGCCGCTTCGACGACCCGAGGATCTTGGAGCCGCTCGGCAAAATACTGTTTGCCTACGCAGGCGCCATCCAGCCCGTGGTCAACGAGATCGACTCTCGCCATTCTCTGTTAGAAGACGTCGGTATCTTCAAGGCACCCGGCGCCTACACGCGCGACCCCGACCGAGTTCCCCCGCACAACCTCGTCACTTCCACCAAGGCCCTCTACGCCGCTGCCAAGAACCTCGGTTACCCTGAAAAACCCCCCCACGCCATCTTCAGTTACGGTCCGCCCGTCCCCGGTGGCACGCCGGCGTCACAGGTCGATATCCGCTCGCCGCTCGACGTCACGACCTGGAGGTGGCACCGCTCGACCGGGCTCTGGTACCGCTCCTACTCCGACACCGGCCCGGCCATGCAGGGCGACGGGGCGCAGATCGCGGTTTCCAACGTGATCGTCATGCTCGTGCACAATGACGAAACTCCTTGGGTCGAAGACGCAACCGGGACACATGAATATGTCGTCAACCTGAGAGGCAGCGGCGCGGCGTGGGTTTTCCGTGACGGCAGGCAGTACTTTGGCCGGTGGGAGCGCCCCCGGCTCGCGGACCCGGCTGTCTTCGTCGAGCAAAACGGCACCAAGATCAAGCTCACCCCGGGTAAGACGTGGGAAGAGCTTGTGCCTGTAGGAGGCACCGGCCCCACGCCGACATGGACCGGGAGCGTGTCCGTCAAGCCCTGACCCCGGCCTGCCTGCCGCGCTGGTGGGCACGATGGCTTTCTTGCAGCGAGCCGTGGGGGCGCTGGACAGCTTTCAGCAAAGCCGCGTGTGGCTCGCCTTCCCGATCGCCGTGTTCCGCAAGTTCAGCAACGACCAGGGGCCGGCCAGAGCTGTCCCCGAGCGGCCGCACTACCCCCACGCGGCGAACCGCTCGATCGTGCCCGCCAGCGTGGCTTCCGCGAGCGAGGGCAGCACCAGGTCAGCCAGGCCAAGGTCGAGATGAGCCGTCATTTCCGTCGGCACGGCTACGCACGCAAGCCCTGCACTTTTGGCTGCTTTTACCCCGTGCAAAGAGTCCTCTACTGCCAATCCCTCCGTTGGGGCGATGCCCAATTGACGGCAAGCCAGCAAGTACGAGGCCGGGTCGGGCTTGGTCACCCCGCAGTCGTCGAAACAAGCGACCACGGGGAACCGGGTGGCGAGGTCGAGCCGATCCAGGTGCTCCTCGATCCAGGAACGGGGGGAACTGGACGCAATGGCGACAGGTAGCCCGGCGGCGTCCGCTTCACCCAACCAGTCTGCGACACCCGGACGGAGCGTGCTGCTATCCAGCAGGGGCGCGGCAACCCGGCGCGTACGCGCTCGGATCTCCGCCTGGTCGAGGTCTTGCCCAGTGCGCCGGAGCAGTTCGCTGAAGGGGTCGAAAGTGCCCGGCCCTAGGCCGGTGCCAATACACGTCGCCCACTCTTCAAGCGCGAGGTCCTGGCCGAAGGATGCCCAAACCTCCCTCCAGGCAAGGTAGAAAGGCTCTTCTGTCTCAACGATAACCCCATCGAAATCGAATATAACTGCCCGAACGGCCATGACTTCCTTTCTCGGCTCGCGGCGTGCACGGGTCGGGTAGAGGCTCACGCCTCGTCGGGCACGCCGCCCTGCTGACATATTGCCCGAAACCTGGGATGGGGGAGGTGAGCGACCTCGTGCCCGGGCCCAATGGGCGGGCCTGGCAGAGGGTGGTGGCGCCGGCGGGAGAGGGGTGTGGAGCCGGCGGAGGGCGCGAGCGGCGCCGGCGGAGGGCGCGAGCGGCGGCGGCGGAGACAGGCCGTGTGGCGCCCGCGGGGCGAGGCGCCAGGCGCCCAACCGTGCAAAAAACTCACAAACGTGAAACCGTTGGCCGCACATCCACCAGTTCTTGGCGCGAAAACGCGCACATTTCTAACAGATGTGACCTTTGCCAGCAACACATCTGCGTGTTTTTTGCCCGCCGGCGCCGTGAGGCCGTCTCGGCAGGCCCGGGGGGGCTCTGCTCAGTCCTGCTACACGGCACCCGCATGCTTCCCCGGCCATGCAGAGCGATGTCCTTCCGGAAGCCGACTGGGTCCCGCTGAACGAGCGATCGGTCGCAGCCTGGTGCTCCTACGCGGGGCGCAGTTGGTCGGCCATGGCGTCGATCGCGGCGGTGAAACGCTCGCCCATGCTCCCGCCAAAGTGGCCGGCGTCGTCGACGACGACCAGGCGGCTCGCCGGCCACACCTTGTGCAACTCCCACGCAGTGTCGAGGGGACCCGAGACGTCGTGGAGGCCGTGGACCAGCGTGGCGGGGATGTGCGCGATCCTCGCCATGTTGGCGAGGACCTCATTGTCGGCCAGGAAGCAGCCATGCCCCCAGTAGTGCGTCACCAACCGGGCGAAGACCATCTGCCAGGATAGCTCTCGCACACTGAGGTGGGGCTCGTAGCCGGGCGCGAGCGACATGTGGGTGTCCTCCCACTCGCACCAGCGCCGAGCAGCCTCCTCGCACAGTGCCTTGTCGCGGCTGGCGAGGAGCCGAGCGTAGGCGGCAGCAAGATCACCGTGGCGCTCGGCCTCGGGTAACAGCCCGACGAAGCGGTCCCACTCGCGGGGGAACACTCGTCCCATGTCCCTGGTGATCCACTGCGTCTCTCTTGTCCGCCCTGAGGTCACCGCCCCGAGCACCATGCCAAGGACCTGTTCGGGATGACGCTGAGCGTAGACGAGGGCGAGCGTCACGCCCCACGAGCCGCCGACCACAACCCATCGGTCGATACCGAGGTGCACGCGCAGTCGCTCGATGTCGGCGACCAGGTGGTCGGTGGTATTGGTCGACAGGTCAGCGGTCACATCGCTTGCCAAGGGGCGGCTGCGGCCGCAGCCCCGCTGGTCGAAGATGACGGCCCGGTAGCGCGCAGGATCGAAGTTCCGCCGGCTGTTGGGGGAGGCCGGCGCACCAGGGCCACCGTGCAACCAGACTGCGGGGAGGCCGCCGGGCGAACCAACGACCTCCCAGTACAGCGCGTGACCATCACCCACCTCTAGATGGCCGGAATCGTATGGCTCAACGGGCGGGTACATGGGACGATCCTTCCAGACAACCTCCGACCGTCCTTAACCCCACAAGAAAGGGGGGCACGGTCCGGGCAGTTCGAGGTCCTACGTTCCTTCGTCGATACCCTCTGAGGCAAATCCAGGCCGACGGCCGCTTTCACCAGCTCGAGGAAGCGGGCTGGGGCGGTCCACTCGCCTGGTGCAGGAAACCTCTACCAGGTCTTCCAGAGACCATAAGTCCTAGCCACGGTGCCGGTCACGACCTCGCGGCGATGTCGTCGTCGTGGCGGTGGTCGTGGTGGTGGCGGCGGGCCCGGTCGTGGTGGTGGTGGCGGCGGGCCCGGTGGTGGTGGTCATGGTGGTGGCGGCGGGCCCGGTCGTGGTGGTGGTGGCGGCGGGCCCGGTGGTGGTGGTCGTGGTGGTGGCGGCGGGCCCGGTCGTGGTGGTGGTGGCGGCGGGCCCGGTGGTGGTGGTCGTGGTGGTGGCGGCGGCGGGCCCGGTCGTCGTCGTGGTGGTGGCGGCGGTCGCGGAGGGG
>JAJYMB010000063.1 GCA_021787365.1 Actinomycetes bacterium | reverse complement strand
CCTGGCCTTCCGCCCCGACGGGAGCGAGGCTGCCCTCGTCTTCCAGTGCAAGAAGGACGCCTACAACACCGAGAGCCTCATCGAGTTCCTCCGAGAACTGCACGCCCACTTCCCCGGCGAGAGGGTGTGATGGGCCTGAGACGGGGATAGGCGCGAGGGTGGGCCGCTTCCTCGCCGACCTCGACCGGCTCAGCCGGCCCCTCGACCCCGAGACCCACCAGGCCCTCGACCGGCGCTGAGCGGATCTGCCCGGCCATGTCCGCACCCCAGGCCAGACGCTCGGGCGCATGGCCGTCGGCTGCGAGGGCACCCATGGGGTCTTCCCCCACTGCGATTTCACCTGCACCCCCGCTACCACTTCCGCGACGCCAACCACGTACGGGTCGACGGCGCCCACACCGTCTCCGAGGTCGAACACCAGGTGGCCTTCTTCCGCTCAACACGAGGCCCGAACGCCCACACCCAGTCGATCGGGGGCGAGGTCAGCCTGCTCAGGCCCGACGACCACGCTGCCGCTCTCCTCGCCATGCGCCGCCAAGGGCGCGAGCCCATGAGCTTCACCCCACGGGGACTTTGGCTACGAGTACCTGGAGCGCCTCGCCCTCGGCCTCGATGGGCGCCCTTGCTTCCGCCCACTCTCCTTCGCCGGCCACTTCGACATAACCATGCGGGGCCGCCAAGGGCTGCGCCGGCCCAGCAAAGAAACCGACCTCAACCCCTACCGGGAACGCTTCTGCGAGATGTTCAGGCGCCTGCGGGCCGAGCACGGGGTGCGCTATTTCCTGGCCCACAACACGACGGTCACCCCGGCCAACGTCGAACAGGTCCCCCGGGTGGTCCGGGACGCCACGCCATGGGCTTCAGCATGTTCTCGTCCCAGCCGGCGGCCTTCCTAGGCGACGAGCGTCCCTGGGCAGAGGTGCCCTGAGATGTTCGACCGCCAGATCCTTCGCGCCATGTCGCCCGCCCTCGAGCGGGCCGGCACGCGGTCGGCCAGCGCCGGGGGCCGCCCAGGCGTCGTGCATGCTCGACTGGTGCCAGGCGAGAGCGAGAATGCCCTCAATCCGCTGCCATCTGACGACGACGGAAACGCAATTCCTTGACGGTTGACTGCACCGTTTGCCCTGGGAGGGGAATGGCCCCCGCCTCGAGCTCGCCGATCACCCTTTCTGTGCCAGAGAGGACCTGTTCAATGACCCGGAGCGCTGCTGGCTCCGGGAGGCCGATAGCTGCAGCGAAGGTGAGGAAGCGACGGCGGGCTAAGCCGGTCGTGCGCCCGGCCAGGGGCAACGCCAGCGACCCGTCGCCGTAAGGAACCGTGGAGGGCAGGTCATAGGCGGGGGCGACCTTCCACTCGCCATCGGGCTGACGCAGCACCGAAAGGTTCTTGGCGTGGACGTCGCCGTTCCCGGTGAGCCACGCAAAGCACAGTTGGCGGAACACGTCCCGTAGTGCCGGCAGGCTTGCTGCGCAGCGGTCGCCTATGACGGTGGCCACTTCCTCTGAAGTCATGTGGTACTTGTCAGAGGGCCAGCGGTCGAGGAGCTGGCACGCGTCCTCGCAGGCCAATGGGAGCACCTGACCGTTCGGCCCAGCTATACGGTCGAAGCGCCGAACGAGCAGCCCGGGCCGCCCGTCGGCGTCGTGAACGATCTCGGCGTCCGCGACGGGCATCCGCATGGTGCGCGCGACTCCGAGGAAGTACGCCTCGTTCTCCACCACGTGGGGGTACTCGGGCGGGTCGACCTTGAGGATGTAGCGGTCCGTGGCCCGGCCCACCGGGACCGAGATCCTTCGGGCTGATACCTTGTCCTGCACGCCGGGCAGTGCCACTGGGTCGACCACCCCGGCTTCGGCAAGCAGGTCGCTGAAGTGCACCTCGGCGAAGGAGCGCTCGACCCGGACCAACGGTTCTGCCGGAGCTGGCACTTCGCCCTCCGGGACGACCTGGACGTCGCCGATCGTGTCCCTTCCCACGGCAAGCAGCAAAGCGAGCTCGTCGTCAGCGGAAGTCTTGACGGCCCGCCGTAGGCTCGACAGCCGGCGCCCCTCGGGGAGCAACCCAGCGAAGAACGGGGGCACCGCGCCCGCCGGGGTGATGCGAGGCTGGTCCGAGAGCGGCAGGGTGGTGGCGACGGCGACGCCATCTTGGAGGTACTCAGCGAGATAAGCGAACTCTGTGCTGCTGTCGCGGCGGGCAAGTTTTGCCGCCAGCCGTCCGCCTTTGTACACGTCGGCGACCTTGGCCTCCCGTACACGGTCGAAGTCCATGCTGCTCACGGCCTGCGCACGCGAACGTCTATCTCGAGGCCCAAGGCGTCGAGGACAGCGACGACCTTGTCGAACCGGGCCGTAGGCTTGCCGTGCTCGAGGGCGCGGATGAAACGTGGCGATACCTGTGCTAGTTCGGCCAGTTCGTCTTGTCCGAGCTCGAGCCCCTTACGCCGCCTGACTACAGTCTCTCCCAACTCCGTGACCCTCATACTCCGAACCTTTCGACCGGCACGATCATGCCGGTCTCAGCCAGGATACCGCAGTTTGGCCAACCAAGGTCCATATATCGGCACGATCATGCCGATATGTCTCAGGAGTCAGTCCCTGAGGCTGTTCCATCCTTCAAACCGGCACGATCATGCCGATTGCTGAGGGAAGAACTGTAGCGGGTCGAGGGCGGCGACATCCGGCACGATCGTGCCTGTCAGGAGGGCCTTGAGCCAGCTAGTCAGGGGTGGTGGTGGTGGTGGTGGTGGTGGTGAGGTCTTCACGTTTGGGCCTGAGCAGCCCGGTTGTGCCCCTGAAAAAGACGGGTTCACAGGTTAAGCGGCCCGAGCTCACGCCGTTGTTGCCGGCGGGGGCCTGGAGGGGCGGCGCTTGGGCGTACGCTCGTCGGCCTCGACAACGGAGAGGCTGAGCCGCTCCAGTTCACGGGTGAGG
>JAJYMB010000117.1 GCA_021787365.1 Actinomycetes bacterium | reverse complement strand
GACCGTGGCCGGCGCCAGCTCCCCCACGAGCACGAGGCACCGGGCCTGTCCGGCAGGCTACGGCTTCGGGGTCAGGCGGCGCTCTGGCGGTGGCGGGGGCGGCGCTGCGTGGGGCTCAGGCCCGCCCCAAAGACCGTGCTGCTCGCCCTGCTCATCGGCGCTACCGGTCTCTGGTGGACCTGGGGGGCGTTGACCGGCCGCCTCGCCTCCATGATCGCCGCCTTGGTAAACCCGGCGTGGCTGGTGGGGGGACCGGCACAAGCTACGAGCACGGGCAGCTCTGGCGCTCCTCCTGTCGGGGTGCCACCTGCGGGAGCCGGGGGTTACTGACATGAGCCTCAAGCCTCTCATCGAGCAGCTTTCGCCGTCGCAACAGTTGGCCCTCTCGAAAGCCTTGGGCTTCTCTCAAGGCGTCCTCGCGCAGCTCTCCGTTGCGCCGACCTCGCCGCAGTACGCCACAGACGAGGAATTGCTGGCGGCTCAACAGTTGGCCGAAGGCCAGTGGACCGCGCAGGCCTTCAACTACGCGGGTTACACGAACAATCCTTTCAACGTCTCCGTTGCCCCCAGCTCCAAGGGTGTTGCCGGCTCGCAGCCCATCAGCGGCTACCCCATCTTTTCGACTGAGCCCGAGGGTGAAGCTCAGACTGCCCTGTTCATGAAGCAAAGTTTTCCCAAGCTCGTCCAGGCCTTGGAACAGACGAACCCGGAGAAGGCCGCTGAGGCCTATATCCCGGCCCTGGACCAGGGCACCGCAGGCGACTGGGCGACGGCCACGCAGTACCCGGCGACGGTCGAGGGCTATTACGAAAGCCTCTCCGGCACGAAATTGCCGGCCTCGGTCCTGGCCAACACCAAGCCGAGCACCGGCCCCGGCGGGGGGACGTCCCTTCCTGGCTTCGGCGGGTTCCTCCAAGGCCTCGACACCATGCTCAACCCGGCCCACGGCGGTAGTGGCGGCTGGCTCGCCAAGCTGTTGAACCTGGGCAGCCCCGACCTGTTGCCGAAGGCGTTGGGCTTGGGCTCGTCGGCAACGAACCCTGCGGCTTGGCTGACGGTGCTCGAAACGTGGGTGGTCCGGCTCGCCTTCGCCCTCCCTGGGGTCATCGCCATGCTGATGGCAGCTGCGGCAGGCCTGTTGGGCTCTGGCCTCGCGGGCCAGGCGGGCAAGGTTGTAGAGGCGCTGCCGGCCGGCAAAGCCCTCCACGCCGCGGTCAGGTAAACCTCAGGCGGCTTGGCGACGCCGGGGCCGGCGCTGCGCAGGGCTCTGGCCGCCCCACAGCCCATGTGCCTCGCTCTGCCCCGCGGCGAGGCACTCGGCGGTTACAGGGCACCGTGAGCAGTACCGTTCGGTTGCTGCCTGGTAGGCGAGAACAGTCTGCCGGCTCGGGCTCCTGCGCCCTGGCGCCTTGCCCTCAGGCGGGAAGAACGGAGCGGCCCCCACCTCGCGGCAGGCAGCCCGAGCGTGCCAAGCAGGCCGGCGCAAGAGGTCGTAAATGTCCTCGACGCTCATCGGGCACTTTCCGGCGGGGGCAGGGGTGGGCAGCCAGCCTTGACCCACGACATATCGTGGTGAAGCTTGCACAGGCCGTCGGCGGTGTAGATGGGCCGCAGGCAGCCGGGGAAGGTGCACAACCGGTCGGGCCGGGTCATGGCGTCAAGCAGGCCGTCTGGTCGCTGGCGCCACTCGGCCAAGGTGAGGCTGCTCGGTTTGGCCTCGATCTTCTCCCGGACGCTCAACGCCACCCTCCCTCGTGCCTCGTCAGCCAGAGCACGTCCCGAGGCTATCGCTGCTAGCTATCGGCCAGTGGTGATCCCATGCCCCCTAATTATGAGTGGGCGCCTTGGGCCACATGTACCTTGGGCTACAGCCAAGATGCCTGAGAGATGGGTGAGTACGATGGGAGCCATAGCAGAGCCAAGGCCTGACTTGACCCATGAAGAAGTCCTGAAGCGCTTCGATTCCGACGCCCACCGTTATCTACATATCTCGGGCGCCGAGTTCTTGCACCGGGTAGAGACGGGCCAGTGCCTCCCGGACCATCCCATGACCGGCCATCTACTCGCACGCCTGGGGGCCAACGGCTCAGCGCTGAGGGCGTCTCGGGTTCGCCTCAAGCCCAGCTCCACACCTGTTTCACGTTCTGCCTAACGTCCTCGACAACCTGGCTCCAGTCTTCGCGCCGAGCCGTGACGCCCAAGTCCTCGACGAGGAACCTCACCACATCCTCGAACAGGACGCGGCCGGAGGGCACGTGGTAGCGTCCGAAGCTCTCCCACGCACCATCCCAGGCACCTGGCCCCCGTCCGAAGTGGATATGCGTACTGGGCCGCGACGCGGGGTGCCAGTGCCAGGAAACGAGGCAGTGCGACAGGCCCTCGTCTTCGGCAACGGTGTACGCGTAGCTGTCGGTCACCACCTTGAGCCCTTTGCTGGCCCGTGAGCCCGGCGCGATATGGAAACCTTGGTCCGCTTCAAGCCAGAGTGGCTCGCCACCACGACGCGGGAGCCTCAGTGGTGCCTCTGAGAGCGTCAAGACCCAGTTGTCGCCGCGCGGGTTCGGTCCGGTTTGCCACACAGCGTTGCTGATGCAGGACAGGCTGAGCTGGAACGCTTCGCGGTAGCGCTCCCTGGCGCGGGCCTCAGTACGCGGAACGGTTGCCATGACCCAACTACGGTAAGCGGTGTCGCCGAAGCTCGTTTATGAGCAGATCAGATGCAGCCTCGCGTTATGCGGGACACGTTGGGCTACCCATCGGATATTCGCCCTATTACCACACAAAGCGCAGGTCAGAGACGATGTGACGGTATCTCCCTGCTGTCTGGCTGTTACCACAACGGACGCGGTAACAGGGAATATCCTGGGGGCATGGCCAAGTGCCTCGTGTTCGGGTGCGCTGCCTCGACGGGGCACGTCCATCACCATTGCGGCTGTGCCGTTTGCCGGGCGTGGCATGCCGAGCAGATGGCCCGCCAGCGTGGTCGGCGCCTATCCCCACCGCCTCGCCCAGCCCCTGTGGCCCAACCGTCACTCGCAGGTGACCGGCCGCTTACCGCCGCCGTCGAGGCGCCCACGGCCCCGGCCGCTCCTAAGAGCAGACCAGCTCCAGTAGCGGCACCCGCACCCGCAGCACGGCCGCCAACGCCACGGCCTATGGCTGCCCCGAGCCCGGCCTCCACGGCCCACAGATCGGCGCCTAAGCCACCAGAGGGTAGGTGCGTGGTCTGCCGGCGGCCGGCGAACGGTGGCATATGCGCCGGGTGCTGGGCGGCCAGGAACGGCGGCCTGGCCAACGCCAAGTGAGGGGTCAGAAGCTGTTCTCGTCGGTCTCGTCGTAGGCCGGCACCGAGGGCCACGAGTGCTCCACCTTGCGAGCCTCTCGCTGGCCTCGGTTGAAGCCTTCGGCATAGGCAGCATCGAGAGCGTCTTGCGACGGGGGCCGGGCATGGTGAGAGGGTTGCTGCGGCACATGGTGGTACTTCGCCCTATGCCGATAGACCATGGCCACGACGACCAGGATGGCCACGGCTGCGAGGGGGTAGGTCACGACCAACCCCGCGACTATGGCGAGCAGGCCGAGCACGAGCAGCAGCAGTACGGCTGCCCCCTGGAAGGGGTGGACGTTGCCCCTCCCGAGCAGGAAGCCGAGGATGCCACCTTCGAGTAGGCGTTTGTTCATGGATATCACTTCCCTTCGTCGAGGATAGGTAGAGGGTGCGACGGGCTCATACCGCCGCCTCGTTGGGCTCAGGGGTTCCCATGTCCTTGGGTAGCTCCACCCCTGCCAGCCGAGCTAGCGCCGACCATAGGGCGACGTTGGGCACGTACTTGCCGGAGCGGATATAGCTCGCGTACCCCTTCGAGACGCCACACGCCACGATCTCGGAGAGCTTGTGGCTTGCGAGGCCGGGGAGGATATGGGCGCGGTACCAGTCCTTGTCGGCAGCGAAGCCGAGCCCTTCGGACGATGCCCGGAGGATGGCCTTGCGAGAGGCTATGGCCCGGCCCCTTGTCTGGCGCACCGCGGGGGTATGGCCCGCCTTCGCCTGGCACTCGGGGCAGAGCACGTGGCGAGGGTTCTCGACCTCGGTCCCGCACTCGGGGCATGACCATAACCGGGGCAGGCGCCCAGCTTTGCCACTGGAAAGGGGTACGGGATGGCGTGCCGTACCGGTCGAGCGCCTGGCCACCTTGCGCTTACCGCCGGTCAGTGGCGTGGGTACCGAGAGAGCCTGCGTGGCTGCCGGGGCGAGAGAAACCACCTGTTGCGCCAGCTCCTCGGTCACGGGTGCCAGCCTGACCGCCAGGGTGCTCATGAGCATCTCGGTCAGCAGGTGGCTGAAGGGATGGCGTAACCAAACCTGCCCCGTGTAGTCCTCCCGGAAGTCCGACTTGGCGAAGGTGCGCTCGTTGGCCAGGTGCCAGGCCACCTCCTCGACCACGCCTCGGGCGGCCTCCATCAGGTCCAAGGCCGCTGCCGGCCTTCCCAAGCGGTTGGCATGACCCCAGCCGATGGCAGGGTCGAGCCCCACCGATACGAGGCTCGTACAAGCCTCGGTTTCGGTCAGTTTGTAGCCGAAGTTCAGGATCGCGTTCAGAGGGCTGGCAGCATGACGGTTACCGGCCTTGCCGGCAAGGAGCGGGGAGCGCCGCCCTTGGTAGACGACCCAGTGCTCGGGCACCCGCTCCCGGTCAGCTTTCACGAAGCGAAGGCGAAGCCCCTCCCAGCACGACCAGTAGCGCTCGGCTGCCCGCGCCTCGACGGTCATGATCTCGTTGACGCTTTCGGCACCGATCAGCGCCCGACGCAGGAGGTGGACGGCATCAGACACGTCGGGTCGGTCGAACAGGTCGGCCGCGATCCTTGCCTGGTCGGAAAGTCGCCGGTCGATCAGGGAACGCAGTACCCCGACCGTGATGAACGGGACGGCGCTCGTGACAGCCTGCGCCTGCCTCAGCCCTCCGTGGTCGAAGAGGGCCGGCGCACCGAGCATGGTGGGTTCCTGTCCTGTCCGGGCCACGACCAGGGGCAACCCTTGGAGATGGCACCACGCCATGGCCTCGGTCGTGACCATGCCGGCCCCGAGGACCAAGAGCCTCCGCACCTTTGCCCCCACCTCGGCTCGGGTGAGAGTGCGTACCCTCCGGTGCGCCGGCACTCCGTCTGTCAATTCGAGGCACCCGTTCCTGACCCTGACGGCGACACCATGGCCGTCAGCGACCCACACGACGGCGGTGGCCCCTTCCCCGGCCGTGTAGGTGCGACGGTTGGCCTCTATGGCCGTCACCTGCTCGGCGTAGGTGATAGGTGGTCCCGGCGCTTGGTCTATGTCCTCAGGGCCGAACTCCTCCCACGGTCTGTCCTCGTCGGACATGGCAGGGCTCACGAGCGGAGCGCTTTGGTGAGCTGAGCCGCCAGGGAGAGCAAGGCCAGTTGCTCGGGGGTCACCTGGGGATGGGCGAGCCTGGCAAGAGCCAGGTCGAGGATGTTGCGGGCGTCGGCGGGGTCGAGGGTGACTGCCACCTCTTTCGCCGGCCTGAGAGCCTGAATAAACTTCGATGCGTCCATGGAGCCAATTCCTCCTGGGCCAGCCCTCGGGGTGTTTCCGCACCGCCGGGGGCACCTGTATGTCTGGGGCCATGCTAGGCCCTGGCGCAGCTAACGGCAAGAGCGCTTTTCCGCTTTAGCCCACCCCGGCCTCCTCACGGGTACCCCCGCTCGAAGTGCTCGGGCCACCATGTCGGCAGTGCCCCGGCCGCCAGGGAAGGCGACCACGAGGTCGGGCCTGGCCTCGTCGAGCATCCTCTGGTTGCGGAGGGGACCAGCCCTCCGCCCATAGCGCTCCCACTCAGCCCGGAACACGAGACGTGGCAACTTGTGGCTCATCGCCCAGCTCCCAGCCAGGGCGTCGGCACCACAAGCGCCACCGTGCATGACGAGCAGCTCGCCGCCCGCCTCCTGCCACAGCTTGTCCAAGACCTCCGCGAGCCACCCGTAATCGGCAAAGTCACGGCCACCGCACACGAGGACCTTCACAGCGTCACTTCCCCACGGGCGAAGCGGTCGAGGTCGTCGACCAGCTCCAGGAGGCAGCCGGCCGGCCATACCTCCGGGGCGCCGTAGGCGGCCAGCCAGAGCCTCTGCCACGCCCCGGCCCGTACCACGACGCTATGGCCGCTCGGGCACGGCGCCACTACCCGCTCATGGCGGTCGTCGACCTGGCAAGCCCTGGCCGCCACCAGGAACACCCCATGACGGGCGCAACGCACACGGACGACGCTCACTGCCCCTTCCTTCGCCACAGCGCCCACAGGACAGCTGTCCCGAGCGCCCCGGTAAGCCAGGCGGCGAGGCCGAGCGCCACCAGCTCCAGCGCTCTCACTTCGGCCTCTCCCTCGTGAGCCGGCGCAGGTCTGCGAGCGCATGGTCGAGCGCCTGGTTATTGCTCGGCGAATTGGACAGCACCAACGGGCGGCCACCATCGGGCGGCCAAAGCTTGACGTGGCCGCGATGATGTTCACGGCGCCAGCCCTGGCGTTCGAGCTGGCGGGCCAGCTCTCTGAGATCCTTGGCGGCGCTCAATTGGCGGCCTCCCAGGCCTCGACGAACTGCCTCGCCTCTTCCTGCCAGCACGGCCAGTGCTCGCCGCACGCGTCGCAGCAGTGCAGGCGTGGCCGGTGCTCCTGGCCGTCCACGGCGAGCCGGACCAGATCGACGGCCCGTAGCGCCAGGTCTGTACGCGTCTCGCCCACCTGCTCTGCGAACGGCGGCAGTGGCCACGGCCAGTCCCGCTCCTCGTGACGGCCGAAGCGGTAGCCGCGGCAGTCGCAGCCGCTTGGGCCGAAGATGCAAGGGCCGCCGCAATCGTCCCCGCGGTGGTGGTGCCTGTAGTCGCCGCACCGGCAGAGCGGCAACCGCACACGCTCATCCGCCATCAGGCGACCTCCTCCGCTGAGGCCGTTCCCCCTCGCATGGCGACCTTGGCGACGGGGACAGCGGCCATGAACTGCAACAGTTCCTGCGCCTCCCGCTCCGGTACTGGCGCTCGGCGAAGCAGTTGCAGCAGCATCCCCCCCGACCCACTCGGTATAGGCCGGCGGGACGGCCTGGGAGAGAAACGTTCGCGGCATCGACCAATCGACGCCCATCGCCTCGCGGGCCTCGGCTACGGAGAGATTACGGCCGTAATGCTCCCGGTACCAGGTTTGCGTACCGGTGCCCGCAACGGTGATAGCGGGCTCAGGGTGGTAACACGGCGACATGAGGGCGAAGCTGGGCCAGCTCGTCTCGAACCAGCGCTTACGCCGGACCCGTAGGCCGAACTGGCACCCACAGAGCACCACGTCTGCTCGCACCGGGGCACCGGGGACGTTCTCGATCACGTAAGGGCCTCCCCATGCCTCGAGACGTTCCCTGACGGCTGCCACCAGGTCGGGGTAGACCTTGCCACTGTTGCGGAGCCCGACCGTGCTTACCGAGTAGGCCTGGCACGGCGGCGAGGCGTGCACCACGTCCACGCCACGGAGGGGGAAGGTGAGAGCGTCGGCCAGCACGGCGGGACCGGGGCGGTAGTGCTCGAGGGCAGAGCGAGAGAGGTCCACACCCACCACCTGGAAGCCAGCTCGCCTGTAGCCCTCGCCGGCCCCTCCGGCACCGCAGAACAGGTCGAGGAGCACCGGTGCTCTCAGCGGGCGCCGGCTCACGCGACCTCCTCCGCCGACGTACCCCGTGTGCGGACGTCCGAGGCGACGGGCACCGTGGCCATGGTCCTCAATTTCGCCTCGGCCAGCCATAGGGCCGGGACCGGGCAACCGTCGACGTGTGAGCCCCGGCCGCAGACCGAGCACCCTAATTCGTCGCCAGGGTCGAGCCGTTCGGCCATCAGCCGGACCTTCTTTGCGAAGCCTTCGAGCACCTCGACGCTGGCGGCCGGGCGGTGCGTGAGCGTCTCCTTTTTCCTCAACGGTCCTCGTCCTCTTTTTGTCGTTCGTCTTTGTCGTCCCAGCCCCAAAAAGCCAGCAAAAGGCCCAGGAAGCCGACGGCTACGGCGCTGATGCCGACGGCCACCAGCTCGGCGCCGGTCACGATAAGGCCTCCGGGGGCCATGAGCCGGTGGCCTGGTCAGCGTTGCCGTCCTCGGGGCGCTCGGCCCAGCGGTGCCCGCCGTCGCAGCACGTCCAGGTCCGGGCCGGGTCGAAGGAGGACGGCGCCAACAAGCGAAGACCCCCACAAGCCGGGCAGCGGGCCGGGGTGGCGTTCACTGGGGACCGTCCCCTTTGGCGTCGTGGCGCCGGGCCACCTTCACGCGAGCCCAGCGCAGCTCGGCGCCGACGGCCTCGGCGGTCACCTTCTCGGTCTGGCGAGGGGCGCCCGCGTCGTCGGCCCACGTCTCCGTCTCGGCCGTGCCGACGACCACCACCCGGTCACCCCTGGTGAGGCTGGTGGCCGTGTTCTCGGCCAGGGTGCCGAAGCACACGACCTCGTAGAACTGGTCGAGCCTTTCGGCCATCAGCCGGACCTTCTTCGCGAAGCCTTCGAGCAGCTCGACGCTGGCGGCCGGGCGGTACCTGTCCGTTCCAACTTCCCTCATCGGACATCCTCCTCGGGAGGCCAGGCGTCCCAAACCCAAAGTGTGCCTGTGCCTTTGGGGCGCTCGGCCCACGCGGCGCCACAGCCGAGGCACTGCAGCGCAGGGGTTACCCGGGGCCACGGGCGGCAGTGCGGGCGCCTGCGCCTGTAACCCCTAATAGGACGGTGCTTGGTCCGGGCGGCGTCGAAACTGCTAAGAGAGAGTAAGCGAAGGCCATTGCATGACGGGCAACGAGGAAGGGTGGCAATCACAGTAGGTCCCTGTCCCTCAGGTCCGTGTAACAGTCGGCGCAAACGTCTGCGGCCAGGTAGTAGGCGGGCTCTCTCTTGCGACAGTCGACCTCGGCCCCACACTTCTCGCAGTAAGCGATGAACCTGTGCTCGCGCACACGGAACACTTCAGAAGGGTGCTCTTTGTCGATAAGCCTCTTGCACCGCTCGCATCTTTCTGAGACAGGCAGCTTTACCTCCGGTAGCACTTCCTCCTCGCTCACCACCTCTTCTGGTAAGTAGCCTAAATGCCTTTGCCGTTCCCCTAGTACCACGCAGCCCCCGCAGATAACAATGTCACGTGTGATAGGTGCTACTTTCGTCATGACCGTAAAAGCTCCTTTCTGCCAGGTACCTTCACCCTGGCTTTTGTAGTTGGTCAAAAGTCGTCTACGGTAGCCTGCCTTACGAGCAGCTTTGCGCCTTTCGACATACCACCATTCAGGGCCTAGTACGTCCCTGGGGGCAAGGCCCCAAAGACTGCTGGGGATAAGCTCGACCGTCAATTTGGGCGCTTCTGTCATCCCCATAGCTCCTCGATCTTGCGGGCCACTTCGGCATCGTTCGTACCGTCCAGCTCTGTTTTGGCAAAAGGCCATCTCGTGCTGAGCCACTTCGTGTAAAGGCGTACCGGCTCCTCTACACCTCCGGCATAAGCCACCCATACAGAAGGGTTGGGCAACCTGCCGGCATCCTGGTACTCCCCTGCGATAGTGTCCTTGTCCCGCTTGAAACTAGCTATGCCGGTCGAGAGGCCGAGCCTGCGCAGGGCTGTCAGCACCCGGCGCAGGTCCTCGATGTCCCGCCAATCCTCACAATAGGCGCATATCAAGTGGGTGCTGGCCCTCATGGCCTGTCTCTGCCATTCGGTCCCGGCCTTGCTCGAAGGCCCCAGCTCTCCGGCTCTCGTCGCACCGGCCACCTCGGCCCATACCGCGTCCACCTCTTCAGGGCTCACCATCACGAGCCACTTCCCGCTCTGGTCCTCTCCCAGCTCAGGCGGTACAGCCCTGTTGCGGTCCGTCCTCGGCCCAGTGCCGTCCCTGTCTGCCAGCAGCCAATGAGCGCCGTGGTCACATTCGGTGGGCGCCTCGTGGGCCAAGCAGGCATAACTCTCTTTGAAGGCTCTCGGGATGTCGTCCCATTCCATTTCTGGTTATCCTTTCGTCTCTCGGATAAGCCGGCCGGCACGTACCGGCCGACGTCGTACCCTGCTCCGTCTGGCCCCGGTGCACCAGCACTGGCACCAGCGGTTGTCACAGGAGTGGTAGCCCTCGTCGCACCCTGCGCAGATATCGGGGGCAATGTCCTCTCCCGCTAACGTGAGGTCGAGCACAGGCTTTTTCCTCATGCCCCTGGCCCCCGAGACCTTCCCGTCACCGGGCTCGACTGCCCGCAGTCGCAGAGGCAGCACCCCGTAGACCTGACCTCTCCCCACGGCTCGTGCTCAGCTGAACTGTGGCCACAGGTGCACATCACTTCGGGACCGAGGCAAGTGCACCCCGGCACCTGGCAACGGCCGGCATGGCCAGGGCGGTGCCTCACGCCCACCTCGTGCGAGCAGTTGGTGCACACGGCACGAGCCCATGGCCCCCGCCGGAGCGCCGAACCTGCGAGCCGGGCCTCCCGACGTCCCTGCCTCACCCGAGCGAGCGCCGTCCTGTAAGCCCGCTCTTGCGCAAACGACCTACCCTCGCTCATGCCCACTGTCCCGTCCCGAGCTGGCCGTAGAAGATCGCGCCGGCCGGGCCGTCGGGCGTCATGTAGTCCTCACGCTCGTCGCCGAAGGGCATACCGAGGGCGTCAGCAAGCGCCTCCTTCACGAACTGCGGGGTGTACGGCGTGCTCTCCAGCTCGTCGGCCTTGTCGTACGGAGCCGTGCGCACCACACCCCGCTCCTCGTCGTAGTAAGCCTCGGCCCGCTTGGCCGCCGGGTTGGCGCTCTGGACGACTCGGGCCGTGCTCACCTTGCCGGCCATTTCCCAGCGATGACGTTGGAGGGCCTGCTTGCAGGAGACCATGGCGAAGCCGACCTCGTAGACGACGCTCGGCCAACGGGGCTCACTGTGCACCGCCGAGACAACCGACGGCGAAAGACCTCCGAAGCGGGCGAGGTCCCGCGGCTGCCGGCCCGACGACAACACCCGAGCCAGGTCCGCCCTGCGGGTGAGGTCGAGCCACCGGTCGAGCGGGACCAGCTCGCTCACCTCGTCGGGGGCCATGGCATGAGGGCCCGACGAGAACCAGCGGCCCCGCAACCGGGCCTGCTCTGCCTTGGCCAAACTGTCGAACCAGTCGTAGCTTTGCGAGCCCCGGCGCCATGAACCGTCCGGGTGCCTGGTAAGAGGAGGAGGTGCCATCATCTGGCCCGGCCCTGCTCCGAGCCGTTCCAGCTCGTCCAGGTACAACGCCTCGTCCGGCTCTGTCGCCTCGGCAAAAAGGCCGAGGGCATCGGTATTCTGCTGGTACTCGATGTCCGAGGCCAGCTCTGCCGCCTGGCCGTCGAGGTCTTCCAGGTGCTTGGCGAAGGCCTTGGCGTTGATGCCGCGGGCCTTGAAACTCGGGTCCTTCCCTTCTCTTATGCGCTCCCGGCTCTTGTCGTGCCAGTAAACGCCTGGCTTCAGGACGCAGAGGGCCTCGTGGCGTTCCTCATCCCAAGAGCCGAGCACGGGCGCCTCGGCGCCGTCCATCGAAAGCCGCACAGTCTCCCGAGGTAGCGTCGGGTGCGGGGAGGTGAAGAACACGGCGTCGGTGGCCACCATGACGACGGCCCTGCTCCGCTCCGGGTGGGTGGCGATGGCGTCCAAGATCATCGACCGGGTGCCGGCGGTGATAAGGGACGCGTAGACCATGCAGGCGAAGGGCCGGTCGCCCACACTTTGGGCCAACTTGCCGTAGCCGCTGTTCATGACGAGCTTGGAAGCCTTGCCCTCGGGCGACTTCTTGCCCACTTCGAGCCTGTGCATGTACAGGTCGGCCTCCTTGGCGAACGGAGGTGGGCAGTCGCAGGATGTGTACGTCCACGACTCGTCCACTTCGGCCTCGTCCACCAAGCCGGCCCGCTTGGCCGCTTCGAGCTCGTGGGACCAGTACCACCCGCCTGTTACCTGGGGCCGCAGGATACGGCCACGTTTGGTGCGGTGCATCATCGCCCCGATGAAGGGGTCGCTCCCACGGACGCCACCGGGCGGGCAGTGCACGAGGCGGAGCTGGCCGGCCTGGAGTGGGGGAGCACCTCCCGAGTGGCGCTCCCAATGCCCGTGCACGAGACACGGCAGGGAGGCCATGATGTAGGGGTAGGCGCTCGCGATGTCGTACTCCCAAGTCGTGCCGGGCACGTGGCCATGCATGAAAATCTCGAACCAGCCCGCGACGTACGCAGCCATGGCGGCCTTGTTGACCTGGTAGGGCACGACCTTTTCGAGCAACCCCTCACGGCGGGGAGCGTCGATGGTCTTGAACCACTCGGCGACTGCGGCGCCCGGCCCGTACCACTGGCTACGGCGTAGGTGTACACCGATCGAGCGAAAGCCTTGGTCGATGCGCCCCATGAGCCGGGCCAGCACCTCGTTCTCGAGAGCGTTGTACTCCCGCATCGCGTCGTCGAGGCTGGCGTCGGCCCGGCGCTTCTTCCCCCGGTCGAGCGTCGCGAACTCCTCCACGGAGCAAACCGGGTGCTCGCCCCATTCAGCGGGGTCGATTGCCTTCATGAGAGAGGTCTGGAAGAAAGGGCCGGCGTCGCAAATGTCGATATAGGGCACTCGTTTTTGTGGGCATTTAGCTTTGGGATGAGGGCGTTCGGCGGTAGGGAGCATCCCGCAGGCGCACACGAGCGGGCGGATGGAGAGGCGCTTGTCGGCCAGCACGTCCACCTCCCAGGCGTCGGGCGCTCCCGGCCGGTCCTCGTTCAGGCGGACGGGGGCAATGTGCCGGCGGTCCTTCCCGTACCGTCGTTTGCGCTGGCCCATGGCGGTGAGGAGCAGCCACGCTTTGACCTCCGGGAGCCCCTTCAACCATTGGTTGACGTCGTAGGCGACGAAGAACCCGACGAAGGCGGCGTGAGGGTGGGCGAGGTACTGCTGGTAGAGGAAGGTGAACATGGCCTGCGTGCTGAGCCCGTCGGGGTCCTCGACGTGCTGGTCGCCGACTGTGAGCAGGACATAGACATGACGGTGGTCGTCCTTGTTGTGCCCACAGGTGCAGCGCTTCTCACCCCCCTGGTAAAGCTTGCAACCACACCCTGGCGCCTCGCACGGCCCGGTCGTGCCCTCGCCGTCCACACCGATGAACTCGGTCGGGCCAGCGTTACGAGCCGCCCGCTCGGCGCTCCGGGCCGCATTACGTGAACCTTTGCGATCGGCCCGTTGGTCACGAGAGGTGTTGTCGGCTCGCTGTCGCCTAGTGGCATTGTGGTGCCGACGCTGGCACTCACGCGTGCAACAGAGCTGGTTGGGCTTGGTCGGCTTGAAGAACAACTGACATTCCGGGCAGAGGACGTAACCGTTCATGACCGGAGGCTCCCCATGCAAGACCCGAGGTCCGTGGTCATCCTTCAACCAACCACTCGGGGTGTGCTCTTCCCTCATCGGTGTCTTTCAATTCGAGGGGTTTGCCGCCTGCGACCCTCCACATGTCGTACCCCGCCAAAACTTTCTTCGAGGCTGCCGTTCTGCTGCCCTCTATTGCAAAAAAGGTAACGCTTTCCGAAGCTTTGTCCCCAGGGTTCGTCAGAGTCAGCCGTAGTTCGACCTCCCAACAACACCAACTGGCCCGCCTCAAGGTCAAGGTGCCGTCGTATTCTTCGAGTAGATGTTCAAGTTCGTCTATGACGGACATTTTGTTCCTTCCTTCTTCATTTCTGAGACTGATTGCCGAAGAGGGCGAGAACTTGTGCTCCCGCCCCCGAGGGCAAGCCGACTGGTTAGAAGGGCTCCGAGGAGCCAGGGATGGGGGTGTCGTCCTGCTTGGGAGCCGAGCGGACCTTGGTGACTTGCGCCACCGCCCATCTGAGGTCCGGCCCGATCCCGTTCACCAATATCTTGCGGGCCGTGTGCTCCTGGCCGTCGTCACCGGTCCAGGTCTCGACCTCGGCGTCGCCAACAACGACTACCCTGTCACCCTTCGCCAGGCACTTGGCCGCGTTTTCGGCCAGGGAGCGGAACACCACCAGGTCGTAAAAAGTCGTCTGGCGTTCGCCGGCCCAGTCGCCGGGAACTCTGGGCCGCTCGACGGCCAGGCCAGTTGTCGCATAGACGGTGCCAGACGGCGAGGTCCTCTCCTCGAAGTCACGGGTAAGGTTGCCCACCCGTGCCACTTCGCCCAGCTTCTTGGTCTGGTGCTCCTCATCAATTTTGGTAGGCACTACGGTGCTTCCTTTCTCCCCCGAAGGGGCTCCTGCCGGCAGGGCTTTTCCCTGCCCGACAACTCAGTGGTAATAGAAGGGACTATTGACGATCCCGTTCGCCTGCGCCTCGCGGGCTCTCTCCCGCCACTCGTCTTTCGAAATCGTGCGGAGCATGTGCAGTGTCTCCCGGTCGGTTATCGAGCGGACGGATTGCCCAAAGCGCTCGTCGTTGTAGGGTCGCGACACATTTGGCTCGTCCCGCCAGGTAGCTCTGGCGTGCGCGAGCGTTGCCCGCTGTAGGACATCGACGGGTGCCGACTCGGGGTGGCGGTCGGCCTCCCGGATGTCGGCCGCCCGAGGTTCGTCACCCCTCGGGTGGCCACGGGCAGCCGGGCCAGACAACCCCGCCGCCTCCCCACGTCGAACTCGCTCCGTGTACTCAGCCGAGCGGTCTCGATGGCCCACGCCGCCGAGCTGGCGCTGGGCAGGACCAGATGAGCGCTCAGGCGTCGCCATCGCCAGGCTCCGCAAACGCGGTAGCCTGGTAGCCAGCTCGGGAAGCTGGCGTGGTGGTGGCTACCACGTCGTTAGGGGCGGCCTGGGGCAACTGCTCCGGGCCGCCTTCTTGTGTTCTTGCATCTACAAGTTCGCCGCCCCGGAGCATCTTGGCGACCGCCGCTGCCATGGCTCCAGGTAAAGCGTGCACCACGAGGTCGCCCAGGTAGCGGGCGAACTCGTCCGCGTCGCCCACGTCAATACCCGCCATCTGTGCTTGACGCTCCAAGCCCTCGACCACGCTCGACGACAAACGGCTCGTCCGCACAACAACACGATCGCCTTGAGCCGTCAGCACCGGGGCTCCATTGCTTCACTCGCGACGCTTTCGAGCAACGACCCAAGGACGTGGAACGCACTTGGAGCGTCGAGATAGCGGACTAGCCCGGTCGCTCCTTTGGCATCCCGGTCACCCACGAGCACCCGAGCAGCCGGCACCAGGGCAACGCGAAGTCGTCCCTGGTCGGGCACCTTGACGCTCGGGCATTTGGCCAGCTCGCAACTCACAGGGCCATTGTCCACTAGGCCTCTTCCCATGCCTGAAACATGGTGGGGAAGTCGTAGCAGGGAATCGATACCTGGCGAGCGACTCTCTCATGTGCTATAGTGAGGACATGGCACGCACAACGAAACGGTCACGAGAGACCGCAGCACGGCTCGGAGGGCTCGCCACGGCGAGCCAGGTCGAGCGATGGACGGCAGAAGGCTACGGGCCGGCTGGTCCTCCCCGAAAGGACGATCTTGCACACTGGCAGCTGCTCGCCCCGCTAATGGGAACAGGGCGGGATGCAGACGTGGCCGTGCTGCGCATGGCTGGCGAGCACGGCCGGGCCTGCCAACGTCTACGCGAGGTCCTTCTCGGGCTCATGCCACCACCAGGTGTCGTAGGCGAACTGGAAGGCGACGGCGATGCCGTGCTCGCAGCGATGCCAGGCGCCATCTCTGAAGTCTCGGGTGGCAAGTGGGGTGACCTAACGGACATGTCCCCGCTCCTGGCACGAGGTGCGACGATCGCCCCTTTGTCCTGGGATTCGAGCATCTTTTCAGGCGTTCCTCTGACAGGACCTGAAATCCGGTCAGGGGCACTCAACGATGCACGATTGCGCATCGCCCAGGCGGTAGCGGGCGAAAAAGCGACGGTGAACGACAACGCCGACCTAACCGAGCTTCTAAGCGCCGGGACCGAGGACACGGCCGGTTCACAAGTGACCGGAACGCTGTTCGACGCCGACGAAATGCACAACATCGTCGAGTACAGCGCCAAGCTGGCCAGAGGACAGGCAAGAGCATGGGTACGAGAAGCCTCTACAGACGAGCTAGTTCAAGGGGTGATGGCCTCAGCCCGAGGTTTCGTACCCATGCTCGAAGCCGCCGGGGGCGTTGACTTGTCGCCGATGGGGACCGAGGAGCGTTGGCATTTCATCGGCATGATGGCGCCTGGCAGCTACCAGCTCAGCAAGCAACTCGCCGCCTTCGCTAGCGTCATGAAAGGCGAGCCTGTGCCAATGGAAGATGTGCTCCCATCTTTGTTGTGGCTACTCCCCACGCTGCAGTCGTCCCTGCCCGGCGCCGGTACCAGCGGAGGACAAGGGTTGAACGGCACCAGCCCGAGCTGAGCGGGGGCCTGACCACCCAGCCGTAGGCCTGCCGGCCCGCGCCGGCCACGGTT
>JAJYMB010000077.1 GCA_021787365.1 Actinomycetes bacterium | reverse complement strand
CACAACCTGTTCGCCTACGGCCTCCCCTACGGTGGGGTCAACCTGAGCGGGTGGGGAGGCGGCGTCAACGCGGCTGACACGTACTACGACTACCTCCGCAAGCAGGTTGTCGCCCGGCCGTCCTGAGCAGTCTGTAAGGGGCCGTCGCCTTGGATGGTGATGCCAGGGTCGTCGGAGAGGAACGTGGCGAGCGGTGCCTGTTGTGGAGCCGGTGGAAAGCCCGGGGGAGAGGGTGCCGCGAGGACAAACGGGTGCGTCGCGCCGGCAGGGGTGTGCACGTCGCGTTTCGGATGCTAGGCCGAAGTTCCCGAAAGCGCCGGGATAAACCGGCAAGGAGGAGGAGATGGAAGAGCTCTACACCGAAGGGCTAGCGACCCACGGTGGCCCCGAGTCATGCGTTGGTGACCCGTGAGGGCGCAGCGAAGCGTTGGAGTCCTATTCATACTGCCTCCTTGGTTGATGGGTTGGGGTCGAACAGGGTTGGACTGGGCTCGGGGACCTTTATTCTCAAGCCTTTTCTTCGTCCCGAGCGGACGATGACGGCTGGGAGCTCGCCGCGCTTTACACGCTGCAACACGGTCTGGCGGGAGACGCCGAGGGCCATGGTAGCTTCGAGCATGGCGAGCCACCCCGGAGGGCTTTCGTCGACGAACAACGCTTTCAGTTCCTCGGTCATCCTGACCCGCCATGGTGCTCCGGGAGTGTCCTGCTCGGCGCCTATGAACCCCTCGTTTATCCAACGGTAAAGAGTGGAAGGCACCACACCGAGCTCCCTGGCGGCTTGGTAGAGGGGGACCGGTTCGCCCGCGGGAGGCTGGGCGGGCCTCTGGTAACAAGGTATCCCCCAGTACCCGCGCAGGCTCGCCACCATTGGCCCGGTGAAGCGTTGGCCCCGGGCGCTGAGCCGTCCCTGGCGGTTCAAGATCCCGGCGGTGGTGGCGTCGGGGTGGTGCTGCGCGAGGCGACGGACCAAGTCGATAGTGCCCTCGTCGGTGCGGACCGTCGGCTGCTTGCGCTTTAGTGCCACGCGTAGTTCGCTCAGCGCCCCGCCCCGCCAACGGAGGGTGAGCCTAGCCTCGCCTGCCTCCCGGTCGATGTCGACCACGACTTCTTCTAGGAGCGTGCGCAGTAGTTCCTTGCGGTCCCGGTCTGTAGTGGTCGGGGCGTGCCACACTTGCCCGAGGTCACCGCCCATGGCGAGGAGGGCGGCGCGTTCGTCTGGGCCGAGACCGGCGGGACGGGCCGCCTCTTTGCGGGCCAGTTCGGCCTCGGCGGTGGCGAGAGCGGCGAGCTTGGCCCCCCAGTCTGCTTCCAGCCCCCGGGCCACCAGACGGTTTTCGGGGTCGACGGCCATGTAGCTCCGCTCCGCCAGGTTGGCTTGGTAGCGGGCACGCTCTGCTTCCTTTCGCCACTGGGCCAGTGCCGCGTCGCGGTCGGCAGCAAGGGACTCGGCGGCGGCCAGGGCGGCCTCCACGCCTGCAGGTGCCAGCGCGGCCAGGAACGCCTCGGAAACAGCCTGGTCTACCTGGAGGCCGCCCACCGACAGGCACCACTTGGCCTTCCCCTCGGCCAGCTCCCGGCTGTGGCAGTGGTAGCCGGGGGTCGAGTAGTCGCGGTTGTAATGGACGGCCAATTTCCGGCCACAGCGCCCGCAGACGGCCAAGCCCTGGAGGAGCCCGCAGCCTTCCCGGACCGCCCCCGTGCCGGGCTCGTGCGCCTGGGGCCGGGTGTTGTTGTCGATGCGGGCCTGGTTGGCCAGGTACCTGTCCCATGAGATGTAAGCCTGCTCCTTGTGGTGGTCCACGATCAGCACCTGCCAGTCGTCCATGGGTAGCCGACGGGTACGGGTGTGTGCAGCTGGCCGTCTGTGCCGAGGTAGTGCTCTTGGCGGGTCGAGCCGTACACGTAGGCGCCAGCGTACGCGGGGTGGGTGAGGACGCGGTGGAACTGCAGGTAGCTAGGCGTCACCCATTTCAGACCGCTGCGGCGGTTGTCCTGGTAAGGGAAGGCCAAGCCCTCGTTCCGGGTACCAGGTCCAGGTGGCACGCACCGAGCCGAGCTCGTCGAAGCGGTCGAACACGGTCTTCATGGCGCCTCGCACCGCCTCGTCGGGGTGGAGGAGGACCTCCCCGTCTTTGTCGCCCCAGATAAGCCCGACCGGCAACGCCATGCGCAGCTCGCCTCGGGCGGCCTTGTTGCGGATGCCGCCGTGCAGCCGGGCTTTCAGCACGTGCAGCTCGCTTTCGGCGATGGTCCCTTTGAGGCCGAGGGAGAGGCGGTCCGAGTAGTCCGCCGGGTCGTAGGTCCCCTCGACATCGGCGATCAGCGTCCCGGTGAGCGAGCACAGGTCCAGCAACCGGTACCACTCCTGGTTCGACCTGGCGAGCCTGGGCACTTCGAGCGACAAGACTAGGCCGACGTGGCCGAGGCCGACCTCGGCGGCCAGGCGGGCGAAACCGGCACGCTCGGCCGTCCCAGAACCAGACAGGCCGAGGTCCTCGTCGATGACCACCACGGCGTCCTTGGCCCAGCCGAGCCCTGCCGCCCGGGCCACGAGGTCGTACTGGCGGCCCGTCGACTCGCGGTTGCGCTCCACCTGGGCGTAGCTGCTCTGGCGGACATAGATCACGCACAGCCTGGCCCGATGGCTGTCGGTCAGCTTCGAGGCGTCACGCATTGGCGCTCCTCCGGTCCTTTGCCTGGGCATGCCTGAGCGAGCGGCCCCGCCCGCCGCTCAACTGGAGCGGCACGTCCTCGGCCACCCCGGCCTGACGGCGCCTGTACGCTGCTTGCCGGCAACTAGTGCTCTGACCGGTCTGGAACACCCGGATGGTCCACCACTCAGCTGAGCTGGTAGGTCATGCTCTTGGTATGGCAGAACCGGTGAAGGTCCGTCGGCTGACCGATGAGGAGGGCCACAAGCTCCAGCGGTTGGTACGCCGGGGGGAGGGCAAGGGCAAGGCGAGCGTGGTCCGCTACCGACGGGC